>NZ_JBEOSI010000011.1:0-202419 GCF_040302845.1 Streptomyces sp. NPDC096323
TACTGCAGGGGGGACCCTGTGGGAGAGTAGGACGCCGCCGAACTCCTTTTGATAGTTAAGCCCCGTGCCCTTGTGGCACGGGGCTTTTCTGCGTTTACAGGGTTTTCTCAGCCCGCCGTGACCAGGTGGGTGTCGTACGCCAGGATGACCGCCTGCACGCGATCCCGGGCTCCCGTTTTCGCGAGGATGCGCGAGACGTGGGTCTTCACGGTCGACTCGGCCAGGTGGAAGCGTTCGGCGATTTCCCAATTGGTCCAGCCGCGGCCGATGACGGTGAGGATTTCCCGTTCCCGGTCGGTGAGTTTCGCGATCCGTGCGTCCGGGGTCGCGGGTCCGCCGGGGGTGGGCGGCAGGTGTTGTACGTATGCGTCGAGGAGGCGACGGGTCAGGCTCGGGGCGACTACCGCGTCGCCGCAGGCCACGGCACGGATTCCGGAAAGGAGCTCCTCCGGGAGCGCGTCCTTGATCAGGAAGCCGCTGGCGCCGGCGCGCAGACCGTCGTACGCATAGCGGTCCAGGTCGAACGTGGTGATGATGAGGACGCGGGTGCGGGAGCCGGTCCTGATGATGCGTCGGGTTGCCTCGATGCCGTCGAGCAGAGGCATGCGGATGTCCATCAGGGCGACGTCCGGCTGGTGTTGGGCGACGAGCTGGAGGGCTTCGTGGCCGTTGGCGGCTTCGCCGATGACCGTCATGTCGTCCTGGCTCTCCAGCAGCATGCGGAATCCGAAGCGTTGCATCGGCTGGTCGTCCGCGATGAGCACGGTCGTCACGAGGGGGAGTCCTCCAGGGGGAGTCGGAGCCGCACCTGCCAGCCCGAGGCGGTGGGCGGCCGGCCGGCTTCGAGTGTGCCGTCGTACAGGGAGGCGCGTTCGCGCATGCCCGTGATGCCCTGACCGCTGCCGTCGAGCGGGCGGGTGGTGGGGCTGGGGGTGCCGTTGTCCGTGATCAGGGCCTCCAGTTCTGTCGGACGGTACGTCAGAGTGACGTCGGCGGCCAGAGGATGGTCGGTGCCGGCGTGCTTCAGCGTGTTGGTCAGTGACTCCTGCAGCACTCGGTACACCGTGAGTTGCCTGCCGGGGGTGAGCGGGACGGCCGGGGGTGTGCCGTGGCGGTGCAGGCGTACGGGGAGGCCTGCGCTGCGTACGCCGTCCAGGAGGGCGTCGATGTCGTCGAGGGTGGGTTGCGGGGTGCGGTCGGCCGGGTCCGGGTGGTCGCGCAGGACGCCCAGCAGGCGGCGGAGTTCGGTGAGGGCCTGGCGGCTGGTGGTGCCGATGGCGTCCAGGGCCTGGGCGGCCCGTTCCGGGTTCTTGGCCGCGGCGTAGGCGCCGCCGTCCGCGAGGCCCGTGATCACGGAGAGGTTGTGGCCGATGATGTCGTGCATCTCCCGGGCGATCCGGGTCCGTTCGGCGGCCGCCGCCAGCTGGGTCTGCTGGTCGCGTTCGCGTTCGAGTCGGTCCGCCCGGTCGACGAGGGCCTCCGTGTACTCCTTGCGCGTACGCACCAGGATGCCGGCCAGGGCGGCGAACGCGAAGGTGTACAGGTGAGGGAGGACGATCCGGTCCCAGTCGTCCGGGAAGTGACCCGAGCCGATGACGAGCGGGGCGAGCACGATCGCGCCCGACCATGCCAGGGCGCGCATCGGCTGCCTGACCGCGACGTTGAAGACGACGATCTCTTGGAGGAAGGCGGCCTGGAGGACCGCCCCCGTCCACGCGTTGGCCAGGGAGAACGGCGCCATGAACAGCAGCACCGCCAGCGGGTGGCTGCGGCGCCACAGCAGCGGGGCGGAGAAGGCCACGCTCATCGCCAGGACCAGCGCCGTCGGCACGTCCCGGTCGACGGCCACCGTGCGCCAGCCGCCCGACGAGACGTCGAGGACGGCGAACAGGACCCAGAACATGGTGAGCAGTCCGTCCCGCACGAGGGGGCGGCGGCGGTCGAACGCGCGGACGCGCTGGAACAGGCGCTGGATGTGCCCGGTGAGCGGGAAGGCGCCCGGTGGCCGGTGTATGTCGTCGTCCGTCACTCGTCCATCCTCGCGTGCGGGCCCGTCCGCGTCATGCGTCGCGGCGTCGCAGGAGCGCGGCCGCCGCGATCAGGGTGGCCGCCGCCCACAGGACGAGGGCGGTCAGGGCCCCTCCGGTGGAAGCGGCGTCGGGGAGCGGTGTCGCGGAACCCAGCACGCCGGCTGACTGGGTGGGGAAGTAGCGGACGGCGGTTTCGACGGCGTCGTACGGGAGCATGGTGAGCACCTCCGGCAGGACCATGACGCCTCCGATGAAGGCGCCGATGGCGCCCGGGACCGAGCGGAGCAGGGCGCCGAGTCCTAGGGCGATGAGGCTGAGGAGGGTGGCTCCGACGGCGTTGCCCGCCACTGCCCGCAGGATGCCGGGGTCGGTGAGACCGGCAGCCTGGTCCGTGTCGTGGAGGAAGAGCTGCGCGACGGTGAACGTGAGCAGGGAGGCGGCCAGCATGACGCCGAGGACGGTGATGGTGAAGACGGCCGCCTTGGCCCACAGGACCGGGAGGCGTCGCGGGACCGCGGTGAGCGAGGCACGGATCATGCCGGAGGAGTACTCGCCCGCGGTGACGAGGACGCCCAGTACCACCGTGCAGAGGGTGCCGAGGGTGGTGCCGTAGAGGACCAGGATGACGGTGTCGACGTCCGAGTCGCCGCCGGCGGACGTGTAGGTGGTGCCCATGACGATGCCGACGGCGAGGATCAGTGCGACGGCGGAGCCCAGGGTGATCCAGCTGGAGCGCAGGGTGCGGAGCTTGTGCCACTCGGAGCGCAGCACCCGGGCCGGGGTGACGCGGTAGGGGTGCGGGGTGGTCGTCGTGGTGGTCATGCGAGGGCTCCGGTCGGTTCGGGGGCGGCGATCCGGAACTCGACCGAGTCCTGGGTGAGGTCCATGAAGGCCTGCTCCAGCGAGGCCGCGAGCGGGATTAGTTCGTACAGCGGGATGGCGTGGGCGGCGGCGACGCGTCCGATGTGGGCGGAGTCCGTGCCGCGGATCTCCAACGCGCCCGGGCCGTTCGGACCGGTGATGTCGATGCCGGGTCCGCGCAGGAGTTCGCGCAGGGCGGAGGCCTGGGGGGTGACGACCTTGACCGCGCTGCCTCCCGCCCTGGCGACGAAGTCGGCGACCGTGGTGTCGGCGAGGAGGCGGCCGCGGCCGATGATGACGAGGTGGTCGGCGGTGAGCGCCATTTCGCTCATGAGGTGTGAGGAGACGAGGACCGTGCGGCCTTGGGTCGCGAGGGATTTGAGCAGGTTGCGGATCCAGAGCACGCCTTCCGGGTCGAGGCCGTTGACGGGCTCGTCCAGGATCAGGGTGGCCGGGTCTCCGAGCAGGGCCGCGGCGATGCCGAGCCGCTGGCCCATGCCGAGGGAGAAGCCCTTGACCCGCTTACCGGCGACGGCGGTCAGCCCGGCCAGGTCGAGGACGTGCTCGACGCGGCTGCGCGGGATGCCGTGGGTGTGGGCGAGTGCCATCAGATGGTGGAAGGCGGTGCGGCCGGGGTGGATGGAGCGGGCTTCCAGCAGGGCGCCGACCTCGGTGAGGGGCGCGCTGTGGGTGGCGTACGCGCGTCCGCCGATCGTGGAGCGGCCGCGGGTGGGGGCGTCCAGGCCGAGGAGCATGCGCATGGTGGTCGATTTGCCTGCGCCGTTCGGGCCGAGGAAGCCGGTGACGGTGCCGGGGCGGACCGTGAAGTCGAGGTCGTGGACGACGGTGGTGTCGCCGTAGCGTTTGGTGAGTTCGTAGGCCCTGATCATGCGGTCGACGCTACGGAGCGGGCGGCGGCCGGGCGTCGGACCTGGGGCGGGACGTGGCGGCGGACGTAGTACCGGGGTACGACGCCGGTGCCGCGGGGCTTTCGGGGTGCGACGTCCTTGCTGCGGGGGCTTTTCGGGGTACGACGTTTTTGCCGCGGGGGCTTTCGGGTCCGAATGCGATTGCGCGGGGGCGGGAGCGCCGGTCAGGATCGGTTGTATGGACTACGTGATACGGGCCGTGCGGGCCGGCGAGTGGCGGTCGGCGAAGGAACTCAGGCTGGCGGCGTTGCAGGATCCGGCCGCTCAGGTGGCGTTCCTGGAGACGTACGAGCAGGCCCTGGAGCGCTCCGACGACTTCTGGCGGGAGCGGACGGCCGGTGGGTCGGAGGAGGGCGAGGGCCGGGTGCGGCAGTTCGTCGCCGAGGCGCCCGACGGCAGCTGGGCGGGGACGGTGACCGTGCTGGTCGAGCGGCCGGAGGACGAGGTGCGGTTCGGTGAGGCGGCGGTGGTCCATCAAGCCCATGTGGTCGGGGTGTTCGTACGGCCCGAGGAGCGGGGCAAGGGGGTGGCGGAGGAACTGTTCCGGGCCGGGATGGACTGGGCGTGGTCGCTGGGTGAGCCGTTGATCGAGCGCGTACGGCTGTATGTGCACGAGGACAATCCGCGGGCGGCGGCCGTCTACCGGCGGATCGGGTTCGTGCCGACCGGGGAGACCGTGCCGATGCCGGGTGACCCGGCGGCCAAGGAGCTGGAGTACGCGGTGGCGCGTCCGTCGTAGGCCGTCGTAAGGCCCGCCCCGGTAGCGGCCGGTTCAGCCGGTGCCGGTGTGTACGGCGGTCGTGGCCAGGGTGGTGTAGTGCATCGTGAAGCGTCCGCCGAGGGAGTCGATGGCGTCCTTGACGGCGTCCAGGATCGCGGTCAGCTGCTCGGGGCGGAGCCCGGTGAGGCCGCCGGTGGTGGGCAGCAGGTCCAGCCACTGGTCGCGGGTGTAGGTCTGTTCCCAGTCGAATTGCCACTGTTCCGGTTCGTCGAATTGTCCGGTCTCACGGATCGTGTCGGCGATCTTCGCGTAGGCCGCCCGGTAGACGGCGAGCGGGCGTCGGGCGGGTCCGCCGGCGAACGGGGAGTCGGGGGCCGCCCGCCGGTACGCGGCGGCGAAGGGTTCGGCCACTTCGGCGGGTGGTTCGTACGCGTGGCCGAAGATGGCCAGACGTCCTCCTGGGCGCAGCACCTGGGCCGCCTTCGTGGCGCCGGTGGACGGATCCACCCAGTGCCACGACTGGGCGGCGATGACCGCGTCGAACGTCCGGCCCGCGGGCTGCCAGGCTTCGAAGGTCGCCACCTCGGTGTTCAGCCCGCGGGATTGCGCGAAGCCGGCCATCCGGGGGTCGGGCTCGAGGCCGAGCACGCTGCAGTCGGCGGCCTGGAACTGGCGGGCCGCGATGCCGGTTCCGCAGCCGATGTCGAGGACGGCGGGGCCGGGGCTCCCTTCGACGATCCTGGTCACCAGCGCGGCCGGGTAGCCGGGCCGTGCCTGGTCGTAGCGTGGTGCGTCCACGCCGAACGACTCGGCGATCCGCCGGGCCTCGTGAGGCTTCGCGGGGGCTGGTTCCGGTTGCTCTCTCGGTAGGATGGGCATGCGCCCACCTTAGTGGGCACCCGCCCACTCGACAACGGTGCGGGCGGGCTGGCTCACGAGAGGATCTGCGAGTGCCGACTGGTGTGCACCTTCGCGACGCGCGGCAGCAGCTGTTCGACGCCGCCGGACGCGTGCTGCTGCGGGACGGACCGAACGGGCTGACCAGCCGGGCCGTCACCGACGAGGCGGGCTGCGCCAAAGGCGTCCTGCACCGCCACTTCGCCGACTTCGACGCCTTCCTCACCGACCTCGTGCTCGACCGGGCCGCCCGGCTGGAAACACAGGCGCGTGCGCTGAGCGAGTCCGCCGGTACCGGCACCGTGACCGGCAACCTCACGTCCGCGCTGACCACCCTGTTCGGACCGATTCCGGTGGCGATCATCCCGCTCATCACCTTCAGGGCCGAGCTGCGCACACGGCTGCGGCAGGCGAGGCCGGGAGGGGGCATCGCGATTCTCGCCGAGGCCACGACCGCGGTCTCCGCCTATCTGGCCGCCGAGCGCGAACTGGGCCGGGTCGCGGCCGACGCCGACATCGACTCGCTCACCCTGTCCCTGGTCGGCGGCGGGCATCTCCTGTTCACCGACCGCGAGACCCCCGGGCCGCCGGCCACGGCAGCCGTCGACAGGTTCGTCACCGCGGCCGTCGCCGACGCCGTGCAGCGCCGGCCGCAGTGACGCGTGTGGGGGTTGGGTGGGGTCGGGGGGCGTACGGGGTTGGAGCCCTGGCTCAGAGGGTGGTGGGCGTCTGGAGCTGCTCGGTCCAGCGGGCGCGGGCCTGTTCGCGGGAGCGGAGCAGGGCGAGCGTCGGCAGCCCCTGGTCCTCGCCGGTCGCCAGGAGCTCCGGCAGCCGGGGCAGCGGGGCCACGGCCGCGATGTCGTCGAGGACGAGCGTCAGGGGCGGGTCGAGCCGGCCGTCGGGTGACCGTGCGGCCAGGCGGCGGCCGTGCTCGACCACGTCCGAGGCGAGCGCGGTGAGCAGGGGCATCGCCCCCGGGCCCGAGCGCGGGCTCTCGATGGGTTCGCCGACCACGTAGAGGCTGCCCCCTTCGGTTGCGAAGGATTCCAGCGCGAGCGCGTCGGCGCGGTTCGGTGTGCAGGCGTCCCGGATGTGCACCGAGGACAGGGCGCCGAAGGCCCGTACCGTCAGCTCCTGGGCCATCTCGCGGCGTTCGGGATGCGCGGTGAGGGCGGATTCCAGCAGGCCGGCGAGTCCGGAGGCCGCCTTGGGGTGCGTACGGAGCAGGCGCACCGGTTCGTGGGCGCTGCCGCCGAGGGCCCAGCGGTGGACCTGGCGGAAGGGGCGGCCGTCGATCGCGGCGGCGTGCAGCCAGCACTGCAGGAGGGTCTCCGCTGTGTCGGCCGTCGCCGCGTCGATGCGGGACTGCGGTCGTACCGGGGCGAGGAGCGCGGCGGCGCGGGCGGCCGCGCGGTCGGACTGTTCGCAGCCGGTGGTGGGGGACCAGTGGAGCCGGCCCGGGGTGTCGCAGAGGTGGCCGGGGTCGTAGACGAGGACCGGGCCGAGCTTGGCGCGGGCGTCCTTCGTCTCGGCCCAGACGCTTGGGTCGGAGGTGACGACGAGCACGGGCCCGTCCGCCTCGCGGATGGCCTGGACGGCGGTGGGCCGGCGGGTGGCGGCGGGGCCGTAGACGACGAGGGGCGTGCGGGGGGAAGGGACGATGGGCGGGAGGGGAGCAGGGGCCGCCTGTTCGGTGACCTGCTGGTGGGTCGTGTCCGACGGGGCGGCCCGCTCGGTGACGGGTGGGGCGGGTGCGGGTTCCCGGTGGGCGGCCCGCGCCTCGTCCACGTACTCCTGCGGGGGCTCGTTCCGCTGTCCCAGCCGCTCGGCGCGTTGCCGGGCCCGTACGCCTCGCCAGCGGGCGATCACGCCCATCACGAACACCGTCAGCACCACCAGCACCATGAGTTCGCCGATGAACAGGCCCCAGAACAGCCCGTACCCGGAGAGCTCGCCGGCCGGGGTGGTGGGCCAGGCGGCGGGCAGGTCGTGCGGAGCTCCCACCAGTCGGCGCATGGCCAGCGGGGTCTCGGCGAGGGTGACGGCCTCGGGCCAGCCGCCGTGGGCGAGGAGGCCGGCGAGACCGGTGGCCGTCCAGGCCAGCAGCGTCAGTCCGAGCAGGAAGAGCAGCAGCCCGATCAGCAGCCCGTCGGGGATGCCGCCGGCGCTGCTCCCGCTGCCGCCGTTGCGTACGTCGCCGCGCCCCGCACCCGTCATGTCATGCCACCGTTGACTCGGACGACTCGTTCAGCCGTTGCTGGTTCTCGATGCGCGCCGCGCGTTGCTCCGCCTCCAGTTCGGCGGCGCGTACGTCCTCCGGGAGGAGGTCGACGGCGGAGGACTCGGTCATGGCGCGGTCGGTGAAGACGAGGGGGCGTTCGGCCTCGGTGATCAGGTGTTTGACGACCTGTACGTTGCCGTTGACGTCCCAGACGGCGATGCCGGGGGTGAGCGTGGGGATGATCTCGACCGCCCATCGGGGCAGCCCGAGCACCCGGCCGGTGGCTCTGGCCTCGTCGGCCTTCTGGGCGTAGATCGTGCGGGTCGAGGCCATCTTCAGGATGGCTGCGGCTTCCCGCGCCGCGGCTCCGTCGACCACGTCGCTGAGGTGGTGGACGACGGCGACGAACGAGAGGCCGAGCCGTCGGCCGAACTTCAGCAGGCGCTGGAAGAGCTGGGCGACGAAGGGCGAGTTGATGATGTGCCAGGCCTCCTCCACCAGGAAGATGCGCTTCTTGCGGTCGGGCCTGATCCAGGTGTGCTCCAGCCAGACGCCGACGATCGCCATCAGGATCGGCATGGCGATGGAGTTGCGGTCGATGTGCGAGAGGTCGAAGACGATCAGCGGGGCGTCGAGGTCGATGCCGAAGGACGTCGGTCCATCGAACATGCCGCGCAGGTCGCCGTCGACGAGCCGGTCCAGGACGAGGGCGACGTCCAGCCCCCAGGCCCGTACGTCGTCTATGTCGACGTTCATCGCCTGGGCGGATTCCGGTTCCGGGTGGCGCAGCTGGTCGACGATGTCCATGAGCACGGGCTGGCGGTCGGTCGTGGTCTCGTTCACGTAGGCGTGCGCGACCTTGAGGGCGAAGCCGGAGCGCTCGTCGAGGCCGTGGCCCATGGCGACTTCGATGATGGTGCGCAGCAGGGCGAGCTGCCCGGTGGTGGTGATCGCGGGGTCGAGCGGGTTGAGGCGGATGCCGCCGTTGAGCGCTGAGGTGGGGTCGAGGCGGATGGGGGTCAGGCCCAGTTCCTGGGCGATGAGGTTCCATTCGCCGACGCCGTCCTCGCCCTGGGCGTCCAGGACGACGACCTGGCGGTCGCGGAAGCGGAGCTGGCGCAGCACGTAGGTCTTCTCCAGCGCGGACTTGCCGTTGCCGGACTCGCCGAGCACCAGCCAGTGCGGGGCGGGGAGCTGTTGTCCGTACAGCTGGAAGGGGTCGTAGATGTAGCCCTTGCCGGAGTACACCTCGCGGCCGATGATCACGCCGGAGTCGCCGAGGCCGGGTGCGGCGGTGGGCAGGTAGACCGCCTGGGCCTGGCCGGTCGAGGTGCGGACGGGCAGCCGGGTCGTCTCCACCTTCCCGAAGAGGAAGGCGGTAAAGGCGTCCGACAACGCGGACAGCGGATCTCGCATGGCGTGACTGACCTCCCTCTCGGTGTCGCGGTCTCGGTGTCGCGGACGGGTGGGCTAGCGGCGGATGCCGGTGGCGAAGGGCAGGGTGTTGACGAAGGCGCGGTGGTGCTCGCGGTCGCACCATTCGAGCTTCAGATACGACTTTCCGGCGGAGGCCCGGATCGTCCGCTTGTCGCGGGCGAGCGACTCGGGCGAACGCGAGGACACGGTGATGTACCCCACGAGGTTCACTCCGGCCGCGCCGCTCGCGAGATCTTCACCCCGCTGGTCGAGCCGGCCGTGGGCGGCGATGTCGCGGGGGTCGACGGTGCGGTTCATCTTGGCCTGGCGGCTGGCCTCGGCCTCGTCGTTGGTCTTCTCGGTGAGCATCCGCTCGATGGCGATCTCGGTGGGCTCGAGGTCCATGGTGACGGCGACCGTACGGATCACGTCGGGGGTGTGGACGAGGAGCGGGGCGAGGAAGTTGACGCCGACGGGTGTCATCGGCCACTCCTTCACCCAGGCCGTGGAGTGGCACCAGGGGGCGCGGGTCGACGACTCGCGGGTCTTGGCCTGGAGGAACGTCGGCTCGACCGCGTCGAGTTCGGCCGGCCAGGCGTTGCGCTTCGTCATGGCCTGGATGTGGTCGATGGGGTGGTCGGGGTCGTACATCGAATGGACGAGGGAGGCGAGCCGGCTCTGGCCGAGCGGCTGGCGGACCCGGATGTCGGCTTCGGCGAGGCGGGCGCAGATGTCGGTGAGCTCGCGCGCCATGACGACGGCGAGTCCGGCGTCCCGGTCGAGCTTGCGGCCGGCGTGCGGGCGGGCGGCGCGGGCCATGGCGTTGGCCTCGGCGGCGAGCTCGCGGGTGAAGTGCATGCAGGCGACGAGGTAGGCGCGGTGCTGCTCGCTGGAGGTGGAGACCATGGACTGGAGCTGTTCGTACGACTCCTGCAGCCAGCCCGGGGACGTCTTGTCGCCGCGCTGGGCGACGTCCTTGGCGTGGGCGTCGGGGTCGGCGGGCAGGGTGCGGGCCAGCATCTGGATACGGGTGACGAAGCCGTCGCCGTTGGCCACGTGCTTGAGGAGGGTGCCGAAGCGGTCGACGAGTGCTTCCTGGTCCTCGCTGTCGCGCAGCCCGACGCCGGGCCCCTCGATCTCGATGGCCGCGGTGACGGTGCGGCGGTCGGCGTGGAGCAGTACGGCGATTTCGTCGGGCCCGAAGGGGGCGGCCAGCCAGTTGATCCGGCCGATGCCGGGCGGGGGCCCGATCTCGACCTCACGGCCGTCGGCGCTGACGCCCGCTTCCATGGCGGAGGAGCGGTAGGTGGTGCCGCGGCGCAGAGAGCGCTTGAAGCTGCGGTTGATCTCAAACCACTTGTAGAAGGTGCGGTGCTTGTACGGGACGTAGACGATCGCCAGCGCGAGCAGCGGGAAGCCGGTGAGCAGCACGATCCGCAGGGACAGGACCGGGACGAGCAGCCCGCTCATCATGCCGAGGAACGCGCCGCCGATGATCAGGGCGATCTCGCCCGTCTCGCGGTTCTTGCCGACGATCGCGTTCGGCCGGGCGCGGCCGATGAGATACGTACGGCGGGGCGCGATCGGATGGGACTGGGTGCTCAACGCCCGCCACCTCCTGTGCTCTTGTTACCTGAACTGCCTGATCCGCCGCGTGTGCCCCGGCTGCCGTGCGGGGTGCCGGAGGTGGGGCCCGAACCGCTGCGGGGCGGAGGTGCGGCGGAGGGGACAGATCCGCCGCCGACCCCGCTCCCGGAGTTACGGGAGCTGTGTGCGGCGACTCCGCCGCTGACCGGGTTGGAGGGCCGTCCGCCGCCGCTGTTGCCACCGCCGCCGTCCTGGCCGCCGCCGCGGCTGCTGTGGGTCTTGATGCCCTGCGAGACGAGAGCGGCCGGTGAGCTGATCATCGCGGCGGCCTGGGAGCCGTCGGTGGCCTGCTTGCGGTTGGTGCGGGCGCCCTGGATCTCGTCGCCGAAGCCGGGGACGAAGCGGTAGATCATGCCGGAGGCGAAGATGGCGAGGAGGATGATCGCCAGCCCGGACACGACGGCCGAGAACGCGTCGGGCCCGTCGTCGGACGACAGCGCGCCAGCCAGCCCGAGCACGATGACGATGACGGGCTTCACCATGATCACGGCGATCATGATGCCCGCCCAGCGGCGTACGTGGCCCCACATGTTCTTGTCGACGAGCCCGGCGTACACGGCGGTTCCGAGGAGGGCGCCGACGTAGAGCAGGGCGGCGCGGATCACGAGCTCCAGCCAGAGGATGCCTGCGGCGAGGATCGACACGAGCGAGACGACGATAAGCATGATCGGCCCGCCGCCGATGTCGGCGTCCTTCTTGAGCGCGTCGGCGAACGACCCGAAGAAGACGTCCGTCTGCCCGCCGGAGGACGAGGAGATGACCTCGGTGACGCCGTCGGTGGCCGAGACGATCGTGTACAGGATCAGCGGCGTGAACGCGGATGCGAGCACGGTGAGCCACAGGAACCCGATGGCCTCGGAGATCGCGGTGGTGAGCGGCACGCCACGGATCGCCCGCTTGGCTACGGCGAGCAGCCACAGGACGAGCGTCAGCACGGTGGAGGCGGCGAAGACGATCGCGTACTGCTGGAGGAAGCGGGTGTTGGTGAAGTCGACGTTGGCGGTGCTTTTGACGGCCTCGCTGAGCTTGCCCACGATCCACGCCGCGGCGTCGGCGCAGCCGCGGCCGAGGGAGGTGAGGGGGTCGAGGGCGGGGTCGACGCTGTCGGGGAGGTTGGACTTGGGGGCGGCTGCGTCGCCGCCTTCGCAGTAGTTCTTGGCGGGCCCGATGAGTAGGTCGCAGGCCTTGTTGCTCGGGCTCGGGGACGGAGAAGGCGTGGGCGCGGCGACGGCACGCGCGGAGAAGACGACAGCGGCTGTCTGTACCGCAGCCAGGGCGGTGACGATGGCTCGAACGCCGAACCGAGGGCTACCTGGCATAAGTGAAGCCTCCGTATTCCTCGACAGCCTTGCTGATCTCGTCAGAGCTGGAAGCGGCCACATCGCCGGGGACGGGGGCGGGTCCGTCCCTTTGTGTGTCGCTGACGGCTCTCCAGCCGCCATCCGTCCAGGCGAGCTCGACGGTCCAGGTCTTCCACGAGGTAGTGACGGGGTCGGTCGAACCCGGACCGGACATGCCGATCAGCCCCGTGTACCAGACCGATACCTTGGCTGTATCGCCGCCGAAAGACTCGACCTTGGTGCCTACGGGGATCGTTCGCGAAACGAATGTGTTGCCCTGCGGCGCATTCCCCTCGGCATCGAGGCCCAGCTTCTGAAGAAAGCCGGGTGAGTACGCAGCGTCCTGCGGGCCCTTGAGCTTGCTCGCGGCGCCAGAGGTATAGATGCTGTCCACGATGGCGTGACGGTGATCCTTCGTGAACATTCCAACAGAGCCGAGCGCGACCGCGAAGTTGGACGCCGCGCTCTGCGCCCCCTGCTCGTCATGCGCGAACCCCGACGGGATCTCACCGTTCGTCCCCGTCACCGGTTTCGTCCCCGTAGGGGCGGTCGGCGCAGCATCCGTCTTCTTGCCGTTGCTCCCCGAGGCACCGTTCCCGCCGTCCCCGTCGCCACCGCCCATGTTGGCGAACGCGATCGCCGCGAGCAGCAGGACGATCACGCCCACGACTGTCACCAGCGAGCGCGAACTGCGCGCCGGGCGGCGGGGGCCGTAGCCGTCGCCGCCCTCGCCGTCGGGGAGGCGGGTGCGGGTCTGGCGGGTGCCGCCGAGGGTGCTGTAGCCGTCGCCCGTACGCCCCGAGTCGCTGCCGTAGCCGTCGTCGTGACTCATGCCGCGTACGCCCCCTCAAGCGTTGCCTGAACCGTGTCTTTGTACGACGGTAGCCGTGCTGGTTGCCGCGCGGAGGCGGTGTGGTGACTCGTCATCAGGGAGACGCAACCTCTGCCGGTGGGCACGACGGACGGATGGTGAGGGTGGGCGGGACTGCCCCTGGGCGTGGGGTCGACGGGTGGTTAGACGGCCATCCCGTAGACGATGGTGAACACGGTCCCCAGCGATCCGATGATGAACACACCGGTCAGGCCCGCGACGATCAGCCCCTTGCCCTGTTCCGCACTGAACGTGTCGCGCAGGGCCGTCGCGCCGATGCGCTGTTTGGCCGCGCCCCAGACGGCGATGCCCAGGCAGAGCAGGATCGAGATCGCCATCACGACCTCGATCATGACGCGGGCCTCGTTGCCCAAGGTCCCGAACGGGCCCCAGTTCGGGGCGATTCCGCCGATGATGGTGGTGATGTCGCCCTTCTCAGCTGCCAGGATCATGTAAGTCACCGCCCCTGTTGGGTAGTTCGACGCCCGTGCCGCACGGCACGAGTCACCCTCTATCTTCGCTGATGAAACTGCTCTCGTACGACGACTTGGCGGCTCTCTTTACCCGGATCTCGTACATATGACCGGTCTGGCCGTCCTGACCTGCGGATCGAATCGGTGTGTGAGGGATTTACGTCTGGTTACTCTGTGTATCACGGAGGGTGACGCCGGGCAATGATCGCCATCGCGCCACCCTGGCCGAGACCTGCGGCAAGGGCCGAACCGCACCCATCAGGGGAGGCCGGGCCGGGCGCGGTCACAGGAGCGGGTGGCGGGGGACCGGGGACCGGGGCGGGGTCCGCCAGGCCCGCGGCGGCCGGAAATCGCACCAGGAGCCGTCGAAGGGAAACGTTCCGGCCTCTGCGAGCCGGGCCACCCTGGCCCCTTCGGTCCTGATGGCCGCTGCCTCCTCCGCGGTCCAGTACGCGGGATGTCCCGTCTTCTCGGCGAAGGACTCTTCGTCCTTCCACTGCCAGGTCCGGTCCGGCGCCACGTTGATGTCGAGTTCGTGGTCGGCGATGTCGATGTCGTCGCCGTGGTGGATGCGGCGCTCGAGGTTGACGTACCAGCCGCGGAACTTCTGCCTGCGTCCGAAGAGCCAGAGCACGGAGTGCGCGGCACCCGTCGGCTGGTAGAAGAGGGCGCTGCCCATCGGCCACCGGCCGGCGATCACGGGATAGCCCTCGGCGGGCCGCTCGTGCGGGGCGATGTCACGCAGGTGTGTGGCCCCGCGAGGCAGAGCCGTGCGCCACATCGGGGTGCCCGTTTCCATCCAGACCAGTTGACCCTCGGCTGTGTGTTCGACGAGGCGTACGGGTACGGAGGCGCTCAGGTGGCCGCCTATGAAGAAGTTCCAGTGCAGGACCCGGCCGGGGGCGTTGATCCCGCGGTTGTTCGTCCCGACTCTCGTGTCGGTCCTTGTGCTGCTGCTGCTCGTGTCGTCCCTCTTGCCCGCTTTCATGCTGTTGATCATGCCCGCGGTGAGGTCTCTGGACACGTGTCCGGACGAGCTGCCCTGATCCCTCGTCAGTGGCCGCTGTCCCGGCCGGCTCAGTGGCCGCCCCGGTTCTCCACACACGGTCCCGTTCCCGGTTGGGGTTCGGCGTAGGCGCCGTGCACCTCGATGCTCAGTTCCTTCGCCGTCACCTGCCCGGACACGCACACGTCTCCCGTGTGAACGCTGTAGAGCCCGTTCCAGATGTAGACGCCGTGTTCCTTTCCGCAGCCCAGATGCGCCAGCGCGGCCGCGATCCGCTGCTCGCTGACATCACCCTCCTTGCGGGCCTTCTCCAGTTCGTACCGGATGAGCCCGGCCGAGGCCTCGCCCTTGGCGCGTTGCGCCGGGCTGAGCTCGGCCGACATGCGGTAGGCGTGGTTGTCGGCGTAGTTGGGCGGTTGGTCCTCGTTGCCTCCGCGCCGCGGTGCAGCGGTCGTGGTCGTGGTGGGGGAGGAGGACGCCTTCACCGGGGGAGCTTCGGAGGGCTGGGCGCACTTCGGCCGGGGCGCGAACGACGGCCGTGGAATCGGCGACTGGGCCTGCGGCTGCCCGGAGTGCTCGGTGCCGCACGCGGTCACGGTGAGCGCCAGCAGTGTGGCTGCGGTGACGGTACGTCCGAGGCGCGTTGTGAGGGTCATGTCAGGAGTCTCCCGCCCGGGTCCGTGCGACGCATGAGTAGGGGTACTCGTACGCGATCCTCGCGGTGGCCGACGCCGAGGCGTCGGCCACCGCGAGTCCACCGCCCGGGATCAGTCGACGGCGATCCCCCGGGCCGCCAGTACGTCGACGTCGAACGCGGCGCCCATCCCGCAGTTGTCGACCCCCTCGATCAGCTTCAGGTTCGGCAGCAGGTCGAGGTCGTCGAGCGAACCCACGTCGTAGAGGTCGTCCTCGCCGTCCCAGACGGGGGAGCACTCCTGGTACACCTCGAGCCCGCCGTCGAGGGTGAGCTCCTCGACCGTTGCCAGCAGCTCCGTGCTGATCTCCAGCGACTCGAAGTACGTACGTGCCTCGGCGAGGACGGTGTGGGCGAGGTCGTTGTCGTACGCGTACGTCTGCGGGTCGTCGATCCCCTTGGCCTTCAGGCAGTCCGCGATGCGGAACGCGGGCGTGATGGTCTCGTCGTTGTACATGAGCTGTTCGATGACGAGGAGCTTGAAGTTGAAGTCGCGGAAAGCAGGCATGCGGGGAGCGTAGCGAGGGGGTGTGACAGCCGGTCGGGGCGGCCGCTGCTCTACGCGCCCGGGAGGCGGCGGCCCGTTGTGGAGCCGAAGCCGAGCCAGGTGTGCCGGTTGCCCGCCCAGCACCAGCCGGCCTTGGGGGCGTTGCGCCGCTCGCGGCCGTCCCTGCCGGTTCCGTTGCTGATCCAGAGCGCCGGCGTACGCGCGTCCAGGGTGCCGTTGGCCTTGCGAAGCCGGGAGCCGATGGTCATGAAGCAGTGGTTGCGCTCCAGGGCGGCGGGCTGCTGCAGGACCCAGTGGATGCCTTCGGCGAGCAGCAGTGGGGTGCGGTCCTGCGCGGTGAGCGCGGGCAGCGCCTCGTCCGGGCTCCAGTTGGCCATGTGGTCGCCGCGGTCGATGCCGTCGAGGACGTAGAGCGGTGCGTCGGGGACCGTGAGGGTGTCGATCGGGGTGAAGAGGTCGACGTCGGGCATGTCGACGACGACGAAGCCCGGTTTGTCGTCGCGGCGAAGCAGGGGCGTGAGGGCGGATGCGGGGGCGCGGTCCGGGTGGACGGCGAGCAGCCCGCCGCCGTCGCCGTCGCTGTTCGCCTGGGCCGCCTCGGCCGCTTTGGCGAAGTCGCGGATGTCGGCAGCGGACAGCTCGGCGATCTCGTGGACCCCGAGCCCGATCAGTGTCTCGGCCTGCGCAGTCAGGGGCGACAGCGCGGGGAGGGCGGTGGTGGTGACGGGGGTGGGTTCGGGCACGATGCTCCTCGGGCGGTTGCGGGTGACGTGGACGGCGCAGGCGTAACGAGGGGGACTCGCCGGAACGTTCCCCTCCCCTTTGCAGTTCTCACGACTGTCGGTGGCGGCGGTGGTAGGCGACGGCGACGGCCCCCAGCAACGGGCCCCAGAGGACGAGCGGCTGGTACAGCAGCCCCACGACGATGTGGCCGGTGTGCGTCATGTCCGCGTGGGGGAACGTCCACCACCACGCCATCGGTGTCCACAGCGCGATGAGGCAGAGGCTGCGACGAGCGCGGGCACGGTCGCGGCCAGCGGGTGGACCGTACGCCCGCCGATGCGCGGAAGCCGGCGCGGCAGCACTTCGCCCCACGGGCAGACCAGGCCGAGGGTCAGGAGGGTCGGCAACTCGGTCGCCATGCTCAGGAACAGCATCCACGCCTTCGCGCCGGGTGTCTCGAAGGCCGCGAACCCTTCGGCCGTGTACCCCGCCGGGATTCCCAGGACGAGTGCGATGCGCCAGACGCCCGCCGGGAGGGTGACGAGTGCGGCGAGGTGCGCAGCCCGCACGGCCCAGCGCGGGGCGGGGGCTGAGGTGGCGGGTGTGGGGAACGGGGCGGGGGTCCTGGTCTCCATCTCCATGCGCTCAGCGTGTCGCGCGCACCCGGTCGTCGCGTCGCCCTCCGCGCCTGTTCCGTATGCCCCAGGGGAGGACGGCGGCGCGGAGGACCTCCGCTGTATGGGGGAGGGAGCCCTGTCAGTGGACGACGTCGAAGACGTTCTTCTGCAGGCCGTTGGCGTAGGCCTCGTGCTCGACGAGCTTCAGCTTCTGGGTGTCCTTGTCCGTGGCGCTGAACAGGCGCTTGCCCGCGCCGAGCAGGAGCGGGAAGACGAGCAGGTGGTAGCGGTCGATCAGGCCGGCGTCCGAAAGGGCGTGATTCAGGGAGGCGCTGCCGTGGACGATGATCGGACCGCCCTCGGTCTCCTTCAGTGCGGCGACCTCGTCGAGGGAGCGCAGGATCGTGGTCTCGCCCCAGTTTGAGACCAGGTCGTCCTCGGTGAGGGTGGTGGAGACGACGTACTTCGGCATGACCTTGTAGTCGGCGAAGTCCTCCATGTCGGGCCACACGGGGCTGAACGCCTCATAGCTGTTGCGGCCCATCAGCATCGCCGTGGCTTCGCCCTGCTCCTTGCCCTTGATCTCGAAGGCCTCGGGGAGGAACTCGACCTCCTTGAAGGTCCATCCGGAGTTCCGGTATCCGGGCTCTCCGCCCGGGGCCTCCATCACGCCGTCGAGGGAGATGAAGGCGGTGCTGATCAGGGTGCGCATCTGGTGATCCTCGGAGTCTCGTGTGGTGCGTCAGCGGTTACGGGTGGTGCGTGGCAGTGCGTGGCGGTTCGTACGTCGTACGCGTGACCGCAACGCGTCAACGTGATCTTTGACTGCGGTACGACGAAAAACTCATCGGACGCCACCGAGTCAACCGGTTGCGGGGTGCCGAGGACGGGCCTGCTGAGTGTCAGAGCTCGGCGAAGTGGTCGAACTCGCCTGCCCGGACGCCCTTTGCGAGCGCTCCCACTTGGCGCGCGTGGTCGTGACGACGTTCTCGGGGGCGCTGGTCTCGCGCAGGTACACGAGATCGTCCGCCCCGAACGCGACTTCGATCCAGGGCCCGGGCCCTGGATCGTCCTTGGGCGCGGCGCGGACCCAGGTGAGGGTTGCGGGGGCGTCAGTCATCGAGGTGCTCCTCCTTGAGCGCGCGGAGGAGGGCGCGGAGGGCGGTGGGGGTGGTGCGGAGTATCGCGCCGGTGGGGTCGCCCGATTCGGTCAGTTTTACGGTGCCTCCGTGTGTGGCGACGTGCACGCAGGAGTTGCCCTGGGCGCAGTAGGACGACTTCTGCCAGACGTGTGCGGTCATACCGGGTCCCTTCACAGAGAGCGCGCGATGGTGTGGATGAAGTTCCTGGAGTCTTCCGGGTCGAGGGCGATGGCTTCCATCCGGCTCAGGAGGACCCGGTACTTCTCCACCTGTGAGTCGGTGTCGAGGAACACCGGCCCGTGCGACTGATCGAGGTTGACGGTGTCGAGTTGCGGGACCGGTCCGTGCGCGTAGTAGATCGACTGGCCCGACCCCGCGAAGCTCCCGGCGGCGAACGGAATGACGTGCACCGAGATGTGCGGGAGTTCGCTCAGTGTCAGCAGGTGTTCCAACTGCTGACGGGCGACCTTGGGGCCGCCGAACTGCATTCGAAGTGCCGCTTCATGAATGACAGACTTCCATGGTCCGCACCACCGTATCGCCGCCCTGGACGTACACCATCCAACTCCCGCAGGATCCCCGGGCTCCGGGGGTCGCCCGGGCCACCCTCCGTAACGTCCTCCGCGTCCACGGCATGTCCGAACTCACCGAAAATGCCGAACTCCTGGCGAGCGAACTCGTCACCAACGCCTACCAGCACTCCTCGGGGCCGTTCTCCCTGCGCATGCGCGACGCCGGGCGCAGCCGGATCCGGCTCGGCGTCCGGGACACCGAACCCCACATCCCGGCGCCCTTCCGCTGGAGCGCCCATGCGCCGCAGGAACTCGCCGAACGCGGGCGCGGCCTCTATCTCGTCACGCTTTACGCGGAGAGCTGGGGCGCCTACCCGATGCGCGGCGGGCTTCCCGGGCAGGGCGGCAAGCTCCTGTGGGTCGAATGTACTGCCGAGCCCGATTGTCAGCGGCGTGATCTATCGTGACTGTGTGTAGTGAAGATGTGTCGGTTTGCGGGCGACTGGGGGCGTGATGTCCGAAGCGTATGAATACCTCTCGCAGTACGGTGGGACGGCCGCCGAGCGCGATACGGGACCTCCCTCCCGCACCCGCTCCGCAGGCGCCGCACCCGCTTCGCCGAGACGGAGGCCGAGACACATGTCCGTTCCGCGTCCGCTGCGTCCACGGCCGGGAACCCTCCGGGAGACCGCCGAGCAGATCGAAGAAATGACGGGTCTGCGGGTGCAGGTCCTGGGAGGAAGCCTCGTGATGTCTCCGACCCCACGCGGCAAGCACGCGGGCGTGATTTACCGACTCGAGGAGGAGATCAGGCCGAGGCTCTCCGATGCTCTGGTGGCCGCGGAATCCGTGTCGATCGAGATGCCCGAGGACCCGGACGACTACGTGACTCCGGACCTCACCGTGTGTCCGGCCGCATTTCTGGAGTCCGACGACTGGCTCATCGACCCGGGAGACGCCGAACTGGCCGTCGAGGTGATCGCGCAGTCGGAGAAGGCCCGCGACGTCAGCCAGAAGAACGACTGGTACGCCGTCGCGGGCGTCGCGGCCCTGCTCGTCATCGACCCCCGGCACGGTACGTGGGCCCTGCATACGCGGCCCGGTGGCGGCGCGTACCAGGAGCGGGCCCGGCGGCAAGTACGGCGAGGGGATCCCGCTGCCGGATCCCCTCGGCCTCGTCGTCGCGACGGACGCGTTTCCCCGGTACGGGGCCGGGGCGGCGGGGTGAGGCGCGCCTCCGAGGCGGCTTCGGCGACTTCGCCATCGGGGCGTGGTCGTCATTTCACAGAACGCGAGGGCGTCCGAAAAACCTGGTCCTCGAGCAACGGTACGAGCGGGGAATGGTGACGCGAAGATCACCGCACCGATGGGCGCTGGTGTGTGGCCCAGTGTTCCGCGGCGGTAATGCCCAGCAGCACAACGTCGTGGTGACTGCCAGCGAAGAATTCATGCTGGCGGAGCCGTCCCTCCTCCACCAAGCCCAGCCTGCGGTGGAGGGCAAGGGAGGCGTCGTTGAAGGCGTAGACCTCCGCCTCGCACTTGTTGTAGCGCTGCTCGGCGAACATGCAGCTGAGGACGATTTCGGTCGCCTCGACTGCGTATCCCTTGCGGCGGTGATCGGGGGTGATCGACACGATCATCACCGTTCGTAGCCTGATCCGCCGGGCCTGGGCCACTCACCGCTGGGACGATCGCCCAAGCGACGTCCTTGAGCTCCGCCCATCGGCCAGTCTCTTACGCGCAGACTGTTCCCGCTGGTCAGCAACCCTGTTGCGGTTCAGACGACGCGGGTCTCGTAGGTCTGGCGGTTGGCGAGCACATCGTCCATGTGCACCTCGGCCCAATCCTTGAGTCCCCGCATCATCTCGTACAGGGACAGGCCCAGATCGGTCAGTTCGTAGGAGACCGTGACCGGCACGGTCGGCACCACGGTGCGGGACACCAGGCCGTCGCGCTCCAGGGAGCGCAGCGTCTGGGTGAGCATCTTCTGGCTGACGCCGGCCAGCAGGCGCTGTAGCTCCGAGTAGCGCATCACCCGGGGCTCGCCGGTGCAGTCGGCGCCGGGCTCATGCGCGCTGTCGCTGCCGAGCGCGGCCAGGATCAGCGTGACCCACTTGTCGGAAATTCGGTCGAGTAGCTTGCGGCTGGGACAGGCCGCCACGAAGGCGTTGTACTCCGCCTTGGCCTGTGCCCTTTGCTGGGCCGCCGTCATCGTCGCCATGGACTGTTTCCTCTCACCTGCGGGTGCCCTACGAACTCGGAAGTGCCTACTTCCCGATAGGAAGCTACACACCAATAGTGGTGCAAGGAGCCGTCAGGCACCATCCTCTGGCTCGACACGAAAGGCACACCATGAGCACGCCCTCCGCCTCGCTGCCCGGCGGCACCTGGAACCTGGGCGACCTGACCGTCACACGGTTCGGCTACGGCGCCATGCAGCTCGCCGGCCCCTGGGTCATGGGCCCGCCCGCCGACCGCGACGGCGCACTCGCCGTCCTGAGCGAGGCCGTCGGCCTTGGCATCACCCACATCGACACGGCCGACGCCTACGGGCCGCACATCACCAACCAGCTGATCCGCGAAGCCCTGCACCCGTACCCCGACGCGCTGCACATCGTGACCAAGGTCGGCGCGACCCGGGACCAGGAGGGCGGCTGGCCCCCGGCGCGCAAGCCCGAAGAGCTGCGCAGGGCCGTCACCGAGAACCTGGAAAACCTTGGTCTCGACACGCTGGATGTGGTCAACCTTCGGCTCGGCGACGCCCAGGGCCCCGTGACCGGTTCGCTCGCCGAGGCGTTCGAAACACTCGTCGAACTCCAGCAGCAGGGGCTGATCCGGCACCTCGGCGTGAGCAACGCGACGGCGGCACAGGTCGCAGAGGCGCGCTCGATCGCGCCGATCGTGTGCGTCCAGAACATGTACAACCTCGCTCACCGCCAAGACGACAGCCTGATCGACGAACTCGCCGAACAGGGCATCGCCTATGTGCCCTTCTTCCCCCTCGGCGGCTTCAGCCCGCTGCAATCCTCCGCGCTCACGGCCGTGGCCACCCGGCTGGACGCGACACCGATGTCGGTCGCCCTGACCTGGCTGTTGCAGCGGTCGCCGAACATCCTGCTGATCCCCGGCACCTCGTCGGTGGCGCACCTGCGAGAGAACGTCGCAGGTGCGGAACTCCAGCTCTCCGACGACGATCTCGCCGAGCTGGACAAAATCGGCCGCTGACCCCACGGCACACAGCAGCGCCGTGAATTGGTCCCACAACGGGCCGGTCGGCCATGCTGGAAGAACGGGCACAGGTCTCCCCAGTGATCACAGAGCGTCGCAACTCCGTGATCACGGAGACCTGTGCTCGCCCCCTGCCCGAGTGCCCCACCCGCCTGTCTGCGCGGGCTCATAGCCCGCATCAGGCAGCGGGCCACCCATGACGGGCGCCCACGCGCAGTCGACAACAGGGCGAACGTTGCCTGATGCGGCATTAGGGGGTGTCGTCTGGATCTTGAGCGGAGTGGTTTCGGCGCAGGGAGAGAAGGATCAGCAGCGCGAAGGCAGCGAACGCGGCGCCCGTGCGTGCATAGTTGAACGCCTCCCAGCGAGCCAGGACCTCGGCGTGATCAGCGGGGGCCGAAGTGGCCGCCCACTGCTTGATCCGGCCGTTGATGGGGACGTTGCCGAGACGGGTGATGAGGAACGACGCAACAGTGAGGAGTCCGGCCCCTCCCGCCAGCCGCCGCAAGGCGCCACGCGTCATGGCGGCAAGCGCGAGGGAACTGAGCGCCGACATGCCCATGGCGCCTTGCATGGTGATGCCGTTCATCTGCATCAACTGGGCATGGAAGGACAACCTCATGTCGAGCGGTACGGCGTTGAACGTGGGGACCAGGTTGGCGGCTCCGTAGCCGAACGCACCGGCGAGGGCGCCGGTGGACAGCAGGGCAAGGCCCTGGACCAGCCGGATGCGCATGCGGTTCACTCCCCCGTCTCCGCCCTCCGGTGCGCTGTCGCGTGAGGTCGGTTCCGCGGGACGACGCGGCAGATGCCCGCCGGCCGCCGCGTTGATCGCAGGGTCGGGACTCGACGGCGGTTTCACCCGGTGCCGTCCGCATTACCCAGGGTGCGGCCCAGCTGGTCGATGCGCCGCACCCGTCCGTCCTCGGCGACCTCGCCGATCAGGACCCACTCGATCTCCAGGTGTCCGAGTTTGCGGTGGTCGGTGCTGAGGCGGCAGCGTGCGGCGAAGCGGTGGCCGTCGACGAGGAGATCGTCAATGCGCATGTCGCAGGCGGTGACGTTCTTGCGGGCCGGGGGCGCGTGCGTGATCAGCTGGTCGCGGGTGAGTTCCCTACCGTCGGTCACCCAGATCACGTCGTCGGTCAGGGTGCGGTCCACGATCTGCGCCGGGTCCTCGTCGGAGAGGGCCATGTCGCGGGTGTAGTCGATCAGCAGGCGGCGCGCCGACGCTTCAGTTATCTCTGACATGCCTGTCAGCTTTAAGGTCCACTGTTAGCATTGTCAACCGTGTCAGAGATAAGGCGTCGTCGTCAGCGGGTCGAGGTCGGACGCAACCGTGCGGCCTTGGTCGAGGCAGCGATCCGGACGCTTGCCGAGCGCCCTGAGGCGAGCATGGCCGAGATCGCGTCCGCGGCAGGCGTGGCGCGACAGACCGCGCATGCGCACTTCGGCACCCGCGAGGTGCTCCTTGCCGCAGTGCGCGACGAGTTGAGCCGTCGGGCCATCGCCGTGCTCGATGCCGCCGACATCGAGCACGGCACCGCCTCCGAAGCCCTCGGCCGGTTCCTCGATGCGACCGGAACGCTGCTGGCCGAGCAGGTGGCGTCCAGTCACGCGGCTGCCGACTCCGAGCAGGAGGCGGCACGCCACGTGCCCGTCGAGCAGCGACTGGAGGCCCTGATCCGCCGCGGCCGTGACAGTGGCGAGTTCACGACCGACCTGGAGACCGGTTGGCTGGTCGCCGCGACGATCGCGCTCGGCCACACCGCCGACCACCAGATCCGCATCGGCCGCCTGGACGCACAGGTCGCAGCGAGTCAGTTCCGGACCTCGGTGATGCACTTGTACGGCGCCAACGACCCTGACCCGGCACGGTGAGAGGCGGCACCGCTCCGGCCTTGCAGGCCACGCTCCGTGAGATCGATTACGGCGCAAGCGCCACCTGGAACCCCGAAAGCCTCCTGGCGGCGTATGCGGCCGCCAGGAGGCTTTCGGGGGGTCTTCGGGGCGTGCGCCGATCCACTGCTGCGCGCCGCGGGTCAGGACTTCGAGTCGGCCTGCTTCATGGAGGCCACCGCGTCGGCGACCGTACCGCTGTACAGGCCCAGCTTCGGGTCGAGGACCTTCACGTCGGGGCCGAGGGGGAAGTTGAGCTGCTCGGCGTTGGGCATGTGGTCGCCGTCGGCCAGGACGTTCAGCTCGTTGATCCAGGTCAGGGCACCGTCCGCACCGCTGGGGTTGAGGTCGATCACCGCGATGGCGGCGGTCTTCGGCTTGACCGGGTACGCGGGGGCGCCGCCGAGGCCGCCCGGGACCAGGGGGGTGACGTCGCCGCTGTGGTCCGCGGCGTTCTCGGCGCCCAGACTGACCCGGGGGAAGTAGCTCAGGCCGCAGGAGTTCGCGCCCGTGTTGTTGACCTCGATCACCTGCTGGGTGGCCGAGCCCTCACGGGGGTACACCCGCACCGACAGGTTGTCGCTCGTGCAGGGGTGCTTGTAGGCGTAGCTGTCGCTGGTGTTGCCGCCGCCCGCCTCGGCGCCGCCGCCGGACTTCGAGGTGCCGGTCTTGGTCGTGCTGCCGGTCTGGGACGCGTCCTTCTTCGAGGCGGTGGTCGTCGCGCCGTCGGTGGTGGTCGTGTCCGAGCCGGTGGGCTGCGACGCGCCCGCCGAGGCGGTGCTCTTCGCGGCGCTGTCCGCCGGGCCGGCCGACTTCGTGCCGCTGCCGTCCCCACCGCAGGCGGTGAGGGCGAGGGCGAGTACGGCGGTCACGGCGGCGCCGAGGGTGGCGGTGCGCTTGCGGGAGTGGATCGTACGCATGTGAATTCCCCGAGTGTGTGGAGGGTCGAGTGCGGTCGTTCAGCCGTGGCCAGGAACCTGCGGCGAGCCGCTCCCCCTCCTGACCTGCTGACATATGAAGCTTCTCGCCCGCCGCTCATGTTCTGCTAACGCCCGCCTGTCGTCCCGCTGACGCGCTCGTGCACTAGGTTGCCCGCCATGGCTGAAGCCGAATCCGTACGAGGCGCGTGGCCCCCGGCCCCTATGGCGACCGAACGACTTGTGCTGCGCGAGTCCGAGGCCCGAGACCGTGCGGCGTTCATCGAGCTGTTCGCCTCGCCGGAGGTGGGCACCCACATCGGTGGTCCTCGGCCGCGTGCCGAGCTCGAACGCTCGGTCCCCGAGGTGCCCGGGCGGCGGCCGGGGCTCTTCGTGATCGATCTGGACGGGTTGATGATCGGCATGGTCACACTCGACCGGCGCGACGCGGAGCGACCGGGCCACGTGCTCCCGGACGGCGGAGAGGCCGAGCTCGGCTACCTGCTCCGACACGAGGCGTGGGGACGCGGGTACGCCACCGAGGCGTGCGCGGCGGCACTTGGCTGGTTCGCCGACAACCTTCCCGACGAGCCGGTGGTGCTCTGCACCCAGACCGCCAACGCGCGCGATGCGCCTCGCGGCGAAGCTGGGGTTCACCGAGGTGGAGCGTTTCGAGGAGTACGGCGCCGAGCAGTGGTTCGGCGTGTGGTCCCCGGGCACGGCGGCGTGACGGTGGCCCACGACCACGCCGACGCGCTCGTGTCCCCGGCTTCGCCGAGGTGATTGTGGTCCACGTCACGCGTGACTTCCGTGGTGTGATCACCGTTAGATGTGATGTGCCCAAGCCTGCCTTTTCGGCCGAGACCGCCGCTGTGCCGCCTCCGCCCCCCGCGCCCCAGCCCTTTCTGCTGACGCCACGCCAGGGGGAGGCGGCGCGTGAGCTCCTCTCGTACGTGGTCGGCCTGCCGCTGACCTCCGTCGACGCACAACTCCTCGCCGTCGTGGTCGGGATCCGGGCCGCGCGCACCGGGGTCGGGAACCTGACCGGTACCGATCTGCGGTCGTTGCGGCTGGACAACCCGGAGCAGGCCGTCGCCGAGCTGGTCGCCGCCGGATGGCAGGTGCCCGGCTCGCTGCTCGACGGGGATCCGGACAAGCCGACCGGGATCGTCGTGCCGGACATGGCGCCGGGGCCGCAGCACGTGCTGCCCCTGGGCAAGGGTGTGCGGTCGAAGGTCTCCGGATGGGCCATGCGGACGCGCCTCGCCAAGCCCGTGAAGAAGGCCTCGCCCGCCGCACGGCTCGCCGCGCTGTTCCTCGCGGCGTACTGCACCGACGAACTCGTAGGCGAGGCACCCGACGACCTGCCCGTCGCCTGCTACCCGGCCGTGGCCGTCCTCCTGGAGAAGGGGTTCCTGGCGCAGGTGTCCGGCCGAACGTACCGGCTCGGCCCGGCGGTGGGGCACCTCGCCGGCATGTTCCGTACGCCGGAGGAGGCCGCGGCACTCGCCGCCGAGGAGGCGGCGCGCAGAGCCGCGAACGAGGCGGCGGCCGCGGCCGAACTCGTGGAGATCACCCCGGACCAGTGGGCGGAGTGGAAGTCCGGCATCAGCCCGGCCCTGCTGCGGCACGTGGAGGCCGTCGAGCAGTGCTCCTCGTGCCGGTGCTCCTTCGGCCGGGTCGCGAAGGCGTTCATGTCCGCGCCCTCGCCCGTTCCCGCGCCCCGGGCCTCGGCGAGTGACCACGACGCGTGGCGGGAGGCGCACCCGGAATGCGGCCGTGAGGCGGCCGAGTTCACCGTGGCCTTCCGCGCGGAGCACGGTCATGGGCCCTCGTACGGACAGTTGTGCAAGGGGCTCGGCTGGAAGAAGCTCTCGCGCTCACTGCGCGGCCTCGTCGTGAGCGGCATCGTCGCCGACGGCTGGCTGACCGAGACGTCTCCCGTGCCGTGGACCCTGCGCCCGGGCAAGGCCGCCCAGGCGCAGGGGATCGTGCTGCCGGGGCAGTCGGCGGCGGCCCGCAGCGGCACGCGCTGAGGGGGCCTACGCGTTCTCCTCCTCCGAGTCCCCGGCCGCGTCCCCGCGCGCGGCGCTTCGCGCCGACAGGATGAGTGTCGTGGCGATGAGGAGTGCGGTGATGATTCCCGTGAAGAGGACCGGGGAGGGCGCGTACGTGACGGCCAGGACGGCGAGGACCGTGACCGGGTGCAGTACGTCGGCCGTGGTGCGCAGGCCGCCGGTGCGGTGGTGCAGCAGCCATACGAGGGTCACGAAGACGGCCACGGGGATGGTGTAGGCCGCCGCCGCTTCCCGGTCCGAGAGGTGTCCGTGGCCGGTCGCGTGGGCCACGTTGACGGCGAGGCCGGCGCCGACGGCCGCCGCGGACGCGAAGACCAGGTAGTGGCCGTACCCCCACAACAGTGCCATGCGCAGCGAGGTCAACTGGTCGTGCACGCTCGCACTCCGCGCGAAGTACAGCCACCACAGGGCGAAGACGGTCAGAATGCCCCCGACGACGAGGGCGGCGAAGTCGGCGAGCGGCGCGTGGGATTCGAGTGCGGCGTGTACGGCTCCGGTGGCGGCGGTGATGGACTCGCCCAGCACGATCAAGGTGAACAGGCCGTACCGCTCGGCGATGTGGTGCGGGTGCCACGTCGTGGTGGCCGTGTGCTCCGCCCACGCGGGGACAGCGATCTCGGCCAGGACCAGGACGCCGAAGGTGACGAGACCGATGTCGTCGGGGAGCGTCAGGCGTACCACCCAGCCGACCTGCACGAGGAAGATGCCCACGGCGTAGCGCAGGCAGGTGGCGCGCCTGGCGGGGTCGGACCGGGCGGCGCGCAGCCACTGGGTGACCATGGCGAGCCGCATGATCACGTAGCCCCAGGTGATGACCGTGAAGTCCTCGTGCAGCAGCGCCTCCGACGCGCCGGCGGCGAGGACCAGGGCGCCGGTGATCTGGACGAGGGTGAGCAGCCGGTACGGCACGTCGTCGGTGTCGTAGGCGGAGGCGAACCAGGTGAAGTTCATCCACGCCCACCAGATCGCGAAGAACACCATGGCGTAGCCGAGGACGCCGTGGCCGATGTGCCCCTCCGCGAGTTCGTGCTCGAACGCCGTCGCCGCCTGGGCCACGGCCGTGACGAAGCAGAGGTCGAAGAACAGCTCCAGCATGGTCGCGGTGCGGTGCCGCTCGCCGGGCGGGCGGGCGACCATGGGGCGGTACCAGGAGGCGGGGGAGGGGTGCGAGTGGCTCATAGGGGCGCATTCTTCCCGGCGTTGCGGTCGCGGGGGGCGACAGGCCCGGCGGCGGTGAGGCGGCGCGCGTTATCCGCTGGCGCCCGGGACGGGGGCCTGCCAGACTCCGCGGCATGACCTATGGAATCGAGAACCACCCCGCCCGTTGAGCGCCCCGGAAGAGCGCGGAGCGCTCACCTCCCGGCCCTCGCTGTACACCTGCGCCGTCTCCGTCCGGCACGCCGAGCCCGAGGGGCCGTGGTGCCAGGAGTACGCGGCACCGCCCGCCCGCATCGGGCCGAAGGGGAAGGCCCGCCGTGGCTGGGCCGAGATCCGGGACGAGTTGACGGGGCTGCTCGGCCCGCTGCTCATGGATCCGGACGCCGCCTCGGCCGCGGAGCAACTGCACCGGCGGTTCTCCGCGATGGATCCGCCCGTCCATCACCGGAACATCCACCGGGTCGTGCGCGGTCTTCCGCTGGAGAACGAGGCGCGGGCGCGTGCGTTCGCGCGGTGCCTGGTGCGTACGGGACACGGCCATCCGTCCGTCTGCGTCGGCCTCGTGCTGCTGGCCCGGCTCGGTGAGCCGGAGGACGTGCCGTACCTCGTGACGCTGGGGGTACTGAGGGACCTCGCGGGCCCCGTCGTCCATGCGCTCGACACCATCGACAGGTCGGCCGCGGCCCTGATCTCCCTGCGGGATCAGGAGACGAAGCCCGAACTGCACGGGCTGGTCGCCGCGCTCGGCGCCGGGGACGACGCGGCTGTGCGGGCGGCGTTGGTGGCGTTGCCGTCGACGGTCGCGCCGGGTGTGGCGCGGAGAGTGGCGGAGGCCGCGGGGGCGGCGCGACTGCTGCGGCCCGGCGCGCCGCGCGCACAGGCAGGCGAACTGACGGCCCGACTCGGATGGTTGCTGTTTTGGATGACCACCATGCGTGATTACACCTCTGAGATCCTCCTGTATGAGGAGGCGGTGTGCGCCTACGAGTCGTTCGCCTGGGGCGCCCCGCATCTGGAGCCCACGCTCGACCACTACGCACTGGTGCTCTCAGCCGTCCAGGAGCTCCGCAGCGGGCCCGGCAGCTTGCACGGATGGGGGCCGGGGCGTCGGGAGGCGGTGATCGCGGAACTGGCTGCCGTCCTGGACCGGGCCGAATGGCGGGCGGTCGTGGAACAGGACGGAGCGGACGCCGGAGCGCGGTGGCGTACCGCGTGGGCGCGGCGTGCGCGGGCGCAGGTGGCGCGCGATCCGGCCGGACCGGCGGAGGGGCTGCGGATCGAGGTCGCCGAACGCGACCCCTTGGATCCGGGCACCGTCGAGGCCCGCATCGTCGTCGGGGGCCGTCCCCTGGTGCCGGAGGTGTTCGGGAGGGGGCCCGCGAACAGCCCGGAGTGGCTGCTGGACAGCGGACGGCTTCGGGCGACGGAGGAGTCCCGGGAGGTGCAGCTCGCGGAGGCGTACTGCACCGAGGGCTGCTGCGGTGCGCTGCACGTCACGATCCGGCGGGACGGCGGTGAGGTGGTGTGGTCCGACTGGCGGTGCCCGGCGCCGTCGCCCTCCCGGCCGCACGTCCGCGAGATCCCGGAGCTCCGCTTCGACGCGGCCGAGTACGACGCCGAGATCGCCCGCGCCGAGAACGACCACACGTGGACGTGGCCGGCCCGCAAGGCCGCCCGGCTGATCGCTGCCGGGCTGCGCGACCGGCCGGAGCTGCTCACCCGCTGGGGCGCGGAACTGAGCTGGATCGGCACGGAGTTCAGGGACCCGGACCGGGCGGTGGTGTCCCTGCGGTACGCGGGGGAGGACGGCCCGCCGACGTACTTCAAGTGGTACGTCCCCGGGGCCGGCACCCCGCCGGAGAACCGCGCCGCCGACGCGCTGAACCGGCTCGCAGCGGCGGACCCGAGGACGTACGGGTCGTAGTGCCGCGCCCCGTCCACCGTTCGGGTGATCTGCGGGGCGAGGCGATGCGCCGGGATGCCCGGGGAGCGGCGGCGGACCGCTCCCCGGCGCCCGGGCGTGCGGCGTGTCGGGGTCGCCGGGTTTGGCACAGTGCCGCTCCACGATCAAGGAACGGGGCGAGCGGTGAGCGGTGTGCGGCAGAGGCTGAGCGATCTGGCGGGTGGTGGGGGCGTCGTCGGCGGCGGAGGTGGAGGCGGTTCGGCGGGCGGTGGCCTGTTGAGGCACAGCGACGGGGCTTGGCTGCGGGCTGCCGGGGGCGCGGAGGGGATGGGGGTGCACCTCGGTCCGGTGAGGTCGGAGCTGGCGGCCGCGCACGAGGGGCTGATGGCGGGGACCGCCGGGCTGAGCGCGCTGGCCGAGCTGGGTTCCGTACGCGCGTCGTGGGAGCGGCGCTTCGAGACCGCGCGCCATGAGTGCGGGTCGCTCGCCGGCAACCTTCGGGCGGTCGCCCGGGCGCAGGGCGACACGAACGAGACCGTCAAGTCGTCGTTCGCCCCCGTGGCCCGGCGGACGCGAGGGGTCGAGCGATGACGGCGGGGGTCTCCGGGCTGACCTGGGCCCAGTTACGGGACGTGAAGTGCGCCGAGCTGGAGGGGGCGGCCGACGGCTGGGGCAAGGCGAGCAACCGGGCCGATGCCGGGCGGGACCGGATCGAGAAGCAGCTGCTGAACGGTTTGCGCGACACCCAGCAGGGGGCGGCGGCGGACGCGGCGGTGCGGAGGCTGCGGCAGCTGAGCCTGAACCTGCAGTACGTGTACACGGAGTGCGGGCTCGTCCGTACGACGCTGAACAGCCTCGCCCACGAGATGAAGGCCCAGCAACGGGCGTTGCGGGAGGCGCTGGAGGATGCGCAGGCGCTGAGGTTCACGGTGCACGCGGACGGGTCGGTCACTTATCCGGAGGGCGGTGAGGGCCTGGTCGACGGGAAGCCGTTGCCGGGCGGGACGGCTTCGGCGAACGGGGCGCCGGGGCTGCTGCCGCCGTCGGGGCTGGTGGCCCCGAACCCCCATGCGGCCAGGGCGCAGGACATCGCGGACCGGGTCGCGAAGGCGGTGCGGACGGCGAGCGAGATCGACTGGCGGTTCGCCCGGATCCTGCGGAAGCTGAAGGCCGAGGAGGGCCTGAAGGTCCCGGACCGGACGTGGACCGACGCGGCGGGGGACGCGGCGATGGTCCGGGACGTGGCCGGGGGCTACCTGAGGTCGGGCATCCCGTACGACGCGGGCCCGGCGGAGCGGGGCGCGTGGTGGGCGGCCCTGACGGACGAGCAGCGCGAGGAGTACCTCGCGGTGTACCCGGACCTGATCGGCAACCTGGACGGCATCCCGGCCCTGGTCCGCGACACGGCGAACCGGGACAACCTGCAGCTGCTGATCGGCAAGCTGGAGGGGCGGGACGATGCGCGGTCGGAGACACAGTTGGCGGGGCTGCGGGAGATCGACCGGCAGTTGCAGGCGGGGCGGCGACCCGGCGAGCCGCCGATGTACTTGCTGGGCATCGGGGACGAGGGAAACGGGCGGGCGATTGTTTCGTTCGGTAATCCAGATAGGGCGAGAAACGTTGCAACGTACGTCCCGGGGTTGAATACTTCGCTCGACAAGGAGTTCGCGGAAGGCGACCTCAAACGGGCACGTGACACGGCGATTGGTGCCCGATACTACGATCCGTCGAGCGCTGCGATTGTGTGGCTTGGCTACGATGCTCCGCAGTCGCCGGATGGCTGGCACAGCCTTGACGTTATGAGGGAAGGGCGCGCCGAGAGGGGAGGGGCGTCTTTCCATCAGTTTATGGGTGGCCTCTCTTCTACCAACGAAAACAGCGATCCTCATATGACCGCCATCGGGCATTCCTACGGCTCTCGGACAGTAGGCGCTGCCACGCAACACGGTGGCAGTATTCCCGGAGTTGATGACATTGTTCTAGTGGGGAGCCCCGGGGTTGGCGTAGATCGCGCAGAGGACCTCGGAGTGAGCAAGGAACATGTCTTCGTTGGTGCGGCAGAGAACGATGTCGTGACCAGGCTTCCGGCGAAACAGCAGAGCGTAGTCGGCATCGCCGCAGGGCCTCTCGCGGCGCGTCTACTTGGTGACGCGGCAGATCAGGGGGACGACGACCTCTGGTTCGGGCGGGACCCGGCGAGTAGATCTTTTGGCGCACGACGCTTTGAGGTTGATGAGGGGCCTCAGTTGATCGGTTCGGGTGGCCTGTCGATTGATGCGCACTCTCGCTACTTCGACCCGAATAGGGATGCAGTGTCGGCGAACAACATTGCTCTCATCACGGCGGGACGGTCTGGAAAAATTAAGCCCGAGGAGTATCGGTGAGGCGTAATTTCGGCGGGATCGCAATCGTGCTCGCCCTGTGTTTGTCAACTGCCTCGTGTGACAGTAGCGGAGGAGAGCGAGGGCGTATGGACATGCAAGAGGCCGCAGAACATGCAGACGGGATTCTTGATGCAGTCCTTGCAGAAATTCAACCGGAAGTGCGGTGGGTGCATGGACCGACAACTACGGGGGTTTGTGATGTAACGCGCAGAAGGGTCGTCATGACCGTTGTTTCCCCGGAGCGGCGTGGGAGCTTCCTGGGGCTAGTGGATCGCTTTTGGCGAAAGAGCGACTACAGAATCAAGTCGGTCAACGATGACTCGGAGGTGCCGGCCATCTTTGCGCAGACGAGGGATGGGTTCGGGGTGAGCCTGATTGTTGGAGGTGCGGGGCAAGTCTTCTTCGAGGTCGACAGCCCGTGTGTTCGGGAATCAGAGGTGGCTGACCCCGAGCCGAGCGGACCGAGCTACGCGGGAGCCGAAGTGATCCCCCGCCCCAACGTCCACTCCGACTTCTGGTCCGCCGGAGCGCACTGATGGCGCATCAGTGACCCCAACGACTCGTACACACCGTCGAAAACACCCATGAACCCCTCCCCGATGGGGGATGGTTGAGGGGTGCGGAAATACTGGATGGCAGGTGGGATCGGCCTCGGGGCCGCCACGCTCTTCGTGGCGCTGCTCGTCGTCGGTACGTACTCCGCCGCCGCCGGCCTCGTCGGCGGCGGGGGTGGGGCCGTGGCGTTGGCCAAGGGGGCCGTGCCGGCCAAGTATCAGCCGCTCGTACAGAAGTGGGGCAACCTCTGCCCCGCCATCAACCCCGCCCTGCTCGCCGCCCAGCTCTACCAGGAGAGCGGCTGGAATCCGCGGGCGCAGAGCCCCGCCGCCGCTCAGGGGATCGCGCAGTTCATCCCCGGCACCTGGGCCTCGCACGGGGTCGACGGGGACAAGGACGGGGACCGGGACGTCTGGGATCCCGCCGACGCGATCCCGTCCGCCGCCTCGTACGACTGCGAGCTCGCCGGGTACGTGAAGAGGGTCCCCGGGGACCCGACCGACAACATGCTGGCCGCCTACAACGCGGGCGCGTACCGGGTCATCAAGGCCGGCGGGGTCCCCGCCATCGCCGAGACGCAGAACTACGTCAAGATCATCCGGTCCCTGGAGAAGAGCTTCGCCCGGCCCGTCGGGCGGGTGCAGCCCTCTCAGCAGGCCGCGGGTGCCATCTACTTCGCCCAGAAGAAGCTCGGGACGAAGTACCTCTGGGGCGGTAACGGGACCCCGGAGCAGGGCGGGCGGTTCGACTGTTCGGGGCTGACCCAGGCCGCGTACCGGACCGTCGACATCGAGCTGCCGCGGGTGGCGAACGATCAGTACAACGCCGGGCCGCACCCCTCGCGGGACGAGCTGCTCCCCGGGGACCTGGTGTTCTTCTCCGACGACCTGAGCAACTCGCGGGCGATCCACCACGTGGGCCTGTACGTCGGGGGCGGGTACATGATCAACGCGCCGTACACCGGTGCCGTCATCCGGTTCGACAAGATCGACACGCCGGACTACTTCGGTGCGACACGCGTCACCAAGGACGGTGCCGCGGCCCTTCCGACCGCGCAGTCGGCGGCCTGACCTCCGGGCGTCGGTGGCCGGAACTCTCTGTGAAGCCTGGGCCCTGAGCTGCGACGATGAGTCACTCTTCGATAACGTCATGGTGATCATTCGGTGGAGAGTGGAACGTACGCACGGGACGCGTCGTTCTCTGGTTGGACCGGGGCCCCGCAGCCAATGACCTGGCGACGCCCCGCCACACGTGAGTGATTGAACCGAACACGGGGGTTCGTCATAGCGGCACACATGGGTGTGTGCCGCAGCAGCAGACAAGGCAAGGGGCCGCGGCAGATGGCTGGACTCGCACTGGATGGGTCGAACCCCGATGTCAGCCTGCTCTACGACATCAACGGGCTCGCGAAGTCCGCTCCCACCTGGTTCGACCGGGTCATGGAGTTCGTCGGTGAGTACGGGATCATGCTCGGCATGGTCCTGGTGGTCCTGTGGTGCTGGTGGAGCAGCCGCAGGCGCGGCACGCCCGAGGACTCGGTGAGCGCCGTCGCCGGGATCGTCTGGGCGCCGCTCGCGGCCGGGATCGCCCTGTTGATCAACATTCCGATCCGTGAGTTCGTCGAGCGGCCGCGGCCGTTCAAGGACCACCAGGGGCTGGACGTCCTGGTGGACGGGAAGAACGACTTCTCCTTCGTCAGCGACCACGCCACCATGGCGATGGCCCTCGGCGTCGGGCTGTTCGTGGCGAACCGCAAGTTCGGCATCGCGGCCATCGCGCTCGCCCTGCTGGAGGGTTTCTGCCGGATCTACATGGGCGTTCACTACCCGACCGACGTGATCGGCGGTTTCGCGCTCGGTACGGCTGCCGCGCTGCTGCTCGCGCCGCTCGCGATGATGCTGCTGACACCCCTGATCGGCGCCGTCTCGCGGTCGGGGCGGCTGGGCCGGCTGGTCAGGTCCCGCAGTGCGGTGGTGGCGGTGGCCGGGGACAGGGGCGAGGCGCTCGGCATCCCCGAGCCGCGCCCCGGTTCGGGCGGCGGCTCGGACGGCGAGAAGGGTCTGGCCGCGTAGGGTCTGGCCGCGTAGGACCTGGCGGGGTGGGGCGTGGCGGGATGGGGTCTGGCCGCCCAGGGCCTGGCCCTTGACGACGGGCCCGGGCGGTCACAGTGATTGCGGGTACGTGAAGAAGCCCTCCGGGTCGTACCGCTTCTTCACCTCGGCCAGGCGGGCGGCGGCCGGACCGTAGTAGGCCGTCCGCCAGTCCGTCAGGGACGGGTCCGCGTAGTTCTGGTAGGCCGCCCCGGACGCGTAACGGCGCAGCGTGGCATGGGTGACTTTCAGCCAGTTCTGCTGAGCGGTGCCGGTCGTGCCCGGGCGCCAGGCGCCGATGTACTGGGCGAGCATCCGTGAACCGCGGTGGACGAACGCGGTGGCCTCGGGGGCGACCCGGTTGACCGCGCCGCCCAGCGCGGTGAGGGCGATCGAGCCCCCGCCGCCCTGGTCCCCGCCGAGCCGGGTGAACGCCTCGGCCCGGTCGAGCAGGGCCTGGATGCCCGCCGGGGACAGCGAGCGGTCGTAGAAGTCGGAGGCCGCCGCGTACGTCTCGCGCTGGAGCGAACCCTGGGGGCCGCGGCCCGGAGTCGTCCCGGGCAGGTGGCACTGGGCGTCCGTGAGGCCCGAGCAGCCCGCGTACACGAGCATCGCCTCCTGGTAGCTGCGGCGGCGCAGCGAGACCGAGGTGGCGGAGGCGCCGATCCGGTCGGCGAGGCGGTCGACGGCGTTCTGTAGATCGCCGTACGTACCCAGGCTGAACGCCGATACCGACACCGTCGGGTTCGTCCCGCCCGGTCCTGCCGCGACGTGTGCGGAGGACCAGATCTCGTCCGGCTGGTCCGGGCCCCATTCCTGCCAGGCCGTCAGGACGGCACGGGCGCGCGCCCAGGGCCAGGACATGTACGCGGAGACCGTCTGCGGGGCGGGCCGGGTGCGGAAGCGGAGTTCGGTGACGACGCCGAAGTTGCCGTTGCCCGCGCCGCGCAGCGCCCAGAAGAGGTCCGGGTGGTGGGTGGCGTCCGCGGTGAGCGTCCTGCCGTCGGCGGTGACGAGCGTCGCGCCGGTGAGGCTGTCGCACGTCAGGCCGTACGCGCGCGAGGCGACGCCGTGGCCGCCGCCCAGCGTGAGGCCGGAGATGCCGACCGTGGGGCAGGAGCCGCCGGGGATCGTCAGGCCGTGCGCGGCGAGGCCCTGGTAGACGCCGAGGAGCCGGGCGCCGGCGCCGATCGTGCCGTCCCGTTCCACGCGGTCCAGTGACGAGACGTCAACGACCAGGCGGCCGGTGCCGCTCGACCAGCCGCCGTAGGAGTGCCCGCCGCTGCGGATGGCGACGGGTATGGAGCTGCGGCGGGCGAAGGCCAGGCACTCGGCTATGTCCGCTTCGTGCCGGACGTAGGCGACCGCGGCCGGTTTCTGGCTGTCGTAGCGGGTGTTGTAGAGCTGGCGGGCGGTCGGGTAGGCGGCGTCGTCGGGGCGTACGAGGGAACCGGCGAGGCTCCTGCCCAGGGCCGTCCAGTCCGCCGGAACGGTCGGCGAGGTCTTCGGGGGCGTGGCCGGGGAGCCGGTGGCGGCCGCCGAGGTGGCTGCCGACGTGACCGGGTCGGGACCGGGGCCGGAAGCGCCCTGGCCCGTGTCGTCGCAGGCGGTGGTGGTGGCGCCGGTGAGGACGGCTGCGGCGCCTGCGGTCAGGACGGTGCGCCGGTTCGGCAGGGGCATCGGACCTCCGGGGTGGGGGAGAGGGCGAGGGAGGAGGCCGGTGGTCAGGCCGTGGTGGTGCGGTGGTCCTCGGCGTCCGTGCGGGCCCGGTCGCGGGAGCGGCGGGCCGGTCCCGACCAGCCGCAGCTGCAGCGGGCGGTGCAGAACGAGCCGCGTTCGACGGTGGTTGCTTCATGGGCGGGCCGTGCCGGTGGAACGGCCGGCGGGACCTCTGCGGTGTGTTGGTCGTACACGCGTCCACGGTACTGGGCAGGGCCGTCCGGCGGTGAGGGGTGTGCGAGCCGCGTGACGGGCGGCAGGGGCTGTCGTTATGCGGAACGGGTGGGGGCTCGGGCAAGCGGTCCTCGTTGGGGGTTGGCAGGCGATGGTGGTGCAGCAGCACAGGTCCGGAGGCGGGGCGCGCGCTGTGTGCGCCCTCGCCGTGATGGGCGTCATGGTCGCGGCCACCGGATGCGCCGGGGACGGTACGAGCGGGGACGGCGCCGTGGCCGACGAGCGGTCCGGTGCGGCGGCCGTCGAAGTGGTGCGGCGGAGCGCGGCGGTGCTCGCCGGCAGGGGAGCCGAGGTCGGCAGCGCCGAGGTGGTGACGTCGATGGAGACGGCGGCCGGTGGCACGCGGGTCACGATCAGGGGCAAGGGGACGTACGACTTCCGCGCCCGGTCCGGCCGGCTCAAGGTCGTCCTCCCGCAGGACGCGGCGGGCGAGGACGAACACCGGCCGATCACGGAGCTCCTGGCCCCGGGCGCCCTCTACATGATGAACCGCGGTGCCGGGGTGCCCGCCGACAAGTGGGTCAGGATCGACACGACGGCGCTGGCGGACGGCAACCTGGTGACCGGCGGAGTCACCGACCCGATGGCCGCCGCCGAACTGCTGGGCGGGGCGCGTGCGGTGACGTACGTGGGGGAGACAGACCTCGCCGGGGTGACCGTGCGGCACTACCGGGGGACCGCCGACATCGGACGGGCCGCCCGCCGCGCCCCGGCGGCTTTCCGGGGTGCGCTCGCGGCGGCGGCGAAAGGGTTCCGTACGCACGCGGTGCCGTTCGACGCGTATCTGGACGAACAGGGCCGGCTGCGCAAGGTGCGGCACCGGTTCAGCTTCGCCAACGAGGGGCAGGTGCGGGAGGTGGTGTCGACGACGCTGCTGTACGGATTCGGGGTGCCGGTCTCCGTACCGCTGCCGGACGCGCGCGACATCTACACCGGAGAGATCGAGCAGGGGCGGCGGGAGTGACCGCCCCGCGAGCCCGGCATGATCCAAACGAGAGGCCCTGGTGCCGGGAGGGGCACTAGGCATCTGAGGGGCGGCGAAATGGCCCGTCCGTGCCATGCGCGGTGCGTGCCGGGATCCCTACCCTGGGAAATCGGCGACGGCAGTGAGAGGTGAGTGACGTGGTGACGCTCAGCCCGCGGACCGTATCGGACCTGGTGGCCCTCGCCGAGATCGAGCTCTGCGGAGAGCTGATGATCGCGGCGTCGGCGGCGATGGGCGAGCGGCTCAGCGTGGACCGTATCGACGAGGTGCTCTGCGTGAAGGCGATCACCGAGCGCGCCACCGTCCCCCGGCAGGCGGATCACCGGGGCTGACGGGGCGGGCGGCGGGTATCGGGCGAGCCTCGGTCAGGTACGCAGCAGGCGGGCGATGGCCTTGGTGGCCTCCTCGACCTTCGCGTCGATCTCGTCGCCGCCCTTGACCGAGGCGTCGGCGACGCAGTGGCGCAGGTGCTCCTCCAGCAGTTGGAGCGCGAAGGACTGGAGCGCCTTGGTGGACGCCGAGACCTGGGTGAGTATGTCGATGCAGTAGACGTCCTCGTCGACCATGCGCTGCAGGCCGCGGATCTGGCCCTCGATGCGGCGCAGGCGCTTGAGGTGCTCGGCCTTCTGGTGGTGGTAGCCGTGGATCCCGCGGTCGTGGTCGGTCACGAGCACTTCGGCGGGAGCCGTGGCATCGGATGCGCCCGCGTCGGGCGACCGGTCCGCCTCGGTGGCCTCGGTAGTGGTCATTGCTGCCTCCCGTTTTTCCTTTACCCTGCCGTTTACATACCCCTGGTGGGTATATCCTAACGAATTCAGCTGAAACGTGACCGGGGCCCCGTGCTGATCACTGTGCCTGATGCGCGACACTGAAGAATGCCGGTTAGCCGTGGCCGGATGATGCGCCTAGCATCAGCCTGACCGAATCCAAAGCACCCCGAGGACCCCACGTGCGCTTTCGTCTGACCCCCAGGGAGACGAGCTTCTACGACATGTTCTCCGCCTCCGCGGACAACATCGTCACGGGCTCGAAACTCCTCATGGAACTGCTCGGGGCGGATTCTGCCTCCCGAGTCGAGATCGCGGAGCGCATGCGGGCAGCGGAGCACGCGGGGGACGATGCCACCCACGCGATCTTCCACCAGCTGAACTCCTCCTTCATCACGCCGTTCGACCGCGAGGACATCTACAACCTCGCCTCGTCGCTCGACGACATCATGGACTTCATGGAGGAGGCCGTCGACCTGGTCGTTCTGTACCAGGTCGAGGAGCTCCCCAAGGGTGTCGAGCAGCAGGTCGAGGTGCTGGCGCGGGCGGCTGAACTGACCGCCGCGGCCATGCCGAACCTGCGGACGATGGACAACCTCACCGAGTACTGGATCGAGGTCAACCGCCTGGAGAACCAGGCCGACCAGATCCACCGCAAGCTGCTCGCCCAGCTCTTCAACGGCAAGTACGACGCCATGGAGGTGCTGAAGCTGAAGCAGATCGTGGACGTGCTGGAGGAGGCTGCGGACGCGTTCGAGCACGTCGCGAACACGGTGGAGACCATCGCGGTCAAGGAGTCCTGAACCACGTGGACACCTTTGTACTGATCGTGACCATCGGCGTCGCGCTCGGATTCACGTACACGAACGGCTTCCACGACTCGGCGAACGCCATCGCCACGTCGGTCTCCACCCGGGCGCTCACGCCTCGTGCGGCCCTGGCCATGGCGGCGGTGATGAACCTCGCCGGCGCGTTCCTCGGCAGCGGGGTCGCCAAGACCGTCAGCGAGGGTCTGATCGCGACGCCCACCGGCGACAAGGGGATGGGAATCCTCTTCGCCGCACTGGTCGGCGCGATCATCTGGAACCTGGTCACCTGGTACTTCGGCCTGCCGTCGTCGTCCTCCCATGCCCTGTTCGGCGGAATGGTCGGCGCGGCGCTGGCCGGCGGGACGCTGGTGCACTGGCAGGGGGTGCTCGACAAGGTCGTCATCCCGATGTTCATCTCGCCGGTGATCGGCCTGGTGGCCGGTTATCTGGTGATGGTCGCCATCATGTGGATGTTCCGGAAGTCCAACCCGCACAAGGCCAAGCGCGGTTTCCGCATCGCGCAGACGGTCTCGGCCGCGGGCATGGCGCTCGGTCACGGTCTGCAGGACGCGCAGAAGACGATGGGCATCGTGGTGATGGCCCTGGTCATCTCCGGCCACGAGACGTACAGCGACCCGATCCCGGTCTGGGTGAAGCTCGTCTGCGCGCTGATGCTGTCGCTGGGTACGTACGCCGGTGGCTGGCGCATCATGCGTACGCTCGGCCGGAAGATCATCGAGCTGGACCCGCCGCAGGGCTTCGCCGCGGAGACGACGGGGGCCTCGATCATGTTCGGTTCGGCGTTCCTGTTCCACGCGCCGATCTCGACGACGCACGTCATCACCTCGGCGATCATGGGTGTCGGCGCCACGAAGCGGGTGAACGCGGTGCGATGGGGTGTCGCGAAGAACATCATCCTGGGGTGGTTCATCACGATGCCGGCTGCGGCGCTCGTCGCCGCCGCGAGCTATGGGGTTGTCGCGCTGATCTTCGGCTGACCGCAGGCCGGTACACCGTACGAACGGGTCCGCCCCGCTCTCCTCGTGGAGAGCGGGGCGGACCCTTCGCCTTGTGGTGGCACCGCCATGCAGCACCTCAAGGCCGTCTGGGGATCAGCCGAAGCGGCCGGAGATGTAGTCCTCCGTGGCCTGGACCGAGGGGTTGGAGAAGATGCGTTCCGTCTCGTCGATCTCGATGAGCTTGCCGGGCATGCCGACCGCCGCGAGGTTGAAGAACGCCGTGCGGTCCGAGACGCGGGCCGCCTGCTGCATGTTGTGCGTCACGATGACGATCGTGAAGCGCTCCTTCAGCTCACCGATCAGGTCCTCGATGGCGAGGGTGGAGATCGGGTCGAGGGCGGAGCACGGCTCGTCCATCAGCAGCACCTGGGGCTCGACCGCGATGGCGCGGGCGATGCACAGACGCTGCTGCTGACCGCCGGAGAGGCCGGAGCCGGGCTTGTTCAGCCGGTCCTTGACCTCGTTCCAGAGGTTCGCGCCGCGCAGCGACTTCTCCACGACGTCGCCGAGTGCGTTCTTGCGGTACGAGCCGTTGAGGCGCAGGCCCGCCGCGACGTTGTCGAAGATCGACATGGTCGGGAACGGGTTCGGGCGCTGGAAGACCATGCCGACCGTGCGGCGCACGGTGACCGGGTCGACGTTCGATCCGTACAGGTCCTCCTCGTCCAGCAGCACCTTGCCCTCGACGCGGCCCCCGGGGGTGACCTCGTGCATGCGGTTCAGGGTGCGCAGGAAGGTGGACTTGCCGCAGCCGGACGGGCCGATGAAGGCGGTCACGGAGCGGGGTTCCACGGTCATGGAGATGTCGTCGATCGCCTTGTGGCTGCCGTAGAAGGCCGACAGGCCGCTGATGTCGATGCGCTTGGCCATCTGAATCACTGCTTTCCGCCGGACCTAGCGGCCGGTCTTCGGGGCCTTCCAGCGGGCGATGCCGCGGGCCACCAGATTGAGGATCATGACGAAGGCGATCAGGACCAGGGCCGCCGCCCAGGCGCGGTCGTAGGAGGCGGTCTCGCCGATCTTGTACTGCTCGTAGATGTAGAACGGCAGTGACGACTGGGCGCCTTCGAAGGGGTTCGGGTTGATCAGCTGACTGCCGAAGACCAGCAGGATGATCGGTGCGGTCTCGCCCGCGATGCGCGCGATGGCGAGCATGACGCCGGTGGCGATGCCGCCGATCGCGGTCGGCAGGACCACCTTGAGGATGGTGCGCCACTTCGGGATGCCGAGGGCGAGGGAGGCCTCGCGGAGCTCGTTCGGTACGAGCTTCAGCATCTCCTCCGTGGAGCGGACCACGACCGGGAGCATCAGGATGGTCAGGGCCAAAGCGCCCATCAGGCCGGACGGTTCCAGTCCCGCGATCAGCATGATCGAGAGGATGAAGAGACCGGCGACGATGGACGGGATGCCGGTCATCACGTCGACGAAGAAGGTGACGGCCTTGGCGAGCGCGCCCTTGCCGTACTCCACCAGATAGACCGCGGTGAGCAGGCCGAGCGGGGCGGAGATCACCGTGGCGATGCCGACCTGCTCCAGGGTGCCGATCAGGGCGTGGTAGACGCCGCCGCTGGCCTCGGGGCCGAGGACACCGGCCATCGAGTGGGTCAGGAAGTAGCCGTCCAGGCGTTCCGAACCCCGGCTGATGGTCGTCCAGAGCAGTGAGGCCAGCGGGACGACGGCGACGAGGAAGCAGACCCAGACGAGGCTGGTGGCGAGGCGGTCCTTGGCCTGGCGCTTGTTCTCCACGACGCTGGTCGCGACGTACGAGATCGTCAGGAAGAGCAGTGCGGACAGCAGGCCCCACTGGACGCGGCTGTGCCAGCCGGCGGCCGCGCCGGTGCCGACGCCGAGGGCGATCGCGAGGGCGGCGAAGCCGAGCGGAGCCAGTCGGGGCAGGGACCGGCTGCTGAGGCCGGTGGCCGGCGCGGTCGGTGCGGGCGCCGGGCGGTCCTGGACGCTGGTGGTCGCGTGGCTCATGCGTTGGCCCCCGAATACTCCTTGCGGCGGGCGATGATGAGCCGCGCGGCGCCGTTGACCAGCAGGGTGAGGACGAAGAGGACCAGGCCGGAGGCGATCAGGGCGTCGCGCCCGAACGCGTCGGCCTCGCCGAACTTCGCGGCGATGTTCTGGGCGAACGTCCCGCCGCCCGGGTTGAGCACGTGCAGCGAGATCAGGAAGCTCGGCGACAGGACCGTGGCGACGGCCATCGTCTCGCCGAGCGCGCGGCCCAGCCCCAGCATCGACGCGGAGATCACGCCGGAGCGGCCGAACGGCAGGACCGAGAGGCGGATGACCTCCCAGCGGGTGGCGCCGAGCGCGAGCGCGGCCTCCTCGTTCATCCTCGGGACCTGGAGGAAGACCTCGCGGCTGACGCTGGTCACGATCGGCAGGATCATGATCGCGAGCAGGATGCCGACGGTGAAGAGCGAGCGGGCGACGCCGATCTCGGTCTTCTCGAAGAGGTACGTCCAGCCGAAGAACTGGTCGAGCCAGAGGTTCAGGCCCTCGAGGTACGGCACGAGGACGAGCGCGCCCCAGATGCCGTAGACGATGCTGGGCACCGCGGCGAGCAGGTCGATGACGTACGCGATCGCGCCGGCCAGCCTGCGCGGGGCGTAGTGCGAGATGAACAGGGCGATGCCGACAGCGATCGGAACCGCGATGACCATCGCGATGATCGAGCTGACGACGGTGCCGAAGAGCAGGACGGCGATGCCGAAGACCGGCGGATCGCCGGCCGGGTTCCAGTCGAAGGTGGTGAGGAAGTTGCCTTCGTCCCCGGAGATGGCGATCGCGGCGCGGTAGCTGAGGAACACGGCGATCGACGCCATGAGCACGAGCAGCAGGATGCCCGAGCCGCGGGAGAGGCCCAGGAAGATCGTGTCACCGGCGCGGCCGGTGGCCTTGGGGCGGGCGCGCCTGCCCGGCGGGGCCGGTGGAATTTCTGTCTGTGTGGTGGAAGCCATGGTCTTTCCGGTCTGTGTGGGGGAGCGGAGGCTCCCCTGGCGGCGGTGCACCGGATGGGTCTGAGAGGCGTCGGGCGGTCCGGTCGGGGCCGCCCGACGGCCTCCGGGGTGGCGGGCCGGTCCGGAGGGGTGCGCCGGACCGGGGCCGCCTGTCGCGTTGTGCGGTGTGTGCTGCTCGTACCGGCCGGGTGTTACGAGAGGCCGGCGACGGTCTCGCGGACCTTGGCGTTGATCGCGTCGGGGATCGGGGCGTAGCCGGCCTCGGTGAGGAGCTTCTGGCCGTCCGCGGAGGCGGTGTAGGTCAGGAAGGACTTCACGGTGCCGAGGGTGTCGGCCTTGTTGCCGGTGTCGCAGACGACCTCGTACGTCACCAGGACCAGCGGGTACGCGCCCTCGGCCTTGGTGGTGTAGTCGAGGCTGAGCGCCAGGTCCTTGCCGGTGCCCTTGACCTTGGCGGCGGCGATGGCCTTGGAGGCGTTCTCCGAGGAGGCCTTCACCGGGGCGGCGCCACCGGTGTTGATGTCGACCGTGGTGATCTTCTGCGAGGCGGCGTACGAGAGCTCGAAGTAGCCGATCGAGCCGTCGACCTGCTTGACCTGGGTGGCGACGCCGGACGAGCCGGTCGCGCCCTGGCCGCCCGGGGCCGGCCACTTCTTCTCGGGCTCGTACTTCCAGTCGCCCGGGGCCGCGGCGCTGAGGTACTTGCCGAGGTTCTGGGTGGTGCCGGAGTCCTCGGACCGGTGGAAGGGCTGGATCGCCTTGTCCGGGAGCTTGGCGCCCGGGTTGAGCTTGGCGATCGCCTCGTCGTTCCACTTCTTGATCTTCGTGTCGAAGATCTTGGCGAGGGTGGGGGCGTCCAGCGTCAGGCTGTCGACGCCGTCCAGGTGGAAGCCGACCGCGATCGGGCCGCCGACCATCGGCAGGTTGATGCCCTGGCCGGTCTTGCAGATCTTCTTCGAGTCGGCGACCTCCTCGGGCTTCAGCGCCGAGTCGGAGCCGGCGAAGCCGACGGTGCCCTGGTTGAAGGCGACGATGCCCTCGCCGGACGAGGAGGAGTTGTAGTTGATCTCCACACCGGAGCAGGCCGCCATGTACTCCTTGACCCAGAGGTCCATGGCGTTCTTCTGGGCGCTGGACCCGGAGGCCCGCAGCTGGCCCTTGGCGCCGTCGCACTTGACGTTCGACGCGGCCTTCGTCTGGCCGCCGTTCCCGCCGGTGTCGCTGCCGCTGTTGTTGTCCGAACCGCACGCCGTGAGGACCAGGGCGCCGGAGACGGCGAGGGCACCGAGCGCGGTGGCACGAAGCCGGTTCTTGCGCTGAAGCTTCACTTTCGGGTGTTCCTTCCAGGAGCCGCCGCGGTGGTTTCGCTCTACGACGGCGTGCGTGGTGGTGGGTGGAGCGGAAGTCGTGGCCGGTGCGGTGTGTGCCTCGCACCGTGTACTGCCGAAATTAGGCAGAACAGGTGAAGTGGTCTGCGGGGGTGGGTGAACGGCAGGTGAACCGTGCAGGGCGGCCTGGTTCCGGGCCCCGCGGGTCACTCCAGCCCGTCCGGCTGTGCGCGCGGGAGGGCCCGGGCGTGGGATTTGTCCTCGAACGCCGGACGGGCTGGAATGGCCCGGCCCGGCTACGCGCGCGGCAGCATCCGCAGGGCCGCGTCCAGCAGGTCGCGGTCGCGGGGCTGGGTCAGGCGGGCGCGGGCGGCATCCGGACGGAGCCACAGCACGTCGTCCACCTCGTCGTTCGGCGCGAAGGCGCCCGCCGTGGCCTCGGCGGTCCAGTACGTGACCTCTTTCGGCCGGCCGTTCGCGACGTACCGGGCCATGGGCAGCACGGCGCCCGGCACGCAGTGGTGGCCCGTCTCCTCCAGCACCTCGCGCAGGGCCGCGTCCCGCGGGGACTCGCCGCGCTTCAGCTTGCCCTTCGGGAACGACCAGTCGTCATAACGCGGTCTGTGTACGAGACAGAGCTCCACGCCCCCGCCGGCGGCCGCGGGCCGGCGGCGCCACAGCACGCAGCCCGCCGCCCGCACGGTGCCGCCCGCCGTGCCGCTCATGGCCGGGCTGCCGCCGTCGCCGTCGCGTACGGCCAGCTCTCGCGGAACACCGACCGCGCCGCCTCCACCTCGTGGCGCTGGTCGGCGTGGAGGACGCCCAGGGCGTACGCGGTCGCCGGCGCGATGCGGGGCGTGCGGGCGGCCGCGGAGGCCGCCGTGGCCGCCTCCGCCGCGTCCCGGTGCAGATCGAGCGCGTGACCGGGGCCGGTCAGGACCGGATCGGGGGCGCCGCGCAGCACCTCCTGGGCGTACCGGTGCAGGCGCAGCAGCAGCCGGGTCTGGTGCCAGGGCGCGTCGTGCGCCTCGTTGTACGGCTCGGCCGCCTCGTCGCGGGGGAGCGCCGCGACGGCGCCGAGCAGCCGTTGTTCCGCCCGGTCGGCGGGCTCGTGCAGCAGTTCACCGGCGGGTGCGCCGGCCGCGGCGGAGAGCGGAACCTCGGAGGCGAGCAGCGCGACGGCGTCGGCGACCGCGTGGAACCGTGAGGAGCCGAGCGCCTGGAGCGCCGCCGAGTGGGCGCGGGTGCGGGCGAGGGTCAGCTGCCGTTCCAGGAGTGCGCCGGCGCGCGCGGCGCCGACGCCGAGGACGGCCCGTTCCTTGTCGACGACGGCGACGGCGGTGCCGGCGGTGGTGGCCCCAGAGCTGGATCCGGCGCGGGCCGCCGGCAGGGGCGGCGCCCCCGACAGTCCGTGCAGCGCTTCGAGGAGCCGGGTCAGCCGCTCCGCGTAGGCGTGCTCGCGGGCGAGCGTGCCGGAGAGCCAGGCCAGTTCGGTGCGCAGCTGCTCGGCCCAGAGCGGGTCGAGCGCCGCCCGGAAGGTGTGCAGGGTGCCGCTGATGCGGCGGGACGAGCGGCGCAGCGCCCGGGCGGCCTGTTCGGCGGCCTGGGGTCCGGCGTCGCTGGGGGCACTGTTCTCGCGGTGCAGACGCAGGCTGCGCAGGAAGTCCGCGGCCTGGGTGCGCAGATACGGTGCGAGCACCGTCCCCGCGGTCAGGTCCGCCTGTGTCTGGTGGTCAGGGCGTCGCACGCCGGCGCCTCCGGGCGTCAATGAGCATTTCCTGTACGTGCCGCAGCGGCCGGCCCTCCGCGTCCGTGGCGTGCCGGGTCCAGTTCCCGTCGGGGCCCAGGTGCCAGGAGGCGGTGGTATCGGCCATGCCGGTCTCCAGCAGCCGGCTGAGTGCGGCCCGGTGCGCGGGGTCGGTGACCCGGACCAGGGCCTCGATGCGGCGGTCGAGGTTGCGGTGCATCATGTCGGCGCTGCCGAACCAGACTTCGGGCTCGCCCCCGTTGCCGAACGAGAAGACCCGGGAGTGTTCGAGGAAGCGGCCGAGGATCGAGCGGACCCGGATGTTCTCGGAGAGGCCGGTGACGCCGGGGCGGATCGCGCAGATGCCGCGGACCCAGATGTCGACGGGGACGCCGGCCTGCGCGGCCCGGTAACAGGCGTCGATGATCGCTTCGTCGACCATCGAGTTGACCTTGATGCGTACGTAGGCGGGGCGGCCGGCCCGCTGGTGCGCGATCTCCTTGTCGATCCGGACGATCAGCCCGTCGCGCAGCGACTTCGGGGCGACGAGCAGGCGCCGGTACGTCTCGCGCCGCGAGTAGCCGGAGAGCCGGTTGAAGAGGTCGGAGAGGTCCGCGCCGACCTGCGGGTCGGCGGTGAGCAGACCGAGGTCCTCGTACAGCCGGGCCGTCTTGGGGTGGTAGTTGCCCGTGCCGACGTGCGAGTAGCGGCGCAGGGTGTCGCCCTCCTGGCGGACGACGAGCGAGAGCTTGCAGTGCGTCTTCAGGCCGACGAGCCCGTAGACGACGTGGCAGCCCGCCTCCTCCAGCTTCCGCGCCCACTTGATGTTGGCCTGCTCGTCGAAGCGGGCCTTGATCTCGACGAGTACGAGGACCTGTTTGCCGGACTCGGCCGCGTCGATCAGCGCGTCCACTATCGGGGAGTCGCCCGAGGTCCGGTACAGCGTCTGCTTGATCGCGAGGACGTCCGGGTCGCCGGCCGCCTGCTCCAGGAAGGCCTGGACGGAGGTGGAGAAGGAGTCGTACGGGTGGTGCAGCAGCACGTCGCGCTCGCGCAGGGCGGCGAAGATGTCGGGCGCCGAGGCGGACTCGACCTCGGCGAGGTCGCGGTGCGTGCCGGCGATGAACGTGGGGTACTTCAGCTCGGGCCGGTCCAGGGACGCTATGCCGAACAGCCCGGTGAGGTCGAGCGGCCCGGGCAGCGGGTAGACCTCGGCGTCGGAGACCTTCAGCTCGCGGACCAGCAGGTCCAGCACGTACGGGTCGATGGACTCCTCGACCTCGAGGCGGACCGGCGGGCCGAAGCGGCGCCGCATGAGCTCCTTCTCCAGGGCCTGCAGAAGGTTTTCGGCGTCGTCCTCCTCGACCTCCAGGTCCTCGTTCCTGGTGACCCGGAACATGTGGTGCGCGAGGACCTCCATCCCCGGGAAGAGCTCCTCCAGGTGGGCGGCGATGACGTCCTCGATGGGGACGTAGCGCTGCGGCGAGGCCTCCAGGAAGCGGGTCAGCAGCGGCGGCACCTTGACCCGGGCGAAGTGGCGGTGGCCGCTGACCGGGTTGCGTACGACGACGGCGAGGTTCAGCGAGAGGCCGGAGATGTACGGGAAGGGGTGCGCAGGGTCGACGGCCAGCGGCGTCAGCACGGGGAAGACGCGCTGGCGGAAGAAGGTGAACAGCCGGGCCTGCTCCTTCTCGGTCAGCTCCGGCCAGCGGATCAGCTGGATGCCCTCGTCGGACAGGGCGGGGGCGATGTCCTGCTGGTAGCAGGCGGCGTGCCGGGCCATGAGCTCGCGCGACCGGGTCCAGATCAGGTCGAGGACCTCGCGGGGCTGGAGGCCGGATGCGGACCGGGTGGCGACACCGGTCGCGATGCGGCGCTTGAGTCCGGCCACCCGGACCATGAAGAACTCGTCCAGGTTCGAGGCGAAGATGGCGAGGAAATTAGCCCGTTCGAGGAGCGGGGTCGCCGGGTCCTCGGCCAGTTCCAGAACGCGTTCGTTGAACGCGAGCCAACTGCGTTCCCGGTCGAGGAACCGGCCCTGCGGCAGCTCGTCCCCGTCGACATCGGGTTCGTACGCGTCGGGGTCGGCGTCGATGTCGGGGTCCAGGTCGGCCGCGGTGGACAGGGCGTGGGAGGACGACGCGGCGGCGACGGCGTGCGGCCGGTGCGCGGCGAGGGAGCCGACGGACGGCTGGGCGGTGGGCTGGACCGGGACCTCGGAGCTGGGCTGCTGGCTCATGGGCCCATTGTTCCGCGTGGAGTGCTCCGGGGGCGCGTCGGAGGGCGATGAGATCACGGAGAGCGCGTGGTCGGCGCGCTCGCCGCCGGGAATTCTCCCGTTGCGGGGGGTCGGCACAGCTGGCTGCATCCTGAGAGGGTCGCAAGGCCGTCTGAATGCGCGGTAACGGTGACATGACATGCAGGAAGCGGTGTGTGGCCGTGCCCGGGGGCGGATCCGGCCCGGGCACGGCCACGTGGTGCCTGTCCGCTCAGGCGTGGCGGCGGCGCAGGACGCGGAAGGCGAGGGCGACGGCCGCGGCGGCGAGGACGAGCAGGATGCCGGTCTCGACGAGCTGGAGGGGCCAGAAGTGGGAGGCGGGGTGGTAGTCGGTGAAGTGGGTGACCCCGCCCTGGTCGCGCATGCAGCTGGAGATGTCGTCAGGCAGGTAATGGCCCGAGTCCCAGCAGTCCTGCCAGTAGATCTCCTTGCCGGAGGGGGTGAGCATGCCCGATTCGATGCGCCAGGCGTCGCGCGGCAGGATGCCCCTGCCGAGGAGGCGGGCGGTCGGCCAGAGCTCGTAGCGACGGTGGCCGAACCCGTTCATGGCCGTGCCCAGGACGAGAGCGGTGAGGCTCATGGCCAGGAGAGTGCGGCGTACGAGGACGGCACACAGGGCGCCGACGGCCACGGCCAGCAGTGCGTAGGCGACGGCAATCGGGCCGAGAGCGGGGAAGACCCCGGCCTCGGGCCAGCCGAGTCCGTTGGCGTGCGCGTTGTTCCGCAGGTCCGACAGGCCCCATCGGTAGACGAGGACCAGGACGGTCGTCCCGGCCGTCACGAGGACCGCGGGCAGGGCGATGCGGGACGCCAGCCACTGGGCGGGCGACACCGACTGGGCCCAGACGAACCGGAAGGTGCCGTTCTCCAGCTCGCGGGCGATCAGCGGACCCGCGACGAAGACGCCGATGAGCCCGGCGAGCAGAAGCAGGGTGGTGCCGCCGTCCGCCAGGAAGGTTTCGGCGGAGGTGCGGGCATAAGTGGCCAGGTAGCTGCCGTCCCCGCAGCGGGTGGTGTCGCCGTCGGCACAGTTTTCGGGCGAGCGGGCGACCCATATCCGGAGCCCCACCACGAAGGCGATGCCGAGCGCCAGGAGTGCGCCGGCCGCCCACAGCGCACCGCGGTGCTGGCGGAGCAGGACCCGGACAGGGCCCCGCAGTCCGGCGGGTGCGACGCGGGGGCGCAGGCCGGTGGTGCTCATGCGGCCACCGCCTTGTTGCCGGCCGTGGCGCTCGGTGTCAGCAGGTCCGGCGCCCCGGGCGAGCGCAGGTGCGCCAGCAGTAGCTCCTCCAGCGACGGCTCGGCCGTCTCCCAGCCGGTGACGTCCACCGGCCCCTCCCTCCGGACGAGCGCGGTCTGCACCCGCCCCGCGGTACGTGTCTCGACCACGGTGTGCGGGGCGAGGTCACTCACGGGGCCGGTGAGCAGGGTGTGCGCGGCGATCAGGTCGTCCGTCTCACCGCCGAGGCGGATCCGGCCGCCGTCGAGGAGCAGGAGGTAGTCGCAGGCTTCCTCCAGCTCGTTGAGGATGTGGGAGGACATCACGATGGTGGTGCCGTGTTCGGCGGCCTCCCCCATCAGGGCGCCCATCAGCTGGTGCCGCCCCAGCGGGTCGAGGTCGGCCATCGGTTCGTCCAGCAGCAGCAGTTCGGGCCGCTTGCCGAGGGCGAGGGCCAGGGCGAGCCGGGTGCGCTGACCACCGGAGAGCGCACGGACCTTCGCCTTTCCGGGGAGCGGCGCGGCGATGCGGTCGGCGGTGTCCTGGTCCCAGGTCGCCGGGTTCAGCTCGGCCCCCGCCCAGAGGGTCTCGGCGACCGTCAACTGCGGGTACAGCGGCTTGTCCTGGGCCACGTACGCCATCCGGGCGCGGGCGTCGGCGGGCGCCGCCCCCAGTACCCGTACCGTTCCCTCGGCCGGCCGGAGGAACCCCGCTGCCAGGCTCAGGAGGGTGGACTTCCCGGCGCCGTTGGGGCCGACCAGGGCGCACACACGCCCGGCGGGCAGCCGGAACGAGCAGTCGCGCAGTGCCCATGCGATGTCTCTTCGCCGGTATCGCATGCCGAGGCCGACGGCCTCGATCGCTGCACCTGTCATCAGCTCTGCTCCCCTGGGAATGTGCGGTCGAGTACGGCGGTGAAGAGCGCGCTCACGTCGTCCCTCTCCAGACCGGCGGCGCGGGCCCGGCGGGCCCAGTCGGCCAGTTCGGTGCGCAACGGCGCGTCATCGGCGGCGGCCGCGCCGCCGAGCGTCCGGGTGACGAAGGTGCCGAGGCCGCGCCGGGCCTCGACGAGGCCTTCGCGCTCCAGCTCGCGGTACGCCTTCAGCACGGTGTTCGGGTTGATGGCGGTGGCCTCCACGACCTCGCGGGCGGTGGGCAGCCGGTCGCCGGGCTCCAGCAGTCCCAGCCTCAGCGCCTGTTTCGTCTGCTGGACGATCTGGAGGTACGTGGCGACGCCGCTGCGCCGGTCGATGCGGAACTCGACCGCTGCGGACTGTGCCATGTTCACCCCTTTCACTAATTGAGTAGTGAAAGGGTGGCGCAAAGCAGGGGCGACGTCAAGCGACGCCGCCCCTACGGGGTTTGACTGGAACTCAGGACTCCGTGCGGTACATCAGGTCGGTCTCATGGGTGGTGAACCCCATCCGCTCGTAGACGGCCAGGGCCGCCGTGTTGTCCGCGTCGACGTACAGCATCGCGGTGGGCAGCCCCTCGGATGCGAGATGGCGCAGCCCGATCGCGGTGAGCGCCTTGCCCAGGCCGCCGCCCTGCGCGTCGGGCCGGATGCCGACCACGTACACCTCGCCGAGCTGCTCCTCGGCGTGCACCTTCGTCCAGTGGAAGCCGACGAGCTCGGCGCCGCCGCGCTCCGTCGCCCGCTCGGCGAGGAAGAACCCCTTCGGGTCGAACCACGACTCGGCCTTGCGGTCGTCGAGGTCGCGCTGGGTCAGCGAGCCCTGTTCGGGATGGTGGGCGAACGCGGCGGCGTTCACGGCGAGCCAGGCGGCGTCGTCCTCGCCCGGCACGAAGGTGCGGATGCTGACTCCGGGCGGCAGGGTCGGCTCCGCGATGTTCAGCGGGCTCAACGGGCGCCGCAGTTGCCGCAGTTCGCGGAACAGCGAAAGGCCGAGGACCTGCGCGAGGTGCCGTGCCGCGGACTTCCCGCCGTGCGCCCAGACCCTCAGCCGCTTGCCCGTCGCGGCGAGCAGCGCCGCGCCGAGCGCCCGCCCGTGCCCGTGCCCGCGGTGCGCGGGGTGCACGACCAGCTCGGCGGCCGGTGCCTCTACGGGGTCGGTGTCCTCCAGCTGCGCGTACCCGACGAGCACGCCGCCTGCCGTCAGCAGGAAATGCCGCACGCCTTCCCGGTGCCCGCCCCGCAACTGCAGCCGCCCCTGCTCGGACACGGCCTGCCGGCCGTCGTTCCGCGCGGCCTCGGCGAGGAGCTCGGTGACGGCTCCGGCCTGGTCGGGGGAGAGGGTGTCGAGGGTCTGGATCTCGCGTCCGGGGGCGGGGAGGGGTACGTCTGTCGTCATGTGTACGAGCGTACGGCGGGAGGGGCGGAGACGGGGCGTGTGCGTGGCGCTCCGACGCTCAGCTGTCGGGATGCTGCTCGGATCTCGTGGGACAGCCCCTAGCTGCCGGGCTCCGACGGATTCAGCACGCCGTCGGCGATCCGGGAGAGATCCTCGGCGGCGGGCAGCAGTTCGCGTACGCGGTCAGGCAGTCCGGCGTACGTACTGACGGCCAGGGGCGTGTTGTATCCGCGCAGCGTGTACTCGACCATGGCGCGGTCGCGGCTCTCCGCGATGAGAATGCCGAGGGTGGGTTCGTCGCGCTCCTTGTCCCGTACCAGGTCGTCGACCACCGAGACGTAGAAGCCCAGCTGTCCGAAGTGTTCGGGGTGGGCCTTGCGGGTCTTGAGTTCCAGGACGACGTAGCAGTGCAGCTTGCAGTGGTAGAAGAGCAGGTCGATGCGGTATTCGCTGTCGCCCACGACGATCGGGTACTGGCGTCCGACGAAGGCGAAGCCGACCCCCAGCTCGGTGAGGAAGCGGATCAGGTTGGCGACGAGGGCGTCCTCCAGATCGCGCTCGGCGGGACGGCCCTCCAGCTCGGTGAAGTCGAGACGGTACGGATCCTTGAAGATCTGCTTCACGGCGTCGGAGCCGGCGGGCAGCGTGACGTCGAAGTTGTTGGCCGCGGCGCCTTCGGCGAGGTGCAGCTTCGTGTGGATCATCGAGCCCAGGTAGTCGCGGGACCAGCCGTGGTGGACGGCGTGCTGAGCGTAGAAATCCCGCTCGAAGGAGGTCTTGCACTTGTCCATGAGGAGCTGGAGATGGCCCCACGGCAATTGTGCAGCAGCTTGCTGCGCAAATTGTTCGACCCACGTTCGAGCCAGTTGCTGCATGTACTGAAGGTTGCGCGTGCTGAACCCCCGCTGGTTCGGGAACTCCGTCCGCAGCTCGGTGGCGATCCGGTCGATGACCTTCGTGCCCCACTTCTCCCCGCTCTGCCGATCGAGGATCGTCCGCCCGATCTCCCAGTACATCTGGAGCATCTCGGTGTTGACCTTGAGCTGTGCGCGCACGTGCGCGCCCCGCACGATCGTCTTCAGGTCGTCGATCATCTCGTGGAAGCCGGAGGGCAGCCCGGGAGAAAGCCCGGAGGGCTCTTGCGCGGGGATGGCGGCCTTCGGGGTGGTGGTGCTGTCCATGGCGTACAGATTTGCGCCTTTGGCGCACGCGGTGACGTTTCTGCTCACATATGTAAGCCATATGAGTGAATGGCCCCGTTCCGCTCGGGCGGCAACCTATTCGTAACCCCGAACATCTGTCGCGCTACGCGCGTTGACTCTAGGCTGCGGCACGCAGTATCCAGACTTGTCACCACCCTCATGCCACCCGCTGAACTCACAAGGGGTCCGATGTCAGCGACACCGCAGAAGAACCGCGCGTCCCGGCGGGTGCTCGCCGCCGCAGCCGGTCTGGCCACCGTCGGCGCGCTGGTCGCCGCCATGCCGGCCGGCGCCCAGACGCAGGGCAAGGGCCACGGCCACCACACGCCGGCCCGGACCGTTGACGTACAACTGCTGTCGTTCAACGACCTGCACGGCAACCTGGAGCCGCCGGCCGGCTCGGCCGGATCGGTCACCGAGAAGCAGGCCGACGGCACGACGAAGGCGATCCCGGCCGGAGGCGTGGAGTACCTCGCCTCCTCGCTGCGGGCCGCCCGCAAGGGCCACCCGTACTCCATCACCGCGGCCGGCGGCGACATGGTCGGCGCGAGCCCGCTGCTGTCGGGGTTGTTCCACGACGAGCCGACCATCGAGGCGCTCAACAAGATCGACCTCGACGTGACGACTGTCGGCAACCACGAGTTCGACGAGGGCGCCACCGAGCTGGGCCGCCTCCAGAACGGTGGCTGCCACCCGGTCGAGGGATGCTACGAGCAGGGCAAGACGTTCGAGGGCGCCGACTTCCCGTACCTTGCCGCGAATGTGACGGACGAGAAGACCGGCAAGCCGGTCCTCAAGCCGTACACGGTGTGGAAGAAGGACGGCGTCAAGATCGGTTTCATCGGCGTGACCCTGGAGGGCACGCCGAACATCGTGACGGCCAACGGCGTCAAGGGCCTGAAGTTCCACGACGAGATCGAGACGGTCAACAAGTACGCCAAGGAGCTGGACCGGCAGGGCGTGAAGTCGATCGTCGCGCTGATCCACGAGGGTGGCGCCCCGGCCTCGTCCTCGTACAACTACGACTGCGACAGCCCGGGTGCCGGTGACGGGATCTCCGGGCCGATCACGGACATCGCCAAGGGCATCTCGCCCAAGGTCGACGCGCTGGTGACGGGCCACACCCACCAGGCGTACGTGTGCACGATCCCGGACCCGGCGGGCAACCCGCGCCTGGTCACCTCGGCCTCGTCGTTCGGCAAGCTGTACACGGACACGACGCTCACGTACGACCGCCGCACCAAGGACATCGTGCGCACCGCGGTGAAGGGCTCGGCCGCCAACCCGGCCGCGGTGAACCACATCGTCACCCGGGACCAGGCCAAGGCCACCGACATGACGGACCTGATCGCCCGCTGGAACACGCTCGCGGCGCCGATCGCGAGCCGGCCGCAGGGCTTCATCTCGGCCGACATCAACGGCCGAGGCTCCACGGCCCCCGAGAAGCCGCTCGGCAACCTGATCGCCGACGCGCAGCTGGAGGGCCTGGCCCCGGCGGACAAGGGCGGGGCGGTCGTCGCGTTCATGAACCCGGGCGGCATCCGTGCCGACCTCGTGTACAAGGCGACGGGCAGCGAGGGCGACGGCGTGGTGACGTACGGGGAGTCGTTCACCGTGCAGCCGTTCACCAACATGATGAACGTCGTCGACCTGACCGGCGCTCAGCTGGTGTCCGCGCTCCAGCAGCAGGTCAGCGGTTCGAACGAGGCCAGCCCGAAGATCCTCCAGATCTCCAAGGGCCTCAGCTACACCCTGGACATGACGAAGACCGGCGCGGCGCGCGTGGTCACCGACACGATCCGCCTGAACGGTGAGGCGATCGATCCGGCCAAGTCGTACCGCGTCGCGATGAACGAGTTCCTCGCGGGCGGCGGCGACGGCTTCGCGGCCCTCGGCGCGGGCACGAACAAGCTGGTCGGCCCGTCCGACCTGGACCTGTTCAACGCGTACCTGGCGGCGCACTCCACGGCGGCGGCGCCGCTGGCCCCGCCGGTGACGGACCGGATCACGGTCATTCAGTAGTCCCGGCGGTTCCGGCGTACGACACCGACAGGATGCGCGGGTGGGGCGGCGGCCCCGGCCCGCGCATCCGTTGTTTTCGCGCCGCACCCAGGCCGTACGCCTTGTTCCGTGCATGACGTGTACGGGTCATAATCCCTGAGCTGACCCCACACGGCCCCCGGAGGCGTCCCCGCATGAGCCCGTACACCGTGAACCGCAGGCACTTTCTGGCCGGAGCGCTCGCCGTCTCCGCCACCGCCCTCGTCGGCACGGCGCCCGCGCGGGCCGAGGCACGGCAGGCCCTCACCGCGCAGGACTGGATGCGCGGTATCGCGGACTCCACCGCCCTCCAGCGGCTCACGATCCCCGGCTCGCACGACTCCGGCGCCCGCTACGGCGGGCCCTGGACCGAGTGCCAGAACACCACGGTCGACCAGCAGTTGAACAGCGGGCTTCGCTTTCTGGACGTACGGTGCCGGATCACCGGCGGTTCCTTCGCGATCCACCACGGGGCCTCGTACCAGAACCTGATGTTCGGCGATGTACTCGGCGCCTGCCGGGATTTCCTCGCGCAACGGCCCACGGAGACCGTGCTGATGCGGGTCAAGCAGGAGTACTCGGAGGAGAGCGACGCCGCGTTCCGGGCCGTCTTCGACGACTACCTCGACGGCAGGGGCTGGCGCCCGCTGTTCCACATCGACTCCGCGCTGCCGACGCTGGGCGGGGCGCGCGGCAAGGTGGTGCTGCTCGCCGACAACGGGGGGCTGCCCGGAGTGCGGTACGCCGACCCTGCGCTCTTCGACATCCAGGACGACTACATGGCAGAGCCGTTCGCCAAGTACCCGAAGGTGGAGGCGCAGTTCCGCAAGGCGGCCGAGCAGCCGGGCAAGCTGTTCATGAACTACGTGAGCACCGCCGCCCTGCTGCCGCCCCGCTGGAACGCGGACCGGCTCAACCCCCAGGTCCACTCGTTCCTCGACTCCTCGCAGGCGGCCGGCTGGACCGGGCTCGGCATCGTCCCGCTGGACTTCCCGGCGACCCGGACCGGGCTGGTGGAGTCGCTGATCCGGCACAATCCGACGGCCTGAGGCCGTATGTGAGGTCAGGGCCGGGGCCCGGCGATGCGGGCGGCCCGTTTGACGGCGTAGGCGCACAGCCGGGTCCCGTAGAGGTCCAGCGCGTCGTCGGGATGGTCGTCGTAGTGCGCGGCCACCTCGTACCAGCGGTCCCACGCGTAGAGCCGGGCGTGGCGGCGGTCGTCGTCCGTGCGCGCGCGGTCGTCGGAGTGGCGGCTGTTCAGCCACCGCTGCCACTCCGGGTGCGTGGCGGGGTCGGCCGTGAGATCGTCGCCTGCCGGGCGGCCCGTTTCGGGGTGCGGATCCCGGGCGAGCCGGGCGGAGATGTACGCGGCCGGCCGCTGGGGGCGCCACGCGACAGCCATCCCGAGGAGTTCGGCGGCGATGTCGTGGGCCTCCAGGCCCCGGTCGATCAGCGGGCGCAGCGCGAAGGCCAGACGGCGGAGCCCCTCCGGCTGGGTCCAGCCGACGAGCGGCCGTACCTGCCGCGCGAGGTGGATGTCATGGGCCACCTGCCATGGACTCCGGGAGGACGAGGCTGCCGCCCTCGCGCGCGTCGCGCCCGTGCGCGAGGTGTAGTTGAACCGCCCGTCCAGATCTTCTGTACGTACGCGGGGGTGCCGCCGGTAAGAATGGGGTGCAGGCTTCGCACGACCACGCGTGCGCCGGCGTACGTTATCCACAGGCTGTGGATGCGGGTGGGCGGCGGTCTTCGCTGCAAGCGCCCGCCCCTCGTCGGTCACTCCGGTCACCCGGGCCCGGTACCCGGTGCCGTCGAGTCGGTGTCCCCTCGCCTCGTCGTACGCGTGCGGGATCGTCGCCGCGTAGATCGTCGCTGTAGCCGTGTAGGGGCGGCCCGGGAGCCGGAGGTTCTTCTTCGTACCGTGCCGGTGCCACGCCAGGGCGCCCAGCTCCCGCAGTACCCGGACGTGGCGCTTCACCGTCGCCGTCGACACTCCGCACCGGCCGGCCGTGCCTTCGAGGTCGTACAGCACGAGCCCCAGCCGGTAGTCCATCCGGCCCGCGAGGTCCCGGGCAACCGCCAGGGTCGTCGCGGTCGCGCGCGGGTGCAGACGGGTGTCGATCAGCCACGTCACGGCGGGCAGCCACGCGTGCGGCCGGGCACGCCGGGCAGCGGTCGAATCGACCTCCTGAAGGGCGCGGGGAACGGGTTCATGGCATGGCGAAAGAGCGCGGCGCGAGGCCGCGCCGGTGGTACGACGCATCACGGTCCGTCGGAGAAGGGCAGGCCGAGGACGGGCCTGCGGGGCCGGTATGGGCGGGCGGACGGGAGGGCCGTCAGGCGGTGAGGCCCGCCTCCCCGGCGAGGGTGAACCACACCGTCTTGTGGCGCGGGGCGCAGCACCCGCAGACGTCGGCTCCCCAGGCAGAGGCGAGCTCCTCCAGAAGCAACAGCCCCCAGCCGCCCACCCGTTCCGCGCTGCCGAGAGTCCCCGCAGGCCTGCTGCCCGGCGCGGGTGCGGCCCAGGGCCGGTCGTCGGAGACGGCGAAGGTCACGTGTTCGGCTTCCACGGTCACATGGACGCCGATCAGTGAAGTACGTGTGTGGCGATGGGCGTTGGCCACCACCTCGGTGACGCAGAGCCGCGCGTCGTCGACGATGCCGCTGTGCGGGCTGCTGGTGAGCAGTGACGTGACGAAGTCCCGGGCGATTCCGGCGGAGCGCGCGGTGTTGGGCAGGGAGAGCCGGTAACTCTCACCGTCCGGCCGGTGCGGCGATGCGGCAGGTGCGATGGCGTTGACGCTGGTCATGGCGTTCTCCCCACGTGGTGCGCTCCGAACCGGCGCGCTGCTCGTTGACGTTGGTGGTGGCCGTACGGGTGCGCAGGCGGACCGGCGTCTCGCGAAGACGTCTAATGCACAACTAGTGGTACGACCTCGGATATTTTCGTTAACGACCGTCGGGTGGTTTGGGTGCGGTTCACACTGAGACTCGATGCGGGGAGGGCTTGATGCCGCCAAGGAAGTTGCTCACGCTGAGGAAGCGCCGCCTGGGCTCCGAGCTGCGCAGACTCAGGGAGCACGCAGGTCTGACGTTGGCCCAGGCCGCGGAGCGGGTGGGGGTGGACCGCACCACTGTCAGCAACTCCGAGTCAGGCCGGTTCGGGGTGAGTTCGAGGCGGGTACGGGCATGGGCCGATGGCTACGAGTGCCCCGACGCGGCATACGTGGATGCGCTCGCTGCCATGGCGGCCGAGCGCGAGAGCGGTTGGTGGGAGCGCTACCGAGGGGAGCTGTCCCACGACGCACTCGACCTCGCCGAGTTGGAGCACCACGCTCGTGCCATTCGGTCGGTGCAGGTCATGTATATGCCCGGCCTGCTCCAGACGGAGGACTACGCCCGCAGCGTCTTCGCCGAGAGCGTCCCGGCGCCCGACCCAGCGCGCCAACGTCGCCAGCTGTCCCACCGGTTGCAGCGCCGCGATGTACTTGATCGGCAGGATCCCCCTGCGTGCGTCTTCCTGATTCATGAAGCCGCGTTGCGGATGACGTTCGGGAGCGCCGCTGTGACGCGCGGTCAGCTCGACCATCTGCTGAAGGAATCCGACCGGGACAACGTCACCGTCCGGGTGATCCCCTTCGCTGCGGGCGGTTTCCCGTACGCGAGCAGTTCTGCACACTACGTGTACGGCCCCGTGCCGCAGCTCGACACCGTGCAGGTGGACACCGCGACCGGCTCGTCGTTCCTCGACGCTGAATCGAGCCTGACGAACTGGCGGTCCGCGCTGGACCGAACCGAGGAGCGGTCTCTCGACCCGGTGAGGTCGCGGGACTTCATCCGAGAGATCGCACACCGAGAATGAAGGCGTGAGGAACATGGAAATTCAGTGGCGCAAGTCCTCGAAGTCGTCGAACGCCGAGGGTTCCGACTGCCTCGAACTCGCGGCGCACAACGGCGAGATACTTCTCCGCGAGAGCGACAGCCCGGACGTGGTGGTCCGCACCACGCCTGCCAAGCTCCGCGCGTTTCTCGGCGGTGCGAAGGAAGGGGAGTTCGACGATCTGACCTGATCGGCCTGTACGCATGCTGGGGCCGGGTTCCAAGTCGACGGCCCCCGCCACCTGCGGTGGCGGGCCGCCCGCCTCCGGCCGGTCACAAGGTCGCCAGGAACTCCCGTACCGCCTGCGCGAACCCCTTCGGGTCCTGGAGTTGCACGAAGTGGTCCGTCTCCAGGGTGACGAGGGCGGTGCCCGGACGCAGGGACGCCATCGCGGCGGCCTGTTCCGCGGGCAGCACCTGGCTGGCGCGGCCGTTGATCAGGAGCGCGGGGCAGTCGCTCGCCAGCCACTGCGCCCAGTGGTCGCCGTGCACCTGTCGCTCGGAGTCCATCGTGTCCTGCGGGTGGAACGGCAGCCGCCAGCCGGTGCCGTCCGGCAGGGGGCGCAGCAGGGGCCCCACCATGGGCCCCACCGGACCGCAGGCGGCGATCAGTGCTTCCCGGGTGGGCGCGGTGTACGGGAAGCCGGCCAGGAACGCCAGCGGGCCGGGGTCCTGGTGGGGAAGGTCCACCGGTCCCTCCACATTTACGAGTGCGGCGACCGAGGCGGGCCGGGCGGCGGCGAGGTGCAGGGCGTTGATGCCGCCCAGCGAGTGCCCGAGGGCGACGACCGGGCCGAGGTCCAGGTGGTCGAGCAGGGCGGTCAGGTCGCAGACGTAGCCCTCACGGGTGTAGTCGTCCGCGCGGTCGGAGTCGCCGTGGCCGCGCTGGTCGGGGGCGATGACCCGCCACTCGGTGCCGAGTTCGACGGCCAGATCGTCGAAGGAGGCGCCCTCGGAGAGATGGCCGTGCAGAGCGAGGAGCGGGCGGCCGGTGGCGGGGCCGTGATCGAGGTAGGAGAGGCGGCGGCCGTTGATGGTCAGTTCGCGGCGGGTTGCTGACTGCTGAGTCATGACAGGAACTGTACGCCCGTATAGATCGGACGCGCAATACGTTCGTATAGAACGCTTGCCCAAGGCAGTCGCCGTACGATCCCGGTCATGGGAAACCGTGAGGATCTGCTGGCCGGGGCGAGGCGCTGTCTGGAGGAGAAGGGCTATCTCCGCACCACCGTGCGCGACATCGCCACCGCCTCGCGGGTCTCGATGGCGGCGATCGGCTACCACTTCGGCTCCCGCGAGGCGCTCCTCAACCAGGCGCTGTTCGCGGCCATCGACGCGTGGGGGCAGGGCGTCGGCGCGGATGTGGGGGACGGGGCCGGCTCGGCGGCCGAGCGGTACGCGGACATGTGGACGCGGGAGATCGCCTCGTACCGCACCGACCGCTGGCTCTGGATCGCCTCGGTGGAGGCCTTCGTCCACGCCCAGACCTCCCCGGACCTGCTGGCACTCCTCGCCGCCGGTCAACGCGAGGGCCGCCGGGGGATCGCGGCCCAGCTGGCCGGGGTGCCGGAGGCGGAGGTCGCGGAGGCGGACGTGCGCGGGCTCGGGTCGGTGCAGCTCGCGCTGACGAGCGGCGTGATGATGCAGTGGCTGACCGACCCGGAGCAGGCTCCGGACGCCACCGAGATCGCGGCGGGGCTGCGGGCGCTGGCGGATCGGCTGGAGGGGGCGTAGGGCCCGCTCACCCCCGCGGGGCCTCCGGCGGAGGCTGGGGGGCGCCCGGTAGCCGGATCGCCGCCTCCGTGCCGCCGCCCGGGGCCGGGCGCAGGTCGATCTCGCCGCCGGCCTGCTGGACCGTACGCGCCACGATCGACAGGCCCAGGCCCGATCCGGGGAGCTGGCGGGCGGACGGGGAGCGCCAGAAGCGTTCGAAGACGTGGGGGAGTTCGTCGGCGGGGATGCCAGGCCCGTGGTCCCGGACCGTCAGCTCGCCCCGGTGCAGGACCACGTCGATCGTGCCGGCGGGCGGGCTGAACTTCACCGCGTTGTCCAGGACGTTGACGACCGCCCGCTCCAGAGCGGCCGGTTCCGCGCGTACGTACCAGGGGGCCAGGTCCGCCGTGATGGTCAGTTCCGGGCCGCGCAGACGGGCGCGGTCAAGAGCGGTGCGGGTGATGTCGTGGAGGGCGATCACCTGGAGCGGGTCGTGGTCCGCCGCGTCCGGGCGGGCCAGCTCCTGGAGGTCGCCGATGAGCGAGGCCAGCTCCGTCATCTGCGCCTTCACCGACGTCATCAGCGCCTTGCGGTCGTCCGGCGGGATCGCCCGGCCCGTCTCGTCGCTGCGGGCGAGGAGTTCCACGTTGGTGCGGAGGGAAGTCAGGGGAGTGCGCAGCTCGTGGCCGGCGTCGGCGATGAGCTGGGCCTGGCGGTCGCGGGACGTGGCCAGGGAGGCCGTCATCGAGTTGAACGAGCGGGACAGGCGCGCGATCTCGTCCTCGCCCTCGACCGGGATGCGGACCGTCAGGTCCTCGGTACGGGCGACGTGCTCGACGGCCTCGGTGAGCTCGTCGACGGGGCGGAGGCCGGAGCGGGCGATCCAGAGGCCGGCGGCGCCCGCGCCGATGACGCCGATGCCGGAGACGAGGAGGAGGACCCAGGCGAGGGTGGAGAGGGGTTTGTCGATCTCGCTCAGGGGCCGGGCGATGGAGACGCCGAGGTCGGCGCGCGGCAGGCCGGGCCCGCGGGACGCCGTAACCGGATAGGTGAAGACGCGCATCTTCACCCCGTCGGCATCGGACTCGGTGTGCAGTGCGCCGCGCTGCTTGCCATTGACCACCGCCAGGTCTGCCTCGGTCACCGGGAGTTCGTCCGCGCCGGGGGCGATGCAGACCGTCCCCTGGGCGTCGATGAGCTGGACGGTGAGCCCGGTGTAGGGCGCTACCGGCAGCTTCCGGGTTGCGCCGCAGAACTGATAGAGCTGGTTCAGATAGTCGATGTCGACCGTCGCCGCGCGCAGCGACGCGTCCTGCTGATGCTCCAACTGCGCCCGCGTCACGAACCAGCAGGCCGCCGCCACCGCCGCCACCGCCACCGCCACCGCGGTCGCGACCAGCAGCGCCAGCCGGGAGCGGAGCGGCAGGGCGCGGATCCGCTGGAGGGGGCCCGTCATCCCTCGGCCCCGCCCGCCCGCAGCGCGTACCCCACACCCCGGACCGTGTGGACCAGGCGGGGTTCGCCGCCCGCCTCGGTCTTGCGGCGCAGGTACATCACGTACACGTCCAGCGAGTTGGAGCTCGGCTCGAAGTCGAAGCCCCAGACCGCCTTGAGGATCTGCTCGCGGGTCAGCACCTGGCGCGGGTGTGCCAGGAACATCTCCAGGAGGGTGAACTCCGTGCGGGTCAGCTCCACGTGGCGGGTGCCGCGCATGACCTCGCGGGTCGCGAGGTCCATGCGCAGGTCGGCGAAGGCCAGCACGTTGTCGTCGGGCAGGGGGCCGCCCGCCGTGGCCGCGTACGAGCTGCGGCGCAGCAGGGCGCGGATACGGGCGAAGAGCTCGTCCAGCTCGAAGGGCTTGACCAGGTAGTCGTCGGCGCCCGCGTCGAGCCCGGTGACGCGGTCGCCGACGGTGTCGCGGGCGGTGAGCATCAGGATGGGGGTGGTGGTGCCCGTGGCACGGATGCGGCGGGCGGCGGTCAGGCCGTCCATCCGCGGCATCTGGATGTCGAGGACGATGAGGTCGGGGTCGTACGACTCCGCCTTCGTGAGGGCGTCGAGCCCGTCGACGGCGACCTCGGTGCCGTACCCCTCGAACGCGAGGCTGCGCTGCAGGGCCTCGCGCACGGCGGGCTCGTCGTCGACGATCAGGATGCGCTGCGGATCGTCTTCGGCGGGGCTCATCGCTGTCTCGTCCTCTTCTCGTTCGGTACGGGCCGGAGCGCGGCGGACCCAGTTTCTCAGGCCCGCACGTTCAGGAGCCGTTGCCGGACCGCAGACCGTCGAGGTCGGCCTTGAGGGTGTTCACCGGGATGGCGAAGCCGAGGCCGACGCTGCCCGCGCTGGAGCTTCCCGAGCCGCTGGCGGAACTCGCCGAGTACATCGCCGAGTTGATGCCGATGATCTCGCCGTTCATGTTGATCAGCGCGCCGCCGGAGTTGCCCGGGTTCAGCGAGGCGTCGGTCTGGATGGCCTTGTACGTGGTCGTGGAGTCGCCGGTGTCGCCGTTGAACTGCTGTCCGCCGAACTCGAACGGCCACTGCTGTCCGCCGCCCTGGCCCTGGCCCTGGCCCTGCCCCTGGTCGCTTCCGCTGTCGCCGTCCTTGGCGACCGTGACATCGCGGTCGAGCGCGGACACGATGCCGCTGGTGACCGTTCCGGTGAGGCCCTCCGGAGAGCCGATCGCGACGACCTGGTCGCCGACGGCGACCTGGGAGGAGTCGCCGAGCGTGGCCGTCTTCAGCCCGCTCGCGCCCTGGACCTTGATCAGCGCGAGGTCCTTGTCGGCGTCGGTGCCGACGACCTCGGCGGTGTACGTCTTGCCGGTGCTCATCGTGACCTTGATGGCGGTGGCGCCGGCGATGACGTGATTGTTGGTGACGATCTCGCCGTCCGACGTGATGACCACGCCCGACCCGGTGGACTGGCCCGCCGTCGAGGTCGCGCCGATCTCCACGATCGTCGGCGAGAGAGCCGCGGCCACCCCGGAGACGGTGCCCTTGCTGCTCTGCGAGACGGTGGTGCCGGGGACGACACTGCCGGCCGTGCTGACGGTGCTGTCGTCGGTGAGCTGACCGATCACGGTCGCGGTGCCGCCGCCGACGACCGCGGCCGCGATGGCCACCGCCGCGAGGAGCGCGACCGGCCGGCGGGCCCGGCGACGGGAGGGGGCGGGCTCTGGCGCGGCCTGCGGCAGCCCGTGGGAGCCGTCACCGCCGTGGCCCGCACCGCCGCCGTACGCCCCGGCGGTGCCGGGGGCGGGCCACACGGTGGTGCCGGGGCCCATGGAGACCGGCTGGGCGGGGTCGTATGACGGCGGCGGCGGGTAGGCCGCGTCGCCGTTGCCGTACGAGGGGTACATCGGGTACTCGCCGCTCGGGCGCTGGCTCTCTGTCATGTCTACGAGAGTGTCCAGCGAACATGAGAGAAGCGTGAGTACGCCCTGAGAAGCCCGGCAGAACCGTGTATGCCCCATATAAAGGCCGGCCGGTCAAACAAGGCTCAGGTCAGCACCCGGGCGGCCGTCGGCGGCTCCCCGCAGCCGCACGAGCGGCGGACCACGAGTGCCGACGGGAACTGCTTCAGCCGCTCCCGCCGCGAGCCCGACACCCGCAGCGAGTCGTCCAGCACCAGGTCCACCGCGGCCCGCGCCATCGCCGGGCGGTCCGAGAACACCGTCGTCAGCGGCGGATCGGTCAGACCGGCTTCCTTCACGTCGTCGAAGCCCGCCACCGCGAGCTCCCCGGGCACATCGATCCGCAGCTCGCGCGCGGCCCGCAGCACCCCGATGGCCTGGTCGTCCGTGGTGCAGAAGATCGCCGGCGGGCGGTCGGGGCCCGCAAGGAGTTCCAGCGCCACCTGGTAGGCGTCGTAGCGGTTGTACGGGGCCTGGAAGAGCCGGCCCTCGGTCGAGCGGCCCGACTCGTGCATCGCACGCCGCCAGCCCTCGACGTGGTCGGCGACCGGGTCGCCGACCGACGGGGTCGACTCCATGCCGCCGAGGCACGCCACGTACGCGTTGCCGTGTTCCAACAGGTGACGGGTGGCGAGCTGGGCGCCGCCGACGTCGTCCGTCACGACCGCGACGTCGTCGATCGCCTCGGGCCGCTCGTGCAGCAGCACGACCCGGGCGTCCCACGCCTCCACCTCGGCCGCCGCGCGCTCGCTGGGCCCCTGGCTGACCAGGATCAGGCCGGAGACGCGCATGCCGAGGAAGGCCCGCAGATAGTGGACCTCGCGCTCGTCGCGGTAGTCGGAGTTGCCGACGAGCACCATTTTCCCGCGCTCGGCCGCGGCCTGTTCGACCGCGTGCGCCATCTCCGCGAAGAACGGCTGCCGCGCGTCCGGCACGATCATCCCTATGAGATCGGTCCGCCGCGAGGCCATCGCCTGGGCGACCCGGTCGGGCCGGTAGCCCAGCTCCTTGATCGCGGCGAGTACCCGCTCGCGCGTGGCCGGGGCGACCGGCCTGGGTCCGTTGTTGATGACGTAACTGACGACCGCGGTCGACGTCCCCGCCAGTCTCGCCACATCGTCCCGCGTCACCTTGGCCACGCGCGGCAGTCTACGCGGATGGAACTACTTCACGGCAGGCCGGACCGGGGCTTCTTCCGTGACCTCGGCTACCTCCGGCTGCTCCGAACGGGTGGGGGTTTCCGCGGCCGTCTTCGAGGCGGCGGCCTTCGCCTCCTCGGCGGCGGCGCGCTCCACCTTCTCCGGTGCGACGAAGCGGTAGCCCACGTTGCGGACGGTGCCGATGAGCGACTCGTGCTCCGGGCCGAGCTTGGCGCGCAGCCGCCGCACGTGGACGTCGACCGTCCGCGTACCGCCGAAGTAGTCGTAGCCCCAGACCTCCTGGAGCAGCTGGGCGCGGGTGAAGACCCGGCCCGGGTGCTGCGCCAGATACTTGAGCAGTTCGAATTCCTTGAAGGTCAGGTCCAGGACCCGGCCCTTGAGCTTCGCGCTGTACGTGGCCTCGTCCACCGACAGGTCGCCGTTGCGGATCTCCATCGGGGAGTCGTCGGCGGTGATCTGCTGCCGGCCGGTGGCCAGCCGCAGCCGCGCCTCGACCTCGGCGGGGCCCGCCGTGTCCAGCAGTACGTCGTCGATGCCCCAGTCCGCGGTGACGGCCGCGAGGCCGCCCTCCGTGACGACGAGTATCAGCGGACAGCCGGGTCCGGTGGACCGCAGCAGCTGACAGAGCGAACGGACCTGAGGCAGGTCGCGCCGTCCGTCGACGAGGATGACGTCGGCACCGGGGGTGTCGACGAGGGCGGGTCCTTCGGCGGGAGCCACCCGCACGTTGTGCAGCAGGAGGCCGAGGGCGGGAAGCACCTCCGTCGACGGCTGGAGGGCATTCGTCAGGAGCAGCAGTGAACTCATCGCCGTCCACCTGCCCGGTTCGTCGGTCGATGATCGTGCACGGTTGGCTCGCCCATTACGTCGGTCCTCCTCGTTCCCTGCGAGAGGGGCACTCCCGGGTCGGACCCGGGGGAGTATGCGGCACTGCTTCGTACGCTTATTCGTGCGTGGTCGTACGACGTCTCGTCATACGGGCCTTACCGGTGCGACCCCGCGCCCAGGGCCGCTGAGCTTGTCGAAACGTCGTCGTAACAACGCGCGGAAAGCACAAAAGGACCCGGGGGCTGCTTTGCCCGGATCCTCTTCCCAGCAGAATAGCCCACATGACTTCAGTGTCCGAGGGGCGATTTCCGAGTTCTTCTGTTCCCTTGATCACGCGCGGTGCGCTGCGGACCACATTGCGGGCCGGTGACGGGGTCCGTATCGAGGCGGTGTACGACCCGTGTACGGCGGATGCCGGCGCCGATGCGGAGCCGGGCGGCGCCCGGACGGCGATCGTGGTCGCGCACGGATTCACCGGTTCGGTGGACCGCCCCGCGGTGCGCCGAGCAGCAGAGGTGTTCTCGCAGCGTGCGGCCGTGATCACGTTCTCCTTCCGGGGGCACGGGCGCTCCGGCGGACGGTCCACGGTGGGCGACCGGGAGGTGCTGGATCTGGCGGCCGCGGTGGCCTGGGCGCGGTCGCTGGGACACCCGCGGATCGTTACGGCCGGCTTCTCGATGGGCGGTTCGGTGGTGCTTCGTCACGGGGCGCTGTATACGGCCCCCGGAGCGGACGGGGAGCCCGAGGGGCGCACGGAAGCGCACGAGGCGGCGCACGCGGACGCGGTGGTGTCCGTGAGTGCCCCCGCGCGCTGGTACTACCGGGGTACGGCTCCGATGCGCCGCCTGCACTGGATGGTCACCCGGCCCGCCGGACGGTTCGTCGGCCGGTACGGCTTCCGGACCCGGATCGACCGCAACGACTGGGACCCGGTCCCGCTCTCCCCCGTCGAGGCCGCCGGGCTGATCGCCCCGCGCCCGCTGTTGATCGTGCACGGCGACCGCGACCCGTACTTCCCGCTCGACCACCCGCGGATGCTCGCCCACGCCGCGGGCGGGGCCGCCGACCTGTGGCTGGAGCCCGGCATGGGCCACGCGGAGAACGCGGCCGACGAGACCTTGCTCACCCGCATCGCCGACTGGGCGATGACGCGGTGAACCATGATGGACAGCCGACGCGTGAGCTGACGCGAGACGAGAGGAGTGACGCCATGCCTGCCGGAACGATCCGCTACTGGGCAGCAGCCAAGGCCGCGGCCGGAACCGCGGAGGAGCCGTACACCGCTGCGACGCTCGAAGAAGCGCTCGACGCGGTGCGTGAACGGCACCCCGGCGAGCTGAGCCGCGTACTCCAAAGGTGTTCGTTCCTCATCGACGGTGACCCCGTCGGGACCCGGAGCCATGAGACCGTACGCCTTGCCGAGGGCGGCACGGTCGAGGTGCTCCCGCCGTTCGCAGGAGGGTGAACCGCAGAACATGAGCAGCAGCGATCAGCAGCAGTATCCGTACGGGGAAGAGCCGCCGCCGCAGTATCCGTACGGGCAGGAGCCGCAACCGCCGTACGGCGCTCCGGCGTATCCGGACCAGGGTTACGCGGATCCCTCGTACGAACAGCAGGCGCCCTACGGCGGCGAGGCGGCACCGTACGCGGCGCAGGGCGCGTACGAGCCGCAGCCCCAGCAGGCCGCCCCCTACCCGCAGTCCGGGGACGGGTGGCCCGCCGGTGACCAGGGGGTCACCCAGACCTGGGAGGGCCAGACGTGGGACACCCAGTACCAGCCGGTGATCCAGCCCGCGCGGGCCGCGCAGCCTGCGGAGCCGTTCCAGGCCCCGCCTCCTGTGCAGCCCGCCGCTGAAGAGACCGCGTACCTGGCGCCCGTGGGCGCGTCCGGCGCGTACCCGCTGCCTCCCGAGGCCCCGGTGGCCGCCCCCGCCCCCGCCCCCGCGCAGGGCGAGGACGGTTACAGCGCGCCGACCACGCTGGGCAACAGCCGCATCACCGACGCCCAGCGCGCCCGGGCCGAGGGGCGTTCGCCGATCATCGCGCCCGGGATGCAGCCCGCCGCGATCACCGCGGGGCTCGGGCTGCTGCTCGCGCTCGGCGCGGCCGTCGGGCAGTACGCCCTGGTCGTCCCGCTGGTGCTGCTCCAGGCGGTGACCGCGGCGGGCTGGTTCCGGCTCAACGGCATGTGGCCCGCCCGGCAGGGCATCGCGCTGGCCTTCGCCGGCGGTTTCGTCGCCGATGTGGCGCTGCTCGCGGCCGGCCGGGAGAACGGTCCGGCCGCGATCCTGGGCACCCTCGGCGTCTGGGTGCTGCTCACCGTCGTGCTCCAGCTGCGCAGCCGCGCCGGTGCCGACGAGCGGATGCAGGGCCTGATGGCCACGGTCGCCTCGGCCGCCCTCGCGGTCCTCGCCGCCGGTCACCTGGCGGCCGTCCCGGACGCCGTGACGGTGGGCGGGATCGCCGTAGCCGCCGCCGTGCTCGTCCGGGCGCTGCCGCTGCCCGGACCGGCCTCGGTCGTGGCGGCCCTCGTCGTCGCCGCGGGCGCCGGTGCGGTCGCGGGCGCGGTCACCGACCTGGGGGCCAAGGGCGCGCTGCTCGGCCTCGCCGCCGGTGGCTGCGCGCTGATCGGGCTGCGGGTCGCGAGCTACGACTACCCGTCGCGCTTCGTGCACCTGACCGCGGGTGTGGCCCTGCCGCTCACCGCGGCGGCCCCGGCCGTCTATCTGATCGGACGCGCGCTCACGTAACGGCGTGTGCGCGCTCGCGCAGAAACCGAAGGCGTGCGTGGCGCATGCAGAAGCCCTCCACGGGGAACCGTTGGGGGGCTTTCGCACGTCGATCATCGTGGGGCTTGTGGTGGGAATCCGGATGGATGGTGCGGGGGAGGACAGGCATGCGTGCACTGCGAATACTGCTGATCGTCGTGGTGGTTCTGGCCGGGGTGTTCATCGCCGTGGACCGCGCGGCGGTGTACTTCGCCGAATCGGAGGTGGCGGACCGGGTGGTGGTCTCCGGGACGCGGATCGGCTCCACGGACGTCTCCATCAAGGGATTCCCGTTCCTCACCCAGCTCGCCGGATCGGAATTCGACGAGGTCGACGTGAAGATCACCGGCATCGAGGCGACCGCCGGCGGGCGCACGCTCCGGATCAGCAGCATGGACGCGGAGCTGCGCCAGGTGCGGCTGACCGATGGCTTCTCCGGCGCGACCGCCGCCCGTGCCGACGGGACCGCCGTCATCTCGTACGCGGACCTGACCAAGGCCGCCTCCGACGGTGTCGTGGTCGCGTACGGCGGCAACGGCAAGGTGAAGGTGACCGGTGCGGTCACCGTTCCCCTCCTCGGACGCGTTACGCGCAGCGTCCTGTCCACCGTGACCCTCGTCGACGGCCACACCGTGCGCGTTCACGCGGACAAGGTGCCGGGCGAGGGCATCCCGGGCCTCGAGGGGCTCGTACGCGAGAAGACCGACTTCGAGCGCGAGGTCGGCAAGCTGCCGAACGGCCTGAAGCTGGAGAAGATCCAGCCGACCGCCGCCGGGCTCGAGATCTCCGTGACGGGCACCGACGTCCGCCTCGCCGGATAACTCCCCCGCGGCCGGGTAGGGCCTCCTGGGTCGCGCCATGCCCCTCGGACGCGCCGTGCCGCCACATACTGAGACGGTGAGGTCCGCTCCGCAGATGCCGGACCGGTTCCGCGGGCGGGACAGCCGCCCCGTGCCGCCCCCGGCCCCGCCCGCGTCTCACGTACCGGACGATCGTGTCTCATTATGCGACACAACGGTGACATGCCCGCCCGTACGTCCCTACGATCGGTCCCATGCAGTGCTCTATTAGCGGTCTCCGACAGCGGGGACAGGCGGATCTCACGAAGCGGCGGGCAGTGGACCTGTGCCGCGTCGCCGCCATGCTCTGTCGCACTGTCTGAGCGGGATCCGTCGGATTTCCCGCATTCCCGGCCCTTCGACCTTCGTCAGGGCCATCCCGCGTGGCACCGCGCACGCGCCGAATTCGCGCCGCGTCCATCCGGATCACCACGCACTACTCGCACCATCTCGCCGCAGACTGCCCCGGAGGAGAACAACATGAGCCGCAGTGACGTCCTGGTAGACGCCGACTGGGTCGAGGCCCACATCGACGACCCGAAGGTCGCCATCGTCGAGGTCGACGAGGACACCTCCGCGTACGAGAAGAACCACATCAAGAACGCGATCCGGATCGACTGGACCAAGGACCTCCAGGACCCGGTCCGCCGCGACTTCATCGACCAGGCCGGCTTCGAGGAGCTGCTGTCGAAGAAGGGCATCGGCAACGACACCACGGTCGTCCTGTACGGCGGCAACAACAACTGGTTCGCGTCCTACGCGTTCTGGTACTTCAAGCTCTACGGCCACCAGGACGTCCGCCTGCTCGACGGCGGCCGCAAGAAGTGGGAGCTCGACTCCCGCGACCTGGTCGACGGCGACCAGATCCCGTCCCGCCCGGCCACGCAGTACAAGGCCCAGCCGCAGGACGAGTCGATCCGCGCCTACCGCGACGACGTCGTGAAGGCCATCGGCACCCAGAACCTGGTCGACGTGCGGTCGCCCGACGAGTTCAGCGGCAAGCTGCTCGCCCCGGCCCACCTCCCGCAGGAGCAGTCGCAGCGCCCCGGCCACGTGCCGAGCGCCCGCAACATCCCGTGGTCGAAGAACGCCAACGACGACGGCACCTTCAAGTCGGACGACGAGCTCAAGGCCCTCTACGAGGCCGAGCAGGTCGACCTGGCGAAGGACACCATCGCCTACTGCCGCATCGGCGAGCGCTCCGCGCTCACCTGGTTCGTGCTGCACCAGCTGCTCGGCCAGGAGAACGTCAAGAACTACGACGGCTCGTGGACCGAGTACGGCTCCCTCGTGGGCGTGCCGATCGAGCTCGGCGCCAACAAGTAACTCCGCACCACCCGGACTGGCACGACCCCCGACGAGAAGGACAGAACACCATGTGTGGAGCAAAGGCCGGCGGCCCCGACGCTTCGACGATCAAGCCCGGCGAGACCACCATCCAGGGCAGCGTGACCCGCGACGGCGAGCCCGTCACCGGCTACGTCCGCCTGCTGGACTCGACCGGTGAGTTCACCGCCGAGGTCCCGACCTCGGCCACCGGCCAGTTCCGCTTCTACGCGGCCGAGGGCACCTGGACGCTGCGCGCCCTGGTCCCCGGCGGCAGCGCCGACCGCACGGTCGTGGCGCAGACGGGCGGCCTCTCCGAGGTGGCCATCGCCGTCTGAGCACAGCGGAATAGCTGTTGAGGAGTTGCCCGGTCTACGGTCGGGCAACTCCTTAGTGTGAGGGAACCCGCCCACTCGCAACGGACCACGCCCCTGGAGAGGTGTCACCGAGCGGAAAGCGAAAGCGGCGACCCAGCGAACCCGAAACCGTTCGGGATGCGCCCAGAGGACGCGAGTGGCTTCAACTCACACTCGCGCCTGCTGGCTAGGAACGGTTGGACGCCACCTGTCACGGGGTGCGGCCCTTCGTGCCGTCCGGGTGGGGGCCGTCTCGTCCAGGACCGGCCGGGTGGGCGGATCGGGCCTACTCTGGATTCATGTACCGCCGACGCCGGCGCGCCTACTTCGTGATGATGGGGGCCTGCCTCGTCCTCTTCGTGTCGGCCTGGGCCTTCGTGAGGCTCTGGTCGATGCCGGCCGCCATCGCGATGTGCGTGGTCGCGATGGTGATCCCGCCCGTCGCCGCGATGGTCGCCAACCGGAAGGGGCCGGAGGACCGCTGGTGGGACGACCCCGCCGCCGCGACCAGGCCCCGGACCCCGCCCCGCTCCGGCAAGGGCGGCCCCAAGGGGCCCGCCGCGCCCACCGGCGATCCGGAGTCCGACGCGTGGTGGGACGAACTCGACGGCAAGAAGCGCCGTCAGTGACCTGTGGGGACCGACGCCCCGGCTCCGGTCAGTAGACGAGGGCCTGGACGCCGTCCACCATGATCTCGCTGACGAAGACCTGCGCACCGGCGATCCGCACGCCCTTGATCACGTCCTCCTCGGTGATGTCGCGGCGCGCCGCGCACTGGGTGCAGAGGGTGATCAGCCCGCCCGCCTGAATCGACTCGATCAGGTCCGGCAGCGGTGCCGCGTGCGGGAGTTCGAACTCGGCGGCGCGCCCCGGCAGCGCGAACCACGCGGACTCCCCGGTCAGCCAGAGCGAGACCTCCACGCCGCTCGCGACGGCGACCGCCGCGACGGTGAAGGCCTGGGAGCAGCGCTCGGCGGAGTCGGCGCCTGCGGTCACCTTGATCACGAGCTTCTTCGGCATATGCCGAACTGTAATCCCCGGCCGCACAACCTCGTTGGTGGCTGGCGGGTCAGTGGGGTGCGCAGATAACGGAATCTGCGCCTCAGGTCTCGTGGGGGGACCCATTTTGAACCCGAAAGACACTCTTCCTGACGGGCCGGCCGAGCCGCCCGTGCAGGTCGAGGCAGCGGATCAGGTGGTTCCGGAAGCAGTTTCTCCGGAAGCGCCCGCACCCGTAATGCCTCTGGTGGCAGCGTCTGTCGAGGAGCCGCAGCTGCCGCAGTCGCAGCCGGACCAGCCGCTGGTCGTCGTCGCGCCCGCGAAGCGGCGTCCGCGCGGCCGTACGACGCTGATCATCGCCGCCGCCGCGGTCCTGGGCATCGCCGCCGGTACCGCCGTCGGCTACGGCGTACAGGCCGAGCGCGCCCCGACGCCGCTGACCGCGCTCTCGCAGCCGGGTCTCGGGTACCCGGCGAAGGCGCTGCCCGCCGACCAGGTACCGGACCCGCTGCCGGCCTCGCAGGACCGCCAGGTCCGTACGGACGGCGATCTGCGCAAGCTGCTCATCCCGAAGCCGGCCGGCTGGAGCGAGAACAAGGACGAGCTGTTCGTCCAGGACGGCTGGATGGGGGTGCAGAACTACGCCCTGGACTTCGAGGACGAGGGCTACATGTTCGGCCGGCTGCTGGAGAACGACATCCGCCGGGTCGCGGCCGCCGCCTGGAAGAAGGGTGCGCACCGCACAGCCAACGTCTGGCTCGTGCAGTTCCGCTCCGGCGCAACCACGGGAGCCGCCGATCACGCCGCCGACCAGCGCGCGTACATGCCCGACGAGAAGCACGGTGCGGGCAACGAGGGCGACGCGATCAAGGGCAGCCTCGAAGGCCGCTATTACGTGTACAAGGCCCAGGAGGAGGCCGGGTACCTGCCGCTCTACCGGGCCAGGGCTGTGTTCGAACGCGGGGATGTCATGGCCGAGATCAACATGTTCGACACCGAACCGATCAGCAAGAAGGACATCCGGACGCTGGCCGAGCGACAGTTGGAGCGCCTGTGAACAACGACGGAGTCAACGCTCCCGCCCCGCCGCCCGCACCCCCGTCCGAGCCGACGCCCGCGCCGGCGTCCGGGCCTGCCCCGGGCCTCCTGCCCGTTCCGGACCCCGCCCCCGCCCCCGTCCGTGCCGGGAAGGGCAGGGCCCGCCGGGTGATCCTCGCGTCGGTGCCCGTCGTCCTGGTGCTCGCCGCTGTCGCCGGCGCGGCCGCGTACACGAAGGTCACCGTCGACGGCGCCGACCGCACGGTCGGGACCCGCCTCTGGCGCAACCCCTCGCAGGGGCCGGGCAAGGACCCGGCCGGTGACGTTTCCCGGGGACGGGCCTCCACCGAGCTGAGCAAGCTGCTCCTGCCGGTGCCCCGCGGCTACCGGCTCGGCCCGGATTCCGGGGCGCAGGGCAACGACAGCGAGCTCAGCGGCCGCGTGGCCGCCGCCGAGATGAAGGACGGCAGCCGCGGTCTGGCGGGCAAGCAGCGACGGGAGTTCGAGAAGAGGGTCGACAAGCTGCGGGTGCGGGGCCTGGCCATCCGCACGTACACCTCGGACGCGAACGACCTGATCGTCGAGACCCAGCTGGTGCGGATGGACAAGAAGGCCGTCCGGGACCTCTACGGGTTCAAGGCGGAGCTCTTCGACGCCATCGGCGTGTTCCGCGACGGGCCGGCGATCGGCGGCCACAAGAAGAACGCGAAGTGCGTCCTGCCCCCCAAGGGCAAGCTGAAGGTCGAAAGCATGTACTGCACGGCGTACGACGGCGACGTGATGCTCAGCTTCTCGGCGTCCGGGACCAAGCCCTTGGACAAGTCGGCCGTCGCCGAACTGGTGAAGGACCAGCTCGACCACATCAAGTCCCCGGGAGAGTACGTATGACCGAGCAGACGGCCGCGCCGGCCGCCGAACCCGTCCCGGCCGTCTCCGAGCCCGAACCGGTTGCCGAGCCCGCGCCGGAGCCCGCCGACGCCACCGCCGTAACGGCTCCCGCCCCGCCCGCCGCGCTCCCGCCCATGCCGCTCCTGCCCCCGCCGCCCGCCGCGCCCCGGCCGCCGCGCCGGGTGCTGCGGGCCGTGGCCCGGTGGACCGTCGCGGTCCTGGTGCTCGGCGGGTTCGGCGCCGGTACGGCATACGCCATAACCTCGGCGGAGCGCACGGACGTGCCGGGCCTGGCCACCGAGAGCGACGGGCGCTGGGACTATCCCCGGCTGAGCCTGCCCGCCCTCCCGTCCGGCGCGCCCCGCCCCTTCAGCGAGGGCAACACCGCCGAGGTCCACCACGCCGACCTGCGCAAGCTGCTGCTTCCGGCCCCGGCCGGAGCAACGCCGGACAAGAAACTGACGGGCGGGTGGATCAGTACGGAGCAGTTCGTCTCCGTGTACGAGGAGAGCTCGCGCGCCGACGTGGCGCAGCAGCTCAAGGAGTCCGCCGTCCGGCACATCGCGGCGCGCGGCTGGACCATGCCGGACGGCACGACGAGCCGGGTCTACCTGCTCCGGTTCAACTCGACGGCCTTCGCGGAGGCGTTCCGCGACGCCCGTTACATCGGCTCCACGGCAGGGGACCCGCTGCCCGGCGCCGAGAGCATGGACCTGGACGAGACCTGGCAGGGTGGCGGGGTGGTGGACAACACCGTCTCGTACGTGTTCAGCGAGCCGAAGCCCTACGGCGCGGCGCAGGTCCGTCAGGCGTATCTGGTCGCGGGCGACACCGTCGCCCTCGTCGTCCAGTCCCGCAAGGGCGGCGGGGGGACGCCCCGCATCCCCTTCCACCAGACCGTGATCCTGCAGAACCAGCTGTTGGGCTGAGCCGCCCCGGGGCAAGCCCCGGACCGGCGGGCCGGGCCCCCACCCATTAGGCTGGGGCCCGGCCCTGTACTGCCGCCATACCGCTCGTTCAAGGAGCCCCCGTGCTTGAGGCATTCTTCTCCGCCCTGCTGATCCTGGTCTGCGTCGGCGTTCTCGCCTTCGCCGGGCTGACCGTGAAGAAGCTGTACCAGGGCCAGCGCTAGTCCTTCCGGCCCCTTCCGGACCGGCGCCCCTGCCTCCGCCCCCGCCTTCCGCCTCACAGATCGATTGAGCCGTTCATGATCGAGATCCCGTCCGACCTCCACCCGGACCTCGTCCCGCTGGCCTTCCTGCTGGGCAACTGGGCGGGCGCGGGTGTGTCCGACTTCCCCGGTGCCGAGAAGTGCAACTTCGGCCAGGAGGTGTCCTTCAGCCACGACGGCCGGGACTTCCTGGAGTACGTCTCGCACTCCTGGGTCCTCGACGGCGAGGGCAACAAGGTCAGGCCGCTGGAGTCCGAGTCCGGCTACTGGCGCATCGACAAGGACCGCAAGGTCGAGGTCGTCATGGTCCGCGACCAGGGCGTCATCGAGATCTGGTACGGCGAGCTGGCCGACAAGAAGCCGCAGATCGACCTGGTCACCGACGCGGTGGCCCGGACCGCGGCCTCCGGCCCGTACAACGGTGGCAAGCGGCTCTACGGCTATGTGAAGAGCGACCTCATGTGGGTGGGCGAGAAGGCCACGCCCGAGGTCGAGCTGCGGCCGTACATGTCGGCGCACCTGAAGAAGGTCGTCACCCCGGAGGACGTCGCCGCGATGGCGAAGAGCCTCGGCGACCTGCCGGACGACGGCATCGCCTTCTTCAAGTAGTCCCCGCCCGGCCACGGACTCCAGGGCTCTTTCCGGCGGACAGCCGGGCGCCGGGCCCGCCCGGACCTACACTGGGGCCTGTGGTGAGCACCGACTGGAAGACCGATCTTCGGCAGCGCGGCTACCGGCTGACGCCGCAGCGGCAGCTTGTCCTGGAGGCCGTCGACACGCTGGAACACGCGACGCCCGACGACATCCTGTCCGAGGTGCGGCGGACCGCGTCCGGCGTGAACATCTCCACCGTGTACCGGACGCTCGAGCTCCTGGAGGAGCTCGAGCTGGTCAGCCACGCCCATCTGGGCCACGGCGCTCCGACGTACCACCTGGCCGACCGTCACCACCACATCCACCTGGTCTGCCGGGACTGTACGAACGTCATCGAGGCCGATGTCGACGTCGTCGCCGAGTTCACCGAGAAGCTGCGCGGCACGTTCGGCTTCGAGACGGACATGAAGCACTTCGCGATCTTCGGCCGCTGCGCCGACTGCACGGCGAAGGCGGCCGGTGCCGCCGAAGCCTCCCAGGAGCCGGCGCCCGGTTCGTAACGCGGAGCCGGGTCGTACGCTGGTCGCATGAAGAGCCCCCTGCTGTCCCTGCCCGGCGCCGTCCCCGCCGAGGGGCGCGACGAAGGCGTCGCCGCGCACTACGGCGATCTGTTCCGCGAGCAGCGCGCCCTCGCCGACGGTTCCGGTCTTGTCGACCTCTCGCACCGCGGGGTCGTGACCGTCACCGGGAGCGACCGGCTGACCTGGCTGCACCTCCTGCTCACCCAGCACGTCAGCGACCTCGCCCCCGGCCAGGCCACCGAGGCCCTGGTCCTCACCGCGAACGGGCACATCGAGCACGCCTTGTATCTCGTCGACGACGGCGAGACCGTGTGGATGCACGTCGAGCCGGGCACCCAGGGCGAGTTGATCGCCTATCTGGAGTCGATGAAGTTCTTCTACCGCGTCGAGGTCGCCGACCGCACCGAGGACATCGCGGTGGTGTACCTGCCGGCCGGTTCCATCGCCGAGGTCCCGGAAGGTGCCGCTGTACGGGAGACGCCGTACGGACGCGATCTGTTCCTGCCCCGCGAGAGCCTCGAGGCGTACGCGAAGGAGCACGGCCCGGTCGCCGGCGTGCTGGCGTACGAGGCGCTGCGCGTCGAGGGCCACCGTCCGCGGCTCGGGTTCGAGACCGACCACCGCACCATTCCGCACGAGCTGGGCTGGATCGGCTCGGCCGTCCACCTCCAGAAGGGCTGCTACCGGGGCCAGGAGACGGTCGCCCGGGTGCAGAACCTCGGCAAGCCGCCGCGGCGCCTGGTCTTCCTGCACCTGGACGGCAGCGAGGTGCTCCTGCCGGGGCACGGCACGCCGGTGCGGCTCGCCGCGGACGGGGCCGAGGGCCGTCAGCTCGGCTTCATCACCAGTTCCGCCCGCCACCACGAGCTGGGGCCGATCGCCCTGGCCCTGGTGAAGCGGAACGTGGCCGTGGATGCGGAGCTGCTGGCGGGGGACACGGCGGCGGCGCAGGAGACGGTCGTCGAGCCGTAGGACGGTCCCGTACGCCGAGCCGTAGGACGGTCCCGTACGCCGAGCCGTAAACCGCCGCCCCGTACCGCCGAGCCGGGAAAGCCCCGTACCGGCGCTCAGACCTCGACGATGATGGTGAACGGGCCGTGGTTCGTGAGCGAGACGCGCATGTCCGCCCCGAACCGGCCCGTCTCCACGTGCGCGCCCAGCGCCCGCAACTGCGCCACGACCTCGTCGACCAGCGGTTCGGCGACCTCGCCGGGTGCGGCGGCGTTCCACGTGGGGCGGCGGCCCTTGCGGGCGTCCCCGTAGAGGGTGAACTGGGAAATCACCAGAAGTGGTGCATTCACGTCGGAGCAGGACTTCTCGCCCTCCAGGATGCGCACCGACCAGAGCTTGCGGGCGAGCTGGGCCGCCTTCTCCGGGGTGTCGCCGTGGGTGACTCCCACCAGCACACACAGCCCCTCGCCGACGATTTCGCCGACGACCGCCGGACCGCCGCCCCCGTCCCCGGCGTCGGCCACCGTGACGCTCGCACCATCCACCCTCTGTACCACTGCACGCATACAGACCAACCTATCTTGGGCTGAACGGGTACAGAGCAACTCCACAGGGCCCCTCGGAGTGGCACGATGCACGGGAGGCGGTGTGCCGACGCACCGGTCGAGGGGATGGACACAGCATGAGCATGCATGGAACCGGGCAATCCCCGGGCACGGTGCCGGTCGCGCGCCCCGGTGTCGACGGCAAGGCCAGTACGAGTGCGAGCACCATGCGCCCACCCGTGCAGCGGACCGGGCACGGCTCCGAGGACGGCCCCGCGGGCTCGACGCCGGCCGAACTGGGCGCACTGCGACTGCCGGAGCTGCGCGGGCTGCGGCGGGACTCGCAGCGTGACGAGGCGGACCTCAGCTATGTGCGGCGGCTCGTCCAGGGGCGGATCGACATCCTGCGGGCCGAGCTGGCGCGGCGGCGGGACCCGGAGTCGCCGGTGGTGGACCGGCTGTCGGAGATCCTCGCGGACACCCCGTCCCTGCACCGCTCCTCCGCGCGGCACGTCACGCTGAGCACCCCGCGCAGCGACGAGTACCGGAAGCTGGCGGCGGAGACGCTCGCCGAGGTCGAGCTCTCCGACCTCGACGCCCGGACGGACGAAGAGCTGCACACCGCGATGGGACGCCTGGTCCGCTACGAACAGCAGGTCTCCCGGCGCCGCTCCCGGCTCCAGCGGACCGCCGACGATTGCAGTGCGGAGATCGCCCGCAGGTACCGTGACGGGGAAGCACAAGTAGACGACCTGCTCGCCTGAAGCGATCCTTCCGGGGGCGGGTCCCGCCCGGCCCCGGAAGGCGGGGGCGGGTGCCGCCCGACCCCGGAAGGCCACCATGACCTCCAGCGCAGCCGCGTCCTCCATATCCGACTCTGTTCCTGGCCTTCCGGTGCTGGCCGAGGTCGTCCGGTCGGGATTCGTCGAGGGGCACCATCGTGGCTCCCTGGTCGTCCTGGCCGCGGACGGCAGCGTGGAGATGTCACTGGGTGATCCGTCGGCCCCGGTCTTCCCGCGCTCCTCCAACAAGCCGATGCAGGCCGCCGCGGTGCTGCGGGCCGGTCTCGACCTGTCGGGGGAACGGCTGGCGCTGGCGGCCGCGAGCCACTCCGGCGAGGGCTTCCACCTCGATCTCGTACGCAAGATGCTCACCGAGCACGGTCTGACGCCCGACGACCTGCAGACCCCGGCCGATCTGCCGCTGGACCCGGTGGAGGCGGAGACGTATCTCGCCGCCGGTCACGTGCGGGAGCGGCTCACTATGAACTGCTCCGGCAAGCATGCGGCGATGCTCGCGGCCTGCCTCCACAACGGCTGGGACACGGGCACCTACCTCGACCCGGCGCACCCGCTGCAGCAGCTGGTCCACCGGGTCGTCGAGGAGGCGGCGGGCGAGCCGGTCGCCGCGGTCGGTACGGACGGCTGCGGGGCGCCGCTGATGGCGCTGTCCCTGGTGGGCCTCGCGCGGGCGTTCCGTACGTTCGTCACGGCGGAGCAGGACACCGCCGAGCGCCGGGTGGCGGACGCGATGCGCGCCCACCCCGAGTACGTGGCCGGGACCCGGCGGCCGGACACCTGGCTGATGCGGGAGGTGCCGGGGACGCTGTCCAAGATGGGCGCGGAGGCGGTCCAGGCGGTGGCGCTGGCGGACGGCCGGGCGCTGGCCTTCAAGATCGACGACGGTTCGACCCGGGCGCTCGGCCCGGTGCTGGCCCGCGCGCTGGGCCTGCTCAACGTGGACGCCCCGGTGGTGTCGCGGATCGGCCGGGCGCCGCTGCTGGGCGGCAGCGCGGAGGTCGGGGAGATCCGGGCGGCGTTCTGAGCTCCGTGCGAAGCGCCTTTCCGACCGCCGCGCAAAAAGATGGCGACATCCGTGGGGTCGCGTGTCTAGCGTGGCCCGCATGACCAGCCTCGACGTCCGCCCCATCGCCCCATCAGAGTTCCGTGACTGGCTGCGCGCCGTGAACACCGGCTTCCTGCGGGCGCCGACACCGTCGGACGAGGAGGTGACGGGCAGGCTGCCGTACATGGACCTGGCGCGTACCCAGGGGGTGTTCGACGCGGGCCGGTGCGTGGCGACGTTCCGTTCGTTCGCGCAGGAGCTGACGGTCGTCGGCGGCGCGACGGTGCCGACGGACGCGGTCACCAACGTCACGGTGTCGCCCACGCACCGGCGTCGCGGGCTGCTCTCACGGATGATGGCCACGGACCTGGCGGCGGCGAAGGAGCGCGGCGACGTGGCGGCCACGCTGATCGCCGCCGAGTACCCGATCTACGGGCGGTACGGGTTCGGCCCGGCGGCCTGGACGACCGAGTGGGAGGTCGACGTCCCCCGGACGGGCCTCGACCCGCACGGCAGGGTCCCGTCGACCGAGGACGGCGGGCGGATCGACCTGGTGGACGGCGCGGAGGTACGCAAGCTGGGCCCGGCCCTGCACGACCGGCTGCGGGCCCGGCAGCACGGCGCGGTGAGCCGGGGCGCACGCTGGTGGGACCTCAACACCGGCGAGGTGGTCTTCCCGCACGACCACTGGACCGAGCCGTTCCACGCCGTCTACCGCGGGCCCGACGGCAGCGTCGACGGTCTGCTGATCTACCGCGCCGACGACAACTGGGGCGATGCCAAGCAGCCGCTGAACCGGGCGACGGTACGCAGCCTGATCGCCGTGACCCCGGCGGCGGAGCGGGCGCTGTGGCACTTCCTCTGCTCGGTCGACTGGATCGCCACGATCCGCACCGGCCACCGCGCCCCCGACGACCTCCTCCCCCTCCTCCTCCCGGACCCGCGCGCGGCCCGGGTGGTGACGCACGCGGACTTCCTGTGGGTCCGCGTCCTGGACATCGCCCGCGCACTGGAGGCCCGCACCTACGCGGTACCCGGTTCGCTGGTCCTGGACATCCACGACGCCACGGGGCTCACCGCGGGCCGCTTCCACCTGGACGCCTCACCGGCCGGCGCCACCTGCGCCCCGACGACCCGTTCGGCCGACCTCGCCATGGACGTACGCGAGTTGAGCACGCTGTACCTGGGCGACGAGTCGCCCCTGCGCCTGGCGGCCCTGGGCCGTATCGACGAGCTGACTCCGGGCGCGGCGGCCCGGGCGGACGGGATGCTGCGGGCGGGGCGGCGGGCTTGGTGCCCGGATGTGTTCTAGTGCGGTCACCGGGAAGGTTTCCCGGGTTGCTCCTTGTGCTGGTCGGATGTGACGACGTCGGCCGGCATGGGAGGGCGGACATGGCGTGAGCGGTCAGGTGCGCGGGCTGACCGAGCAGGAAGGGCAGAACCTTCGCACCCGGTGTGCCCCCGCGATTCCGTTCATGGGGAAGGCAGTTAGACTCGCGGCGTTCGAATCGGACGTACGAGCGACTCGGGCGTCGGACCTGCGCGGTTCGATCCGGTCCAGCCGGGCGCACCTGTACAGACAGGCCGCCCGGCCCCGTTGCCACCGCCGTCGGCTCGGCACCCGGTCGCCGCGTCCCATCGCGGCAGTCGCACCCATGGGGGGTCGTCATCTCTTCCACCTTGAAGAGCACGCACACACGCCGTCGCACCCGTCTGCTGACGGTCTGCACCTTCGCCGCTCTGTCCGCGAGCGCGTTCGTCCTCGGCCCTGCCGCCGTGGCGCAGGCCGACAGCGGCGCACCTCACCGCAACCTCTCCATCCAGCAGCTCGAGCCCGAGCAGCCCTCGGTGCCCACGCCACCGCACCCCACCGGGAAGCCCGCCGCCGGGAAGCTCTCCGGCGCCGCGAGGGCCGCCGCGGCGGCGGGCCCCGGCGCACCGCTCTACGACGTCGACGGCGACGGCGCCGCCGATCTCCTCATGCAGAGCTCGACCGGGCGGATCATGGAGTGGTTCAGCGGCTTCGGCAGCGCGTCGGGCAACGACGGCTCCACCGAGTACCTCGATGTCCTCACCCCCGGCGAGGAGAACACCTCCGCCTCCGGCCCCGAGGTGCTGTCCCTCACGGCCTCGGGCCGGCTGTCGCTCTGGGGCAACGAGTCGTTCCCGGAAGGCAGTCCGCTCTGGAGCGGCAGCGGCTGGCAGACGTACAACAAGGTCGTCGCCGTGGGTGACGTCACCGGCGACGGCCTGGGCGACCTGCTCGCCCGTACGCACACCGGTGACCTGTACTTCTACCAGGGCACCGGCAGCCCCACCGCTCCCTTCACCGCCCGCGTCAAGGTCGGCACGGGCTTCCAGATCTTCGACCAGATGACCGGCGCCGGCGACATCACCGGCACGGGCCACGGCTCGCTCGTCGCCCGCGACCTCGACGGCAGGCTCTGGTACTACGCGCTCGACGGCAACGCCGCCACGCCGGTGGCCAGGCGGGTCCAGATCGGCACGGGCTGGAACGCCTACAGCCAGATCATCGGCTTCCCCGGCGCCCACCCGGGCGCACACGGAGGCCTCCTCGCCCGGACCACGGCCGGTGGCGCGTACTACTACGAGGGTGACCCCAAGGGGTCCGGCCTCACCCAGCTCACCGCCCGCCAGGACACCACCGGCACGGACCTGCCTCCCGGCTACTGGCTCAAGCACTACCTGGTGGCGGGCATGGGCGGCAACCCGGCCTGGGGCAAGGAAAATCTCCTGGGGCTGACCTCCGCCGGCGATCTGTACGTCTACTTCTCGAACGACGACGGCACCGTGTCCGACCGCGGCTTGATCGGAAGCGGCTTGAAGGGCGCCAAGATCGTCAACTCCGTCTCCCTCGAGGACTCGGGCGATCCGGTGGTGATGGAGATCTACAACGGAACCCTCTACGACGACTCCGTGGCCGGCGGCGCCAACGCGCTGGCCACCGGGTTCGGCGACTACAACCTGGTGCTCGGCCCCGGCGACCTGAGCGGCGACGGACGCAGCGACCTGCTCGCCCGCGACAGTGCCGGGGTGCTGTGGCTGTACCCGGGCAAGGGCGACGGCACGTTCAAGGCCCGGGCGAAGGTGGGCGGCGGCTGGAGTCAGTTCAACCAGCTCGCCGGCGCCGGCGACGTCTCCGGCGACGGATACGCCGATGTCGTCACCCGCGACAGCAGCGGCACCCTGTACCTCTACCAGGGCACCGGTACCGCCTCCGCCCCCTTCAAGGCCAAGGCTGTGATCGGCCACGGCTGGAACACGTACAAGAAGCTCGCCGCCCCCGGTGATCTCGACGGTGACGGCAAGGCGGATCTCGTCGCCGTCAATACCGCCGGAGAGCTCTACCGCTACAGCGCCACCGGGCGGGCGGGGGCCACCTTCAAGGCGGCGGTGAGGATCGGCAACGGCGGCTGGAACACGTACACCTGGCTGCAGTGAGCCGGCGGCGGGCGGCGGCGGGCGGCGAGATCGGTGACTCCGGCTGACTCAGGCGCCCACGCTCCCGTCGACACCTTCACGCAGAAAGTCCGCGTGCCCGTTGTGGCGGCCGTACTCCAGAAGCACGTGGACCATCACCATCCGGAGCGACACCTCCTCACTCCACCGTGGCTGGTACCCGGCCTGGTCCAGGGATTCGGCCTCTCGCTCGACTCGGCGCGAGTTCTCCACCTCGGCCTCCCAGGCTGCGAACGCCTCGTCCCTGGTCGATGCGCTCGCGTCGTACGCCGCCTGGAAGTCGATCTTGTCGGACCAGACCATGGGCGCATCGTGGTCCTGGAACACACGGCGGAACCAGGCGCGCTCCACCTCCGCCATGTGCCGCACCAGACCGAGCAGCGAAAGCGTGGACGGTGGCATCGACTGCTGCCGCAGTTCCTCGTCACTGAGCCCTTCGCACTTCATGGCTAGGGTCGCGCGGTGGTAGTCGAGGAAGGCCCGCAGCATGTCGCGTTCGCTGCCGAAGCTGGGCGGTCCTATGCGGTTGTCGCTGGTCACTGGCTGTGCTCCTCATCCGTGCCTGCTCTCCGGGCCAGTATCTACGCCCGTCGGCTGTTCCAATGCGAGGGCCGCCGAACGGAGTTGGCTGCCATCCCGTAGCGGTCGAATGCTGCGCCGGGGCAGCGGACGACGCACCTCGGCAGAGATCCGAACAACCGCAGACCTGGTGACTGCCGAAGCGGTGAAACGACGACCCGGACGACATCACTCCATCGACTCCAGAATGCGGTCGAGTGTCCGGCGCCCCATTCCGCTCATCGTCGGATTGCTCTCGACGTAGTACCAGACAACGCCCATCGCCTGCTGGAACGCCCATGCCTTGCCGCGCTCCCACTCCAGATCGTCACAGGACAGTGTCCGCCGGAGCACTTCGCGCGGGCCCGGCTGCAACAGGTGCCAGGCACTGACCAGGTCCAGCGCGGGGTCGGCCGGGCCGAAGCCGCCGGTGTCGAGTACGCCGCTGAGCCGGTCTCCCGCGACGAGTACGTTGCCCGGGATCAAGTCTCCGTGGCTCATCACGTCGGCGCCCGCGCGCGGCAACTCGCGGAACCCGCACCAGACTTGCCGCAGCCGCGGCGCGTCGAGCAGCTCCTTGCTCTCCTCGAAGCACTGCGCCATCCAGTCGTCGTGGTGAGCGAGAACGCCGCCACGGCCCTCGCCGCTGAAGAGCCGCCCTCGTGTATCGGCCTTACGGAGGGCTGCGATGAAGGCCGCAAGGTCCTCGGCAAAAGGGACCGACCCGCTCGGGTCGGCATCGAAGGCGACCGTGCCCGGCAGCCATGTCTGGACCGACCACGGCATGGGGTACCCCACTCCGGGCCTGCCCAGGGCGACCGGTTCCGGAACGGGGAACCGGGACACCTGCGCCAGCTCGGCGCCCGCCCGGGCCTCCTGCTCCAGAACCGCCAGTGCCTCGGCTGCGTCGGCCAGACGCAGGGGGAAGCGCGCCGAGAGGTCGTCCCCGATACGAAAGATGGCGTTGACCGTCCCGGTCGACGGCAGAAGCCGGACCGGTTTGCCGCTCCACTGAGGGAACTGTTCCTGGATCAAGACCGCGACGGTCTCGGTGGTCAGGTCTACTTGGTCATCGTGCATGGCCGCCTCTCGCAGGTTCTTCCACCGGCCCCATTCGAAACGCCGAAGGCAGACCGGATCAACAGAGATTCTCGACCACCGAGGTGTCTCAGCCGTTCTGGCTGCCCCAGGCCTCAGCCGTCACTCCGGTCAAGATCACTTGAGGCGGACAACCATGCGAGGTTCGTCCCGGACGGCACGATTTCGTCGATCGGGTCGACAGCAGCACTGGCCGGGCAAGGACAAGGTTGCCGCTGGGGTGCGGTGGGAAAGCGGATGGCCAGTGGCGAGCGTGACGCGGCAGGATGCTCCGCATGACCTTGCCCGCCCCCGAGCTGCGCACCGCCCGCCTGCGACTGCGGCCGTTCACCGACGCCGACGCGGCACCGCTCTACGCGCTGCACAGCAGCGCCCACGTGCTGCGTTACTGGGACTCCCCGCCGTGGACCGAACCGGGCCGCGCCCAGCGCTTCATCGCGACCTGCCGGACGATCGAGGAGGAAGGCACGGGAGCGCGGGTAGCCGTCGACCGCGTCTCCGACGGCGCGTTCATCGGCTGGTGCGGCCTGACCAACTGGAACCCGGACTTCCGCAGTGCGTCCCTGGGTTACGTCTTCGGCGCCGCCGTCTGGGGCCACGGCTACGCCACCGAGACCGCGCACGCCGTCCTCCGGTGGGCGTTCGACACCCTGGACCTGAATCGCGTCCAGGCCGAGACCGACACGCGCAACGTGGCGTCCGCCCGGGTCCTGGAGAAGCTCGGCTTCGCCCGTGAAGGCACCCTCCGCGAGGACTGCGTCGTCAACGGCGACGTATCCGACTCCTGGGTCTTCGGCCTGCTCCGCCGCGAGTGGCAACCGACACAGACGGCCGGCCGCTAGGACCCGGGACCTGACCGCCTTTGGATCCGCAAACCACGCATCCGGCGCATCCGGCCGTCTGGCCGGCGCCGCGCCTGCAGGTCAAGGCGTCAGTTGTCGGTGGGGACCAGGAGCAGGGCCAGTATCAGGGCCCCCGCACAGGCGCAGTTGGGGCTTCCCGCCTTGAGGCCGAACGACAGCAGCGCGAAGCCCACCGTTCCCATCAGTCCGTACTTCCACTGCACGATCTGCTCGATCCCCAGCGTGACGAATGGCATGACGATCACTCCTCCGGCGGTGAAGGGGCGTCGGTGCTCGCACTCCGTTGTGCCGAGTGGACGCGGCCTGTGTACTTAGAACAACCGATCAACCTCTTAGATTTGACTGGTTGGCTTGACTGTAGGTTTCCCTACGAATGAGTAGTCGTAAACTTGTATGGTTGCCTGGATTGGTTGAGTGTCATGGTGATCGGATGATTTTCATGGTTGCACTCCTGGAAGCGCCCTGGCTGGCGACCAGTTGTATGGTTGGGATGTGATGAATCGTGAGAATGACGGAGCTGGGGATGACTTCATCTATCAGCGCGTCGCCGACGAGTTGCGTCATGGCATCAGCAGCGAGGAGTGGGGGCCCGGCGAGCGCCTGCCCACGCGGGCCCAGCTGGCCGAACGATTCGAGGTCTCACCCGCCACGATCAACGAGGCCCTGAAGCGTTTGCGTGGGGAGGGTCTGATCGTCACCCGGCAGGGCAGCGGGACCTTCGTGAGGGGCGGGCGGCAGGGCGAGGGGCGCGTCGCGCCACAGGGAGGCCGCGCCGCTCAGGCCCCGGGTGGCCCCTGGGCCGTGATGGCCGAGGGCGTCAAGCCCGTGATGCTCGGGCCATACCTGGCGGAGGCGTTCGAAGCGTCCGAAGTGACGCTTGATGTCTTCTCCATGACCACGGAGTCGCTCGCCAAGCGGGTCTCGGACCTGAAGGACCGGTTCATCCAGGAGAACATCCCGCCGCCCCGCAGCATCAAGGCCCGGTTGATGCTTCCGGACTGCGACTCCCCGAGCCTGGCGATCCCTCGCAGGGTCGACGGCCAGGACGACCCCCGCGTTCGGCAGCGGCTGAAGGCGATCCTGCAGAGCCACGCGACGATGTTCCAGGAGGCGCTGTTCGAGCTCCAGCGCTGCGACCCCGCACCGGAAGTCGACGTCGAGGTGCGAGTGGTGCCCTTCGCGCCCCAGATGAAGTTGTACATTCTGAACCGCAGCCTGGCGCTGCAGGGCTTCTACGTCGTGGATGTGGGCAGCATCCCGCTCCCTCCGGGACGTGAGGAAGTCGAGATATACGACGCGTACGGCACGGGAGCCACCCTCTTTCCGTACCGTGTGGCGACGGCGGCGAAGGCCTCCGGGAGCGGACAGCGCGACATCGTGCAGGAGTGCCAGGCGTTCTTCGATTCGTACTGGAATCACCAGGCCACGAGGGTGGATCTCTGATCGTGCCGTCCCCAGTTGCTGTCCCCGTACGTGACGCGGCTCCGGCCCGGCGGCGTGCGCGGCACCTGCTCGCCCGTGCCCAGTGCCTCGTCTGGGACTTCGACGGGCCCATGGTCCAGCTCTTCGTCAGCGAGCACGGGAGCGGGGCCAGCGAGGCGCACCTCATCGCCGACGAGCTCATCGGCATCGCCGCGCAGCACGGTTGCGTACCGGACGAGGTGCGGGGCAATCCCGACCCGCACGCTGTCTTCCGGTGGTATGACCGGTCGGCGCGCGAACCGGGCGCACCCGAGCAGGTGCGAGCGACCGTCGATCTGCTGCGCCAGGCGCTCACCGCCCACGAGCGCAAGGCCGCCGAGCACGCCACCGCGACCCTCGGGGCGGACCGCCTCGTCAGGGCCTGGCACGGGCTCGGTCGCGGGCTCGCCGTCGCGTCCAACAACCACGCGGACGCGGTGTGGCGCTACCTGGAACGCGCCTCGCTGGACCGCTGCTTCAGCGGCACCTCGGTCTTCGGGCGATGCGATACCGACACCCGACGGATGAAGCCCGACCCCTGGGTGCTGAACGAGGTCGTCGCCTCGACGGGCCTCGGTGTCGACGGGCACCTGCTGATCGGCGACTCCCTCGCCGATCTGGGGGCCGCCGTCGCGATCGGCATGCCGTTCATCGGCTATCACCGGGAGAAGGCCGGACGGGACGTCCTGGCTGCGGCCGGTGCTCGTACCGTCGTCGACTCCATGACCGTACTGGCCGATGAGGCCGAGGCGCTGTCGGCGCAAGTGCACTGACCCGGCGGGAAGTTGTACCGTCCCTGTATGGATCCCAACGCGGGGGGACACCGTACCCCGACGGTCCGCGGCCGACGGCCGGCGCATTCACCCACAGCGCCGGACACTCCGGGCCGGGGGCGAAGGTGACGCGGGAGTGCCTGCCGGGCGCTCCGGGGCTGCCCGCCGGGCGGATGGACGCGCGGGCGTCGGCGGCCCGGCGACGTGCGGCCGCGCTCGTGTCCGACGAACGGCTCCTGGTGGGCCCGCTCAAGGGCTACCACCACGAGACGTATGCCTTTCCTCTCCCGGCCGGCGACGGCTCCGGGCGGCAGACCTGGTGGAAGTGCCGGGATCCACGCGCCGGTCTGCTCTGGTTCGATCTGCGCGCGTTCGCTTCGGAGCGGGAGCTCGTACGGGCCCTGCAGGGCAGCATCACCCGCATCCCCGCGGTGATCGAGCGGGAGGAGGTCTCCCTCTACACCTTCGTCGAGGGGCGGACGCTCGGCGAGGTCTGCCCTCCGGGACAGCCGCTGTCAGCGCGTCACTCCGGCCAGCTCGGCGTCCTGTTCGGTGAACTCGTCTCCGTTCGGCCCGAATCGGTGCTCGCGTCGGCCGGCTGGGTGGCGGGGGGGCATCCGGCCGGATGGAAGGACGACTCCGCCGCCTTCCTCGCCCAGCTGATCGACTTCACCGACGTGCACATCTACCAGCGGCATCTGCCGCGCTACCACGCACTCTTCCGGGACCTCGGCATACCCGGCGGTGCCCTCGACGGCCTCCGCGAGGCGACAAGGGCGCTCGTGCCCCGGCCCTCCGCGCTGCTCCACGGAGATCTGCACCGGGAGAACTTCATCGTCGACGGCCGCGACGACCTGTGGACGATCGACTGGGAACTGGCCGTCGTCGGTGATCCGCTCTACGACCTGGCCACCCACCTCCACCTGATGGGTTATCCGGCCGATCAGGAGTCCCGGATCACCGGCATCTGGCGCCGTGCGGTCGAGGGCGCCAGGCCCGGGAGTTCCGAGGGGTGGGAGGCCGATCTCCCGGTGCTCCGGGCCTACAAACGGGCGCAGTCCGTCTACACGGACGTGATTCGGACGGCGCTGGCCCTCGGTGAACTCACGGCGGAGCAGCGGCTGCGGCAGCTCGCCCGGCCCGTCCGGCGGATCGAGGGGGCGCTGGCGGCCGCGCGCCGGACCTTGGGGCTGACGCGCGAGCCCTCCGCCGACAGCGTGGCCGCCGCGTACGCCCGATGGTTCAAAGACGCCGCTCCCACCCTCACCGCGCCCGCACCCTGAACAGCACCACCCCCGACAGCCCGATCGTGATCAGCAGCAGCCCCGGACCAAGGCGCCGCCCCTGGCGCGTATGGCGTACGCGTTGCTGTGTATGGATTACGCATAACTAGGATGGGCGTCAACGGAAGGCGGGTCCAGATGACGCGGCAGAACGGGAACGGTTCGCCGGGCGGTACGGGCCTGCCGACCAGCATCGAGGCCGCCTGGGGATTGCGGGCGCGGCCCGTGAAGGGGCCCAAGCCCGGGCTGAGCCTGGAGCGGATCGTGGCTGCCGCGGTGGCGGTGGCGGCGGCCGAGGGGCTCGGCGGGGTGTCCATGGGACGGGTCGCCAAGGACCTCGGGGTCTCCACGATGTCGCTCTACCGGTACGTGGCCGCCAAGGACGAGTTGTACGTGCTCATGCAAGAGGCGGCCCTGGGGGCTCCGCCACCGCTGCCCGCGCTGGAGGAGAAGGGCGGCTGGCGGGAGGCGCTCTCGCAGTGGGCCCGGGCGCAGAGCCGGATCCTCCGCGCCAGCCCCTGGATGCTCCGTATTCCCCTCGCGGGGCCGCCCGCGAGCCCGAATTCCGTCGTGTGGTGGGAGCAGGGCCTTCAGGCGCTCGCCGGCACCGGGCTGGAGGCTGACGAGGAGGTCTCCGTCATCCTTCTGGTCAGTGGTTTCGTGCGGAACGAGGCGCTGCTGGCGGGTGATCTGGATGCCGCGGCCGCGTCCAGGGGTGTGCCGGTGGCGGAGGTCGTGGCGGGCCGTGCCCGGACGCTGGACCGGCTGGTCGATCCCGTACGTCATCCCGCGCTCTCGCGGCTGAAGCATGCCGAGGTGGTGTGGACGGCGGACGATGCCGGTCGCGCGTTCACGTTCGGTCTCGAACGGGTGCTGGACGGGGTCGGCGTACTGATCGCCTCCCGCGCGCAAAAGGGCGCAACGGAAGCCTCCGGTACGGGTCCGGGCGGCAGCTGACGTCAAGATCGATTGGGGCCGGAGGCGTTACGCTCCATGGTCATGAGCGGAGAGAAGCCCGGCCCCCGGACGGCAGCCGACGCGGCGGACACGGCAGCGGGCGGGGACGCGGGCGCGCCGATGAGTCTGCGGGAGCGGAAGAAGCGGCTGACGTACGAGGCGGTCTCCGAGGCCGCGATCACGTTGTTCCTGGAGCGCGGCTTCGACAAGGTCTCGGTGGCGGAGATCGCGGCCGCCGCGGACATCTCCAAGCCGACGCTGTTCCGCTACTTCCCGGCCAAGGAGGACCTGGTCCTCCACCGGTTCGCCGACCACGAGGACGAGCCCGCCCGGGTCGTCGCCGGCCGCGCGGAGGGGGAGTCCCCGCTGGACGCGCTGCGGCGCCACTACCTGGACGGCCTGGAGCGGCACGACCCGGTCACGGGGCTGTGCGACGTGCCGCAAGTGCTGGCGTTCCACCGGCTGTTGTACGGGACGCCGTCCCTGGTCGCCCGGCTCTACGCGTACCAGAGCCGCTCCGAGGCCGCTCTTGCCCGCGCCCTGGGCGACAAGCTGACGGACCGGCTGGCCGCGGGCCAGATCATCGCGGTCCTGCGCATCCTGTCCCTGCAGAACTGGCAGCGGATCAGCGAGGGCCGGAGCGCGGACCAGGTGTACGGGGACGCGGTCGAGGCCGCCGAGCAGGGCTTCGTACAGCTGCGGTCGGGGCTGGGGCGCTGACTCCTGGGCCTACCTGCCCTCCTCCGCGTGCTGCACCGCCTCGGCTATCTCGCGGACCCGGTCGAGGGTGATGCCGGTGCGCTGTTCCACGGCCAGCGGATGATCGGTGGGCTCCAGTTCGATGAGCGGGCGCCGGCCGATCGGGCGCGTGTGGGCGTTGGTCTTGAGGTTGGTCGTACGGGGGGTGTAGAGCCCCAGCTCCGTGGTGAGCCAGCCGAAGTACGGCTTCTCGGACTCCCGGCCCGGGGTCTCCCACACATCGAGGGCGCGGCCGAAGTTCTCCCGGCTCAGGGACACCCAGACGCCCCAGGAGAACGGTTCCGGGCTGCCGATCACGGGTATTTCGATCAGGCCCTTGATGAAGTAGTGCTCGTGCCTGACGATGCACTGATCCGTCGACAGCATGCTGTCGGGGTCGCTCTCCAGGCTCGCGTCCCAGACGTCTGGCGCCATGGTGGAGTACCCCATCGGGAGTTCCGTGTGGTGTTCGCCGCAGCGGGAGCAGGTGTAGCCCGGGTCGGTAGCCATGGCCGGATCCTAAAGCCTCCGCTTGTCGCGCACATGGGCCCGGTGTGCCCCCGCCGCCTGCGCTCAGTCCGCGGCGGGGACGTCCAGCGCCGTTCCGTACAGGCGTGAGACCCGGATCCGGATCACCACGCGCCGGTCGGCGACCACCTGTGCCAGGAAGGCGCCTTCCGCGTCCGGGTCCTCGAAGCCGGGTGTCAGGGAGAGGAGTTCGCGGCTGACCGCGTCCCCCGGTACCGCAGCCGGCACGGACACCTCCGCCTCGCCCTCGGCCACAGCGAACGAGAACGCGTCCGGGCCCTGGACGTGCAGTGCCGCGTGCGGATCGGTACGCAGCTGCCGCGGCTTGAGGCGGTCGGCGGTGCTGGAGACCCGTACCACGCGCTCTTCCGCGTCCCAGGAGTACAGCACCGTCGTCAGGTGGGGATGGCCGGTGCCTCGCACGCTCGCGAGGACTCCGAACTGCTGGTTCTCGAGCAGCCGGGAGAGTTCGTCTTCGGTGAGCGTGCGAGGGGCGGGGCCGGCACCGGTCTGGGGCTCGTTGTGGGCGGGAGTGGCGGGCTGCGTGGTCATGGGGTCGTCCTTCGGTTGCGGGGCGGGGCGGGGCGGGGCGGGGTGGGGCGGGTTCAGGCGGACGGGGTGGCGGTGGTCGCGCGGGACGGCCGCCTGAGAACCGTGATGGCGATGAGGAGGGCGGCGGCGAGCAGGCCGACGCCTACGGCGAACGCCAGGTGGTAGCCGCCGGTCAGCGCCGAGGCCGGGCCGTCGCCCGCGGCGAGCAGCGTGTCCGTGCGGGAGGCCGCCAGCGTGGACAGGACGGCGACGCCCAGGGCCATGCCGATCTGCTGGGTGGTGTTGAACAGTCCGGAGGCCAGACCGGCGTCCTCCTCGCCCGCCCCTGACATGCCGAGCGCGGTCAACGCCGGGAGGGCGAGGCCGAATCCGGCGGCGAGGAACATCACCGGCAGCAGATCGACGGCGTAGTTCGCGTGGACCGGGAGGCGGGTGAGGAGGCCGAGCATGGCGACGAGCAGGGACAGCCCGAGGATCAGCACGTTACGGTCGCCGAACCGTGCGCTCAGCCGGGCCGAGATCCCGAGCGACACCGCGCCGATGACCGCGGCGGCGGGAAGCATCGCGAGACCGGTGGCGGTGGCGCCGTAACCGAGGACCCGCTGGAGATACAGCGCGACCAGGATCTGGAACGAGAACAGCGCGGCCACCATGAGGATCTGGACCAGGTTGGCGCCCGCGACACTGCGCGACCGGAGGATCCGCAGCGGCAGGAGCGGGGCGGCGGCGGTGGCCTGCCGGACGACGAACAGGGCGAGCAGGGCCAGCGCGAGGGCCCCGAGGCCGATCGTGTGCGCCGACAGCCAGCCGTACGACTCGACCTCGACGACGGAGTAGATGCCCAGCATCACGCCTGCGGTGACCAGGAGCGCCCCTATGGCGTCGGCCCCGGCCGCGAGGCCGGGCCCGCGGTCGGCGGGCAGGACGCGTACCGCGACGAGCAGTACCGCGAAGCCGATCGGCAGGTTGATGAAGAAGATCCAGTGCCAGCCGAGGGCGTCGGTGAGGATCCCGCCGAGCACCTGGCCGATCGAGGCGCCCGCCGCGCCGGTGAAGCTGAACACGGCGATGGCGCGGGCCCGTTCGCGGCTCTCGGTGAAGAGGGTCACGAGGATGCCCAGGCCGACCGCGGAGGCCATGGCGCTGCCGGCTCCCTGGAGGAAGCGGGCGGCGATGAGGAGTGCGGGGGAGCCGGCCGCCCCGGCCAGTACGGAGGCGGCGGTGAAGACCGCGGTGCCGGCCAGGAACATCCGCCGGCGTCCGAGGAGGTCGCCGAGGCGCCCTGCGAGCAGCAGCAGACCGCCGAAGGCGATCAGGTAGGCGTTGACGACCCAGCTGAGGCCGGCGGGCGTGAACCCGAGGTCGTTCTGGATGGCGGGCATGGCCACCGTCACGATCGAGCCGTCGAGCACGGTCATCAGCAGGCCGGTGGCGATCACGCCGAGGGCGAGGTTGCGCGAGCGGGTGGCGGTCGGGGGGTGGGCGGGGGCGGTGGGTGCGGGGGCAGACATCGGGGTCTCCTGTCGGTTGGTTCGACAAGAGAGAACTTAGCAGATGGTTTTGTTGCGGACTATTTCTTTCGGTTCTAATTTCTGCGGATGGTGCGGGGCCCCTGCGGGGGCGGTGCGCTTGTGGGTTGCCCGGGTCCGGGGCGCGGGCCTTGTCCTCAGGTGCCGGACGGGCTTGGAGTGTGCGGGTGCTCCGGCGGGGTCCGGGTGCTCCGGCGGGCCGGTTCCGTCCTCAGGTGCCGGACGGGCTTGGAGTGTGCGGGTCCTCTGCGGGTGCGCCCTCGGTCCGTGGGTGGGGGTCCGGGGTCCCTCTAGGGGCGTCTCCTCGGACGACGAGCGTTCGGCGGGTACGCGAGGGACCCGGGTCGGTGTTCGTCGTCCTGCGGGGACTCCCCTGCACGCCCCCGGGCCCGGCCGTCTCGCGTCTGCGGCAGTCGCTGGGCCGGTGTGCGGGCGTGGGCGCTGTTACTTCTGGCGCGCGCGCCGGACCGGGCGCGGGTTCTCGGCAGGGGTGGCCAGGTGCTCGCCCGCCAGCTGGTTCAGGGCGCGCAGGAGGGTCTCCCGGTCGGTACGGGCGAGGCTGCTCAGCGCTTCCTCGTGTACCCGGTCGACGATCTCCTGGCTCTGGGCGGCGAGCGCGGCGCCCCGTTCGGTGACGGCGATGATCCGCGCCCGCCGGTCCCGGCTGGAGGGCCGGCGCTCGGCGAGGCCCGCGCTCTCCAGGGCGTCGACCGTCACCACCATCGTGGTCTTGTCCATGTCGCCGATCTCGGCGAGCTGGATCTGTGTGCGCTCCTCCTCCAGGGCGTGGACGAGCACGCAGTGCATACGTGCGGTCAGCCCGATCTCGGCGAGGGCTGCCGCCATCTGGGTCCGCAGAACGTGACTGGTGTGGTCCAGGAGATACGAGAGGTCCGGTGCGATGCGGGTGGGTGCCATGGCGGTCATGTCTGCCAGCGTAACAATTCGGTCTGTGGCGGATCGTCCGCAAACGGACTTGTCTCTTCGCGGGGGCCGGCTCAGCGTGCCCGTGCCCACCACCGGCGAAGGCCGTGCAGCGGGCGCCGGGTCGCGCGCGTTCCCGGTCCGGGGCGGCCCGCTGTCCGGTCGCGTGCCGGACGCCAAGGGTCGTCGGGGAAGGCCATCGGCGCCTGTCGCTCCACCTGCGCCCGCATCTCCTGGTACGAGTCGTGCGCCGTCACCCGGAACGCCTCGTCGTAGGACGCCATCGCGGCGCGCATCGCCGACCCGGCGAGGCCGCGCCTGCGGACGCGTACGGCCAGCCAGGCGAAGCAGCCCAGGACCGCGGCCAGGGTGCCGGCGAACACCAGGAACGGCAGCAGCTCATCCATGCCGCCGAGGGTACGGGGAGAGCGGACCGGTAACCGCCCTCAGGTCGCGTCCCTCAGCAGGTCGCGCTGGATCCGGTGGGCGAGGACGCGGCGCAGGGAAGCCTTCCCCGCCGGGGCGGCGGCCTGCCGGGACGGCACGTCGAGCCCGCGGCTGATCTCGTCGTACGCCCTCCGGTGCGCGCCGGGCAGTTCGGCGGCGTGCGCGCGCAGGTCCTCCTCGACGAGCCGGCGCAGCTCGTCGACGTTCTCGGGCGTGAAGGGCTTCTTCCCCCGGGCCAGCGCGCCGACACACCGGGTGCAGCGGGCGGTGTCGCCGTACGTCTCCGAGAGGTCCTCGGCGAGACCCCACAGGCGTCCCTCGAGCCACGGCGCGTCGCACTGGCCGAGGGAGAGGTCCATCGGAGGCGCCGGATCGGCGTCCCGGTATTTCGTCACCTGCTTGGACACGGCGGGCTGGCTCATGTCCGTGAGCCGGGCGATGCGGTCCTGGGTCCAGCCGAAGCCGATGAACACCTTGATCATCTCGGCGCGGAGCTTCCGCATCTCCTCGCCGGCCCGGATGACGTCGTTCATCCCCGCGAGCATCCGCTCGGCCTGCTCCTCGGTCAGTGCCGCGGGGGGCGGTGATGATGCCTGGTTGCGCTGGGTCGTGTCGTCTCCGGCTGCCACACCTCAGTTATATACCGGAGAGGGGCATCCATAACCAGGTTGTATAACCTGGTTATGGATGACAGGATCGCCCGCATGGCCACCTTCAGCGCATCCGACGGAACCCGGCTCGCCTATCGCACGTACGGAGAGGGTGAACCGGTGCTCTGCATCCCCGGGGGCCCTGCGGACTCCCGCTACCTGGGGGACCTCGGCGGCCTGTCCGCCCACCGCCGCCTGATCGTCCCCGACCTGCGCGGCACCGGCCGCTCGGCGGTCCCCGAGGACCCCGCCACCTACCGCTGCGACCGCCTCGTCGACGACGTCGAGGCGCTGCGCCACCATCTCGGCCTTGCCCGTACGGACCTGCTCGGTCACTCGGCGGGCGCGAACATCGCGGTGCAGTACGCGGCCCGCCACCCCGAACGCGTCGGCGGGCTCGCCCTGATCGCCCCCGGCACGCGGGCCGTCGGCATCGACATCACCGGTGAGGAGCGCCGCGCGCTCGCACGGCTACGGAGCGGCGAGCCGTGGTTCCCGGAGGCGTTCGCCGCGCTGGAGGCGATCACCCGGGGAGAGGAGGCCGACTGGGCGGCCGTCGACCCGTTCTTCTACGGCCGGTGGGACCGGGCGGCACGGGACCACCACGCGGCGAGCCGGCCCGAGAACCCGGAAGCCGTCGCGCACTTCGGCGCCGAGGGCGCCTTCGACCCGGCGGCCACCCGCGCGTCGCTGGCCGCCTTCGCGGCACCGGTCCTGCTGCTGGCCGGACAGTTCGACCTGAACAGCCCGCCCCGCTCGACGGCCGCCTTCGCCGGGCTCTTCCGCGACGCGACGCTCGTCGTGCAGGAGGGGGCGGGGCACTACCCGTGGGTCGACGACGCCGAGCGCTTCACGGCGGAGGTGTCGGCGTTCCTGGGGTGAGCGGGCGCAGGGCCACGGCGGGGCGCGTCAGGCGAGTAGCCGGGACAGGCGCGCGGCCTGGCGTTCGGCGGTTCCCGGCGGGTTGCGCGGGTGGTCGGGATCGTCGAAGGAGAGCAGGAACAGCCACACGAGCGCCAGAAGCCTGCGCGCTTCGGCCAGCAGGGGCCGCTCGGAGGCATCCAGGTCGAACCGGCCCAGGAAGGCCTCCGCGTCGAGGGGCTCGTCGACCCAGGCGGCCACGTGCTCGGTGATCTCCGCCAGCTCGAAGGGGCGGTCGCTGCGGCCGGACTCCTCGAAGTCGACGATCCGTACCCGGGTGCCGTCCCAGAGGTAGTTGGCCAGATTGCCGTCGCCCGGACCGAACACCGGGCGGACGTCCAGGGGCCTGAACTCCACCAGGCCGGTGCCCGCCAGCCACTCCAGGCCGCGGTCCATGGCCCGGCCCACCTCGGGGCCCACGCGCGGGCGGGCTCGTGGTGTCCACTCCCGTATCCGGCCCGCGAGGTACCGCCGGTGCCCCGGCCTTACGGGTACCTCGGCCAGCACGTGCGCGGGCACCGCCGCGTACACCTCGCCCACCGCCGACGCCAGGGCGTCGAGCTGCCGGTCACCGAGCCGCTGTCCACGGAGCGGCCCGCCCGGCAGCCGGGACATCACCACGGTCGGCTCGTCGGCCCCAAGGTTCGCCCGCCGGGGGGCGGGAGCGAGCCCGGGCGCGTGGACGCCGAGGAGGGAGAGCGCCCGCCATTCGCGCTCGGATTGCGCGTGTGAGCCGGGGCGGAACCTCTTGGTCACCGTCTCGGGCCCGACGTCGAGGGCGTGCGTGCTCCAGGAGGCGGCAGTCATGGGAAGGGATCCTGCCAGGCGAGGCGCCGGGTGGGAGTACCTGTCCGCGTTACGTCAGACGGCCGGAAGCTCGACCGTCACATACGGGGCCAGCGCGCGGAGGAAGTCCGCCGCGTCGAACATCGCCCCGGCGGAGGCCACCCCCGTGGTCCTGGTGCGGCCGGTCAGGATGCGTTCGACGGCCTCCACCGCCAGGGGCGCGGTGACCGCGTAGATGTCCTGGCCGTGCGCCGTGGCGCGGCGCTCGACGCCGCCCGCGCGGACCAGGACGTCGACGACGAACGTCTGGTCCGAGCGCCCCAGCGCGTCGACCGCCTCCGGTGCCGGCGTGTCCGTGCCCGCCAGGTCGCCCGCGGCCTCGACGGACATGTGGGTGCGCACCTCGGGAACCTTCAGGTGGCTGGGCACGGTCACGACATCGGCCATCGTGAACTCCGTGATCACCGCACGCCGGCCCAGCGGCTCGGGGAAGACCCACTCTTCCCGCGCCACCTCGTCCTCGTGGTAGCGCAGCTCACCGTCCGTGAACCGCACCCGCTTTCCCGCGCGGCGGTCGTGGGACACCCGCCCCGCTTCCCGGGTGCCCGCCGTCGGACGCCAACTGCTCAGCCCGTATGCGACGTCCACCGAGTCGGCTGACGGCCACTCACCCATCGCCGCGGTGACCAGCAGGTCGCCCAGTCCGCCGTAGAAGGCCATCGCCGGCACGACCGGAGTGCCGGCCGCCAGGGCCGCCTCCGTGTGGCCGGCGAACATCGCTACGTTCGCCTCGATCTCCGCCGCGACGTCGACGTACGGAATCCCCGCCCGCAGGGCCGCCTCGACGACCGGACCGGCGGTCACCGCGAACGGCCCGGCGCAGTTGACGACCGCCACCGCGCCGGCGAGTGCCCGGTCAAGCGCGGCCGGGTCGTCGGCGCCGGCCGGCCGTACCTCCACGTCCCCCCATTCGGCCGCCAGTGCCTTCAGCCGGGCGGCGTTCCGGCCGGAGGCGACCGGGGCGAACCCGCGCCGCCGCAGCTCGGCGACGACGAACCGCCCGGTGTGCCCGGTCGCCCCGTAGACCACTACCGCAGCCGCTGTACTCATGGTTCCCGCTTTCGAAGTCGTGGCGTGACGTGATGCCCTGCTGTGGTGAGGACTTGAGTCTCGGCGAGGACGGGGGTCGAGCGTGATGGTCCGGACCGACAGCATGCGTACACTTTCGGACATGCCAACTGTCGCGCTGCTGGCCGCCGGTGACCTGCTGCACTTCGAACTGGCGGTGGCATACGAGATCTTCGGCAACCCGCCGCGCGAGGCGACGGGGGGCTGGTACGACGTCCTGCTCTGCGGCCCGGGTCCGGTGAAGGTCGGACCGTTCACCATCGAGCCCGACCACGGGCTGGACCGGGCGGCGGCCGCCGACACCGTGATCGTGCCGGCGTGCGTCGACATCGACGTACCCCCGCCGGCCGAACTGGTCGAGGCCGTGCGCGCGGCGCACGCGGCGGGCGCGCGGGTCGCTTCGCTGTGCACCGGCGCGTTCGTGCTCGGCGCCGTGGGCCTGCTGGACGGCCGGCGGGCCACGACCCACTGGGCCCACGCCGCCGAGCTGAGCGCGCGCCATCCCCTGGCGGAGGTCGACCCGGACGTCCTGTACACGGACAACGGCAGCGTGCTCACCTCCGCGGGCAAGGCCGCCGCCGTGGACCTCTGCCTGCACCTGATCCACCTGGACCACGGCGCGGCCGTCGCCAACTCGGTCGCCCGCCGCCTCGTCATGCAGCCGCACCGGCCGGGCGGCCAGGCCCAGTTCGCGTCCACCCCCGTGCAGGCGTCGGGCGACCACGCGCTCGCCCAGCTGCTCGCCTGGGTGCAGCAGCGGCTGGACCAGCCGCTGTCCGTGACCGACATGGCGCGGAAGGCGAACACGAGCCCGCGGCACCTCGGGCGGCAGTTCCACTCGGTGATCGGGCAGACGCCGATCCAGTGGCTTTTGGTCCAGCGCGTGCGCCGCGCCCAGGAGCTGCTGGAGGCCACCGACGAGAGCATCGAGGCGGTCGCGGCCGCCACCGGCATGGGGACCGCCACGACGCTGCGGCGCCAGTTCAAGCGGATCGTCGGCGTCCCGCCGGACACCTACCGCCGCGCCTTCCGCAGCGCCCGCCCCGCCTGACGGCGGGATGGCCGCCCGCGCTCCGGTCCGGACGCGCGATCAGACGGTTTCGGGCCCGCGGCATTTCGCGTGACCCGGCCTCTCGCGCGGCGGACGCCCAACGGCTTCTCCAGCGTCACACGAGTAAGCCAATCGGGGTAGCGCCAGGCCCAAGCGCGCCTACTGCGAATCGCCGAGGAAGCATGCTGGTGCGGCGGGGCTGAGGGCCGCGGTCGAGATTTTCGGAGTTCGGTGGTCCGAGGATGTCGAGAACGGGCCACCGGCTCCGTCCCAGGGGCGTCAGCGGCAAGCGGCCGCCGGCCGCGCGAGGAACAGGGAGAGAATCAGCATGGCGATTCAGCGAATGGACAACGTCGGCATCGTCGTCGAGAACATGGACGCGGCCGTCGCGTACTTCGTGGAACTCGGTATGGAGCTCGAGGGCAGGACGGAGGTCAAGGGCCCCGTCGCCGACCAGTGCACCGGGCTCGAAGGCGTCCACTGCGACATCGCGATGCTCCGGACCCCGGACGGTCACAGCCGGCTCGAGCTGTCGAAGTACCGCACCCCCGCGGCGACCAGCGACGGCCCGCGCAACCGGCCGCACAACATCCTGGGCACGCACCGCGTGATGTTCGCCGTCGACGACATCAAGGACACCGTGGCCCGCCTGCGCCCTCACGGCGGCGAAGTCATCGGCGAGATCGCTCGGTTCGAGGACATCTACCTGCTCTGTTACGTCCGCGGCCCGGAGGGCATCATCGTCGGACTGGCGGAGGCGCTGCGCTGAGAAGGCGGCATCGAGGAGGGCACTCAGCGTGCGGCGGCGTCAGCGAGGATCGCCTCAAGCCGTGCCCGGCATTCGGCGACGAAGGCGGGGAAGGTGCGCCAGTAGTACGAGATTCCACTGACGCCCACCGCGATCGCCCAGGCGCGGGCGCGGTTCCAGGTCGCGTCGTCGAGGTTCAAGGCGTTCCAGTACGCCTGTCGCGCCTGGGGCGGAAGGTCCCAGACCGTGGAGTGCTCGGCGTCGGGAAAACCGACCGACAGTCCTCCGAAGTCGATGACCGCGTGCAGCTTGCCTTCCCGGACCAAGAGGTTGGTCGGCTTGAGGTCGCCGTGGAGCCACACATGAGGTCCGGCCGGCTCGGGCAGCGCGAGCGCGGGGCGCCACAACCGCTCCAGAGTGTCGACGTCGAGCTCCGCCCCCACGGTGGCTCGGCAATCGTCGAGACACTTGCTGATCCACTCGTCGCACGGCCCCAGGCCCCCTCCGCGATACCAGCTGAGGCCATCTGCGCGCGTCGCCCCCATCAGGTCGGCGCGGTGCAGTTCCCCCACGACCGCCGCCAGGTCAACGCCGAAGGCGGCCCAGTCCCGAACGGTGTCGGGGCCGGCCTCGTCACCGTCGATCCAGCGATGGACCGACCAGACCAGCGGGAAGACCTCGGTGGGCGTTCCGGCGTGGACGGGCTCGGGAATCGGACAGGAAAGCAGGGGCGCCAGTCGAGGAAGCCATTGCTGTTCCTTCCGCACGGAGTGACCGTTGTCGGCGGTTCGCGGAAGCCGCACGAGCAGGTCGTCACCCAGCCGGTACATCGTGTTGTCGGTGCCCTCACCCGCGGGCGACAACGGCAGGGCGGCCCACTCCGGTCGCTGCGCTTTCAGCAGCGCCCGGACCAGTGTCTCGTCGACCGGGATCTCGTTCTCGTGCAACGTCATGGGGGGAGTCTCACCGCTGGGCGGGACGGGAAGCGAGTGACTTTCCGCCGGCCCCGGAGCCCGCGCCACGCGGAGGGAGAGTTGTTCGCGCACCCACTCGGGGTCGGCGTTGGTGTGTGGCCGGCCGGCCACGACGACGGTCGGCACGGTCTCGTTGCCGTCGTTGGCTGCTCTCACCGAGGCTCCTGCCGGGGCGCGCCCCCTGCCGGGCAGAGAGCGAGGTCCGAGCGGCCCCTGTGCACGCCCTGTATCTGACCGCTTGGAGTGACGCCCTCCGTCGGCCGGGTCAGGGATTCCAGTAGACGGTGCTGAAGGTGCGGTCGAAGCGACGGGCCTCCAGGTCCGCGCGCCGGATTCCCCACTGCACGTCCGCGCCTTCCCGGCCGCTGATGTCCGGGTTCCAGTGGGCCAGCAGAACCCAGTCCTCGACGGCGTCCGACACCGGCTCATCACCGCCCCAACGCCCCCGCTTCGCCTGGCGGGCGGCGCGGCTCGCGACGGTTTCCAGCGGGTTCCGGTCGGAGTCCTCCTGGTCCGCGTATCCGCCGATCTGAAGATGCCCTGTTCTGTCGGAGGCGTCGCACCAGACAGTGGCCAGCTCGTCGGCGTGCGGAAACCCGGGGAGCGGGTGGTACGGCAGGTCCGGTTCGGTCCGGGCCCTCAACTCGCCCTGCGGGTAGGAGCCGACGATCTCCTGGTAGTCGTCATCACCGGGGTAGCCCTTCCAGGCGTTCTTGTCGCGCGCCTCCACCGGTGTGCCGGCCGGGACGTAGAAGGCCTCGCCGCAGTTGCCGTCGCCGTCCGTTTCGTCGAGTGAGGCGAAGAGCAGCAGGCGTCCGTCGGGCGGCAGGGGGAGGTCCGTCGCATCCTTCGGCAGCGCGGCGAAGTCGACGGACGCCAGGTACGGGTGCCCAGGGTCCGGGACGCCGGCGGGCAGCAGCAGCGGCCCGCCGAACCTGCCCGCGACCGGCCCGGCCCCGCCACGGGTGAGGACCGCACACGGCCGGACGTGGCCGATCCACCGGTCCACCTCTTCGACGGGTAGCGGATCTATGTCCTCCCAGGGGTATCCCTCCTCAACCGCCCGCGTTCGAAAGGGGATCAGCGCTTCTCGAAGTTCGTCATCCGTCACAGCGACGACTGTAATTCCGGCCACCGACAACCTTGCGGCCCCGGCAGGCGAACCACGTCACGCGGGACAAACTCAGGACCGCGCGCTCCGGAACCGGAGATACCGGCTGAAGGTTTCGTGGCTGTCCGGGGTGAAGTGCCACTCCAGCAGCGCCGACCGCAGGTCGGGCTCGGTCAGCCAGCCGTGCCAGGCGACCTCATCAGGATCGTGGACGACCGCGTCCGGCACCACGGCTTCGTGCACGCCGAGCCAGTGAGGGCTCAGACCGCTGCGGTTGATGAACGTGAACAGCAGGCGCGGCAGCGCACGCATGCCCAGCTCTTCGGCCAGCTCCCGCGCGGCGGCCTGTTCATAGGACTCGCCGATACCTACGGCGCCCCCGACCACGACCTCGTAGAGCCCGGGGAAGCGCGACAGCTGCTCCGACCGCCGGTGAACGAGGATCCGGCCACGATCATCACGGCACGCCGTCACGGCGACCCGGTGCAGCCAGCCCTCCAGGACGGCCTCCCGACGGCTGACCACCCCCAGCACGCGATCTCGACCGTCCACCCGCTCCACCAGTTCATCCACGACGCAGACCCTGGCAGGGCCCACTGACAACGCCGCCTCCCGGCGATTCGTGGAGGGCCTTGTGCTCAGGCACACTCACCCGTCCGAGTGGCGCCGAACACTTTTGCAAGCGGGTGCTTGCAAAAGTTAGCAACCAGGTCCACCATCGGGTACATGGCCTCACTCAACGTCGGCAATCTCGGCGAGTACCTGCGCGAGCAGCGCCGTACCGCGCAGCTGTCGCTGCGGCAGCTCGCCGAGGCCGCCGGGGTGTCCAATCCCTATCTCAGCCAGATCGAGCGCGGGCTGCGCAAGCCCAGCGCCGAGGTCCTTCAGCAGGTCGCCAAGGCGCTGCGGATCTCTGCCGAGACCCTGTACGTACGGGCCGGAATCCTGGATGAGCGGGAGCGGGAGGAGCTGGAGACGCGGGCGGTGATTCTGGCCGATCCGTCGATCAACGAGCGGCAGAAGAGCGTACTGCTGCAGATCTACGCCTCCTTCCGCAAGGAGAACGGGTTCGAGGACGAGCCCCGGGACGCTGCGGACGAGGAGGGGCGCGTTTCCGGTGCGGATGCGCCCCTCAGTGCCGATGGCGGTGCTGCCGATACAGGTACAGATACAGGCTCAAAGCCTTCAAAACCCTCACACTGATTCTGATGATCCGGGAGGACCACAGTCATGGCCATCACCGATGACCTGCGCAAGACCCTCACCGACCCGACCCCCCTCTACTTCGCCGCCGGTACGGCCGACCTCGCCGTGCAGCAGGCCCGGAAGGTTCCGGCCCTGATCGAGCAGCTGCGGGCCGAGGCGCCGGAGCGAATCGAGGCGGTGCGCAACACCGACCCCAAGGCCGTGCAGGAGAAGGTGGCCGAGCAGGCCAAGGAGGCGCAGGCCAGCCTTCAGGCCAAGGTCAGCGAGGTGATCGGGGCGTTCGACACCGACCTGAAGAAGCTGGGCGAGAGCGCCCAGGACCTGGCGCTGCGAGGCGTCGGCGTGGCCGCGGAGTACGCGGTCAAGGCCCGCGAGACGTACGAGAAGGTCGCCGAGCGCGGCGAGCAGAGCGTGCGGACGTGGCGTGGCGAGACGGCCGAGGAGATCGTCGAGATCGCCGTCGTCGTCGAGCCGCGCAAGGAGTCGAAGCCGGAGACGGGGAAGGCCGAGCCGAAGCCCGCCGCCAAGCCGGTGGCGCCCAAGCCCGCGCCCAGGGCCGTCAAGGCCGAGGACAAGCAGTCGCCCGCGGCCGCCAAGAAGGCGCCCGTGCGCAAGCCCGCCGCGAAGAAGACCACGCCTCCCACCGCCAAGTAGCGGGCCGATGCCCGGCAGGTGTGCCGGGGTAGCGGGCGGGCACCTTTCGGGGTGTTCCGGTCGTTGTCCCGGTACCTTGGCCGCGAGGCGCTCATCCACTCACTAGGCGGTGCATCACATGTTGCTCGAAGGCTTCCAGTCGTTTCTCGGGCTGATCTACACGGCCATGACCGTTCTCGCCGTGGTGGCCTTCGTCATGGCCGCGATCGCCCGTGAGGACGCCTACCGCGCCGCGGACAAGCAGAAGAAGTCGTTCTGGCTGATCATTCTCGGCATCGCGGTGGTGGTGAACCTCTGGGTTCCGATGCTCTTCCTGCAGATCGCCGGGCTGATCGCGTCCATCGTGTTCTTCGTGGACGTACGGCCCGCGCTCAGGGCCGTGTCGGGCGGCGGCCGCCGACGGGGCGGTTCCAGCAGCGACGGGCCGTACGGGCCCTACAACGGCGGGCGCTGAGCGCCTGCGGGTGACACCTGTCCGGGGCGGGGGCGCGGGATGCTCCGGCCCCGGTCGTCGTTCCGCGTCCGGTTGCGGGCTCTGTCGCGGGCGGTGTCCTGGTCGCGGTCCAGCAGCAGGACCGCGACATCGTCGGTCAGTTCGCCGCCGTTCAGCTCGCGGACGTGCGTGACCGCAGCCTCCAGGAGGTCCTCGCCGGTCAGGCCCTCGGCCAGCTGTCGGTTGATCATCGCGACCATGCCGTCCTGACCGAGGCGCTGCGTGCCGTTGCCGACGCGGCCCTCGATCAGCCCGTCGGTGTACATCATCAGGCTCCACGAGCCGCCCAGTTCCACCTGCCGGCGCGGCCAGCGGGCGCGCGGCAGCAGGCCCAGTGCCGGGCCGCCGTCGTCGTACGGAAGCAGGTGCGCGGCCCGGCCCTGGCGGGTGATCAGCGGTGCGGGATGGCCCGCCAGGCACAGGCCCGCGCGGCGGCCGTCCGGGGCGATGTCGACCGTGCAGAGCGTCGCGAAGATCTCCTCGCTCTGCCGTTCGTGCTCCAGGACCTGCTGGAGCGTGGAGAGCAGTTCGTCGCCGCAGAGTCCGGCCAGCGTCAGGGCCCGCCACGCGATGCGCAGTTCGACGCCGAGGGCCGCCTCGTCCGGGCCGTGGCCGCAGACGTCGCCGATCATCGCGTGCACGGTGCCGTCGGGGGTGCGGACCGTGTCGTAGAAGTCGCCGCCGAGCAGCGCGCGGCTGCGGCCGGGGCGGTAGCGGGCCGCGAAGCGCAGATCGGAGCCGTCGAGCAGCGGGGTGGGCAGCAGTCCGCGCTCCAGGCGGGCGTTCTCCTGGGCGCGCAGCCGGGACTCGGTGAGCTGGTGCTGGGCGACGTCGGCGCGTTTGCGTTCGACGGCGTAGCGGATGGCGCGGCTGAGGAGCCTGCCGTCGAGCTCGCCGCGGAAGAGGTAGTCCTGCGCTCCCACGCGTACCGCCTCGGCGGCCAGCTCGGCGTCGTCCTCGGCCGTGAGGGCGAGCACGGCGTGCCGGGGCGCGATCCGCAGCACGTACTTGAGCGTGGCGAGCTCGTCGGGTTCCGTGTCCGGCCCGCCGCGCGTCTCGGCGCCGGACGGCAGCGCCAGGTCCAGCAGGATGCAGTCGACGTCGGCGGTGAGGAGCCGGCCCGCCTCGGTCAGGTTGCGGGCGGCGCGGATACGGACCCGGGCACCGGCCGCGGCGGAGAGCTCCGGGGCGCTGAAGGTGCGCGCCGGGTCGTCCTCGATCACCAGGAGGGTGAGGTCGGCGCCGTTGCTGGCCTCCGCAGCGGGAGCGGCACTCTGCTGCTGCGGTACGGGTACGGGCATCGGTTCGGGTTTCCTTCCCTCCCCCCGAGGGCGCGGCGGGAGGACGATCGACGACCCGCCAGACGGGGACGATAGCGGTACGGGATGCGGGAACGGAATGGTGCACGGCACTCGGCCTCCGTCATATGCAGCGCCATATGCCGCGTCAGGACACGGATCCGGCGCGATGTGGCCTCCGGAGGCGTGCGGGACGGCATGACAAAGGTCACGCCCGCCGCCCGCGGCGGAGTGGCACCGCTCACGCCGGCGGTCGCGGGGAGTGTCGTGGGCCATCGCGATGCGTGCCCGGGCGGGCCGCGGGGGTCTGCCGGGCGGCCCGGCGGGCCGGGGGAGCAGTCGCGGCTACGGGCTGGGCCTGCCGTCCCCGCGAGCGGCCGGCGACCGCCCTACCGGTCCGGGCGGACGACCCCGAGGATCTCCATCGAGCCCGCCCCGGCGAGCGTCACGTTCCGGCCCGGGCGTGGGGCGTGGACGATCGCGCCGTCGCCGATGTACATCCCGACGTGGCTGGCGTCGCGGTGGTAGATGATCAGGTCGCCGGGGCGCATGTCCTTGATCGCGATGTGCGGCAGCAGCCGCCACTGCTCCTGCGAGGTGCGCGGGATCGGCCGCCCGGCCGACGCCCAGGCCCGGGAGGTCAGGCCGGAGCAGTCGTACGACTTGGGGCCCACGGCCCCCCACACGTACGGCAGGCCGATCTTGGAGGTGGCGAAAGCCACCGCCTTCCTGCCGGTCGCGCTGGCCTCGCGGTTGATCTCCTTGAGCGCGCCGGAACCCAGCCAGGCGGTCTGCGACGTGTACTCCGCTTCCTGCTCCAGCTGGAGGAGCCGTTCCCGCTCCTTCTTCTCCAGCTGGGACTCCAGCTTCTTCGCCGCCGCGATCTGTCCGTTGATCTTCTTCTTGGCCTTGGCCTGCTTGACGCGATTGGCTTCGAGCTTGGTCCAGTTGGTGCTCGCGTCCTGCGTGTACGTCTCCAAGTCCTCCTGGGTCCTGTTCAGTTCCCCCAGGAGCCCCTTGGCGGCCTTCTGGCCCTGGCGGGCCCGGCTGACCCCGTCCAGGAAGAGCTCCGGGTCACCGCTGAGCATCAGCCGGGCGCCCGGCGGCAGTCCGGCGTTGCGGTACTCCTCGCGGGCCTGGGCGCCTGCCCGGTTCTTGAGCTCGGCGATCTTCGCCTGGCCCTCCACTATGGCCTGGGCCAGCTTGACGATCTCGCCGGACTGCTCCTTTGCCTTCTCCTCGGCGAGGTTGTACGCGTCCGTGGCCGACCCGGCGGCGCGGTAGAGGCCGTCGATCTCCTGGCGGACCTCTTCGAGGCTCTTCTTCGCCGGCCGGTCCGTGACGGGTGAGGCGGGCGACGGGGGTGCGGGTGCGGCGAGGGCCTGGACCGGTGAGGCCAGGACGGCCATGGCGCAGACCAGAGTGATCGCGGCAGCGGCACAGTGGCGTCGGTACACGAAGCTCCCCCTCCGGACGGATCCCTGCGGACCTGAACAGAATCTGATTTACCGTCAGTAACTTATGGCGCCGACGAGATCGTGCCATGCCCTACCGAAAAGCAACAGAGGCAGACACATCTCCGCGGGCCCCCGGACCGCCGCAGCGCTCCCGGGCCCGGCCGCCCCCCGCGTCCCGGCTCCCGGGCCCACCCCCTGGAAGGGCCCCGGGACCGGCCCCTGGTTCAGGCCCCCTGTTCTGGGACGAACGATGCCGAGCCGGTGTTCCCGATGCCGGCGGAGTTCACCCTGTTCTCCGCGTGTTGGGTCTCCATTCAGGTCGCAGCGCCGCCCATTCCACCGTCACCTCGCCCTGGCGCCACCGGCGTACGCCGTCGGTCAGCGGCCACTCGCCCGACAGGGCCCGTACGGCCGTGATCCAGCGCTGCCGGGCGCCCAGCGAGGCGTACGGAGCCGCCGCCGCCCAGGCCCGGTCGAAGTCGCGCAGGAAGGCGTGGACCGGCTCGCCCGGCACATTGCGGTGGATCAGAGCCTTGGGCAGCCGCTCGGCGAGGTCGGACGGGCGGCCGAGGGAGCCGAGCCGGGTCGCGAAGGTGACCGTGCGAGGACCCTCCGGGCCCAGCGCCACCCACACATGACGGCGCCCGATCTCGTCGCAGGTGCCCTCCACCAGCAGGCCGCCCGGCGCGAGCCGGGCGCACAGCCGCCGCCAGACCACGTCGACCTCGTCCTCGTCGTACTGGCGCAGCACATTCGCCGCCCGGATCAGATCGGGCCGTCCGGGCAGCGGGATCTCGAAGCCGCCGTGGAGGAAGGTGAGGCCCTCGCGCTCGTACGGCCGGGCCGCCTCGACGCGCTCCGGCGAGATCTCGATGCCGGCCACGGACGTGCGGGGCTCGACGGTGCGCAGTCGCTCCAGCAGCTCGACGGCGGTCCACGGGGCGGCGCCGTACCCGAGGTCGACCGCCACGGGGGCGTCGGCGCGACGCAGGGCGGGGCCGTGCGTGGCGGCGATCCAGCGGTCCATGCGGCGCAGCCGGTTCGGGTTGGTGGTCCCGCGGGTCGCGGTGCCGATCGGGCGCATGACACAGAGCGTAACGACTTGGCGGAGGCGGCGGCCGCCCCCCTCGACGCGCTGGGGCCGTACGTAATGATTTGGCAAAACGGAAATGAAAGAAGGGATTCCGCTGTTCCAGCTTTCCGAAAGGGACCGCGCGCCCCTCCGGCTCCATGCCTGCACGAAGGTGAACGAAGCCGGTACGAGGGCCCTGAGCGAGGAGGAGCGGACGACGTGAGCCAGTACGTCTCCCGGCTCGGCAGCAGCCGTGTCGCGCCGCGCCTCAGGTTCCCCGCAGGTTTCACCGGCTCCTTCCCCGGCGCCCACCGCAAGCCGCGCCGTATCGCGATGCTCTCCGTCCACACCTCCCCGCTGCACCAGCCGGGAACGGGCGACGCGGGCGGCATGAACGTGTACATCGTGGAGCTCGCCAAGCGCCTGGCCGCCATCAACATCGAGGTCGAGATCTTCACCCGCTCCACCACCGGCGCGCTGCCGCCGGCCGTCGAGATGGCGCCTGGGGTCCTGGTCCGCCACGTCGACGCGGGTCCGTACGAGGGTCTGGCCAAGGAGGAGCTGCCCGCCCAGCTCTGCGCCTTCACGCACGGCGTGATGCAGGCGTGGGCCGGCCAGCGCCCCGGCTACTACGACCTGGTGCACTCCCACTACTGGCTCTCCGGCCAGGTCGGCTGGCTCGCCGCGCAGCGCTGGGGCGTCCCCCTCGTCCACGCCATGCACACCATGGCCAAGGTCAAGAACGCCGCGCTCGCCGGGGGCGACACCCCCGAGCCCGCCGCGCGCGTCATCGGCGAGACCCAGATCGTGCACGCCTCCGACCGGCTGATCGCGAACACCGCGGAGGAGGCCGGCGAGCTGGTCCGCTTCTACGAGGCGGACCCGGGCGCCGTCGACGTCGTCCACCCCGGCGTCAACCTGGACCGCTTCCGCCCCGCCGACGGCCGCGCCGCGGCCCGCGCGCGTCTCGGGCTGCCGCAGGACGCCCTGATCCCGCTCTTCGCCGGCCGCATCCAGCCGCTGAAGGCCCCGGACGTGCTGCTGCGCGCCGTCGCCGCCCTGCTCGACCGGGACCCCTCGCTGCGGTCCCGGATCGTCGTGCCGGTCGTCGGCGGTCCCAGCGGCAGTGGGCTCGCCAAGCCGGAGGGGCTGCAGAAGCTGGCCGCCCGCCTGGGCATCGCCGACGTGGTGCGGTTCCACCCGCCGGTCGGGCAGGACCAGCTCGCCGACTGGTTCCGCGCCGCGTCGGTGCTGGTCATGCCCTCGTACAGCGAGTCCTTCGGCCTGGTCGCCATAGAGGCGCAGGCGGCCGGCACCCCCGTCGTCGCGGCGGCCGTGGGCGGTCTGCCGGTGGCCGTACGGGACGGGGTCAGCGGCTTTCTGATCCCCGGGCACGACCCGGAGGCGTACGCGGAGGCGCTGGCGCGCTTCGCGGACGCGCCGGAGCTCGTCGAGCGGATGGGCGGCGCGGCCGCCGCACACGCGCAGCGCTTCGGCTGGGACACGGCGGCCGCGGCGACCGCGGACGTGTACACCGCGGCCGTGCAGGACCACCGGCGCCGGGTACGCACGCACCACGGGTGAGGACGCGGGCCGCGCCGCCTGCCGCACCGCTGACGTACGCTCGCCTCATGGCTGACGTACCAGAGGAAGCGGCCACGCCGCAGGTCACACGGGTCGCGCAGGTCATCGAGGCGACGCTGAAGGATGCCGGACTCGGCTGGGAGAGCCCCGGGCCCGGCAGTTACGTCGTTCAGCTGCCCGGCACCCGCAAGCTCGCCACCACCTGCTCGCTCATCGTCGGGACGCACTCGCTGTCCCTCAACGCCTTCGTCATCCGCCACCCCGACGAGAACGACGCGGCGGTGCACCGCTGGCTTCTGGAGCACAACCTCCGGCTCTTCGGCGTGAGTTACGCGATCGACTCGCTCGGCGACGTCTACCTCGTCGGCAAACTGCCGCTCTCCGTGGTGACGCCCGCGGAGCTGGACCGGCTGCTCGGCGTCGTCCTGGAGGCGGCCGACGGCGCCTTCAATCCCCTTCTCGAGCTCGGTTTCGCGAGCGCGATCCGCAAGGAGTACGCGTGGCGGGTGTCGCGCGGCGAGTCCACGCGGAACCTCGAAGCGTTCACCCATCTGACCCAGCGCCCCGCGCGCTGACGGGCGTCAACAGGCCCACGCCACCTGGCGTGTTTCGCTGAGGATTTACCCGGTGCACGACTCTTTCGCCGTGAACCGGGCTCGTGGCGCGGGTCACGGTCACCCCCGGGCCCGCAGCGCCGACTCCACGTCGTCGAGCGCCGCTTCGAGCCGCGGCGCCACCTCGTTCCACGTCCACTCCAGCTGCTCGCCGGACGTCCTCCGGGGCACCGTCTCCACCAGCATGATCAGGTAGAGGTAGGCCCGGTACAGCGCGAGCCGCAGCCGAAGCGAACCGTCGAACTCCACGGGTCCGCCCGGCGCCGCCGACCCGTACCCGCTCAGGAAGTCCTCGTCCTGCTCCATGTCCCCGAACAGGGCGAGCGAGACGAAGTCGGCGGCCGGGTCGCCCCAGAACATCCGCTCCCCGTCGATGATCCCGCCGATCCGCCGCGCACCCGGCTCCCCGGCGACCAGGACGTTGCCCCGCCACAGATCGAAGTGGACCAGGGCGGGCCGGGAGACGTCGTCCAGTACGTACGAAGCGGCGCCGAGCCGGCGGCGGATGTCCGCGGGCGTACGCGGCAGCCGCGCCCCGTATGTCCGCGCATCATCCAGCACGGCATCGGTCATCGCGGTGAACGCTTCGTGCCACGTGGCGGCCAACGGGCCGAGCGCGGCGGACGGGTAGCCGAAACCGCCCGGCCCCGGCACGGTGTGCAGCCGGCCGACGATCTGCCCCAGCTCCGCGCGAAGCCGGCGCTCGTCGACGCCGGTCAGGACGCCGGCGATGTCGTGCCAGGGCCGCCCGGGACGCTCCGTCATGATCACGTACGGGCCCCCGGGGGTGGCCGGGCCGAGCCCGTGGTGCACGACGGCGGGGACGGTGGTCTCCTCGGCGAGTGCGGCCGCGGCGGTGTAGAACGCGACCTCGTTCACCAGCAGGTCGCGCTCGTACCGGAGATGGTCCCCGTCCGGCGGCGGCGTCTTCACCACCCACCGCCGACCGTCGGTGAGTGCGACACGGGTGACGGAGTTGTACGTGCCGCCGGTCAGCGCGTCGCACGAGGCGACCAGCTCCGGGGACACACCCACGGAACGGAGCACCGTGGACAGGACGGAACCTATCGGCACCAGAGACCCCTTCGAGAGCAGCCACCCCTGACGTGTTGCTGCCATCTGTGGCAAATGCCCAGTGCAGAGCCTTCAAGAGGTGATCACGACGTCGTCACGATCTCGGGCGATGCCCGCTTTGACGGATTGCCAAACCACAGCACGCTCATAGAGTTGGCAAACCTCACGACTTCACACCGCCGCGCCGAACCCGGCGACGGCTGCTCTCGCGCGGACGAGACACCTTGAGACAGAAAGACGGGCCATGCGACCCACTGCCATACGCCGTACCGCCGTTGCCGCCACCGTGATGTCCCTGGCGCTGCTCACCGCGGCCTGCGGGTCGGACTCCGGGGACGGCGCAGGCAAGGACAACGGCAAGGCGGGCGCCTCCGCGAAGCCCGCGGACAAGGGCGCCGACACGTCGTCCGCGAAGGCGCTGACCGCTGCCGAGCTGGAGAAGGCCTCGCTCGCCCAGGGCGACGTCAAGGGCCACAAGATCGTCAAGGCCGGCCCCGCCGACTCGATCGCCGGCGACGCCGTCAACACCGACAAGGCCGACTGCGACGTCTTCGCCGACGCGCTGATGGGCGCCAAGTCCGGTACGCCCGCGGCGTCCACGCAGCGCAGGATCGCCAACGAGCCGAAGAAGGGCGGCGACAAGGAGAGCGACGACCCGGCCGAGGCGTTCAAGGCGGCCTTCGACATCACGACGACGCTCGCCACGCTGTCCTCGTACGACGGCAAGGGCGCCGGGGATGCGCTGGCCGGCCTGCGGACCGCCGCGACCCGATGCGCCTCCGGCTTCACCTTCACCGCCGCCGGATCGAAGCAGAAGGTCACCGAGATCGCGGAGGTGCCGGTCAAGGGCGGCGAGGAAGCCGTCGCCTGGACGGTGACGGTCGAGGCGGAGGGCGAGAAGAGCGCGATGAAGCTCATCGAGATCCGCAAGGGCACCACGCTCGCCTCGCTGACAGCGCTCAACCTGGGCGCGTCCGGCGCGGGCGGCGACTTCGACATGCCGACCGCCGTCATCGACGCCCAGGCGGCCAAGCTCGCCTGACCGCTGGTCAGGACAGTGGGGCGCGCAGCACGGCGGTGAGGTCCAGGCCCGCGAACGGGACCGCCGCACCACGGCGACGGCCGTTCAGGGCAACGGCACCAGCCGCACCACGGTGACCGTCAGGACCGACCCGGAGACGTAATAGAGCACGATCGCCCCGGCGACCGTCGCCTCGCGGCGATCGTGCTCCTCCTTGACGGCGGTCGAGCCGTGCCCGTACGGGGCGTGGCCCAGCGTGCGTGCCATCTCGTCCCGGAAGGTGTCGCCGTCCCGCATCTTGGCCAGGGTGTCGTCGGCGGGCGGCGCGTAGGAGATCCGGAAGCTCAAGCGAGGCTCCGCCTCTCGGCCTCGTCGCGCGCCAGCCGGTCCAGGATCCGTTCGGCCTCGGGATCGGGTACGGCCTCCAGCATCCAGTGCCGCATCACGGCCTGGATCTCGTTCACCCCGGCCTCGTTGATGGCGCTGTCGAACTCCTCGCGCAGCGCCTCGGGCAGGGCGTCGCGGATGGCCGGAATGCTGTTGGGCACCTCGACCTCGGCGCCGCCGACAAAGGTCTTCAGGGGCTCACTCATGGCTGCTCTCCCCGTTCTCCCCGCATGCGCCACAGAGTACGACGCGGAGTGAGGGGCGTCACTCCCGGCCATGCCGTCCGCATCGGCGCGGGCTGTCACGGCAGTTGCCGCGACCCGGAATGCAGGGGTCAGCGCCGCTCGTCGGACTCGAAGAGGTCCAGCATCGACTGGGCACCGCCTTCGAGCATCCGGGCGATCTCGGCCGAACGCGGCAGCATCGTGCTCTCGTAACGGCGGACGGCGTCGTCGACGGTGGCGGAGTGCACGAGTGCGAGCGCGAGTTCGCCGGCGTCGAGCATGGCGAGGTTGACGCCCACACCCAGCGGCGGCATGAGGTGGGCGGCGTCTCCGAGGAGCGTCACGCCGGGAGAGTGCTCCCAGGTGTGCGGCACCGGCAGGGCGAGGAGCGGGCGGTCGACGTAGGCGCCGTCGTTGTCGGTGATCAGCCGAAGCGTCCGCGGTGACCAGTCCGCGTACTCCCTCAGCAGGTGGGCGCGGATGCCCTCGGTGTCCTCGGGGCGGAGCCCGTTCGCCGCGATCCAGTTGGCGGGGACGCACTGCATGAGGTAGACGCGCATGTGGCCGCCACTGTTGCGCTGCGCGAAGAGGCCACGCTTTCCGTCGGCCGCGTGGGCGCTGCCCTTCCCGACCAGTTCGGACAGTCCGGGGTGCGCGCTCTCCATGTCGTCGAACCACGCTTCGAGGAAGCTGACGCCGGTGTAGACCGGTGTCGCGGACGACACCGCGGGGCGTACGCGGGAGAAGGCGCCGTCCGCCCCGATCACGAGATCGGTCTCGACGGTCGTTCCGTCGGCGAATATCAGCGTGCGCGGCCCGTCGTCAGGTCCGCTCACCGACTCGAGCGTGCGGCCCCACCGGACCGTTCCCTCGGTGAGCGAGCGCAGCAGGAGCTCGCGCAGTTGTCCCCGGTCGATCTCGGGACTGGCCGTTTCGCCCTCGTTCGGCAGATGGTGGGCGAGGACGTTCCCCGCCGGGTCGAGGTGGCGCATTTCCTGACCTTCGAACCTGGCGAGGGCGAAGAACTCCTCCAGCAGGCCGGCTTCGCGCAGCGCGAGCTGGCCGTCGTCGTCGTGCAGGTCGAGCGAGCCTCCCTGGTTACGGGAGTGGGCGTCCGGGTCGCGGTCGTACACGGTCACCGCGATGCCGTGCTGCTGAAGGATGCGCGCGCAGGTCAGGCCTCCCGGGCCGGCTCCGATGATGCTGATGCGGGCGCTGGAGGGTGTCGGAGAGTTCACGGTGGATTCCTTTCGAGGGCCGGGGTGCCGACGGCCGCCGCAGCGCGGCGATGCGGCCGGTGCCGCGCCGCGAAGGGCGGCAGCCCCGTATCGGGACCACCAAAGCAGAAACGACTAAGAAACTGCAACTGTTCCAGTTTCCGTCTTGGGTCAGTTTTGGCCTCGGGCCAGGTTCGGTTCCGTGCCACTTTCTGTCTCGTTCCAGTGGTGGGGTACGGTGAGGGCATGCCCGACACCCCGGCCGTTGGCCGCCGCGAGCGCAAGAAGGCCGCGACCAGGCAGGCCATCGCCGACGCCGCCCTGGAGCTCTTCCTGGAGCACGGCTTCGAACGAGTGAGCGTCCGGGACATCGCCGAGAAGGCCGATGTGTCGACGACGACCCTCTTCGCGCACTTCCCGAGCAAAGAGGCCCTGGTATTCGACCGCGAGGCGGAGGTCGAGGCCGAGCTGATCGCGGCCGTCAGGGACCGGCCGGCCGGACAGGATGTGGCCGAAGCGCTCCGCGCTCACGCGCTGACGTCCTGGGGGCGGCTCGCATCGGATCCCCGACTGGGCCCGTTCACCGCGCTGGTGGACGGAAGTCCGGCGCTGCGTGAGTACGGGGAGCGCATGTGGGTGCGGCACGCGGGCGCCCTCGGCACCGCGATCGCGGAGGAACTCGGCCGGGAACCCGATGACATCGCCTGCGCCGCGCTCGCCCGCTTCGTTCTGGACGTCCCGGCCCTGGCCACGGGCCGGCAGGACCCGCGCGCGGCCGTGGAGGCGGTCTTCGACCTGCTGACCCACGGATGGCGGCCGTCCCGGCCGGGCTCGCAGGACGCGGCCGGAGAGGGCTGACCTCGCCGACCGGAAGGCGGATGATCGTCAGATCTGCAGAGTCGCCGATTAGGCCGCATGGACCCTTTTGTCCCCGGTATCCGTTCCCCGCACGCGTCGAGGCGTTGTGACAGGCGTGGAACCACGTGAATTCTGGGAGCGGAACACCGTCCTGGCGCAAGCCTTCCTCGCCAACGACGAGGAGATGCGCCAGGCGCAGGAAGTACTCGACGAGGCACAGGCGGCGCGATGCAGGACCCTCGCCGCGTTCGCCGTCACGGTCGGCGACGACGGGGCCATCGCCGAACTGCTGGGCCTGAACGAGCGCGAGGTGCGCCTGGCGCGCCGCACCGTGGGGCGCAACGACGCGCGATCCGTCGCGGAATCCCTCCTCAGCAACCCTCCACAGCCACAACCGGAACCCGCCGGCGGCCCACCCCCGGCAACGGACGGCCTGCCGCACCCCAGGGAGGAACTGCCCCTCCCCGCCGCCGACCCGCCCCACCAGACCCCGGCGCCACCCCAGATGCCGCCGTCCATCCCCCAGGCCCCGGTGGAGAGCGCCGCCTGGACGCCGAGCATGGACTCCGTCCTGCTGTGGAGCTGGGAGTCCGGCGTCGACCTGCAGACGGTGGCGAGCGAACTGAACGTGAGCGTACGGGCGCTGCTGATCCGGGTGCAGGCACTCGCCGACGACGGCATGCTCACCCTCGCCATGCCCATCACCGACGTGGGCAGAAACGGCCGCCACCGCCGCCAGCACGACGAAACGAGCGCAGTCCTCTTCGGCCCGGCCACGGTCCCCGGCTACATGCAGTACTGAGCGTGCACAGGGCCCCACCGGACCCCGGCGCAGCAAAGAGCCCCCTGCCTACGGGAGAACCCGCAGGCAGGGGGCTTCCTCAGTCCTGCCTACTTCTTCTTGCCCTGGTTCTTCACGGCCTCGATGGCCGCCTTCGCCGCGTCCGGGTCGAGGTACGTGCCGCCCGGGTTCAACGGGCGGAAGTTCTCGTCCAGTTCGTACGCGAGCGGGATGCCCGTCGGGATGTTCAGGCCCGCGATGTCGGCGTCCGAGATGCCGTCGAGGTGCTTGACCAGGGCCCGGAGGCTGTTGCCGTGGGCGGCGACCAGGACCGTGCGGCCGGTCAGCAGGTCCGGGACGATGCCGTCGTACCAGTACGGCATCATGCGGACGACGACGTCCTTGAGGCACTCCGTGCGCGGGCGCAGCTCCGGGGGGATCGTCGCGTAGCGCGCGTCGTCGCTCTGCGAGAACTCGGTGCCGTCCTCGAGGGCGGGCGGCGGGGTGTCGTACGAGCGGCGCCAGAGCATGAACTGCTCCTCGCCGAACTCCGCGAGCGTCTGCGCCTTGTCCTTGCCCTGCAGGGCGCCGTAGTGGCGCTCGTTCAGGCGCCAGGAGCGGTGGACGGGGATCCAGTGGCGGTCCGCGGCCTCCAGCCCGAGCTGGGCGGTGCGGATGGCGCGCTTCTGGAGGGAGGTGTGCACGACGTCGGGGAGCAGGCCGGCGTCCTTGAGCAGCTCACCGCCGCGGACCGCCTCCTTCTCGCCCTTGTCGGTGAGGTCTACGTCCACCCAACCGGTGAACAGGTTCTTCGCGTTCCATTCGCTCTCGCCGTGGCGGAGGAGGATCAGCTTGTACGGTGCGTCGGCCATGGGTCCGAGCGTAATCGAACCCGTACGAGCCGCGCGCGCCCGGCCACAGGGCGGACAGGCGGGGGCTTGTCGCCGGTGGCGGGGGTGGTGCCCGATTGACGGGCGGCGTCAATTGAGTGGCAGGGCCGGGCCTCGGATTCGTAATGTACGGACCGGTGGCGGACCACTTACCGCCCGCAGGTCGCATCGCTACACCCCCGGGGGGAAACCGCATGTCAGTCGCCGGTCTCAGGCGGGCCGCCCATGAAGCCGTCTCCGGTTTCCCCAGGGAGTTCTGGTGGCTGTGGACCAGCACCCTGGTCAACCGTCTCGGGGCGTTCGTCGCCACCTTCATGGCCCTGTATCTGACCCTGGACCGGGGCTACTCCGCCTCGTACGCAGGCCTGGTCGTGGCGCTGCACGGGCTCGGCGGGGTCGTCGCCTCGCTGGTGGCCGGGGTGATGACGGACCGTTTCGGCCGGCGGCCGACGATGCTCGTCGCGCAGCTCTCGACCGCCGTCTCGGTGGCCGTGCTCGGCTTCATGGTCCACCCGGCGGCGATCGCCGCCGTCGCCTTCGTCGTCGGCATGGCGAGCAGCGCGTCCCGCCCCGCGGTCCAGGCGATGATCGCCGACATCGTCCCGGCGAAGGACCGGGTGCGGGCCTTCTCGATCAACTACTGGGCGATCAACCTGGGGTTCGCGGTCTCGTCCGCCGGCGCCGGGTTCGTCGCCGAGTACAGCTACCTCGTCGGCTTCGTCGGCGAGGCGGTGATGACCCTGATCTGCGCGGTCGTCGTCTTCACGAAGGTGCCCGAGTCCCGGCCGAGCGAGGCCGTCTCCACGGTCCCGAACGCCGCCGCGGCCGACGGCGTGCGGCTCGGCACGGTACTGCGCGACGGACGGTTCATGGGGGTCGTCGGGCTGTCCTTCGTGATCGCCCTGATCTTCCAGCAGGGGTACGTGGGACTGCCGGTGGCCATGGGGGCCGACGGGTTCAGCAGCTCCGACTTCGGTACGGCGGTCGCCGTCAACGGCGTTCTCATCGTGGTCCTGCAGATCCCCGTCACCCGGTTCATCCAGAGCCGCGACCCGCGCCGGCTGCTCATCGTGTCGTCCCTGCTCGCCGGGTACGGGTTCGGGCTGACGGCCTTCGCCGGCTCGGTCGGGGTCTACGCGCTGACCATCTGCGTCTGGACCATCGCCGAGATCGTCAACGCGCCCGTGCAGAACGGTCTGGTCGTCCAGCTCTCACCGGTGCACGGCCGGGGCCGCTACCAGGGCATGTACGCCCTGTCCTGGTCGGCGGCGGCGCTCGTCGCCCCACTGATGTCCGGAGTGGTGATCGACCGCTTCGGGGCCGGGTGGCTCTGGGGGACGTGCGCGCTCCTCGGCACCGTCGCGGCGTTCGGATACTGGCTGCTGATGCGCAACCTGCCGCGCGACGACGTGACGACGGCCCCCGCGGTCTCGGGAGGCACTCCGGCCGGCGCCGGAACCGAAGCCGCCGTGGAGACGGCGGCCTGAGTCCAGGGACGGCCCCGCGCGGGGCCGCCCCGGTGTCGTCGCTGCGCGCGCCCGTCAGCCGGAGCAGCCGCCGCACTGGCACGGCGCGCCGGACTGGCAGCCGCACCCGCAGCCCGAGCCGCAGCCGCAGGCGCCGAGGACGCCCCGGTGCGCCACGTCGGCGGGTGTCTCCTGCTGGGGTTCGGTCGTGGGGGAATCGGCCATGGTTCCTCCTCAAGGTGTACGACAGGCCGTACGCCCGCCCCGGGCCCACGACCGGGGCGTACGGAAAGGTCGTGCCGCCCCACCCCATTGCATGCCCACCCGGGCGGGCGCATCAACGGCGCACACGCGCAGGAATACGTGTGCGGATTCCCTCCCTGGTCGCGCCCCGTGCCCCGTGCCCGTACCGCCTACGCGCCCTCGACCGGCGTCGGCTGCTGGATGTCGTCCGCGTGCTCGCCCGTCACCAGGTAGACGACACGCTTGGCCACCGACACCGCGTGGTCGGCGAACCGCTCGTAGTAGCGGCCGAGCAGCGTCACGTCGACGGCCGTCTCGATGCCGTGCTTCCAGCGGTCGTCCATCAGGTGCTGGAACAGCGTGCGGTGCAGCAGGTCCATCTCGTCGTCGTCCTGCTCCAGCTGGAGCGCCAGATCGACGTCCTTGGTGATGATCACCTCGGCGGCCTTGGCCATCAGGCGCTGCGCGAGCTGGCCCATCTCCAGGATGGTGGCGTGCAGGTCGTCCGGGACCGCCTTCTGCGGGAAGCGCAGCCGGGCCAGCTTGGCGACGTGCTGGGCGAGGTCGCCCGAGCGTTCCAGGTCGGCGCTCATCCGCAGCGAGGTGACCACGATCCTGAGGTCGGTCGCCACCGGCTGCTGGCGGGCCAGCAGCGCGATGGCCCTGGCCTCCAGGTCGTGCTGGAGGTCGTCGACCTTCTGGTCCGCGGCGATCACGGTCTCCGCGAGCTTGAGATCGGCGTCGAGCATGGACGTCGTCGCCCGGCCGATCGCCGAACCGACGAGCCGGGCCATCTCGACCAGGCCCTCGCCGATCGAGTCGAGTTCCTCGTGGTACGCGTCACGCATGGGAAGTCCCTCTCCAGTCCTGAACCGAGTCCGGGGCCGCTCTGCACCCCACCGTGCCACCGTGACGGGCGTACGCGTCGGGTTCCGGCCGCACAAGTGAACCGGCCCTTGCCCCTCGGTGAACTCTGGGCGACGAGTGTTCGGACAGGCACCCGGACGGCTGGGAGAGTGTCCGTCGGGCCGCATAACCTGGAGCACATGGACGTGAACGCGGCGGTCGCCGCAGCTGCAGCGATCGCCGGGGTCTGCACCGGTGTGATCGCCATGCTGGCGTTCCGCTGGAGCGAGCGCGACCAGAAGAAACCCACGCGTACGTCCCTGCGGCCCGACAGCGGTGCCCCCCTTCCCCCCGGCGTCGACACGGTCCTGTCCGTGCTCAGCTCCTCCGCGGTCGTGCTCGACGAGAGCGACAGCGTCGTCAAGGCCAGCTCCGCCGCGTACGCGCTGGGACTGGTCAGGGGAGGTCGCCTGTCCGTCGAGCCGATGCTGAACATGGCCAGGGACACCCGCCGCGACGGGGAGATACGGCAGGTCGAGCTGGACCTGCCCCGGCGCGGCACGGGCCGGGGCGAGGCCCTCGCGGTCTCCGCCCGGGTCGCCCCGCTGGGCTCCCGGCTGGTGCTGCTGCTGGTCGAGGACCTCACCGAGGCCCGCCGCATCGAAGCGGTCCGGCGCGACTTCGTCGCCAACGTCAGCCATGAGCTCAAGACCCCGACCGGCGCCCTGTCCCTGCTCTCGGAGGCCGTCATGGACGCCTCCGACGATCCGGAGGCGGTGGAGCGGTTCGCCGGACGGATGCAGATCGAGGCGACCCGGCTCACCAACCTCGTACAGGAACTCATCGACCTCTCCCGGGTGCAGAACGACGACCCGCTGGAGGACGCCGAACCGGTCCGGGTCGACGAACTGGTCGCCGAGGCCATCGACCGCTGCCGGCAGCAGGCCGGCTCCAAGCAGATCACCATGGCCGCCGGCGGCACCGCCGAGCTCCGCATATGGGGCAACCGAGGCCAGCTCGCCGCGGCCCTCGGCAACCTCGTCGAGAACGCCGTCAACTACAGCCCCGCCCACACCCGCGTCGGCATCGCCGCCCGCCGGGTGGTCGTGCCCGGCGGCGACGAGATCGAGATCGCCGTGACCGACCAGGGCATCGGCATCTCGGAGAAGGACCGCGAGCGGGTCTTCGAACGCTTCTACCGCGTCGACCCCGCCCGCTCCCGTGCCACCGGTGGCACGGGCCTCGGCCTCGCCATCGTCAAGCACGTGGCCGCCTCGCACGGCGGGGAGGTCACCGTCTGGAGCTCGGAGGGACAGGGCTCCACCTTCACCCTGCGGCTGCCCGAAGCGGGCTCCGTACGGGAACGGGACCGCACCGCCGGCGGCCCCCTCATCGTCAACGGCGACCAGGCGTCCCACCCGGGCGCCGCACCCGACACCTTTGATTCATTCCCTGCCCCGGAGGCTCTTCCGTGACCCGAGTGCTTGTCGTCGAGGATGAGGAATCCTTCAGCGACGTCCTGTCCTACATGCTCCGCAAGGAAGGCTTCGAGGTCGCCATCGCGGCCACCGGACCCGACGGCCTGGACGAGTTCGAGCGCAACGGCGCCGACCTCGTGCTCCTCGACCTGATGCTGCCCGGCCTGCCCGGCACCGAGGTCTGCCGGCAGCTGCGCAGCAAGTCCAACGTCCCGGTGATCATGGTCACCGCCAAGGACAGCGAGATCGACAAGGTCGTCGGCCTGGAGATAGGGGCTGACGACTATGTGACCAAGCCCTTCTCCTCCCGCGAGCTCGTCGCCCGCATCCGCGCGGTGCTGCGCCGCCGCGGGGAGCCGGAGGAGGTCACCCCGGCCGCGCTGGAGGCCGGACCGGTGCGGATGGATGTCGACCGTCACGTCGTCACCGTCTCCGGAGGCAAGGTCGACCTGCCGCTGAAGGAATTCGACCTGCTGGAGATGCTGCTGCGCAACGCCGGCCGGGTGCTGACCCGGATGCAGCTGATCGACCGGGTCTGGGGGGCGGACTACGTGGGCGACACCAAGACGCTCGACGTCCACGTGAAGCGCCTGCGCGCCAAGATCGAGCCGGACCCGGGCGCCCCGCGGTTCCTCGTGACCGTGCGGGGCCTCGGGTACAAGTTCGAGCCGTAAACCGGCCCGGGGTCACAGGACAGAAGAAACGGCTGAGGCCGCCTCCCGGTCCGGGAGGCGGCCTCAGCCGTACGTACGTGTCATGCGGGGCGCGCTCAGCCCGGCTGCTGCGAGTCGGACGCCGCGTCGCTCGGGGTGGTCGTGTCGCCCTCAGCCCCCGAGCCGGTCGTGGCGCCCGCTGTCTCGGACGCGGAACCGGACGGCGTCGCCTCGGGAGACTTCTTCGACTTCTCCGGGTTCTCCGGGTTCTTCGGGGGCTCCGGCTGCGCGCTGGGGCCGAAGTCCTTGAAGTAACCGGCGGCGGGAACGACGGTCGCGCCGAGCGCGATGTCGCCGGTCCGGCTGAACTTGAAGACCAGCGTCTGCACGTTGCCGTTCAGCGTGGCCTCGCTGCCGTTCTCGATCACGGCGGCGGCATTGCCCCGGCCGCCGAGGATCACCGTGCCGCCGGCCGGTACGACGAGCGGTCCCGAACCCTTCGCGGGGTGCAGCGTCACGGAGCCGCTGCCGCCCGTCAGGGTGACGGCGTCGAGCGTCTCGGCCTTGGTGCCGCTGTTGAACAGCGTGGCGGCGACGACGGCCGGACCCTTGGCGTCGCGCTCCGGCTGGGTGATCACGTTGACGTTCTGGATCTTGATGTCGCCGGACGACGTGGCGGCGTTGTCAGGCCTGACTTCGAGCGTCTGCGCATCCTTGCCGGCTCCGCATGCGGAAAGCGCGGCGACGGAGAACACGAGGGCAGTGGCGGCGAGGGCGCCGTGTCGAAGGCTGCGGCTCACGGCGGCGGCAACTCCTTGAACGAGCGGACGTGCGGACGGGTCGGGCGAGCGGTGTAAAGCCGCCCTAAGGGTGTGTCAGCGGCCAGGTTACCGAGCCCCCGTCCCCGCCCCGCACCCGACCCGCCCCTGACGACCGGGGGATCGGCGGAGTGACGGTCCCGGGATCGGCGGTGTGAGGGTCCGGGATCCGCGCGGTGGCGGTCCCTGGATCGGCGGGCCGGCGTCCGCGAGATCATTTCGCACGCCGTTCACATAACGCGGTTGATCAATTCCATCGCGGGTTCGCCTCGCGCTTCGCGTCCCTGTTCAGGGGTGCGCGGGGCATTCATTGCCACATAATCCTCACGGCGTCCGGCGTTGATCAATTTCATTGGCCACGGGCCCCCGAGAGGGCCCGCCCACCCAATTGCCGGACGCTCTTGCCGCCGTACGGATGATCGATCGCCGAACGGCGTGCAGAATGTTCATCCCGTGGAACCCGGCAAAACGGGACGTCTCGCCACTTCCGAGCGGGTTCCGGTGGGTGTAACGTCCGCGTTTCTCCTCGCCCGCACAGCCGCTCCGACCTGCGAATACCGTCCTCCGCCGACCTTCCGCAGCACGTCCGTGTTGCAGTTGTCAAGCCCCGAGATATGCCCTGACCTGCGAAAACGCCATTCAGGAGAAGCAGTTCTCGTGTTACTCTTGATAGCCACGGAAGGGGTACCTGTCACATGACGTTCAAGGTTGGCGACACCGTGGTCTATCCCCATCACGGGGCCGCGCTGATCGAGGCTATCGAAACTCGCCAGATCAAAGGCGTGGACAAGACCTACTTGGTGCTCAAGGTCGCTCAGGGCGACTTGACGGTGCGTGTACCGGCGGACAATGCGGAGTTCGTAGGTGTGCGTGACGTGGTCGGGCAAGAAGGGCTGGACCGGGTCTTCGAGGTGCTGCGCGCACCGTATGCCGAGGAGCCGACGAACTGGTCCCGACGCTACAAGGCAAATCTCGAGAAGCTCGCATCCGGCGATGTCATCAAGGTCGCGGAAGTGGTTCGCGACCTGTGGCGTCGTGAGCGCGAGCGTGGACTCTCCGCAGGTGAGAAGCGCATGCTCGCCAAGGCTCGCCAGATCCTGGTGAGCGAGCTCGCTCTCGCGGAGAACACGAACGAGGACAAGGCCGAGGCTCTTCTCGACGAGGTTCTCGCGTCCTGAACCGGATCGCACCGGTCGTAAATAATGTGCCGCGGTGCCCGCTGACCAGCCGTTTACACGGTGTGTCGTCGGGCGCTGCGGCATGTCCGGCTTCGACCTGTGCGACCGCCCGCAGTGGGTGAAACCCGGAGCCGGTGCCGACGGACGCCTGCGCCCGGCACGGCCCGACGAATCGAATCCGGATGTTCTCCCCGATGCGCCGATGCGTTGGCCTCATCGACGATCCCCCGGTACTTTGCTCGCGATCTTGTGAAGTCGACGTGTCAGGCCGATCCCGAGCGGCCCGGGCGACACCCGTCTCGCCCGGGGTCACGGAAAGGGTCCCGGTCGAGTCATGGCGTAGCGCCCGGCTCGCTTGTGGCCATACCCACGTCCGCCGTGGAGACAAACATGCCGATGCTTCGGAGTGCAACCGATGTCTGATCAATCGCGTCCTTACCGCACCGCCGCCGTGATTCCCGCGGCCGGCCGCGGCGTACGGCTCGGCCCGGGCGCCCCCAAAGCGCTCCGCGCGCTGGGCGGGACGCCCATGCTCGTCCACGCCGTACGAGCCATGGCGGCCTCCCGCCACGTCTCCCTGGTCGTGGTCGTCGCACCGCCCGACGGAGCGCCCGAGGTGAGGCTCCTGCTCGACGAGCACGCCCTGCCCGAGCGCACCGAGTTCGTTGTCGTGCCCGGCGGCGAAACCCGGCAGGAATCGGTGAAGCTCGGACTCGACGCACTGCCCGCCGATGTCTCCGCCGTCCTCGTCCATGACGCGGCCCGCCCCCTCGTACCCGTCGACACGGTGGACGCCGTGATCGAGGCCGTACGGGACGGAGCGCCCGCCGTCGTCCCCGCGCTGCCGCTCGCCGACACCGTCAAGGAGGTCGAGCCCGGCGCGCCGGGGGAGCCCGAGCCGGTGCTCTCCACTCCGGTACGGGCCCGGCTGCGCGCGGTGCAGACCCCGCAGGGCTTCGACCGCGCCACGCTGGTGCGCGCCCATGAGCAGGCCGCCGTCAGCGGCGAGGGCGCGACCGACGACGCGGGCATGGTCGAGCAGCTGGGCGCGCCCGTCGTGGTCGTTCCCGGCCACGAGGAGGCGTTCAAGGTGACCCGGCCGCTTGACCTGGTCCTGGCCGAGGCGGTACTCGCACGCAGGAGGGCGAACGATGGCTTCTGAGACATCCGGGCCTTCTGAGACCCCCGGCCACGCACCCGTGATCCCGCTCGTCGGGATCGGCACCGACATCCACGCCTTCGAGGAGGGCCGCGAGCTGTGGTGCGCGGGCCTGCTCTGGGAGGGCGAGGGCCCCGGCCTCGCCGGCCACTCCGACGCCGACGTCGTCGCACACGCCGCGTGCAACGCGCTCTTCTCGGCCGCCGGCCTCGGCGACCTCGGGCAGCACTTCGGCACGGGGCGCCCCGAGTGGTCGGGCGCCGCAGGTGTCACGCTGCTGACGGAGGCGGCCAGGATCGTCCGGTCCGAGGGGTTCGAGATCGGCAACGTGGCCGTCCAGGTCGTCGGCGTACGGCCGAAGATCGGCAAGCGGCGTGACGAGGCGCAGAAGGTCCTCTCCGCCGCCGTGGGCGCGCCCGTCTCGCTCTCCGCCGCCACCTCCGACGGGCTCGGCTTCACCGGCCGCGGCGAGGGCATCGCCGGCATCGCGACGGCCCTGGTCTACCGCACCGGCTGAGCCGCCCGGGCCCGTAGGAAGGCCGTCCCCGCCGCCGAGCGCCCGCCCCGGCACTGACCCTTCCGGTGGGCACGGACGCGAAAGGGGGAGAGGGAAGCGGAGAGCGGGTAGGCGTCACAGCAACACCGAACCGCTCAGGAGGACGTACGCCATGACCGCCGCACTCTCCCCGGAACTCAAGGCACTGCTCGACACCCCGGTCTTCGTCACCGTCGCCACCATCCAGCCCGACGGCAGCCCCCAGGTGTCCCCGGTCTGGGTGAAGCGGGACGGTGACGACGTCCTCATCTCGACCACCGCCGGCCGCCGCAAGGAAAAGAACCTCGCCCGCGACCCCCGCGTCTCCGTCGTCGTCCAGCCCTTCGACGCCCCGTACACCTACGCCGAGATCCGCGGCACCGCCGCCCTCACCACCGAGGGCGGCCAAGAACTCATCGACGAGCTCTCCCTGAAGTACACCGGCAAGCCGTACGCCGACTTCAACCCCGCCTCCGGCGACGACGACCCCCGTGTCGTCGTCCGGATCACCCCCCGCAAGGTCGTCGGACGCGTCTGAGACCGACCGGCACACGGGGGCGGCCCGCCCGGAGCCGTAACAACTGTCACGCAATAGCCCAAGGGGTCGCTGGGCACTGGTGCGCGCCCACTACCCTTGAGACGTGACTATTCGCCTGTACGACACCAGCGCCCGGCAGATCCGTGACTTCGTCCCGCTCACAGCGGGCTGCGTCTCGATCTACCTCTGTGGCGCTACCGTCCAGGCCGCCCCCCACATCGGGCACATCAGGTCCGGACTGAACTTCGACATCATGCGCCGCTGGTTCGCCTACCGCGGCTACGACGTGACGTTCGTCCGGAACGTCACCGACATCGACGACAAGATCATCAAGAAGTCGGCCGAACAGGGCCGCCCCTGGTGGGCCATCGGCTACGAGAACGAGCGTGCCTTCAACGACGGCTACGACGCACTCGGCTGCCTCCCGCCCACCTACGAGCCCCGCGCCACCGGCCACATCACCGAGATGACCGAGATGATGCGCGGCCTCATCGAGCGCGGACACGCCTACGAGGCCGACGGCAACGTCTACTTCGACGTCCGCTCGTTCCCCGGCTACCTGGAACTCTCCAACCAGGACCTCGACGACCTGCGCCAGCCCTCCGGCGACAACGAGACCGGCAAGCGCGACAAGCGCGACTTCGCCATGTGGAAGGCCACCAAGCCCGGCGAGCCCAGCTGGGAGACCCCCTGGGGCCGCGGCCGCCCCGGCTGGCACCTCGAATGCTCCGCCATGGCGCACAAGTACCTCGGCACCGCCTTCGACATCCACGGCGGCGGCATCGACCTGATCTTCCCCCACCACGAGAACGAGATCGCCCAGGCCAAGGCCTTCGGCGACGACTTCGCGAAGTACTGGGTGCACAACGGCTGGGTCACCATGGCCGGCGAGAAGATGTCGAAGTCGCTCGGCAACTCCGTCCTCGTCGCCGACATGGTCAAGGCCTGGCGCCCCATCGTGCTCCGCTACTACCTCGGCACCCCGCACTACCGGTCCATGATCGAGTACAGCGAGGAAGCCCTGCGCGAGGCCGAATCCGCGTTCGCCCGCATCGAGGGCTTCGTCCAGCGCGTCACCGAGAAGGCCGGCGAGACCGTCGCCCCCGCCGCCGAGGTGCCGCCCGCCTTCGCCGAGGCCATGGACGACGACCTGGGCGTCCCGCAGGCCCTCGCGATCGTCCACACCACCGTCCGCCAGGGCAACTCCGCCCTCGCAGCCGACGACAAGGAAGCCGCCGTCGCACGCCTCGCCGAGGTCCGTGCCATGCTCGGCGTCCTCGGCCTCGACCCGCTCGACGCACACTGGGCGGCCGAGAACGACCGCGGCGACGACCTCCACGGAGTCGTCGACACCCTCGTACGCCTCGTCCTCGACCAGCGGCAGTCGGCCCGCGACCGCAAGGACTGGACCGCCGCCGACGCCATCCGCGACCAGCTCAACCAGTCCGGGCTCGTCATCGAGGACAGCCCCACCGGACCACGGTGGACACTCGGCCCGCGCCAGTAGTCCTCCCACGTGCCGCCCGGCTCCCCGGGCGGCACACTTTCACTTATACGTACGCACGTCTGAAGCAACGAAACAGGTAGGTCATGGCCGGGAACAGCCAGCGCAGGAACCGCCGCACGTCCAACAAGAAGGGCATGCAGGTCGGCAGCGGCGGTAACCGACGCCGTGCTCTCGAAGGCCGGGGGCCGACGCCGCCCGCCGAGGCCCGCAAGAAGCACAAGAAGAACCGCATCGCCACCGCCAAGGCCAAGCAGGCCGCCAACCGCCGCCCCGCGCCCCGCCGCGGCGGCGTCAAGGGCACCTCCGAAATGGTCGTCGGCCGCAACCCCGTCTTCGAGGCCCTGCGCGACGGCGTGCCCGCCACCACCCTGTACGTCCAGCAGTACATCGACAACGACGAGCGCGTCCGCGAAGCCCTCCAGCTCGCCGGCGAACGCGGCAACATCAACCTGATGGAAGCCCCGCGCCCCGAGCTCGACCGCATGACGAACGGCCTCAACCACCAGGGCCTCGTCCTCCAGGTCCCGCCCTACGAGTACGCGGACCCGCAAGACCTCACCGCCGCCGCCTACGACAACGGCGAGGACCCCCTCATCGTCGCCCTCGACGGCGTCACCGACCCCCGCAACCTCGGCGCCATCGTCCGCTCCGTCTCCGCCTTCGGCGGCCACGGCGTCGTCGTGCCCGAGCGCCGCGCCGCCGGCATGACCGCCGGAGCGTGGAAGTCCTCCGCCGGCACCGCGGCCCGCACGCCCGTCTCCCGGGTCACCAACCTGACCCGCGCGCTCGAGGCGTACAAGAAGGAAGGCATCGCGATCGTCGGCCTCGCTGCCGACGGCGAGCACACCGTCGAGGACCTCGAAGCCCTCGGCGGCCCCGTCGTCATCGTCATCGGCAGCGAGGGCAAGGGCCTCGGCCGCCTCGTCGGCGAGACCTGCGACTACCGCGTGCGCATCTCCATGCCGGGCGGCGCGGAATCCCTCAACGCCGGTGTCGCCGCCGGCATCGTGATGTACGAGGTCGCGCGCCGGCGCGCCTGATCCGGTTCAGGGGCGGGGCCCGCGCTCCGGCCGTTCGGCCCCGCAAGGGCCCCCGCCCCGCCTCCGGGGCGCCTCTGCCCGGGGGCGCGACCCGGGCACGCGCGCGCCCCGGCGCACCCCGCCACCACCTGTTGACGGGCCTCGGACACTTCGACACCGTCAAGGCAGTGTCCTAAACACACATCACTCGGTTAGATGAGTGTGGACACCAGAACGCCTCGGTTCGACGAACAACCCGCCCTGAGCATGGCCAAGGTGGACTGCGACCCCGCGCAGGTCATCGTCAACCACGCCAGCTTCCGGGTGCAGCTCGCCCCCGGCCAGCGCACCCGGCTGCGCGGTGTGGCACCCGCCGGAGCACCCAGGATCCCCGCCATGGGCGGCGCCGGAGCCGGGCGCGGCCGACGCGCCCCCGTCGTGTGGAGCGGCAAGTCCGCCCCCGGCGACCCCGGCGCCGGCGGACTCCTCCAGGCCGTACGGAACTCCACCGCGGGCCGGCCAGACACCGCGTACGACCCCTACGAGCCGTACGCCTCCTACGAGTTCGACAGCGGGAACGGCGGCGCCAGCACCCAGGTCGCGCCGCGCCTCGAAGAGACCCAGCCCAACCCCGTCATCACCGCGCCGCCCCCGCGCCGCCCCGGCGCACCTCTGCTGCCCCCCATGCGCCAGGCCGTCGGCGCCTACGACCCCGTCGAGCCCGGCCGCTACGACTCCGACGCGTACGACGGCGACGAGTACGACGGCGACGACATCACCGACACCCGGGAGCGACGCTCCGGCGACAGCGTCCGGCACGCGTACTACCCCGGCCGCCGCATGAACCTCGGCGTCGTCCTCCTGCCGATGCGCGTGTTCCTCGGCTTCATCTCCATCTACGCCGGCATGGGCAAACTCTGCGACCCCGTCTACTTCGACGGCGGCGAGCGCGGCTCCATGGTCAAGTGGCTGACCTCGCTCCACCCCTGGGCGCTCGCGGAACCCCTGCGCGAGTTCGCCCTCTCCCACCCCGTCGGCGCCGGCCTCACCATCGCCTTCCTCCAGGTCGTCGTCGGCGTCCTCACCGTCCTCGGCCTCTGGCAGCGCGTCGCCGCCTCCATCGGCGCCCTCCTGTCCGCCGCCCTCCTGGTCACCGTCAGCTGGCGCACCGTCGCCGTCTACGACGCGCCCGACATCATCTACCTCGCCGCCTGGAGCCCCCTGATCATCGCGGGCGCCCCCGTCTACTCCGTCGACGGACGCCTCGCCGGCGAGGCCTGGCGGAAGCTCGGCCCCCGCTCCGAGATCTGGGACCTCCGCCGCCGCGTTCTGCGCCGCGGCGCCGTCGTCGCCACCGTCGTCGTCGGCACGACCCTGCTCATCGGCTCCGTACTCGGCGGCGCCGTCCGCTCCACGGAAGTCGTCACCGTCCCGGGCCCGAACGGCATCCCCACCAACCAGCTCCCCGGCTCCCCGCTCCCCGAAGAGTCCCGCAGCGGCAAGGCCTCCCACCACACCCCCACCGGACAGCGCCCCGCCCCCTCCCGCACCACCGCTCCCCGGACCCCGTCCGCCAAGGCCTCCACCCCGGCCACGGAGAGCGTCCGCGAGACGGGCCACGCCACCGGCGCCGGACAGCCCAGCCAGACCCAGGGCACCGGCCAGAGCACCCCGAGCCGGACCACCCCCCAACAGCCCCCCACCAGCAGCAGCTCGGGCCCCAGCTCCTCCGGCCCCACCGGCGGCTCCACCACCGGGGGCACGGAGCCCGGCACCGGCTCCACGGGCGGCACCGGCGACGGTGGTGGCGACGGTGGCGGCGGTGGCCGCAACCCCATCGGCGGCCTCCTCGGCTGACACCGAGCACGCCACGCGTCACACGTCACGAGGGAGGGGCGGGTCCGGAGAAGTCTCCGGACCCGCCCCTCCCTCGTCGCCTCAGTGCCCGTCCAGCTCCTTCGCCGCCTCCGTCAGATCCTTCGCCGTGTCGATGGCCCGCCAGTACGCCCCGTGCGGCAGCGGGTACCCGGCCAGCTTGCGCTCGCGCGCCAGCCTCGGGAACGTCGTCCGCTCATGGTCACCCCGGTCCGGCAGCATCGTCGTGAACGCCGGAGAGAACACGTACACACCCGCGTTGATCAGATACGGCGACGGCGGGGACTCGATGAAGTCCGTGATGTGCCCGAACGCGTCCGTCTCCACCGCACCCCACGGAATGCGCGGTCGGGCCAGCGCCAGCGTCGCGGTCGCATCGCGCTCCGCGTGGAACGCGGCCATCTCACGCAACGAGAACCGGGACCAGATATCGCCGTTGGTCGCGTACCACGGCTCCTCCGGATCGGGCAGCCGGGCCGCCGCGTACTTCAGCCCGCCGCCACGGCCCAGCGGCTCGGACTCCACCACCGTCGTCACCCGCAGCGGCAGCACCGCGGCGTCCAGCCACTCCTGCAGCACCTCGGCGAGATGCCCGCACGAGATCACGGCATCGGTGACGCCCTCGGCGGCCAGCCAGGCAAGCTGATGGCCGATGATCGGCGTCCCGGTCCCCGGGATCTCGACCATCGGCTTGGGGCGGTCATCGGTGTACGGGCGCAGCCGTGATCCCTGGCCACCCGCCAGGATCACGGCCTGCGTCGGAAACGTATGCATGCCAGGCACGATATGCCGTGCCCGGCCGGGTCGGTCAGCTGAACTGCGCGACACCCGAGGCGAACGACGTGTCGCAGACCGGCCGGGAGAAACGGTGTGCGCGCGTCGGACCGTACTGCTCGACCGCCGCCTTGCCCAGCGCCTTCGCGATCGACATGCAGTGCCGCGCGAGCGACGGGCGCCCTTCCACGGCACGCTGAAGATCCGTCAACGCGACGCCGGGGTCCTTCTCCTGGAGCTCCAGCAGAAGCTTGTCGCGCAGAATGTCCTGCGGGGCGCGCGGCTTGGCGCGCTTGGAGACGGTCTGGGCCGACGCGGTGAGGATCGTCGACTCGGAGTTGTCAGCTGCCCACGGCACGGCGGTGACCGCGAGGGTCCCGGACAGGACCATGACGACAGGCAGTACGAAAGCGAGAGTTCGGCCGATACGGCGCGCGGTGTGGGTCACGCAGCGAGCGTAGCGGCCGGTGATGATTTGGCGACATTACGTCACTCTCGCGGGGGATGGTTCGAGTGTGCTTTTCGAATCCCGTGTTGACGCCGGGGAGTGAAATGCCCGTTGTGCCGGGGAATCCGGCCTGGTCGGCCCAAACCCCCGAACGCGCGGCGGCCCCGCACGCCGAACGTGCGGGGCCACCGTACAGCTGGTGCGGGATCAGCCGGTGAGACGCTCACCGGTCGACGTGGCGAAGACGTGCAGCTCGTCCGGGCGGGGCACGACGTGGAGCTTGGTGCCCTTCTCCGGGACGGCGCGGCCGCCGACGCGGACGACCAGGTCCTTGTGCTCGCCACCGACCTCGGCGGCGCCGTAGACGAAGCCGTCGGCGCCGAGCTCCTCGACGACGTTGACCGAGACGGCCAGGCCGGCGGGGGCGTCGGACGACGCCTTGGACAGGCCGGTCGCCGCGGCACCGCCGTGCTCGACGATGTCGAAGTGCTCGGGACGGATGCCGACCGTGACGGTGCGGTCACCGCGGTCCGCGGCGGCGCTGAGCGCCTCGCGGGAGACCGGGACGACGCTGTTGCCGAACTTCACGCCACCGTCGGTGATCGGGACCTCGACCAGGTTCATGGCCGGGGAGCCGATGAAGCCGGCCACGAAGAGGTTCGCCGGGCGGTCGTACATGTTGCGCGGCGAGTCGACCTGCTGGAGGAGACCGTCCTTGAGGACCGCGACACGGTCGCCCATGGTGAGGGCCTCGACCTGGTCGTGGGTGACGTACACGGTCGTGATGCCCAGACGGCGCTGGAGCGAGGCGATCTGCGTACGGGTGGAGACACGGAGCTTGGCGTCGAGGTTCGACAGCGGCTCGTCCATGAGGAACACCTGCGGCTCACGCACGATGGCGCGGCCCATCGCCACACGCTGACGCTGACCACCGGAGAGCGCCTTCGGCTTGCGGTCCAGGTAGTCGGTGAGGTCCAGCATCTTGGCGGCCTCTTCGACCTTCGCGCGGATCTCGGTCTTGTTGATACCGGCGATCTTCAGCGCGAAGCCCATGTTGTCCGCGACGGACATGTGCGGGTAGAGCGCGTAGTTCTGGAACACCATGGCGATGTCCCGGTCCTTCGGCGGCAGGTGCGTGACATCGCGGTCACCGATGCGGATGGCGCCACCGTTGACGTCCTCGAGACCCGCGAGCATGCGCAGGGAGGTCGACTTGCCACAACCGGAGGGACCGACGAGGACGAGGAACTCACCGTCCGCGATGTCGATCTCGAGCTGGTCGACGGCCGGCTTCGTGGAGCCGGGGTAGACGCGGGACGCCTTGTCGAACGTGACACTGGCCATGCTGAATCTTCTCCTCAACCGGCAGGAACGTGCCGGACGATCCGTTGTAAAGGGAGTGGTCTGGTCCAACTGAGTGAACCTTCAGCGACGCTACCTGGCGATTTCGGATCTGTCAGTAGTTCTCCGGGGAGGAATATCCCCCGACCGGGGTGGGGAGCGATCTGCCGCTGCCCGCATGCTGGGGCAGAGCGGAACCCTTTTGACCTCGCGCCTTGTTCGTGCAGAGCAATTGATTTTTGACCCTGCCACGGCTGTGACACTTCCTGCTTCAACGCCCCTGCCGCCCCGACGCACCCCTGGGGGGCGTATCCAGCCGGTCCTACATGGGCTCCACAGGCCTTACGGCCGACGGCCCGTCGGTTCGTACCGCAGTCCTTCACTTCTTCACGCAGCCAGCAGTACGTCCGCCAGCTCCGATGCCTTGATCACGGACGGCGGCATCCGCCCCGGCGGGAGCGCGGAGGCCACCAGCCAGTACAGCCGCATGCCCTCCTCCCGGAGGTTCCGCGCCGCGTTCACATCCCGGATCAGCACGTCAGTGTTCTTAACGCACGGGTGCTCGGGTGGTTACGGGGAGGGCGGAACTTCATGGATCGGTGTGAGGGGCGCTGTGTAGAGTGAGGGCAGCGCGCGTTTTGGTGTGCGCGTTGCCGCCTTAGCTCAGTTGGTAGAGCGCCCGCCTTGTAAGCTGAAGGTCGTCGGTTCGATTCCGACAGGCGGCTCAAAACCCCAGGTCAGCAGCCCTGCTGACCTGGGATTTTTTTGCCCCCGCCCGCTCAGCCCCGCCCCGACAGCCGGTCCGCGATCTTCGCGATGCCGTCCGTGGCGACGCGTGGCGAGGTGCGTTCCCGGCGGTCGGCGGCTCGGTAGGCGGCGTACATGCCGTGGACGCCGAGCCAGCGCAGGGGTTCGGGTTCCCAGCGGCGGACGCGGTGGTTGACCCAGGGGAGGGTGGTGAGTTCCGTGGGGCCTGACTGGCCGGAGTCCTGCTGGATGAGGTCGCGCAGGGTGCGGGCGGCGAGGTTGGTGGTGGCGACGCCGGAGCCGACGTAGCCGCCGGCCCAGCCGAGGCCGGTGGAGCGGTCGAGGGTGACGGTGGCGCACCAGTCGCGGGGGACGCCGAGGACGCCGGACCAGGCGTGGTCGATGCGGGCGCCGGCGGTGGTGGGGAAGAGGCGGATGAGGAGTTCGCGCAGGGCCTCGATGGTGGCGGGCCGGGTGCGGCCGTCGTTGTCGGTGGCGGAGCCGTAGCGGTACGGGACGCCGCGGCCGCCGAGGGCGATGCGGTCGTCGGCGGTGCGCTGGGCGTACATGTAGGCGTGGGCCATGTCGCCGAGGGTTTCGCGGCCGTCCCAGCCGATGGTCTCCCAGACGGAGGCGGGGAGGGGTTCGGTGGCGATCATGGAGGAGTTCATGGGGAGCCAGGTGCGCTTCTGGCCCTTGAGGCCGGCGGTGAAGCCCTCGGTGCAGCGCAGGATGTAGGGGGCGCGGACGGTGCCGTAGGGGGTGACGGCGTGTTTGGGCCTGATCTCGGTGACGGGGGTCGACTCGTGGATCGTGACGCCGAGTGCTTCTACGGTGTCGGCGAGCCCGGTGACGAGTTTGGCGGGGTGGAGCCGGGCGCCGTGCGGGGTCCAGGTGGAGCCGACGGCGCCGTTGACGCGGATGCGCTCGGCGGTTTCGCGGGCGCCGTGCAGGGTGCGGTCCGTCTCGCCGAAGGCGATCTCGACGGTGTGGAAGTCCTTGAGGCGGGCGAGTTGGGCGGGGGTGCGGGCCACTTCGAGGACGCCGCCCCGGTGGATGTCGGCGTCGATCTTCTCCTCGGCGGCGACGCGGACGACCTCGTCGACGGTGTCGTTCATCGCCTGCTGGAGGCGGACGGCGGCGTCGTGGCCGTGGAGTTTCGCGTAGCGGTCGCGGCCGGCGATGCCGTTGTAGAGCCAGCCGCCGTTGCGTCCGGAGGCGCCGTAGCCGCAGAACTTGGCTTCCAGGACGGTGATGTTGAGGAAGGGGACGGCCTTCTTGAGGTAGTACGCCGTCCAGAGTCCGGTGTATCCGCCGCCGATGATGCAGACGTCGGCGGTGGTGTCGCCGGGCAGGGGTTCGCGGGGGATGGGCGTGCCCTGGTTCGCGTACCAGAAGGATATGCCGCCGTTGACGGTGCTGACGGTGCTCATGTTGCCCCTGCTTGTCCGTGTGGCGCTGTGGCTGTTGTGGCGGGAGGTTACTGGGCGGGGGTGGGTTTCGTCTTGGGGCGGGTGCGGGTCAGTGGGTAGCAGGCGAGGCCGATGAGTACGGCGGTGAAGTGGCCGATGTCGGTGAACGTGGCGCCGGTGACGAGGGGGACGGCGTAGATGACGAGGACGGCGAAGAGGTAGACGTGCCGCCAGGGGTGCGCGATGTAGTAGGTGAGGACGGCGACGACACCGGCGAGTGAGTAACTGACGCCTACATCGAGGGTGTTGACGGCGGTCTGATGGGCGTGGCCGTGCTGGATGGCCCAGGCGAGGACGCCTTCGCTGACGAGGGTGGCGAGGACGTGTGCGGCGGCGACGACGGTGAACCAGCGCAGGGTGCCGAGGCGGCGTTCGGCGGGGGCGTGGAAGACGGTGTAGAGGACGGCGTAGGGGAGCCATTGCCCGCTGTCGATCCAGAAGGCGCTGCTGATGAGGACGCGGACGGGGTTCTGGGAGAGCTCGTGGATGTTGGTGGAGCGCTGGCGGAGGAACTCCTCCTCGAACGCGGGTGACATCTGGTGGACGATGACCGTGGTGACGAAGAGGGCGGTCAGCCAGAGGTACGTGCCGGGGGCGCTGCGGATCCATGAGCCGGCGCCGCGGATCCACGCGGCGGGCGCGGGGCGGGGCCGTGTGGGCGGGGCGGGATGGCTCGGGGTCATAGCCGATTGACGCACGCTCCTAGGATCGGTGGCGTGATTGACATTCCGATTGACATTCCGGATGCGCTGATCGCCACACAGCTCAGGTACAACGGTGAGGCCGGGCGGGCGTTCGTTGCCGCGTTGCCGGGGATGGCGGCGGAGTTCCTGGAGCGGTGGGGGCTGGTCCGTGACGGCGATGCTCTGTACGGGGTGTGTGCGCTGGTTCTTCCGGTGGTGCGGGAGGCGGACGGGCGCCGGGCGGTGCTGAAGTTGCAGCCGGTGGATGTCGAGACGGTCGGGGAGCCGGTCGCGCTGCGGGTGTGGGGTGAGGCGTCGGCGGGTGCGGTGGAGTTGCTGGAGCACGACGCGGCGACGGGGACGATGCTGCTGGAACGGCTCGACGGGCATCGTGCGCTGTCCGGGGTGGCGGATGTGTGGGAGGCCGTGCGGGTGGTCGCCGAGCTGCTGGCGGGTCTGACCGCGGTGCGGGCTCCGCAGGGGTGCGGTCTGCGGCAGCTGGGGGACATCGCGGCACGGGTGGTGGGGGCGGCGCCCGGGGTGGCGGGGGCGCTGGCGGACGAGGCGGAGCGGAGGCTGGTGCGGGACTGCGCGGCGGCGGTGCGGGAGGTGGCGGGTGAGCCGGGGGACCGGTTGCTGCACTGGGATCTGCATTTCGGCAATGTGCTGTCGGGCCGGGGCGGGCGGTGGGTGGCGATCGATCCGAAGCCGCTGGCCGGTGATCCGGGGTTCGAGTTGTTGCCGGCGCTCGTCGACCGGTTCGATGCGGCCGGGGTGGGGCGGCGGTTCGGTCTGCTGACGGAGGCGCTGGGGCTGGACCGGGGGCGGGCGCGGGCGTGGACGCTGGGGCGGGTGCTGCAGAACGCGTGCTGGGGCGCGGAGTGCGGTGAGCGGCGGCTGGCGCCGGAGCAGGCGGAGGTGGCTCGGCGGTTGCTGGGGCGGGATTAGGGGTCCCCAGCTGCGCTGTTTACGCTGCCTCCATGATTCGTCACGCTACCGCTGCTGATATCCCCGCCATCCACGGGATGGTCCGTGAACTGGCCGACTACGAGAAGGCCTTGGACGAGGCGAACGCCACTGAGGCGCAGCTGCACGAGGCGCTGTTCGGTGAGCGTCCTGCCGCGTATGCGCACATTGCCGAGACGGACGATGGCGAGATCGCGGGTTTCGCCCTGTGGTTCCTGAACTTCTCGACGTGGCGCGGGGTGCACGGGATCTATCTGGAGGACCTGTACGTGCGTCCGGAGCGCCGTGGCGGCGGGCACGGGAAGGCGTTGCTCACGGAGCTGGCGCGGATCTGTGTGGAGCGCGGTTACGAGCGCCTGGAGTGGTCGGTGCTGGACTGGAACGCCCCGTCCATCGCCTTCTACGAGTCGCTGGGTGCGCGGCCGCAGGACGAGTGGACGGTGTACCGGCTGACGGACGGGGCGCTGGCGGAGCTCGGCGGCTGATTTTTTTCGGGGGGCTCTGCTGCCGGTGAGCCCGCCGTCCTGCCTGCTTCGGCTTCCCTGGGCGGCCGCCCTTGCCCAGCCCGCGGATATTGCCTCGCTCGGCCGTTTCCCGGGGCGGTACCGTCCGCTTTCCCGGCCCCGTCGCTCCTGCAGGGCCTGCGACCAGAGAGTGGCGATCATGACCAGTCGGCCTGCGACAACGACTCTGTGGCGTCCGACGGGGCCGAAGGAACTGGAGCTGGTGGAGCAGCTCGGCCGGCGTGCCTGGCCGCCGCGCCTCCCCGAGCAGCCGATCTTCTACCCGGTGCTCAACGAGGACTACGCGATCAGGATCGCCAGGGACTGGAACGTCAAGCACGATGGTGCGGGCTTCGTCACTCGTTTCGAGGTCGAGACCGCATTCCTGGCCCGCTACCCCGTCCAGCAGGCCGGCGGCCGGACGATCCTCGAGCTGTGGGTCCCCGCCGAGCAGCTCGACGATTTCAACGCTCACATCGTCGGCGAGATCCAGGTGGTGCACGAGTTCCGCTGACCGCGCCGGCCTGCGCTCCGCGTCCGCTTCGGGCGCTGTCAGTGGTGTGCGTCACGATGGGGGCATGGTGCGCAGCGGCGGTAGTGGTGGCGGTACGGGCAGGGGCGGCAAGGGCGGTGTCGCAGAGGCGCGGCGGCCGGAGGTGCGGTTGCCGGCGCTGGTGGCGTACGAGGGCGGCGGGCTGGAGCCGGACGGGGACTACGACAGCGTGCGGTTCGACGCGGTGGACCTGGCGGACGAGGCCGGTCCGGGTGCCCGGTTCATGGACTGCGCTCTCGACGGCTGTGCCCTGGACCGTACGGATCTGGTCAGGGCCCGGTTCATCGACTCGGTGCTGACGGGGGTACGGGGGGTGGGCACTGATCTCGCGGGGGTGTCGTTGCGCGATGTGGAGATCGTGGACGCGCGGCTCGGCGGGGTGCAGATGCACGGGGCGGTGCTGGAGCGGGTTCTGGTCAGGGGCGGGAAGATCGACTACCTGAATCTGCGCAAGGCCCGGCTGAAGGACGTGGTGTTCGAGGGCTGCGTGCTGTCGGAGCCGGATTTCGGGGGCGCGCAGCTGACCCGGGTGGAGTTCCGGGACTGTGTGCTGAAGCGGGCCGATTTCAGTGCGGTGCGGATGGAGGCGGTGGATCTGCGGACGGTTGCCGAGCTGGACATCGCGCGGGGTGTGGAGCGGCTGGCGGGTGCGGTGATCAGCCCGTCGCAGCTGATGGAGCTGGCTCCGGCGTTCGCGGCGCAGATCGGGGTGCGGGTGGAGGCGTGAGGGGCGGGTGCGCCCCGGCGAGTGCCCAGGGTCTGGGGGCGGGCCCGAGCCGGTCAGAGGCGGGGGACGCCCAGGCCTGGGGCGGGCCCGGCGCTCCGAGGGGCGTGCCCCGTCAGAGGCGGGGGAAGCGGGACTGGAGGTCCCAGATCGTGGGGTTGTCGGCGAGGCCTTCGTGCATGTCGGCCAGATCGGCGATCAGGTCGTGCAGGAAGTCGCGGGCCTCGCGGCGCAGCACGGAGTGGCTGAAGGTGAGCGGCGCCTCTTCGGCGGGCATCCAGTCGGCTTCGACGTCGACCCAGCCGAACCGGCGCTCGAAGAGCATGCGGTCGGAGGACTCGGTGAAGTCGAGTTCGGCGAACTGGCGGCGGTGCGAGCGGTTGCCCCGGGGGTCCTGGTCGATCTTTTCGACGATGTCGCACAGCGCCCAGGCGAAGTCCAGCACCGGCACCCATCCCCAGGCTGTGGATACTTCGCGGTCCTCCTTGGTGTCCGCGAGGTAGACGTCCCCGGAGAACAGATCGTGGCGCAGCGCGTGGACGTCCGCTCGGCGGTAGTCGGTCTGCGGGGGATCGGGGAAGCGTCGGGAGAGGGAGTAGCCGATGTCGAGCACAGTTCGATGGTGTCATGCCCGGCGGACCGCTCCCGCCGCAGTGGATGTGGATGCGGGGGTGGGGGCCTGCGGGGGCGTGCGGGCGGGGCGCGCCCCGTGGTCAGGGCAGCAGGCGCTGTTCCTTGGCCACGGAGACCGCACCGGCGCGGGTGTCGACGCCGAGCTTGTCGTAGATGCGGCCCAGGTGGGTCTTGACGGTGGCCTCGCTGATGAAGAGGGCGCGGGCGATGTCGCGGTTGCCGAGGCCCTGGGAGAGCTGGCCCAGGATGTCGCGTTCGCGGTCGGTGAGGGAAGGCCGGGGTGTGCGTATGCGGGCCATGACGCGGCTGGCGACGGGCGGGGACAGGGTGGTGCGGCCCTGGGCGGCGGAGCGGATCGCGGCGAAGAGTTCCTCGGGGCGCTCCGCCTTCAGCAGGTAGCCGGTGGCGCCCGCCTCGATGGCACGGGTGATGTCGGCGTCGGTGTCGTACGTGGTCAGGACGAGGACGTGGACGCCGTCGGTGCCGGCCACGATGCGGCGGGTCGTCTCGACGCCGTCGATGCCCTCGCCCAGCTGGAGGTCCATCAGGACGACGTCGGGGGTCAGTTTGGCGGCCAGGGCGACGGCCTCCTCGCCGCTGCCGGCCTCGCCGACGACCTCGATGTCGGGCTCGCTGCCGAGGAGGGCGAGGAGCCCGGCACGGACGACCGCGTGGTCGTCGCAGAGCAGGATCCGGACGGGCGGAGGCGCAGTGGTCATGCGGGGTCCTCTGGGGTGAGGGGGGTGCCGGGGTCGGCGGGTGCGTCGGTGAACGGGGTGCCGGGGCGGGCCGGTATGTCGGTGAGTGGGACGGCGGGGGTACCGGGGGCAGCGGGGGCGGCGGTGAGGGGGACGGCGGCGGTCACCACGGTGCCCTCGCCGGGTGCGGACTCGATGGCCAGGGTGCCGCCGAGCTGCTGGAGCCGGGCGCGCATCGCGGGCAGCCCGTGTCCGCGCACTCCGGCCGGAGGCGCGGTGCCGGTGGCGGGGGTGAAGCCGTGGCCGTTGTCCGCGATGTCGAGGACGGTCCGGTCGTCGAGGTGGGTGAGGGTCAGGGCGGCCTCGGTGGCGCCCGCGTGCTCGGAGACGTTGGCCAGGGCGCCCTGGGCGATCCGCAGCAGGGCGGACTGCACGCGGTCGGGCAGGGCCTCGTGCGGTGTGCCCTCGACATGGCAGCGGACGGTGAGCCTGCCTTGCGCCTGCGCGGTCTCGCGGGCGGCGAGGGTGTGCAGCGCCGCTTCCAGGCCGCCGCCTTCCGCGAGGTCGGCGGGGGCCAGGTCGTGGACGAAGCGGCGGGCCTCGGTGAGATTGTGCTCCGCGATGCCGGTGGCGGTGCGGACGTGGCGGCGGGCCGTCGCCGGATCGGTGTCCCAGGTGCGGTCGGCGGCCTGAAGCAGCATCTGCTGGCTGGACAGGCCCTGGGCGAGGGTGTCGTGGATCTCCATGGACAGCCGCTGGCGTTCGGCGAGGGTTCCTTCGCGCCGTTCGGTCGCTGCCAGCTCGCGGCGGGTGCGCAGCAGGTCGTCGATGAGTTCGCCCTGGGTGGCGGCCTGGCGCTGCATATGGACGAAGACGGCGGTCGCGACGGCGGCGACGGCGGGCGGGGCGAGGACCAGGTTCGGGTCGAAGCCGTCGGCCAGCCGCAGTTGCGCGGCGACGACGAACAGTGTCAGCAGGGCGACGAGCGCGAGCGCGGCCCGCGGCGGCAGGATGCGCAGCCCGGTGTAGAAGAGCGGGACCGCGCACCAGGCGAAGCTCGGCGCGAGGACGACCAGCACCATCCACACGGCGACCAGCACCCCCAGCCATGCCAGGCTCCGCGGTGTCGGCCGGGAGCCGAGAACGGGCCCGAGCAGATACAGCGCGGCCAGGGCGACGGACAGGCCGATGATCCACGGGGTGCGCGTCTCGCCCGGGTGCCGCAGCAGGAACCGGGTCAGTGAGGCGCCCAGCAGCAGGAAGAACGCCGCGTGCATGAGCAGCGCCAGGCCACGGGTGCCGGCGTCGCCGGCCTGCCCGGCACCGCGCACCGACGGGCTTCGCAGTTCCACCTCGTACCCCCTCCTCCCGACCGACCGTGCCCCGCCCTACGGAACCGGGACCGACCGCTGCTGACCTGCGCGGACACTCCATCGTCGCCCCGAACGGTCGCCACCGCATCCACCGATCGGTCGATGGGCCCGTCAGCCGTCCGGCGGGCGGCGTCGAGCCGGTACGACGACCGTGCGGCCCCGGAACCGGCCCAAGGATGGAACACAGAACGCAGAAGCCACCCATCACCTCGCTGAGGAGCCCACCATGAAGAAGATGTCGCTGCGCACCCGAGTCCTGACCGGTGCCGTCGCCGCTGCCGCCCTCGGGGCCGGTACCTTCGGCGCCATGTCGGCGAGCGCCTCCGCCCCGGCCGCCGCGCCCTCCACCACCGTCAGGGCGGACACCGCGAACGGCAACCTCCAGCAGTCCACGCACCTGACCGTGGACGCCGCCACGAAGGCCGCGCAGGCCGCCCTCGACGCGGCGGAGAAGGAGAACCAGCGCGTCGCCGTCTCGGTCGTCGACCGCAACGGCAACACCATCCTGACGCTGCGCGGCGACGGCTCGGGCCCGCAGGCGTACGAGTCGGCCGAGAAGAAGGCGTACACCGCCGTGTCCTGGAACGCCCCGACCTCCGAGCTGGCCGGGCGGCTCGCCCAGGCCCCGAACCTGAAGGACATCCCCGGCACCCTGTTCCTCGCGGGCGGCGCCCCGGTGCAGGTCAAGGGCGCTCCGGTGGCGGGCATCGGCGTGGCCGGCGCACCCAGCGGCGACCTCGACGAGAAGTTCGCCCGGGCCGGCGTCGCCGCACTCGCCAAGTAGCCGTCCCGCACAGTCGCCACCTCACTGGGCACCGGACCCTGCCCCGGGAGTCCCCCGGACTCCGACATTCCGCACATAGGATCACCTGTGTGGATCATCGAGCCCCGGTACACGACACGGCACGCGGCGCGGCCCCCGGCACCGCACGCGCCCCCCGCAGGACGGCCGGGGCCGCCGCGCTGCTGCTGGCCCTCGCCGTCCTCGCGCCGGCCTGCACCGCGGGGACGGGCGCGGTGGAGGGCACTCCGGGGGCCTCCGGGGTCCGCGATCCGTACTTTCCCAAGCTCGGCAACGGCGGCTACGACGTGACGCACTACGACCTCACGCTCGACGTCGACCCGGACGAGCAGACGCTGCGCGGGACCGCGGTGATCACCGCGCGGGCCACCCAGGACCTGAGTTCGTTCAACCTCGACCTCGCCGGTATGACCGTGGACTCGGCGACCGTGGAGGGGCGCCCGGCCGCCGTCAACCGGGCGGGCAACGAGCTGACGCTGCGTACGGACGCGAAGGTCGAGGACCGGCTCCACAAGGGCGAGACGTTCCGTACCGTCGTGCGCTACTCGGGATCCCCGAAGACCCTCACCGATGCCGACGAGTCCGAGGAGGGCTGGCTGCCCACCGACGACGGCGCGCTCGCTCTCGGTGAGCCGACCGGCTCGATGGCCTGGTTCCCGGGCAATCACCACCCGCGTGACAAGGCCGCGTACGACCTGGAGGTGACCGTCCCCAAGGGGCTGACGGCGGTCTCGAACGGGGTGCCGGCCGGACCGCCGACGACGGCGGGGGAGCGCACCACCTACCGCTGGCACACCGCCGAGCCGATGGCGAGCTACCTCGCGACGCTGGCCGTCGGCCGGTTCACGACGAAGACCTCGACGATGGCGGGCGGCATCACGGTGTTCACCGCCGTGGATCCGGAGTCGGCGAAGGCGAGCGCGCGGACGCTGGCCCGGGTCCCCGAGGTGGTGGCGTGGGAGGCGGAGCACTTCGGTCCGTACCCGTTCTCCGCGACGGGCGCGATCATCGACCGCAAGGGCGACGCCGGGTACGCGCTGGAGACGCAGAACCGGCCGTTCTTCCCCGGGCCGCCGAGCGTGGACCTGCTGGTCCACGAGATGGCGCACCAGTGGTTCGGCGACTCGGTGACGCCCGCGACCTGGCGCGACATGTGGCTCAACGAGGGCATGGCCACGTACGCGGAGTGGCTGTGGGCGGAGGAGAAGGAGGACACCCCGGCACAGGAGTCGTTCGACGAGGCGTACGAGGACGAGGACAACTGGGCGTTCCCGCCGGCCGATCCGCCGACCGCCGCGGACATCTCGGAGTCGCCCGTGTACGGGCGCGGTGCCATGGTCATCCACAAGATCCGTGAGGTGGTCGACGACGACGAGGCGTTCTTCGCGCTCCTCGCGGGCTGGACGAAGGCCCACCGGCACGGCAATGCCTCGACGGCGGACTTCACCGCGTACGTGGAGGAGGAGACGGGGGAGGACCTGTCGGAGCTGTGGAAGGACTGGCTGCACGGCAGCGGCCGACCGGCCGCGGACGACTGACCGGGCGTGGAAGCGACCGGCCCGCCCCTGTGTCAGCGGGCAGAGGCGGAAGCGACCGGCCCGCCTGTGACGGCGCCGGGGCGCCGCACACCACTCCGTGGCGCGGAGGGTGTGCGGCGCCCGCGGACCGAAGGTCCTAGTTGACGTTGATCCCGGACCAGGCGGCGGCGACGGCCGTGCGCTCGGTACTGGTCGCCCCGTACAGGTCGGCGGCCGCCTGGAGGGTCGCGGTGCGTGCCGCGGCGTAGTCGGTGGACGAGGTCATGTATGTGGTGAGCGCCTTGTACCAGATCTGGACTGCCTTGTCCCGGCCGATCCCCGTGACGGTGGAACCGTTGGACGTGGGCGAGTTGTACGTGACGCCGTTGATGGTCCTCGTACCGCTGCCCTCGGACAGCAGGTAGAAGAAGTGGTTGGCGGGCCCGGACGAGTAGTGGACGTCGAGGCGGCCGACGGTCTTCGACCAGGAGTCGGCCGAGTTGCCGTCCTTGCTGGGCTTGTCCATGTAGCGCAGCGGGGTGCCGTTGCCGTTGATGTCGATCTTCTCGCCGATGAGGTAGTCACCGGTGTCGCTGCTGTTCGCGGCGTAGAACTCGACCGCGGTGCCGAACATGTCGCTGGTCGCCTCGTTCAGGCCGCCCGATTCCCGGCTGTACTTCAGGCCGGCGGTGGACGCGGTCAGTCCGTGGCTCATCTCGTGACCGGCGACGTCCAGCGAGGTGAGGGGCTTGAGGTTGCCGGAGCCGTCGCCGTACGTCATGCAGAAGCAGCTGTCCGACCAGAACGCGTTGACGTACGCGTTCCCGTAGTGGACCCGGGAGTAGGCGGCCTTGCCGTCGCCGGCGATGCCGTTGCGGCCCAGCTCGTTCTTGTAGAAGTCCCAGGTCATGGCGGCGCCGTAGTGGGCGTCCACGGCGGCGGTCTGACGGTTGGTCGCGAGGCCGTTGCCCCAGAGGTCGTCGGCGTCGGTGAAGAGCGTGCCGGTGCCGTTGGAGCCGCCGTTCAGGTCGTACGTGTTGTGCCCGCCGCGGGCGGCGTCGGTCAGGCTGTAGGAGGACCCGGATCCGGACGTGCCGAGCGTGACGGTGCCGCTGTACTGGCTGGTGCCCGATCCGGTGTCGATGGCCTCGTAGGAGTAGAGCTCCTTGCCGTTGCCGGCATCGGTGATGACGTGGCGTTCGCTCGGGGTTCCGTCGTGCTGGGTGCCGGTGACGACCGTCTCGTACGCGAGGGCGGGCTTGCCGGTGCCGGCCCAGATGACCTTCCGGGCCCCGGATCCCGCGCTCGGTGCGGCTGTCGCGGGCGTCGTGGTCGCGACGGATATCTTCGCTTCCGTGGCCCGGGTGACCCCCTTGAGGGATCCGTTCTTCGCGGCGTGGGTGACCAGGTCGCCGCCGAGGACGGGCAGTCCGTCGTAGGTGCGTTCGTAGCGGGTGTGGACCGTTCCGTCGGCGTCCTTGACCACATCGCGGACGACGAGCTTCTCCTTGCCGCCCAGCTTGATCTCGGCGGCGACGGAAGCGGCCCCGGCCTGGGCCTCCTTGATGGCCGTCGCGCGCTGGGAGGCGCTGAGCGGCAGGGCGGTGGCGCCCGCCGCACGGTCCGGTGCCGCACCTGCCGAACCGGTCTGTACTCCGACGACGACCATGGCGGCGGACGCGGCGATGGCAGCGGTACGCAGAGCGATTCTCACGCGGTCTCCTTCACTTGGCGCACACGAGGTGAGCGAGGTTCCGGAGAGAATGGCACCGGCCGGCTCCAACTTGACAGTGATCCGTCAAAGTCTTGACCGGATCTTGTCCTGAGGGAGTGGCTCGATGTTCGCTATGCGGTCATCCGTACCGGGGCGCGGTGTTCATCCGCGCCGCGAGGCGACAGCCTCGAGTCGGCACGCGGGCACGCGGGAGCCCCCGGCCGCAGGACGTTCGGCCGGGGGCTCCCGTGAGGCGGATGTGTCGAGCGTCAGAGGTTGACGCCGAAGTCCTGCGCGATGCCGCGCAGGCCGGAGGCGTAACCCTGGCCCACGGCGCGGAACTTCCACTCCGCACCGTTGCGGTACAGCTCGCCGAAGACCATGGCGGTCTCGGTGGCGGCGTCCTCGCTCAGGTCGTAGCGCGCGATCTCGGCGCCGCCGGCCTGGTTGAGGATGCGGATGTAGGCGTTGCGCACCTGGCCGAAGTTCTGGCTGCGGGTCTCGGCGTCGTAGATCGACACCGGGAAGACGATCTTGTCGATGTCGGCCGGCAGGCCCGCCAGGTTGACGTTGATCTGCTCGTCGTCGCCCTCGCCCTCACCCGTGACGTTGTCACCGGTGTGCACGATGGTCTGGTCCGGCGTCGCCTTGTTGTTGAAGAAGACGAAGTGCGCGTCGGAGAAGACCTTCCCCGCCGTGTTGACCGCGATCGCCGAGGCGTCGAGGTCGAAGTCGGTACCGGTGGTGGTACGGACGTCCCAGCCCAGGCCGACCGTGACGGCGGTGAGGCCGGGGGCCTCCTTGGTGAGGGAGACGTTGCCGCCCTTGGACAGGCTTACTGCCATGGGAAGTCCCTTTCGTCAGTCATGTGCGGGCTTCGTGCCATCACGAAGCTACCGTCACAGTGCATAACGCAGGCAGGGCCCCGCGAGGTTCCTTCCGCCTTTACTTTCTTTACCGAACTGATGACGGGCTGCGGGCAGACGGAGGAAGGCGGACGCCAAAAGGAGGTGACGAACCCCCCGTGGGCCGGGGAACATGGGTGTCATGTCCGGGCCCTATGTCATCCGCGGTGCGGTCTCCCTGCCGGAGGCCGAGCTCATGTGGCGTTTCTCGCGGTCCTCCGGGCCCGGCGGGCAGCACGTCAACACCAGCGACTCCCAGGTGGAGCTGCGCTTCGACCTCGCGGCGACCGAGTCGCTGCCCGAGGTGTGGAAGGAGCGCGCGCTGGAACGGCTGGCGAACCGGCTGGTCAACGGCGTGGTGTCGGTCCGCTCCTCGGAGCACCGCTCGCAGTGGCGCAACCGGGAGACGGCCGCCGTGCGGCTCACGGCCCTGCTGGCCGAGGCCACGGCGCCGCCGCCCAAGGCGCGCGTGAAGCGCAAGATCCCGCGCGGGATCAACGAACGCAGGCTGCGGGAGAAGAAGCAGCGCGGCGACACCAAGCGCGGCCGCTCCGGCCGCGACTGGTAGGCGCGTAGTCACTCGCTCGCCGCCCCCGTACCGCCGTCGAGCGAGCTGTACTCAGCCCAGCTGCCGGTAGCGCCCGCGGAAGTACGTCAGCGGGCCGGCGTCCCCGCTCGGGAGCTGCGCGCCGAGCACCCGGCCGATCACCAGCGTGTGGTCACCCGCCGTGATCCGCTGCTCCGTGCGGCACTCCAGCGACGCCAGCGCCCCGCCGACCAGGGGCGCGCCGGTGACCTCTCCCCGTACGTACGGGATGTCCTCGAAGAGCAGGCGGTCGCTGATCCGGCCCTTCATGGCGAACCGTCCCGCGATGTGGCGCTGGCTCTCCGACAGTACGGAGACGGCCCACAGCGGCTGCTCCGCCAGCAGGTCGTCCATCCGGGAGTCGTTGCGCAGGCTCACCATGACCAGCGGCGGGTCGAGCGAGACCGACATGAAGGCGGTCGCCGTCATCCCCACGTCCTCGCCGCGTCCGTGCTCGTCGAGCGGGGGCTCCTGCGCGGTGATCAGGACCACTCCGGCTGCCAGCCGGGCGAGGGCGCCGCGGAACTCGTCATTGCTCACCCCCTCAGCATGAGGGACGGCGGCATGGGGGACGGCTTCGGTACGCGGGGTGGGGGGCTTCGTCTGCAACACACCCGGAACGCTAGCCGCGTACGGTGATCCCCCGCATCGGGCCAAGGGACCAGCCGGGTCCTAGGACCGCCGGCCCGGTGGCCGGTGGCGGCGGGGATTTGCGTTTTGCGTTCAAGAAAAGGACGGACCGCTCAAGGTTTGCGCTTCTGACCCTTCATCACCTGTTGTGACTTGAGTCACAGAGTGCAGTATTTGTTGACCCTGTGTACCGGGTGCACAGCTCACTGTGATTCAGTGGCCGTGACACTGCAGTCAGTACGTCAAGTACGTCGATATGAAATCTGGAGTGCTGTCGAGGTCTCGGGGAGTGCGAGCGATGGAGGCCGAGTCGGAGCCGTACGTCCGTCTTGCGACGATGCGGCAGCTGCACCAGGCCGTGGCCGATCTCAACACGGCGCGGAGCCTGGCCGACACCCTGCAGACCGTCGCCGACGGGATAGTCGCCGGTCTCGGCTACGAGCTTGCCTGCGTCAACCTCGTCCGCCCCGACGGTGATCTCGTCGTCGCCGCCTTCGCCGGCAACAGCGCCGCCGAGGCCCTCATCACCGGCCGCGTCGGCTCCCGCAACTCCTGGGAGCGCCGGCTGGCCATGGGCGAGATATGGGACGAGCTCCGCTTCATACCCCACACCGACGGCTGGGTCCTCCTCGACGACGACGTCCCGCAGTGGCACACCGAGGGACCCGAGCCCCGCTTCGAGGACGAGTGGCACCCGCAGGACCGGCTCTACGCCCCGATGTACGCCTCGGGCGGCGGCAGCGACCTCCTCGGCGTCATATCCGTCGACCGCCCCCGCAACGGCCGCCGGCCAGGCGCCTGGGGCCGTGAGGCGCTCCAGATGTACGCCTCCCAGTCGGCCATTGCGATCAGCAACGCCAGACTCCGAGCAAACATGCAGCGCGCCCTGGTCCGCCTGGAGCGGGAACAGCAGGCGCTGCGGGCCAGCGAGGAATCCTTCCGCCAGGCCTTCGAGTACGCCCCCAGTGGCATGGCCATCGCCGAAATGGGCGGCGACCAGCACGGCAGGCTGCTGCGCACCAACGACGCCCTGTGCCGGCTCCTGGGCCGTCCCGCCTCGGTCCTGCGCCGCTACTCCTTCGCCGATCTGGTCCACCCCGAGGACATCGGCACCCTGCTGCGCACCTCCGCCGAGGGCGGCCGGGCCGAGCTGAGGCTGGGCCGCCGGGACGGCACCTATCTGTGGGTCTCGCTGCGCAACTCCGTTGTCGCGGACACCGCGGACGGGCCGCGCTTCCTCCTTACGCACGTCGAGGACATAGAGGAGCGCAAGCGACACGAGCTGAACCTCGCGCACCGCGCCTCGCACGACGCCCTGACCGGGCTGCCCAACAGCGCGGAGCTGCGGGCCCGGCTCAGTGCCCGGCTGTGCGAGCGCCCGCACGCGGTGGCGTCCACCGACGTGCAGGCGCTGGACGCGGCGTACGGCGATGTGGACGAGGCCCGGATGCACGGCTACCCCGCCGAGGGCTTCGACGCCGGCCGGGGCGTCGGGCCGTACGACCACCATGTGCATTCCGTCGCACCGGACACGGTGAAGGACGACGGCTCGAAGGGGCTCGCGGTCCTCTTCTGCGACCTGGACGGCTTCAAGTCGATCAACGACCGCTTCGGCCACCACACGGGTGACGCGGTTCTCATCGAGGTCGCCCGGCGGCTCACCACATGCGTCCGGGACGGGGACACCGTCGCCCGGCTCGGGGGTGACGAATTCGTCGTTCTCGCGGACGGTCTGGGGGCCGCGGACGCCGCGGACCTGGCCGTACGCCTGCGTAACGCCATTATTCCGCCCATTCGGGTCGACGGCAGGGCGGTGCGGGTCGGGGCGAGTTTCGGCATCGGCTGGGCCGCCTGCGGAATGACCGCCGAAGAGGTGCTGCGCTCCGCCGACCAGCGGATGTACGTCGAGAAGCGGTCCCGGTCCAAGGTTCACCGCCGAGCCGGCTGACGTTCGCCGCTCCGTGGTTCCGGGGGCGCGCGGCGCGGAGCGTCCTCGCTTCCGGCAATTCTTGGCGTGCTCCGTTCGGGGTAGGCTCGGCCGGTCGGCGACGGCTGGCGATATTCGGCGACGGCTGGCGACATGGTGAGGAGTGACCCAGGGATGGCCGGGAACAACGGCGCGAGCACACCCGAGGACGACGATCCGTTCGGCTACCTCTACGAGGACGGGCAGGCAGCCGGCGCGCAGCCGCCGGGACAGGGCGGCTACGGCTACCCGGGTCCCGCTGCGCAGCCCGGCGTGCCCCGGACCTCGTACAACCAGGTGCGGACCGTCGGTGAGCGCCAGTACGGCCAGGTGCCGCCGCAGCAGGCGTACGGGCAGCCCCAGGCGCCCTACGGTCAGCAGCGCGCGCCGTACGGCCAGCCGAACGCGCAGTACGCGGCCCCGGAGACGTACCCCGGTGGACCCACCGCGCAGGTGCCGCACCAGGGCGGCCGCGGCAGCGGCGGCGACCCCGGCCGGGGCGGTCCGAACACCAAGGGCCTGCTGATCGCGGCGGTCGCGGTGGTCGCGGTCGTGCTCATCGGCATCGGTGTCGCGCTGATGACGGACGACGACGACAAGGACAAGAAGAAGGCCGAGGCCACGTCCTCCTCCGGCCCGGCCGGTCAGGTCGAGCAGTCGCCGACGCCGGAGCAGTCGGCGAGCTCCGAGCCCCCCGTGGAGCTGCCGAAGCAGGACGCGGCGTCGCTGAAGCTCGGCGGCGACGCGGGCCTCGACAACACCGTCAAGGGCGCCAAGAGCAACAACGGGCAGTACATCAACCTCAACGCCGTGGGCAGGTCCGCGACCTGGTCCGTCGAGGTGCCGGAGGCCGGCGAGTACACGCTGTTCGTGACGTACGGCGTGCCCGGCAAGGACGCCAAGACGTCCCTCACGGTGAACGCCGAGGCCCCGCGCTCCATCAACATGACGAACTTCGCCCACGCCCCCGAGGGCGATCTGGAGAAGGGGTGGACGACGACGTACGCCTACGTCAACCTCACCAAGGGGCCGAACACCCTGATGATCTCCTGCAACGAGGGCGACCAGTGTGACGCCAATCTGGACCAGCTGTCGCTGAAGGCCGGTCACCAGGGGCGCTGATCCGCCCCGCCCGTACGCGTTCCGGCCCCTTCGCCCTTCTTGTGGCGAGGGGGCCGATCCGTTTATCAGGCCATCAGGACGTCAGTCATCGGGCCGTCAGCTCTCAGGCGTCAGCCCATCAGGCTCAGGAAGCCGGCCACCGTCGCGGCCATCGCCTCGCGGCCGGGCGCGATGTACTTGCGCGGGTCCACCCCCGTGGCGTGCGCGGTCAGGTGCGCGCGCACGGCTCCGGTGAACGCGGTGTTCAGCGCCGTACCGACGTTGATCTTGACCATTCCGGAGGCCGCGACGGCCCGGCGGATCTCCTCGTCGGGGACGCCGCTGGAGCCGTGCAGCACCAGCGGGACGGGGACGGCGTCGCGCAGCCGGCCGATCAGCTCGTGGTCCAGGGCGGCGGTGCGCTCGGTCATGGCGTGCGAGGAGCCGACGGCGACGGCCAGGGCGTCGACGCCGGTGGCGCGGACGTACGCGGCGGCCTCGGCCGGGTCGGTGCGGACGCCGGGGGCGTGGGCGTCGAGGGGTGCCTCGCCCTCCTTGCCGCCGACCTTGCCGAGCTCGGCCTCGATCCAGATGCCGCGCTCGTGCCCCCAGACGACCGCCGCTGCGGTGGCCCGCACGTTCTCCTCGTAACCCAGTTTCGAGGCGTCGAACATCACCGAGCCGAAGCCCTCGTCGTGGGCCTGGTGGAGCAGTTCCACGGACTCGACATGGTCGAGGTGCAGGGCGAGCGGGGCGCCGGAGGTGCGGGCCACGGCTGCCGCCGCGGCGGCGACGGGGGCGAGCCGGCCGCCGTGGAACTTCACGGCGTTCTCGGAGATCTGGAGGATGGCGGGGGCCCCGGCGCGCTCGGCGCCGGCGGCGATCGCCTCGGCGTGCTCCAGCGTGATGACGTTGAAGGCAGCGATCCCGCGTCCACGGGCCTGGGCGGCGGTAACGAGTTCACCGGTGCTGACGAGCGGCATGCGTACCTCTGTGGCTTCCTCGGGCCCGGCGCACGGGCCGCGGTGGGGCGCGGCGTTCAGGCCGCGTCTGTGTGTTCCTCGATGGCGACGCGCGGCAGCAGCTCCTCGTACGCCGCACGGTCGAAGTCACCGGCCGTCGGCGAGAGCACGGTCGCCGTCGACAGGGCCACCGCCCGTCGCAGCCGGTCCGGCCAGTCCAGGCCCTCCACGAGTCCGGACAGCAGCCCGGCCACCGCGGAGTCGCCGGCCCCGGTCGGATTTCCCTTCACGGGCGCGGGCGGGGACGCCTGCCAGGTGCCCTCGGGGGTGACCGCCAGCATGCCGTCGGGCCCCAGCGAGGCGATGACCCCGTGGGCCCCGCGGCGGCGGGCGTCCCGGGCGCCGCGCAGGGGTTCGCGGGCGCCGGTGAGCCGGGCGAGCTCGTCGGCGTTCGGCTTGATCAGGTCGGGGCGGGCGGCGATGCCCCGGCGCAGCGGTTCGCCGCTGGTGTCCAGGAGGGCGGGGACGCCGGCGGTGCGGGCGAGGCGGACCAGTTCGGCGTACGCGCCGACGTGGATGCCGGGTGGCAGGCTGCCGCACAGGGCGACGGCGTCGGCGGCGCCGAGCAGTTCCCCGTACGAGCCGAGGAAGGCGGCCCACTCGTCGGCGGTGACGTGGGGTCCGGGTTCGTTGAACTGGGTGGTGTCCCCGGTGGCGCGGTCGACGACGGCCAGGGTGCGGCGGGTCTCGCCGGCCACGGGGACGAGTGCGTCGGTGACGGTCGCGGGGCCGGAGGGCAGCGCGGCGAGCCGTTCGCGCAGGACGGCGCCGGTGGTGCCTCCGGCGAAGCCGGTGACGACGGCGTCGTGGCCGAGGGCGGCGAGGACCCGGGCGACGTTGACGCCCTTGCCGCCGGGGCGCTCGGAAAGGTCGGTGACGCGGTGGCTGGTGTGCGGGACGAGCGCCGGCACGTCGTACGTCAGGTCGAGTGCCGTGTTCAGCGTGACCGTGAGGATCACCCTCGGCTCCTCCCGGTCCGTCGAGCGCGGATCTCTGTTCAGAACGCGCTTTCCCTGCTGGTTTCCTTCGCGATCATGCCAAAGAGACGGCGGTCGGCCCAGACGTCGGGATCAACCGCCGTCTCTTCGTTACGCGGAGGGCGAGGCGGAGCGCACAGCGGAGAGCGAGGGACATAGGGATGTCAGCGGGTCTGCGGCGGCCGGACGATCCACTCGCCCTTGCGCATGACGCCCGTGAGCCGGAAGTCCTCGTCCAGGACGACGAGGTCGGCGTCCTTGCCGGGCTCCAGCGATCCGACCCGGTCGTACACGCCGAGGAGCCGGGCCGGGTTGGCGGAGATGGACTGCACCACGTCGCCGACCGGGATCCGGTCGATGGTGACGGCGCGGTGGAACGCGGTGTCCAGGGTGAGGGTGGAGCCCGCGATGGAGCCGCCCTCGACGAGCCGGGCGACACCGTCCTCGACGTCGACGGCGAGCGGGCCGAGCTGGTAGCGGCCGTCGCCGAAACCGGCCGCGTCCATGGCGTCGGTGATCAGCGCGACGCGGTGCGCGCCCGCGTGGTGATAGGCGAGCTCCAGGGCGGCCGGGTGCAGATGTGTGCCGTCGTTGATGAGCTCGACGGTGATCCGCTCGTCCTCCAGGAGGGCGGCGATGGGGCCGGGTGCGCGGTGGCCGAGCGCCGGCATCGCGTTGTACAGGTGCGTGGCGACGGTGGCGCCGGCGTCGATCGCCTCGACGGTCTGCTCGTACGTGGCGTCCGTGTGCCCGATCGCGGCGATGACGCCGTGCTCGGCGAGCAGCCGTACGGAGTCGATGCCGCCGGGCAGTTCGGTGGCGAGCGTGAACATCTTCGCGGTGCCGCGCGCCGCGTCCATCAGCTTGCGGACCTCGGCCGGGTCCGGATGGCGCAGCAGGTCCTCGCTGTGGGCGCCCTTGCGGCAGGGGGAGATGAAGGGGCCCTCGAAGTGAATGCCGGCCAGGTCGCCCTGTTCGACCAGTTCGGAGAGGATGCCGGCGCGTTCGGCGAGGAAGTGCATCTCGCCGGTGACGGTGGAGGCGACCAGGGTGGTGGTGCCGTGCTCGCGGTGCGTGCGGACGCCGGTGAGGACCTCGTCCACGGTGCCGGAGGTGAAGGACGCGCCGCCGCCGCCGTGGTTGTGCATGTCCACGAAGCCGGGAACGATCCAGTGGCCGGACAGGTCGATGGCCGGGGCGCCCTCCGCCGTACTTCCGGCGATGCGGGTGCCTTCGACGATCACCCGGCCGTTCTCGACGGTGCCGGTGGGGAGTACCACCCGGGCCCCTGAGAGAACGGTGCTGTCTGCGCGTCCGGCCATCAGGCGGATACCTCCGTGGAGAGAAGATCCCAGGCGAGCAGCCCTGCGCCCAGGCATCCGGCGGTGTCCCCGAGGGCCGCCGGGGCGATGTGGGGCAGCTTCTGGAACGTGACGCGTTCCTCGACGGCCGCACGGAGTGGTGTGAACAAGGTTTCCCCGGCCTCGGCGAGACCGCCACCGATGATGAGGGTGCGGGGGTCGAGCAGGGTGAGTGCGGTGACGAGTCCCGCGGCGAGCGCGTCGACGGCGTCGCGCCAGACCTCGACGGCCCGGGGGTCGCCCGATTCGACGGCCTTGGCGCAGTCTGCGGCATCGGCCTTCGGGTCGCCGGAGGCGGCGGCCCACGCCCGGCCGACGGCGCCCGCGGAGGCCAGCGTCTCCAGGCAGCCGCGCTGGCCGCAGGGGCAGTCCGGGCCGTCCGGCCGGATCACGATGTGGCCGATCTCGCCCGCGTAGCCGTGGGCGCCCGCCTCGATGGCTCCGGCGATGCCGATGGCTCCGGCGATCCCGGTGCCCAGCGGTACGAAGAGGAAGCGGTCGGCGCCCTTGCCCGCGCCGATCCTGCCCTCGGCGAGCCCGCCGGTTCTGACGTCGTGGCCTAGGGCCACGGGGACGCCGCCGAGCCGTTCGCCGAGCAGTCGGCGCATCGGTACGTCGCGCCAGCCCAGGTTCGCCGCGTAGACGGCGATCCCGTTCCCTGCGTCGACGATGCCGGGCACCGCGACGCCGGCCGCGAGGGCGCTCGCGCCGAAGTGCTCCTGGCCGTACGCGCGCAGGTCCGCCGCGAAGTCGAGGACCGACTCCACGACGGCGTCGGGGCCCCGCTCTCTGCCGGTCGCGCGCCGCGCCTCGTACAGCAGGGTGCCGTCGGCCCCGACCAGTGCGGCCTTCATTCCGGTGCCGCCCACATCGAGGGCGATGACGTGTTTCACGGGAAACAGTTTCGCCCGGCGAACGCAAAAGGTCTAGTCCACTATCGCGGTTTGTTGCGCATCCATACAAAAGCGGGAGCCGGTCGCGGCCCGCACACGGGACACCGGGGTGCGTGCGGACGTGCCCGGCTGGGCGGAGACGGAGGTATGGACCAATGGGGGAGGGGCCAAGTCCTGCCTGGCCGAGACCTCCTTGGCAGCCGCTCCGGGCCGCGTGCGATGCTGCGGTGCTGCGGGTGGTGTAGACCTCCTGTCGCGAGTGGTGCAAAATCGCAGCTCACCCGGAGGGCCCATGCGGACATGGGTGCCACGGGTGACGTAATCAACGAGGACGGACTGAGCTGTGCAGCGGCGTTACTTGGGACTGATGGCGGCTGTCGCCGCACTGGGAATGACGGCCACACTGGCGGGCTGCGGCGGCGGTGCCGGCGGCTCGGGCGACGTCACGCTCAAACTGGTCGCGGCCGATTACGGCACCGGCGAGGCCAACAAGTCCCAGACGTACTGGGACGAGGTCGCCCGGAGCTTCGAGGCGTCCCACCCCGGGATCAAGGTGGACGTGACCGTCTACCCGTGGACGGACGTCGACCGCAAGGTCGCCGAGATGGTGAAGGCCGGGAACGCCCCGGACATCGCGCAGATCGGCGCGTACGCGGACTACGCCAAGGCCGGCAAGCTCTACTCCGCCGACCAGATGCTCAGCATCCCGACCCAGGCCAACTTCCTGCCGAAGCTCGCGGACGCCGGACGGGTCAGCCGCATCCAGTACGGGCTGCCGTTCGTGGCCAGCACCCGGCTGCTCTTCTACAACAAGGACCTCTTCTCCGGGGCCGGGCTCAAGGCCCCGAAGACCTGGGACGACATAGCCTCCGACGCCTCGGCGCTCAAGCAGCGCGGGGTGAAGTACCCGTTCGCACTGCCGCTCGGCCAGGAGGAGTCCCAGGCCGAGACCCTGATGTGGCTGCTCAGCGGCGGCGGTGGCTACACCGACGACGTCGGCTCGTACGACATCGACTCGGTCGACAACGTCCACACCTTCGACTGGCTGAAGTCGAATCTCGTCGACAAGGGGCTCGTCGGACCCGTCGCCCCCGGCAAGCTCAACCGGGCCAAGGCCTTCGAGGCGTTCACCAAGGGTGACGTCGGCATGCTCAACGGCCACCCGACCCTGATGGAGGAGGCCCAGAAGCAGGGCGTGGACGTCGGCATGGTGCCGCTGCCCGGCGCCGAGGGCCCCACCGAGGGGTCGATGGGCGTCGCCGACTGGATCATGGGGTTCAAGCAGAACGGCCACCGGATCGAGATGGGCAAGTTCTTCGACTTCATGTTCAGCGACAAGAACGTGATCGAGTTCGCCGACAAGTACGACCTTCTGCCGGTCACCGACTCCGCCTCGGCGTCGATGGAGAGCGACCCGCAGTTCAAGCCGCTGCGGAAGTTCCTGGCAACGCTGTCCAGCGCGGAGTTCTACCCGGTCGGCAAGACGTCCTGGGCCCAGGCCAGCGAGTCGATCAAGGAGAACATCGGCAAGGCGGTCGAGCCGGGCGCCAACCCGGAGAGCGTGCTCCAGCACATCGCGCAGGAGGCCACGGCGGCGGAGACCGCGGAGTAGCGGCCTGCGGCCGGCGGTCCGCGGACCGTCGAGCAGGGGCCCACGGGGCGTGGGCGGCGCAATATATTGGCTGATATGACCGCCCTCCCCCCGAACGGCCCCGACGAGCCCGCCCCTCCCGCCGGTCTCTCCGACCGGGACCGCGCGGTCCTGGCGGTCGAGCGGCAGTCGTGGGCGGGGCCGGGAGCGAAGGAGCGGGCGATCCGGGAGCAGCTCGGCATCTCCCCGACCCGCTACTACCAGCTGCTGAACGCCCTGCTGGACGACCGGCGCGCCCTGGAGGCGGACCCGGTGACGGTGAACCGCCTGCGCCGGGTGCGGGAGGCCAGGCGCGGGCGCCGGTGACTTCCAGTTCCCGCCCGCGCCGCCGACGGGCCCGGACGCCGTCATCGCCGTGACGCGGACCGAAGCCCGGACGATAGGAGTCCGAAGTCGCGCTTCCCTAGCGTCGCTTGACGCACGCAGCGCTCTGCGTGCGCCAGGCCTACTAGGGAAAAGGACTCTTCCATGTCCGAACGGAGCAGTAACGGGCCGCACGAGGAGAGAAGGCACCCGGCCAGGAACCGACGCAGGAGAGGGGGACTGCTCGTCGCCCTGGGCGCGGTGCTCGCCTCCCTGCTGGCGGTCCCGCAGGCACAGGCAGCCGACGACGGCCTGATGGCGCTCACCCGGGCGCGGATCGACGTCCCCGGAGCCGGCCCGGGCAGGGATGCGCAGCGGGCAGCCCTCCGGGCCTACTGGACGCCCGAGCGGATGCGGGAGGCGATCGGGAACGAGCCCGGGGGCGTGGCAGCGGCCCGTACCGCGGCGAAGACGCCGGCGGCGCGGGCCGTGGCGGAGGAGGCACTGTCCGAGACCGTCGGCTATCTGCTGTTCAACCACCCGGACGGGACGCCCTCCCACTGCACCGGCACGGCCGTCGACACGGCGTCGCAGACACTGGTCCTGACCGCGGCGCACTGTCTGCACGAGGGCCCGGGCGGCGGCTGGATGAAGAACGTCGTCTTCGTGCCCGCCTACCACAACGGCCCGGCGGGCTACGGACTCTTCGAGGCGTGGAACGTCGCCACCGACTCCCTGTGGTCCAGCGGGTCCGAGTCCGACCCCGAGCACGACTACGGCATGGTGATCACCGAGAACAACAGCAGGGGCCAGCGGCTCGGAGCGGCGGTCGGCGGCCAGACCCTGGTCACCAAGGACGACGTCCGCACCGGTGAGCCCATCACCCTCATCGGATACTCCGGTACGCCCTTCGACGGGCAGCACCAGGAGCTCTGCGAGGACCTCATCCTGCCCGTACCACCGCCCGAGAACCTGTGGCACACCGACTGCCCGAACATCACGGGCGGAGCGAGCGGCGGTCCGTGGATGCTCGACTACGACCCGGCCACCGGCTCCGGATACATCGCGGGGCTGACCAGTCAGGGCATCGCGGGCGGTACGGCGATCTCCCCGCAGTTCGACGACCGTACCGCCGGCTTCGCGAACCTGGTGGAGCAGATAGCCGCGGCGCGGCCCTGAAGTCCTGGCGTCGCTGAAGCCCTGAAGGCCCGGATGGGGAAGGGGGAGTCGTACGGTGGGGAAGGACGGAGGGAGACCGATGCGGGACGGACCGGGCCATGGGTGACGAGCCCGCCGACGGACCTCCGTACCGCTGGACGCCGGAGCGGATGAGGGCGAGCCGGCCGTCGCCCCTCCCGATGAGGCCGCCATGGCCCGAAGGGGAGGGGGCCGACGGCCGGCTTCCCGCGTCCGTGCTCGACCTCGCCGCGCCCCCCGGGTGCGTCCGCCGCCCGGCCGAGGGGGTGCGGGTGTGGACCTTGCTGCTTTCGGAACAGGGCCCGGCGGCCGAGGCCGCCGGTGCCGCGGCGCTCGCAGCGGCGGAATACGGGGTGTACCGGGGGCTCGGACCGGGCGCGGCACGACGCCGGTTCGCCGTCGTCCGCGGTGGGCTGCGGTTGCTCGCCGCCGCCCACCTGGGCTGCCGGCCGGGCGGGATCGCCGTCCTGGACGGCGCCTGTCCGCTGTGCGCGCGTCCGCACGACTGCGTGGCGGCGGGTGAGGGTGCCGGGCCGGTTCGGTTCTCCTGGGACCGTTCCGGCGATCTCGTCGTCTACGCGCTGTCCGCGACGACGGTGGGCGTGGGTGCCGCCCCGCTCGCCGGGGACGGTGACCGGGCCGCGAGGGCGGCCGCCCTCAGGACGGCGCGCAGGACGGCGGCCGGACGCGCGCTGATCCGCGGCGGGTGCGCGGCGGGCCCGGGGGTCACCGGGGCCCGGACCGTGGACCAGGTGGCCGTTCCCCCCGGACACACCGCCGAGGTGGTGGTGGTACGCCGCGTGCCCGCGAGCAGTGGCCCGGAGAGGCCCGGCGCGATCCTGTGAAAGCCGTCCGAGGCCTTTCCCACTCCCCCATCGAACGCCTGGTTGGGTAACGTGATCTCCGCATGTCCTCGGGGGCGGGACATACGGCAGGGGGAATTGTGGGGGAACGGCTGCATTTCGGGATCCTGGGGCCACTGGCGGTCACGGACGGGGGGAGCAGGGTTCCGGTCGGCGGAGCACGTCAGCGCACCATTCTCGCGCTGTTACTTCTCAGTCCGGACCGCGTCGTATCCGTCGACACGATGGTGGACGTGGTCTGGCACGGCAGACCACCGGCGACCGCGCGCACGCAGATCGCGATCTGTATCGCGGCGCTGCGCAAGACGTTCAGGGGCCAGGGCGTCGACGAGGAGATCATCGCCACCGCGCACCCCGGCTACCAGCTGAACACCACCGGACACGACATCGACGCGGTGGAATTCGGCCGCCTTGTACAGGAGGCCGAACGGGCCGCCGGAGAAGGGCGGACCGCCGACTCCGCGCACGCCTACGCGAAGGCGCTCGGACTGTGGCGCGGGCCCGCGCTCACCGGGGTGACGGGCCAGCTCGTCGAGGACGAGGCCGGCCGTCTGGAGGAGCTCCGGCTCAACGTCTTCGACGACAGCACGCTGGTGCAGCTGGAGCTCGGACGCCATCAGGAACTGGTTCCGGAACTGGCCGCCGTCGTACGCGAACACCCCTTGCGTGAACGGACCCGGCACCACCTGATGCTCGCGCGGTACCGCTCGGGACGTCGTGCGGAGGCGCTGGAGACCTTCCGCGACGCCCGGCGGCACTTCATCGACGAGCTCGGCCTCGAACCCGGGCCCGACCTCCAGGAGCTGCACGACGCGATCCTGGCCGACGACCCGTCCCTGGCGGCCGTGGCCGCCGAGCCGTCCGTTCTGCCGCGGGAGCGGCCGGCCGAGCCGGAGGACGTGGTCATCACCCCGTCGGAACTGCCCCCGGACGTCCCCGGGTTCGCGGGCCGTGTGGCCGAACTGCAGGCGCTGGACACATTGATGACCGGCACCGGGGAGGAGAACGTCACCCCGGTCGGACTGATCACCGGGGTCGCCGGAGTCGGCAAGACAGGTCTGGCGATGCGCTGGGCCCATCGGGTCGCCGACCGGTTCCCCGACGGCCGGCTCTTCGCCGACCTGCGCGCCTACGACGAACACTACGAAGCCACCGCGGCGACCGAAGTGCTCGGCAGGCTCCTTCGCTCACTGGGCGTGCCCAGCCAGCAGGTCCCGGCGGGCCTGGAGGAACGGGTCTCGCTCTACCGCAGCGTGCTGGCGAGCCGCAGCGTCCTGATCGTGCTCGACAACGTACGCACACTGGCGCAGATCCGGCCGCTGCTGCCCGGGAGCGGCAAGTGCTGCGTGCTCATCACCAGCCGGGAGCAGCTGGAGCAGCTGGTGACCTCGCGGCAACAGGCGCGGGTGCATCTCGGAGCGCTGTCCGAGGCGGAGGCGCTTCAGCTCCTCGGTCATGTCGTGGGCACCGGCAAGGTCGCCGCGATGCACACCGACGCCGTACGTCTCACCGAGCTCTGCGACCGGCTGCCGCTCGCCCTGCGGATCGCCGCCGCACGCCTCGCGTCCAAGCCGCACTGGACCGTCCGCCATCTGGTGGCGCGGCTCAGTGACGAGCGCCGGCGACTCGACGAACTGAGTCAGGGGGAGTCCCAGGTGCGGGCCGGGTTCGCCCTCAGCTACCGGTATCTGTCCCCGGAGGCGGCCAGGCTGTACCGGAGGATCGGGCTGCTGGACGCGCCGGACTTCACCGCCTGGGTGGGCGCGGCGCTGTTGGACATCGACGTGCTGGAGGCGGAACGGCTGATAGAGCAGCTCGTCGACGCCCAGTTCCTCGAAGTCATCGGCATCGATGCCACCGGACAGCTCCGCTACCGCTTCCAGAGCCTGCTGCGCCTGTACGCACGGGAGCGTGCTCAGGACGAGGAGCGGGAGGCTGACCGGGTGGCCGCCTGCGAGCGGGTCTTCCGCACCTGCCTCACCATCGCCGAGGAGGCCCACCGGCGGGAGTACGGCGGCCACTTCAGCATCGTGCACAGCGACGTCCCGCGCAGACCCACCGACCCGGCGCTGCTGGAGTCGCTGCTCTCGTTGCCCCTGGAGTGGTACGAGGCCGAGCGCCTCCCACTGGTCGCGGCGATCGGCCAGGCGGCGCGGATGGGCATGACGGACCTGGCCTGGGACCTGACGCTCTCCATGACGGTGCTCTTCGAGACGCGCAACTACATCGACGACTGGCGGACCTGTGCCGAGCAGGCCCTCGAAGCCGCCCGCACCGCCGGAGACGTGCGGGGCCGGGCGACCATGTCCCACAGCCTGGGTGCGGCCGAACTGCGGCTGCGCAAGCTGGACGACGCCGAGAAACACCTCCTGGCCGCACTGGATCTGTACGCGGCGGTGGGGCAGCAGCTCGGCCGGGCCCTGGTGCTGCAGAGCCTGGCGGTCATCGACCGCATCCGCGGTGACGTCACAGCCGCCATGGAGCGCCTCGAGCAGGCACTGCCCGTCTTCCGGACGCACGGCGACCTCTCGTCGGAGGCGTACGGCTTCAGCGGCATGGCGCAGTTGGAACTCGAACGCGACCGGCCGGACGTCGCCCTGGAGCTGGGGCTGGAAGCGGTACGGGTGTCCGAGAGCATCGGAGAGGGCGGAGAGCGCAACCTCGCCCAGTCCACCTACCGGGTGGCCCGTGCGCATCTGGCTCTGGAGCAGTGGGGCCCCGCGGAGGAGGCGTTCGGGCGGGTGGTGCTGATCGTCAAGGAGAAGTCCGACATGGTCGGCCTGGCCTACGCCCTGCTCGGCCTCGGCGAGACCAGGTTCGGTGCCGGCTCGTCCCAGCTCGCGGAGATCACCCTGCTCGACGCGCTGGACATCGCCCAGCGCGTCGACAGCCCCCTCGTGGAGGGCATGATCGGTCTCGCTCTCGGCGAGGCGGCCCGGCGCGGTGGCCGGTCCCAGGAGGCCCGGGACTGTCTGAGGGCCGCCGAGGCGTTGTTCAGTCAGGTCGGTGCGCCGCGCTGGCAGGAGCGCGCGCACCGGAGTCTGGAGCGCCTCGACCAGGGCGACGCGGGGCGGGTGGAGTCTCCCTGAGCGGGCGGTCATCCGTCTGACATAGGGGTTATCGTCCGGCCCGGGCATCGAAGCCGGGACAATACCGAGCCGAAGCTGTGCCTTCATAACGTTCATCCCGTCGAAGAAAGCCGCAGCTCAGCGGAGTTCACGGGAGAGGAAACGACATGCAGCGCATCTGGGGTTCCCGCATCAAGCGCACCGCCGCCTCACTCATCGGGGCGGCCGCCCTGCTGACCGCCGTACAGCTCGGCACGGATGTGGCCGACAGCTCCGCGAGGACCTCGGTCGCCGGTGCGACGACGGAGCCGGCCCCCGCGACCCCGCTGACCTCCGCGCCGGGCAACGAGGACTGGAACTGACCCGCAGCGCCCGGCCCGCCGATATTCCACAGGGAGAAACGGTGATCGTCGCTACCCCTCGGCCCAGCCGACGCCCCACCTGGCCGCAGTTGCTCCACGCCACCATGAACGGGCGTGACCTGTCGGGCGACGACGCGTCCTGGATGATGGACCGAGTCATGCGGGGCGAGGCATCCGCTGTTCAGATCGCCGGCCTTCTGGTCGCCCTGCGCGCCAAGGGGGAGACCGTCAACGAGCTGGAAGGGCTCGTCAGCGGCATGCTCGCCCACGCGGTGCGCATCGAGGTGCCGGGGCGGTGTGTCGACGTCGTCGGCACCGGCGGCGACGGGGCCCGGACCGTCAACATCTCGACCATGTCCGCGCTCGTCGTGGCAGGGGCCGGGGTACGCGTGGTCAAGCACGGGAACCGCGCCTCGAGTTCCGCGTGCGGTTCCGCCGATGTGCTGGAGCGGCTGGGAGTGACCCTGCGGCTCGCTCCGGAGCGGGTGGCCGCACTCGCCGCGGAGGTCGGCATCACGTTCTGCTTCGCCCCGGACTTTCATCCGGCGATGCGGCACGCGGCCGGTCCGCGCCGCGAACTCGGTATCCCCACGGTCTTCAACGCCCTCGGCCCGCTGACCAACCCGGCCTCCCCGACGGCCCAGGCCGTGGGTGTCGCCGATGCCCGGCTGCTGCCCCTGATCGCCGGGGTGCTGGCCCGGCGCGGTTGCACGGCGCTGGTCTTCCGCGGCGACGACGGACTCGACGAACTGACCGTCACCACCACGTCGACCGTGCTGAGCGTCGAGGAGGGCACCGTCCGGCGGGAGACCTTCGACCCCCGCGGCGTGGGCATTCCGTACGCCCCCGTTCAGGCACTGCGTGGCGCGGACGCGCGGTTCAACGCCGCGGTCGCGCGCAGAGTGCTGGCGGGGGAGCCGGGTCCCGTGCGTGATGCGGTGCTGCTCTCCGCCGCTGCGGCTCTGGCGGCGGCCGAACCGGCCAGCGGCCGCACCGTGACGCAGCGGCTCGCTCCCGCGGTGGTCCGGGCCGCCGATTCCATCGACTCCGGGGCCGCGGCCGGCACGCTGGACCGCTGGGTCGAGGCGTCGGCCCGGTACGCGACGGAACCCGCCGCCTGACCGGATTTCCTGCCCGCCCCTCCTTTTCGTCATTCGAGCCGCCCTGTTCGCAGGGCGGCTCAGTTGCATTTCCGTTCCATTTGCCTGTCCGAAAGTGTAGGGATTTCCTACCTGTTCGGCCTCCGGCCCGATGGATAGCATCGACAACACATCCACAACGTGCCAACAATTGGGCCCTGTGCCCGCAAGGAGGCGAGACCGTGAATTCCGCCGCGAGTGCCGTCATTGCGAGCTCGATCATGCTGAGCAGCACGATCCTGGTACTCGCCGGACTCTTCTGGTTCGCGACGGAACGTGCCAGGGACCGGGGTGCGGCGGCCAGGGCGGCCGCGGCCGAGCGGGACGGGCTGCGGGCCGAACTGGCCGAGGTCTCCGCGCGGGTGGTGGCCATTCAGCGGCTCCTGGAGGATGCCGTGGACGAGACGTCCTGAGGGAGCGGTCCGCCCGCACAGCGCCGCTCCCGCCCGCACAGCGCCGCTCCCGCCCGCTGTGCGTGCGGACGCGCGGCGCAGAGGAAAGCCCGGACCGAGGTCCGGGCTTTCCTCGTCCTTCCGCGGCCGGCTCAGACGTCGCGCCGCTTCAGCCGTACGGAGGCGACGGCGAGCAGCGCCACGCCCCACAGGGCGCACACCGCCAGGCCCTGCCACGGGGTGAGCAGTGCCTCCGGGTCCGGGTGGGCGAACACGATCAGCTGGCCCGCGTTGGTCGGCAGGTATGCGGAGATGTGCTCGCCGGCCGTCCCGGGCAGGCTGGAGGCGAGCGGCGAGAGCACCAGCACGAAGCCGATGACGCCGGCGATCGCCCCCGCCGTGTGACGGATGAGTGCCCCCGCCCCGAGCGCGACCAGGCTCATCGCGGCGAGGAAGAGCCCCGTGCCGGCGACGGCCCGCAGCACTCCAGGGTCCTCCAGCGAGACCGGAGCGTGCGACTGCAGCAGCGCGGCGCCCGCGAAGAAGGAGGCGAACGAGGCGATCTCGCCGACCACCAGGGTCAGCGCCGCGAAGACGACCGCCTTGGCGACCAGCATGGGGGAGCGGCGCGGCACGGCGAGGACGCTGGCCCGGATCGTCCCGGTGGAGTACTCGCTGGTGATGACGAGGACACCCAGGACGCAGATGACCAGTTCGGCCAGGCCCAGGGCCCCGAAGATCGTGCCGACCGGGTCGTCGACGACGCCCTGGCGGTCGGCCGTCGACGCGTCCTTCCACTGCGAGGCGGTGATCGCGGAGATGACGGCCGAGACGCCGATCGCGGTGACCGTCATCAGGGCCAGGGTCCACAGCGTGGAACGTACCGAGGTCAGCTTGATCCACTCGGCGCGCAGCAGGCCGCTGAATCCACCGCTGCGGGCCGGGAGCTGGAGTGCGGGGGAGGAAAGGGCGGTGGTCATGCGGCGCTCCTGAAAGGCGTGGCGTCGCCGTACTCGACGCTCTCGCTGGTCATGCGCATGAACGCCTCCTCCAGGGAGGCGCGCTGCGGGGTCAGTTCGAGGATGACGATGCGGTTCTGCGCCGCGATGCCGGCGATCCGCGCGGTGTCCGCCCCGGTGATCACGAGCTCGTCCGGGCCGGCGGTGACCTGGCCTCCGGCCGCGGTGACCAGGTCGCCGAGACGTACCGCGTCCGGCGTGCGGACCAGGACGGACGAGGCGGAGTTGGCGTCGATGAACTCGGCCACGGGGCAGTCGGCGAGCAGGGTGCCCCGGCCGATGACGACGAGGTGGTCGGCCGTGACCGCCATCTCGTTCATCAGATGGCTGGACACGAAGACCGTCCTGCCCTCCTCGGCCAGGGACTTCATGAGGTTACGGATCCACAGCACGCCCTCCGGGTCGAGGCCGTTGACCGGCTCGTCCAGCAGCAGGATCCGGGGGTCGCCGAGCAACGCCGCCGCGATGCCCAGACGCTGCCCCATGCCGAGCGAGAATCCGCCGGCCCGGGCCTTGCGCACCTCCGTGAGCCCGACCCGCTCCAGGACCTCGTCCACGCGGGAGAGCGGCAGGCCCTGCGTCCGGGCGAGGAATCGCAGGTGGTTGTAGGCGCTGCGCCCCTTGTGGACGGCCTTGGCCTCGAGGAGGGCGCCGACGGTCCGCAGCGGACTCGTCAGTTCCGCGTAGGGCTTGCCGCCGATGGTGGCGGTGCCGCTGTCGGGCCGGTCCAGGCCCAGCAGCAGCCGCATGGTGGTCGACTTCCCGGCGCCGTTGGGGCCGAGGAAGCCGGTGACTTTGCCGGGCTGGATCGTGAAGCTGAGATCCCGCACGGCGGTCTTGCCGCGGTACTGCTTGGTGAGTCCGCGAGCTTCGACCACGGGGGCCGGTGCAGTCATCGACGGGTCCTTTCCAGGTGGGGGTGGGGTGTCGGAGCGGTCAGTCGGCGGGCCACGTCGCCGGCCAGGGCGGCCGCGTGCGGCACGAGGTAGAAGTGGTCGCCGTCGAACCCGCGCGAGACGAACCGGTCCGGGCTCACGCCGGACCAGGCCCGTACGGAATCCGGGGTGACGTGGGGGTCGCGTTCGCCGTAGTAGGCGGTGACCGCGGTGTCGAGGGTGCGGAGCCGGGCCCTCGGCGCGTAGTCGTCCAGCAGGCGGTAGTCGGCCCGGATGGCGGGCAGGACGAGATCCAGCAGGTCGGGGTGGTCCAGTGCCTCGGCCAGCGGCCCGCCCCGCCCGCGCACATCGGCGATCAGCGCGTCGTCGTCCCGGTCGCCGAGGCCGGTCGCGGTGAGCCGGTGCGGCGCGGCGCGTCCGGAGACGAGCAGCCCGGCCGGGGTGCCGGCTCCCCGGTCGACCAGGCGCAGCGCCGTCTCGTAGGCGACGGATGCGCCCATGCTGTGCCCGAAGAACACCACCGGCCGGTCGAACAGCGGCGCGAGGGCGTCCGCGAGCGGGACGGTGAGGTCCTCCATGGTGCGGGCGAGCGGTTCGGCGATCCGGTCCTCACGGCCGGGGTAGCGGACCGCGTACACCTCGGCCCGCGGGCCGAGCCGCTGCGGCCAGTCCCGGAAGAAGCTGGCGGCGCCACCGGCGTGCGGGAAGCACACGAGCCGGACCCCCGCCCCGGGGGCGGCGACCGGTGCCCGCAGCCAGGGCGAGTACGGGACGCCCCCCGTCATCGCGGTCACTTCCGGTTCCGGTACTGGCGGACGGAGAGCGGGATGAGGATCGCCATCAAGCCGATGCTCCAGGCCAGCGCGGTCACCACATTGCCCGCCACCGGCCCGCCCACCATGAGGTTGCGGGCGGCGTCCACCACCGAGGTCATCGGATTGTGAGCGACGAGGAATCCCAGCCAGCCCGGCATGGTGCCCGGCGCCGCGAAGATCGAGCTGCCGAACTGGAGCGGGACCATGGCCAGCATGCCCACGCTCTGGACGGTCTCGATCGTGCGGGCGGTCAGCCCGATCAGGGCGTGCAGCCAGGCCAGCGCGACCCCGTACAGCAGGATCAGCCCGATGGCCGCCAGGGCCTGCAGCGGTCCGGTGTGCACCCTGAATCCGATCAGGAGCGCGAAGCCGAACACGGTCAGCAGGCTGATGAGCATGCGGATGGTGTCCGCGAGGATCCGGCCCGTCAGCACCGCGGAGCGGGCCATCGGCAGGGAGCGGAACCGGTCCATCACACCGGTCGTGAAGTCCACGTTCAGGCTGGTGCCCGAGGTCCGGGACGCGATGGTCGTGGTCAGCGCCATGATGCCGGGCATCACGTACTGCCGGTAGGCGCCGCTGCTGCCGGAGATCGCGCCGCCGAAGACGTACACGAAGATCAGGGCGAAGACCACCGGCATCAGCGTGGCGTCGAGGACCTGCCCGGGACTGCTGAGCACCTTGCGCAGATTGCGCCGGCAGATGGCCAGCGAATGGCGCACGGCCTCCTGTACGCCCGGGACTCCGACCGTGGGGATCGCCACGCTCATGCCGCACTCCTCGTCAGTTCGTCGTTCGTGGCGGACCCGCCGGCCGGTGAACCCGGCCCGCCGGTACCGGTGAGGGTCAGGAACACCTCGTCCAGGCTCGGTACGTGGGTGTCGACCCCGGCCAGCGGGAGGCCGGCCTCGCCGAGCACCCGGATCGCGGACGTCAGTTCGTGGCCGCCGGCGCTCAGCGGCAGACAGACACGGTCGGTGTCCTGGTCGCCGCCGGCGGGGCGCAGCCCCGACGCGATCAGCGCGGTACGGACGGCGGTGAGGTCGGCGGGCCGCTCCGGGGTGATCCGCAGCACCGGTCCGCCGATCCGCTCGCGCAGCTCGGCGCTGGTGCCCGAGGCGATGACCCGGCCGTGGTCGATGACCACGATCGCGTCGGCGAGTGCCTCGGCCTCCTCCATGTACTGCGTGGTCAGGAGCACCGTGGCGCCCTTCCTGGCGAGCGTCCGCACCTCTTCCCACAGTTCGTTGCGGCTGTGCGGGTCGAGACCGGTGGTCGGCTCGTCGAGGAAGAGCACCCGGGGCTCACCCATCAGGGAGGCGGCGAGATCGAGTCGGCGCCGCATCCCGCCGGAGTAGCCGGCGACGGGGCGGTGAGCCGCCTCGGTGAGCCGGAACCGCTCCAGCATGGTGTCGGCGCAGGAACGGGCCTCCTTGCGGCCCATGTTGAGCAGGCGGCCGATGAGATACAGGTTCTCCCAGCCGGAGATGTCCTCGTCCACGGCCGCGTACTGACCGGTCATGCCGATCAGCGAGCGCACCTCGCGGGACTGCTCGGCCGTGTCGTAGCCGTGCACGAGGGCGCGGCCGCCGTCCGGCTTCACGAGCGTGGACAGCATGCGGACGATGGTGGTCTTGCCGGCCCCGTTGGGGCCCAGCAGACCGAGGACCGTGCCGGTCGGAACCTCAAGGCTCACACCCCGCACGGCGGGAGTGTCCCCGAAGTTCTTGACGAGATCTTCTGTCCGTATCGCAGGGGGCGTGATTGTCATCGGGTCCTCTCGGTCTTCCGCGGGAAAGGCGGCGACACCCGAAAGTAGGCGAGCGGATTATCGGCGCCATATCACCGGCTTATGCGGCCGAGGCTCCGGTGGCTGAAAGGCTTTCAATAACGCGGTGAAAGCGGCCGTTCCTAGGTTGTGTCTCCCGGTCGAATGCGAGTACCGCGGTGATGCGCGAACTGAGGAGTCGGACCCATGGCAGGTGTGGTGATACGGGACCCGGAGCGATCCGGCCCCGGCCCGGTGGCACGGCTTTCCGGACAGGCCCGGCGCATGCCGGACCGGGTGGCGGTGGCCGGGCCCGGGATCTCCTGGAGCTACCGGGAGTTCGACCGGTCGACGGACCGCCTCGCCGGCCGGCTGCGGGACCTCGGGATGACCGGCGGCGACACCGTCGCGGTGTACGCACGGCGCACCCCGCAGCTGGCGCTGGCGCTGCTGGGCATCGCGAAGAGCGGTGCCGCCTTCACCGTGCTGGACGCCGCGCACCCGGTCGAGCGGCTGCGCCGGTACGCGGCGGCGGCCCGCCCCGGAGCGTGGATCACCTGTGACCCGTCCGGTGTCCCGGAGGAACTCGCCGCCGGTGCTCCGGTCCTGTACGCGGACGACCGCGTGCAGGACGGTCCCGGGACCGCCCCGGGGCCGCGGCCGCCCCTGACCGGATCCGGACCCGCCTACCTGACCTTCACCTCGGGCACCACGGGCGAGCCCCGCGCCGTCCTCGGCGACTGGGCGCCGGTCGAGCACTTCCTCGACTGGTACACCGCACGCTTCGCCCTGGGCGGCGACGACCGCTTCGCCGTGCTGTCCGGTCTCGGCCACGACCCCCTGCTGCGCGATGTGTTCGCCCCGCTGTGGGCCGGCGCGGCCGTCGTGTTCCCCGGGAGCGAGGTACGCGAAGCCGGCCGGATCGCCCGGTGGCTGGACGACGCCCGCATCACCGTCGCCCACCTCACCCCCGGCCTGGGCGACGTGCTGGCCGACGAGGCCCCCGAGGGCGGTTGGCCGGCGCTCACGCTCGCCGGGTTCGGCGGCGAGGCACTCGGCTGGACCACCGCCGACACCTGGGCGGCCCTCGCACCGAACGCCCGGGTCCTCAACATGTACGGCACCACGGAGACCCCGCAGGCCGTGTCCGTCCTGGTCGCCCGCGAGCCCGGCACCGACCCGGCCGCGACCGCACGCCACGGCGCGCTGGTGCCCCTCGGCCCGGGCATCGACGGCGTCCGGCTGCAAAGAAGCCCTGACGGCGAACTGACCGTCCACACCCCGTACCTCGCCCGGTACGCCGACGACAGCGATCCCGCGGGCTTCGCCGGGGCGTACGGCACGGGAGACCTGGTGCGCGCCCTGCCGGACGGGACGTTCGGCTACGAGGGGCGGCGCGACGACCAGGTCAAGATCCTCGGGTTCCGGGTGGAGCCCGCCGAGATCGAGTCCGTCCTCCTGCGCGCGCCGGGCGTGGCCCGCGCCGCCGCCGTCGTGCGGGACGGTGCCGTCACCGGCTATGTGGTCCCGGACCGGGACGCGGACCTCGTGCCCGAGGCCGTCGTCCGGTTCGCCGCCGCACACCTGCCCCCGTACAGCGCCCCCGCCCGGGTGCTGGTCCTCGACGCCCTGCCCATGACGGGGAACAACAAGATCGACCGGACGGCTCTGCCCGTACCGTCCGTGGCCGGCCGCCCGGGCCGTGCGCCCCGCACCGTGCGCGAGGACCTGATGTGCGGCCTCTTCGCCGAGGTGCTCGGACAGGAACGGGTGGGCCCGGACGCCGACTTCTTCGCCCTGGGCGGCCACTCCCTCAAGGCGAACCGCCTCACCAACCGCATCCGCCGCGTCTTCGGCGTGACCCTCCGGGTCGGCGACGTCTTCGACGCCCCCACCGCGGCCGCGCTCACCGCCCGCCTCGACGCGGCGGCCGTGGGCCGCCCCGCGCTCACCCGTACGGCCCGGCCCGCGCGGGTGCCGCTCTCCGCCGCCCAGCGCAGGCTCTGGTTCCTGTCCCAGCTCGACGCCGCGGACACCTCGTACAACACCGCGTACACGCTCCGGCTCACCGGCACCCTCGACCGTGCCGCGCTGCGGGCCGCCCTCGACGACCTCACCGCGCGCCACGAGATCCTGCGCACCGTCTACCGGGAGTCCGACGGCGAGCCCCGGCAGGTCGTCCTCGACACCGCCCCGGCCCTGCTCCGCTTCGACACGGCGACCGAGGAGGAACTCCCCGAGCGGCTCACCGCCGCCTCCCGGCACCGCTTCGACCTGGCCGGCCGGCCGCCCGTCCACACCGTCCTGTTCACGACCGGCGAGGACCGCCACGTCCTGCTGCTCGTCGTGCATCACATCGCGGTGGACGGCGGGTCACTCGGCCCGCTCGCCGCGGACCTGTCCACCGCCTACGCCGCCCGGCTGGGCGGCCGGGCCCCCGACTGGCAGCCCCTGTCCGTCCAGTACGCCGACTACACCCTGTGGCAGCACGCCCACGACAGCGGCGAGAGGGATCTCGCCTACTGGGAGGAGCGCCTCGCCGGTCTCCCCGACGTGCTGGACCTTCCCACCGACCGCCCCCGGCCCGCCGTCGCCGGCACCGGCGGCGGCCGGATCGGCTTCACCCTCGACGCCGGACTGCGCCACGGGCTCGACGCGCTCGCCCGGCGGACCGGCACCACCCTCTTCATGACCGTCCAGGCGGGCATCGCGGCTCTCCTCACCCGGCTGGGCGCGGGCACCGACATCCCCCTCGGCACCGCCGCCGCCGGGCGGGACGACGAGGCGCTGGACGACGTCATCGGCTGCTTCGTCAACACCGTGTGCCTGCGCACCGACACCTCGGGCGACCCCTCGTTCCGCACCCTGCTGGCCCGCGTCAGGGAGGGGTCGCTCGGTGACTTCGCCCACCAGGAACTGCCCCTGGACCGGCTGGTCGAGCACCTCAACCCGGTGCGCTCGCTGGCGTACCACCCGCTGTTCCAGACGATGCTGACCTTCCAGGGCGGGGACCGCGCGCAGTTCTCCCTCCCCGGCCTCGACGCCGAACTCGGCACCGTCGACCGGCGGTCCGTGAAGGTGGACCTCTCGTTCCTGTTCGAGGAGACCGCCCCGCAGGACGCGGCCCCGGCCGGTCTCGCCGGCACGCTCGAATACTCCTCGGCCCTCTTCGACGCCCGGAGCGCCGAGGACATCGCCGCCCGCCTGGTCCGGCTGCTGACCGCCGCCGCCGACCGCCCCGACCTGCCGATCGGCTCCCTCCCCGTCCTCGCTCCGGCCGAGCACCACCGGCTGACCGAGGAGTGGAACGACACCGCCCGCCCGGTGGCCGAGGCGACCCTGCCGGAACTCTTCGAGACGCAGGCGGCCCGCACACCGGACGCCGTCGCCGTCGAACACGAGGGGACCTCCCTCACCTACCGCGAGCTCGACGCGCGCGCCGACCGGATCGCCCACGAACTGGCCGGGTTCGGCGCGGGACCCGAGCGGATCGTCGCCGTCGCGCTGCCCCGGGGCGGCGACCTCGTGGCCGCGCTCCTCGCCGTCGGCAAGGCGGGCGCCGCCTATCTGCCGCTCGACCTCGACCACCCGGCCGACCGCATCGCGTTCATGCTCGACGAGGTCGCCCCCGTCGCCGTCGTCACCACCGGCGCGCTGAGCGACCGGCTTCCCCCGCGGTACCGGCGGATGGTGCTCGACGACCCCGGGACCGCCGAGCGCCTCGACGCCCCCGCCACGGACACCGTCCGCATCCGCCGGGCCGTGCCGTCCAACACCGCCTTCGTCATCTACACCTCCGGCTCCACCGGACGCCCCAAGGGCGTCATGGTCGAACACCGCTCCCTGAACCTCTACCTCGCATGGACCCGTCAGGCCTACGACAGCGTGCGGGACCGGGCCCTGGTCCACTCCCCGGTCTCCTTCGACCTCACCGTCACCGGCCTGTTCGCCCCGCTGACCTCCGGCGGCACCGTGCAGCTGGCCGACCTCGACGGCACCGCACGGCCTGACGCGATCCGGGAGGCCGCCGCCTTCGTCAAGGCCACCCCCAGCCACCTGCCGCTCCTGATGGAGATCGACGAGAAGTACTCGCCGACCCGGCAGCTCGTCCTGGGCGGCGAATCACTCATGGGCGACGTTCTCGACGCCTGGCGGGCCCGGCACCCCGGTGCCACGGTCATCAACGAGTACGGCCCCACCGAGACCACGGTCGGCTGCACCGAGTACCGCATCGCCCCCGGCGACCCGGTCCCCTCCGGTGTCGTGACCATCGGCACCCCCATCTGGAACACCCGGATGTACGTGCTCGACAGTCGGCTCCAGCCCGTGCCGGCGGGCGTCCCCGGCGAGCTGTACATCGCCGGCGGGCTCGTCACCCGCGGCTACCACGCCCGCCCCGGACTCACCGCGGGCCGCTTCGTCGCCGACCCCTTCGGCCGGGCGGGTGCCCGCATGTACCGCTCCGGCGACCTGGCCCGCTGGAACCGCGACGGGCTCCTGGAATTCATCGGCCGGGTCGACCACCAGGTCAAGGTGCGCGGATTCCGCATCGAACTCGGCGAGATCGAGTCCCTGATCGGCGCGCACCCGGACGTCTCGCAGGCCGTCGTGATCGTCCGGGAGGACCGGCCCGGTGACAAGCGGATCGTCGCCTACGTGGTCCCCGCCGGCCCCGGCACGGACGCCGCCGCCCTCCGTTCGTACGCGGCCGGGCGCCTGCCCGACTACATGGTCCCGGCGACCGTGGTGCTGCTCGACGCCTTCCCCACCACCGTCAACCGGAAGCTGGACCGGGACGCACTGCCCGCACCCGAGACCCCGCGGGAGGACACCGGCGACACGGCCCCGCGCACCGCACGCGAGGAGATACTGTGCGGCCTGTTCGCCGAGGTCCTGGGTGTCGAACGGGCCGGAGCCGACGCCGACTTCTTCGCCCTGGGCGGGCACTCCCTGCTCGCCACCCGGTTGATCAGCCGTATCCGCACGGTGTTCGGCGTCAAGATGTCGCTGCGCACCCTCTTCGAGGCACCGACCCCGGGCGGCATGGCGGCCCGCCTCGAAGACGCCGACACCGCCCCGGTCGGGCCGCGACCCCAGCCCCGCCCCGAACGGGTCCCGCTCTCCCACGCCCAGCAGCGGCTGTGGTTCCTGAACCGGCTCGACGACACCGGCTCCACCTACAACGTGCCCCTGGCTCTCCACCTCGACGGCCCTGTGGACGTGCCCGCGCTGCGCGCCGCCCTCGCCGATCTCACCGCCCGGCACGAAACCCTGCGCACCCGCTACCCGGAGACCGCGGGCGAGCCCCACCAGCAGATCCTGCCGCCCGAGGTGAGCGCCCCGCACCTCGACGTCGTCGCATGTGACGCATCACGTCTGCCCGCCGCCCTGGCCGCCGCGTCCCGGTACGCGTTCGTACTCGACCGCGACCTTCCCATCCGCACCACCCTGTTCACGTCGGCGCCCGAGCGGCACGTCCTGCTCGTCGTGATCCACCACATAGCCGCCGACGGCTGGTCCACCCGGCCCCTGCTCCGCGACCTGTCGCGGGCGTACGCGGCCCGGATCCGCCAGGAGGCCCCGCAGTGGCGGCCGCTCCCCGTCCAGTACGCGGACTACGCGCTCTGGCAGCGCGACACCCTCGGTGACGGCGACGACCCCGGCGCCCCGCTCGCCCGGCAGTGCGCCTACTGGGCCGAGCAGCTGGCGGGCATGCCCGACGTGCTGGAACTGCCGCTGGACCGGCCCCGGCCCGCCGTGGCCGACCACCGGGGCGAACAGATCCACTTCCGGCTCGGCACCGACGCCCACCGGGCGCTCACCGCGCTCACACGCACCACCGGAACCACCGTCTTCATGGCGGTGCAGGCAGCGGTCGCGGCGGTCCTGACCCGGCTGGGAGCGGGAACGGACCTGCCGATCGGCACCGCCGTCGCCGGCCGCGCCGACGAAGCACTCGACGACATCGTCGGATTCTTCGTCAACACCCTGGTCCTGCGCACCGACACCTCGGGAGACCCGGGTTTCCGCACGCTCCTGGAACGCGTCCGCGAGAGGGACCTCGCCGCCTTCGCACACCAGGACGTGCCCTTCGAACGGCTGGTGGAAGCGGTCAACCCGGCGCGCTCCCTCGCCTACCACCCGCTCTTCCAGGTCATGCTGGTCCTCCAGGACCACACGGCGGCCCCCGAGCTGCCCGGGCTCACGGCGCGCGCCGAGGACCTCAGCGCCGGCGCCGCCAAGTTCGACCTCACCTTCAGCGTCGAGGAGCACGACGACCGCCTCACCGGAACCCTCGGCTACGCGGTCGAACTCTTCGACCGCTCCACCGCGCAGTTCTTCGCCGACGCCCTGGTACGGGTCCTCGAAGCCGCCGTGTCCGACCCCGACCGGCCGATCGGCGACCTGCCGATCCTGCCGGCCGCCGAACGCGACCTGGTGCTCCACCGCTGGAACGCCACCGCCACCCCCGTCCCGGACGGCTCGCTGCCCGAGCTCTTCCGGGCCCAGGTCGCCCGCACCCCCCACGCACCCGCGGTACGGCTCGGCGCCGACACCCTGTCGTACGAGCAGCTCGACCGGCGTGCCAACCGCATCGCCCACCGCCTCATCGAGTCCGGAGCAGGCCCGGAGACCCGCGTCGTGCTCTTCCAGGAACGCTCCTTCGACGCCGTCGCCACGATCCTCGGCGTCCTCAAGGCAGGGGCGATGTACGTCCCCCTCGACACCCGTTACCCCGCCGACCGCATCCGTACGATCCTCGATCAGGCGGCCGCCTCCCATGTCGTCATCGACCGCGGGCACCCCGCGGCGCCGGCCCTGCCCGCCGGCACGACCGTCGTCCACCTCGACGACACAGGGACCGGGCCCGGCCACGACCCGCGGCTCCCGGTCCACCCGGGCGGGCTCGCCTACGCCATGTTCACCTCCGGCTCGTCCGGCATTCCCAAGGGCGTCGCCGTCACCCATGCCTCCGTGGCGGCACTCGCCGCGGACCGCTCGTTCACCGGAGGCGGTCATGCCCGGGTTTTGCTCCACTCCCCGCTCGCCTTCGACGCCACCACCTACGAGATGTGGGTGCCGCTGCTGAACGGCGGCGAGATCGTCATCGCCCCACCGGGCGAGACCGACCTCGACACCCTCACGGCGCTGCTCACCGGCGGGAGCCTCACGGCGGCGTTCTTCACCACCGCGCTGTTCAACGTCCTCGCCGAGGCCGAGGGCAACCCCCTCGGTGCCCTGCGCGAGGTGTGGACGGGCGGCGAGGCGGGCTCGTCGGCGGCGTTCCGCCGCGTGAGCGACACCTGCCCGCAGACCCGGGTCGTCCACGTCTACGGACCCACCGAGTCCACCACGTACGCCACCCGGCACCAGGTGCGCCGCCCGTACGACTACGGGGGAACCCCGCCCATCGGTGGTCCCATGGACAACACCACGGCCTTCGTGCTCGACGGCCGGCTGCACCCCGTGGCCCCCGGAGTCCCCGGCGAGCTCTACCTCGCCGGTGCCGGGCTGGCCCGCGGATATGTGGGCCGGCCGGACCTGACGGCGGGGCGGTTCGTGGCGTGCCCGTTCGGTGGTCCGGGGGAGCGGATGTACCGGACCGGGGATGTGGTGCGGTGGCGTGCGGATGGTCAGCTGGAGTTCGTCGGCCGTGCCGACAGCCAGGTGAAGGTACGCGGACTGCGCATCGAACTGGGCGAGATCGAGGCCGAGCTGAACGGCCACGCCGAGGTGCTGCGGAGCGCCGTCGTGGTCCGCGAGGACCGGCCCGGTGATCAGAGGATCGTCGCGTATGTGGTGGCGGGGCCCGGATTCGACGCGGCGGCGGTGAAGGCCGCGGCCGGCGTCCGGCTGCCGGAGTACATGGTGCCGTCCGCGTTCGTGACGCTTGACGCGCTGCCGCTCACCCCGAACGGCAAGCTCGACCGCACGGCACTCCCGGCCCCGCAGGCGACCGCCGAACGGGCGGGCCGCGCACCGCGGACCGCGCAGGAGGAGATCCTCTGCGGTCTGTTCGCCGAACTCCTGGGCCTGGACGGTGTGGGAGCGGACGAGAACTTCTTCGAGCTGGGCGGGCACTCGCTGCTCGCCACCCGGCTCATCAGCCGGATCCGCACCGTGTTCGACGCCGAACTCGCGATCCGCGCCCTGTTCGAGAACCCGACGGCCGAAGCCCTCGCGGGCGAGCTGGCCGGCGCCCAGAAGGCACGGCCCAAGCTGCGGCCCATGAAGAGGACCGAGGAGACGTCATGATTCCGCTCTCGTACACCCAGCAGCGGCTGTGGTTCCTGCACCGCCTGGAAGGCCCGAGCCCCACCTACAACGTTCCTCTCGCCCTTCACCTTGATGGTCCGCTTGATGTGGGGGCGTTGGGGTGGGCGTGGGGGGATGTGGTGGCGCGGCATGAGGTGTTGCGGACGGTGTTTCCGGAGGTGGGTGGGGTGCCTCGGCAGCGGGTGTTGCCGGTGGGTGAGGGGGTGCCTGGTTTGGTGGTGGTGGATGTGGATGAGGTGGGTGTGGGGGCTGCTCTGGGGGTGGCTGCTGGGTATGGGTTCGCGTTGGAGCGTGAGGTTCCGGTGCGGTTGACGTTGTTCCGGGTGGGTGCGGAGCGGCATGTGTTGTTGGTGTTGTTGCATCACATTGTGGCGGATGGGTGGTCGACGGGTCCGTTGTTGCGGGATCTGTCGGTGGCTTATGGGGCGCGGGTGGGTGGTGGTGTGCCGGGGTGGGCGGCGTTGGAGGTGCAGTTCGCGGATTTCGCGTTGTGGCAGCAGGAGGTTTTGGGGGAGGAGGGTGATCCGGGGAGTCTGATGGCTCGGCAGTCCGCGTTCTGGGCGGCTGAGTTGGCGGGGTTGCCGGAGTTGGTGGAGTTGCCGTTGGACCGGTCGCGTCCGGTGGTGGCTTCGCATGCGGGTGGTGATGTGGGTGTGTGTGTGGGTGCGGGCACGCATCGGGCGTTGGTGGAGTTGGCGCGGTCGACGCGGTCGACGGTGTTCATGGTGGTGCAGGCCGCGGTTGCCGCGTTGTTGACGCGGTTGGGTGCGGGGTCGGATGTGCCGGTGGGGACGGCGGTGGCGGGTCGTTCGGACGAGGCGCTGGATGATCTGGTGGGGTTCTTCGTCAATACGTTGGTGTTGCGGACGGATACGTCGGGTGATCCGGGGTTCCGTGAGTTGGTGGAGCGGGTGCGTGAGGCGGATCTCGCGGCGTTCGCTCATCAGGACATGCCCTTCGAGCGGGTCGTGGAAGTCGTGAACCCGGCCCGTTCGCTGGCCTACCACCCCCTCTTCCAGGTCATGCTGGTGCTCCAGAACAACGCGAGTGCCGAACTCTCGATGCCCGGCCTGACCGGCAGGCTCGAAGACCTCAGCGCAGGCACCGCCAAGTTCGACCTCACCCTCAGCCTCCACGAGCGGACCGCTGAGGACGGCAGCCCCGCGGGAATCACCGGGGGTCTGACCTACGCCACGGACATCATCGACGCGTCGACGGCCCAGGACTTCGTGGCGCGTCTGGTGCGGTTGCTGGATGCGGCGGTGGTGGATGTGGAGCGTCCGATCGGTTCGTTGGAGGTGTTGTCGGGGTCGGAGCGGGTGCGGTTGCTGGAGGAGTGGAACGACAGTGCGCGGCCGGTGCCGGCGTCGACGTTGCCGGTGCTGTTCGAGGAGCGGGTGGCGGGTGCTCCGGACGCGGTGGCCGTGGTGTGCGGTGACGTGTCGTTGTCGTACGCGGAGTTGAACGTGCGGGCGAACCGGCTGGCGCGGTATCTCGTCGGGCGGGGAGTGGGTCCGGAGCGGCTGGTGGCGGTGGCGTTGCCGCGGTCGGTGGAGTGGCTGGTCGCGGTGTTGGCGGTGGTGAAGGCGGGTGGTGCGTATCTGCCGGTCGATCTGTCGTATCCGGCGGACCGGATCGCGTACATGCTCGATGACGCCCGGCCTCTTCTGGTCCTGACCGACAGTGCGTCCGTGCCCGGTCTGCCCGGCCGGGAGCATGTGGTCGTCGATGAGCTCGAGGATGTTGTCGCGTGTTACCCGGGCGCTGATCTGGGTGATGCGGACCGGGAGGCGCCGCTCGGCCTGGGCGCGCCGGCGTGGGTGATCTACACGTCCGGTTCGACGGGCCGCCCGAAGGGTGTGGTCGTCACCCACTCGGGCATCGCGAGCCTCGTGCGTTCCCAGATCGAGGCCTTCGACGTCACACCGGAGAGCCGGGTGCTGCAGTTCGCCTCGCCGAGCTTCGACGCCGCCGCCTGGGAGGTGTGCATGGCGTTGGTCTCCGGGGCGCGGTTGGTGATGGGGTCGTCGCAGGAGTTGCTGCCCGGTGAGGGTTTGGCGGGTGTGCTGGCGAGGCATGCGGTGACGCATGCGACGCTGCCGCCCGCGGCGCTGGCTGTGATGCCGGAGGGTGGTCTGCCCGAGGGAATGACGCTGGTGGTGGCGGGGGAGGCGTGCCCGCCGGCGATGGTGGAGCGCTGGTCGGCCGGCCGGCGGATGATCAATGCGTACGGTCCGACGGAGACGACGGTCTGCGCGACGATGAGCGGCCCTCTGAGCGGTGCGGTGATCGCGCCGATCGGCGGCCCGATCGTCAACACCCGCGTCTTCGTGCTCGATCACAACCTGCGTCCGGTGGCGCCGGGTGTGGCGGGTGAGCTGTATGTGTCGGGTGCGGGCCTGGCCCGCGGGTATCTGGGCCGTCCCGGGCTGACGGCGGGGCGGTTCGTGGCGTGCCCGTTCGGTGGTCCGGGGGAGCGGATGTACCGGACCGGGGATGTGGTGCGGTGGCGTGCGGAGGGTCAGCTGGAGTTCGTCGGCCGTGCCGACAGCCAGGTGAAGGTACGCGGGTTCCGTATCGAGCTCGCAGAGGTCGAGGCCGTGCTCGGTACGTGCCCCGGTGTCGTCCAGGCCGCCGTGGTGGTGCGTGAGGACCGTCCGGGAGATCGCCGGCTGACCGCGTACGTCGTGGGCGGCGTGGATGCGGCTCGGTTGCGGGCGTATGCGGGTGAGCGGCTGCCGGAGTACATGGTGCCCTCCGCGTTCGTGTCGCTGGACGCGTTGCCGCTCACGCCGAACGGCAAGCTCGATGTGAAGGCATTGCCCGAGCCCGCGCTGTCCATGGCCCCGGCCGCAGGCGACCGGGCCCCGCGCACTCAGCGCGAGGAGATCCTGTGCGGTCTGTTCGCCGACGTCCTCGGCCTCGACCGCGTCGCCCCCACCGCCAACTTCTTCGAAATCGGCGGGCACTCGCTGCTCGCCACCCGGCTCATCAGCGGCATTCGCTCGGCCTTCGGGGTCGAGCTGGCGATCCGGACGCTCTTCGAGGCTCCGTCGCCCGCCGCTCTGGCCGGCCGCATCGACGATGCCGACTCCGCCCGCACCTCACCGGTGCGCAGGGAGCGGCCCGAGATCCTGCCGCTCTCCCATGCCCAGCGAAGGCTGTGGGTGCTCGGCCAGGTCGAGGGCGCCGACGCCACGTACAACGTTCCTCTCGCCCTTCACCTTGATGGTCCGCTTGATGTGGGGGCGTTGGGGTGGGCGTGGGGGGATGTGGTGGCGCGGCATGAGGTGTTGCGGACGGTGTTTCCGGAGGTGGGTGGGGTGCCTCGGCAGCGGGTGTTGCCGGTGGGTGAGGGGGTGCCTGGTTTGGTGGTGGTGGATGTGGATGAGGTGGGTGTGGGGGCTGCTCTGGGGGTGGCTGCTGGGTATGGGTTCGCGTTGGAGCGTGAGGTTCCGGTGCGGTTGACGTTGTTCCGGGTGGGTGCGGAGCGGCATGTGTTGTTGGTGTTGTTGCATCACATTGTGGCGGATGGGTGGTCGACGGGTCCGTTGTTGCGGGATCTGTCGGTGGCTTATGGGGCGCGGGTGGGTGGTGGTGTGCCGGGGTGGGCGGCGTTGGAGGTGCAGTTCGCGGATTTCGCGTTGTGGCAGCAGGAGGTTTTGGGGGAGGAGGGTGATCCGGGGAGTCTGATGGCTCGGCAGTCCGCGTTCTGGGCGGCCGAGTTGGCGGGGTTGCCGGAGTTGGTGGAGTTGCCGTTGGACCGGTCGCGTCCGGTGGTGGCTTCGCATGCGGGTGGTGATGTGGGTGTGTGTGTGGGTGCGGGCACGCATCGGGCGTTGGTGGAGTTGGCGCGGTCGACGCGGTCGACGGTGTTCATGGTGGTGCAGGCCGCGGTTGCCGCGTTGTTGACGCGGTTGGGTGCGGGGTCGGATGTGCCGGTGGGGACGGCGGTGGCGGGTCGTTCGGACGAGGCGCTGGATGATCTGGTGGGGTTCTTCGTCAATACGTTGGTGTTGCGGACGGATACGTCGGGTGATCCGGGGTTCCGTGAGTTGGTGGAGCGGGTGCGTGAGGCGGATCTCGCGGCGTTCGCTCATCAGGACATGCCCTTCGAGCGGGTCGTGGAAGTCGTGAACCCGGCCCGTTCGCTGGCCTACCACCCCCTCTTCCAGGTCATGCTCACCTTCCGTACCGAGGTGTCCGACGACGACATCCAGTTGCCCGGCCTCACGACGAAGGTCGACGGCCTGGACACGCCGGCCGCCAAGTTCGACCTGGCCTTCAGCCTCAGCGAGCGCCGCGACCCGTCGGGGGCCCCGGCCGGCATCACGGGCAGCCTCGTCTACGCGACCGACTCCTTCGACCGCTCCACCGCCGAACTCATCGTGGCGCGTCTGGTGCGGTTGCTGGATGAGGCGGTGGTGGATGTGGAGCGTCCGATCGGTTCGCTGGAGGTGTTGTCGGGTTCGGAGCGGGTGCGGTTGCTGGAGGAGTGGAACGACAGTGCGCGGCCGGTGCCGGCGTCGACGTTGCCGGTGCTGTTCGAGGAGCGGGTGGCGGGTGCTCCGGACGCGGTGGCCGTGGTGTGCGGTGATGTGTCGTTGTCGTATGCGGAGTTGAACGTGCGGGCGAACCGGCTGGCGCGGTATCTCGTCGGGCGGGGTGTGGGTCCGGAGCGGCTGGTGGCGGTGGCGTTGCCGCGGTCGGTGGAGTGGCTGGTCGCGGTGTTGGCGGTGGTGAAGGCGGGTGGTGCGTATCTGCCGGTCGATCTGTCGTATCCGGCGGACCGGATCGCGTACATGCTCGATGACGCCCGGCCTCTTCTAGTCCTGACCGACAGTGCGTCCGTGTCCGGTCTGCCCGGCCGGGAGCATGTGGTCATCGATGATCTTTCGGATGTTCTTGCCGGGTACCCGGGCACTGATCTGGGTGATGCGGACCGGGAGGCGCCGCTCGGCCTGGGCGCGCCGGCGTGGGTGATCTACACGTCCGGTTCGACGGGCCGCCCGAAGGGTGTCGTCGTCACCCACTCCGGCATCGCGAGCCTCGCGGTCGGACAGGTCGAACGATTCGGTGTGACGGCCGCGAGCCGGGTGCTGCAGTTCGCCTCGCCGAGCTTCGACGCCGCCGCCTCCGAAGTCTGCATGGCTCTGCTGGCCGGGGCGCGGTTGGTGATGGGGTCGTCGCAGGAGTTGCTGCCCGGTGAGGGTTTGGCGGGTGTGCTGGAGCGGCATGCGGTGACGCATGCGACGCTGCCGCCCGCGGCGCTGGCTGTGATGCCGGAGGGTGGTCTGCCCGAGGGAATGACGCTGGTGGTGGCGGGGGAGGCGTGCCCGCCGGCGATGGTGGAGCGCTGGTCGGCCGGCCGGCGGATGATCAATGCGTACGGTCCGACGGAGACGACGGTCTGCGCGACGATGAGTGGCCCTCTGAGCGGTGCGGTGATCGCGCCGATCGGCGGCCCGATCGTCAACACCCGCGTCTTTGTGCTCGATCACAACCTGCGTCCGGTGGCGCCGGGTGTGGCGGGTGAGCTGTATGTGTCGGGTGCGGGCCTGGCCCGCGGGTATCTGGGCCGTCCCGGGCTGACGGCGGGGCGGTTCGTGGCGTGCCCGTTCGGTGGTCCGGGGGAGCGGATGTACCGGACCGGGGATGTGGTGCGGTGGCGTGCGGAGGGTCAGCTGGAGTTCGTCGGCCGTGCCGACAGCCAGGTGAAGGTACGCGGGTTCCGTATCGAGCTCGCAGAGGTCGAGGCCGTGCTCGGTACGTGCCCCGGTGTCGTCCAGGCCGCCGTGGTGGTGCGTGAGGACCGTCCGGGAGATCGCCGGCTGACCGCGTACGTCGTGGGCGGCGTGGATGCGGCTCGGTTGCGGGCGTATGCGGGTGAGCGGCTGCCGGAGTACATGGTGCCGTCCTCGTTCGTGTCGCTGGACGCGTTGCCGCTCACCCCGAACGGCAAGCTCGATGTGAAGGCATTGCCCGAGCCCGCGCTGTCCATGGCCCCGGCCGCAGGCGACCGGGCCCCGCGCAGCCAGCGCGAGGAGATCCTGTGCGGTCTGTTCGCCGACGTCCTCGGCCTCGACCGTGTCGCCCCCACCGCCAACTTCTTCGAAATCGGCGGGGACAGCATCCTCTCGATCCAGCTCGTCAGCCGGGCCCGCCGGGCCGGACTGACGTTCAGCGCCCGGGACGTGTTCACGCACCAGTCGGCCGCCGTCCTGGCGACCGTCGCCGAGGAGGCCGGCGCGGGTGTGGAGCAGCGGACCCCGGACGACGGCACCGGACCTGTCGAGGCCACGCCCATCATGTACTGGCTGCGTGAACTGGGCGGCTCCTGGCAGGGATTCAACCAGTCCATGGTCGTCCAGGTGCCCGCCGGCGCCGACCGCGACCGGCTCGCGACGGCGCTCCGCGCGCTCGTCACCCGGCACGACGTGCTCCGCATGCGCGCCGTACCGGGCCCGGACAACGGGTGGCGGCTCGACATACCGTCCGCCAAGTCGGCGGACTCCGGCCGGCCGGTCCCTCTGCACCGCGTGGACACCACCGGCCTCACCGGTCCGGCGCTCGACGCCGTGACGGTGCGCGAGGCCGAAGCGGCGCGGCTGAGGCTGGATCCCGCCGAGGGCGCGATGATCCAGTTCGTCTGGTTCGACCGGGGAGCCGAACGGCCCGGACGCCTCCTGATCGTCGCCCACCACCTCGTCGTGGACGGGGTCTCGTGGCGCATCCTGCTCCCCGACCTCGCCGCGGCCTGGGCGGGCCGGGAGCTCGACCCCGTGCCCATGTCCTTCCGCCGATGGTCCGGACTGCTCGCCGAAGCCGCCCACGCCCGCCGGCCCGAACGCGGCCTGTGGGAAGCGACGGTGGCCACGCCCGACCCGGTGCTCGGCACCGGACCGCTGGACGCTGCCCGAGACGTCGCCGGCACCACGAGGTCGCTCACCCTGCGCCTGCCCGCCCAGATCACCCGGGACCTGCTGACGACGGTTCCGGCCTCCTTCCACGCCGGGATCAACGACGTCCTGCTCACCGGGCTCGCCCTGGCGGTCCTGGAGCACCGCAGGCGGCAGGGCCCCTCGCCCTCCACCGCACTGCTGCTGGACCTGGAGGGGCACGGCCGGGAGGAGATCGTGCCCGGCGCCGACCTCTCCCGTACCGTCGGCTGGTTCACGTCCCTGTGCCCCGTACGTCTCGATCCGGGCGACGTGTCCGATGCGGAACTGGCCGACCCGGGCCCGGTCGTCGGGCGGGTGCTCAAGCAGGTCAAGGAGCAGCTCCGCGCTCTGCCCGACAACGGCATCGGCTTCGGGATGCTCCACCGGCTCACGCCGGAGGGTGGTCGGCTCGGCCACCCCGTACCGCAGATCGGGTTCAACTATCTCGGCAGGTTCGACGCCGCACCCCCCGGGCAGCACGAGAACACCGCCGACTGGACGGTCGTTCCCGGCGCGGCGGGTCCGCTGCCGCGCGACCCGGAGATGCCCGTCGGGCACGCGCTGGAGATCAACGCGGTCACCGAGGACCTGCCGGCCGGACCGGAACTCACCGCCACCTGGACCTGGCCCGACGCCCTGTTCGCCGAGCGGGACGTCCGGGCGCTCGCGACGGCGTGGTTCCGCATGCTGCGTGTGCTCGCCGAGCATGCCGAGGCGCCGGACGCCGGTGGATACACCCCGTCCGACCTTTCCCTGGTGTCACTGAGCCAGGACGAAATCGACGAGCTGGAAGCAGAATTGAGGGAAATCGCATGACGAACTCCACGAAGACCTCGAAGACCTCCACGAAGACCTCGGGGCTCGAGGACGTCCTGCCGCTCTCGCCGCTCCAGGAAGGGCTCCTCTTCCACGCCCTCGCGGACGAGGGCGGAACGGACGTCTACAACACGCAGCTGGTCATGACGCTCGAAGGACCCCTCGACCCGGCCCGGCTGCGCGCGGCCGCGGAGGCCCTGCTGAGCCGGCACGCCAACCTGCGTGCCGCCTTCCGGCAGCGGGCGAACGGGCAGGCCATCCAGGTGATCCACCGCGAGGTCCAACTGTCCTGGTGCGAGGTGGACCTGTCGGGCCTGTCCGGCACGGCACAGCGCACCGCCCTGGACACCCTTCTCGACGAGGACCGGGTCCGCCGCTTCGACCTCGCGGTGGCCCCGGCCATCCGGTTCACTCTCGTCCGGGCCGCGACGGCGCACCACCACCTGGTGATGACGAACCACCACATCCTGCTCGACGGATGGTCCGCGCCGATCGTCCAGCAGGAGCTCCTGACGCTGTACGCGGAGGGCGGCGCACCCACGCGGCTGCCCCCGGTCACCCCGTACCGCACCTATCTGGCCTGGCTCGCCGGGCGCGACACGGCCGGCTCCGCCCTCCGGGACGCCTCCGGGAAGGCGTGGACCGGGGCCCTCGCCGGGCTGCGGGCCCCGACCCTGGTCGCCGCGTCCGGCGAGGAGCGCGCTCCGCTGCTGCCCGAGTACGCGACCGCCCGCCTCGACCCGGAGCGCACCGCGGCCGTCCTCGGGGCGGCACGTGCCAACGGGCTGACCGTCAACACACTCCTCCAGGGCATGTGGGCCCTGGTGCTGGGCGGGCTGACCGGGTCCGAGGACGTGGTGTTCGGCTCGGTCGTGTCCGGGCGTCCACCGGAGATACCCGGCATCGAGACCATGGTCGGTCTCTTCATCAACACCGTGCCGGTACGGGTCCGGCTCGACCGCTCCGCCCCGCTCACCGGCGCTCTGGCCCGTCTCCAGGACGAGCAGAGCCTGCTCCTGGACCACCAGCACCTGCGCCTCGGAGAGCTTCAGCGGCTGGTCGGCCACGGTGACCTCTTCGACACGGCCCTCACCGTCGAGAACTACCCCGGCGGCGGCGCCGCACCCCCCTCCTACGCCGGACTGCGGGTGCGCGGGGTTTCCGGCAAGGACGCGGCCCACTACCCGCTGCGCATGATCTCCGGTATCGAGGGGGACCGGCTGCTGCTGCGCCTCGAATACCGTCCCGACGTGTACGGGCCCCGGGCGGCCGGGATACTCGTCGCGCACGCCGTGCGCCTGCTCGAGGCCATGGCGGACCGCCCCCAGTGCCCGGTCGGGGAACTGCCCGTGCTCGACGCGGAGCAGCGGGCGGCCCTTCCCGCAGCCCCGGACGCGGCGAAGGCCGGCCCGGATGCGGCGAAGGCCGCCCAGGACGCGGGCGAGGGGCGGCCCCCGCGCCCCCGGCGCGCCGGACGCACCCCGCAGGAGGAGATCCTGTGCGGTCTCTTCGGCGAGGTTCTCGGCAGGACCGGCGTCTGCGGCGACGACAACTTCTTCCAGTGCGGCGGGCACTCCCTGTCCGCCGTCAAACTGCTCGGCCGTGTCCGCGCCGCGTTCGGCGTCTCGCTGCCGGTCAGGGAGCTCTTCGAGGCTCCCACCCCCGCCGCGCTCGCCCTGCGCCTCCAGGCCGGCACGCGGACCGGGCCCGCCCTGGAGACCGCCGCGCGCCCCGGACACGTGCCGCTCTCCTTCGCCCAGCAACGGCTCTGGTTCATGCACCGGCTGGAGGGCCCGAGCGCCACGTACAACATCCCCGTCCCGCTGCGGCTCAGGGGCGTCCTCGACGTGCCGGCTCTGACCGCGGCGCTCGGTGACCTCACCGCCCGGCACGAGACGCTCCGCACGGTGTTCCCGGAGACCGACGGCACCCCCCACCAGCTGGTGCTGCCGGTGGCCGAGCCCGTGGTCGAGGTCCGTGACACCACCGCCGCGGACACGGCGCGGGCGTTGCTCGAGGCCGCGCGGTACGCGTTCGACCTCACGACCGAGACGCCCCTGCGCTGCACGGTCCTGCGGCTCTCGGCGGACGAGCACGTGCTGCTGCTCCTGGTCCACCACATCGCGGGGGACGGCAGTTCCGTCGCGCCGCTGCTGCGCGACCTCGCGGAGGCCTACGCGAGCCGGTGCGAGGGCACCGCCCCCGACTGGTCGCCGCTGCCGGTCCAGTACGCCGACTACGCGCTCTGGCAGCGGGCCGTGCTCGGCGACGCGGACGACCCCGACAGCCTGCTGGCGCGGCAGCTCGACTTCTGGCGCACCGCTCTCGCCGGAGCTCCCGGACAGCTCGAGCTGCCGACGGACCGGCCCCGGCCCGCGGTCGCCGACTACCGGGGCGCGTCGGTCGCCTTCAGCCTGGGTGCCGAGGCGCACCGCGGCCTCGCGGCCCTCGCCAGGGCCCGCCACAGCACCCTGTTCATGACGGTGCAGGCGGGGCTCGCCGCGCTCCTCAGCGCCGTGGGCGCCGGCGACGACATTCCGATCGGTACGGCCGTCGCGGGGCGTACGGACCCGGCTCTCGAAGACCTCGCCGGGTTCTTCGTCAACACGCTGGTGCTGCGCACCGACACGTCCGGGGACCCCGGCTTCGACGAACTGCTGGGCCGGGTCCGCGAGACCGGCCTGGCCGCCTACAGCCATCAGGAGCTGCCGTTCGAGCGGCTCGTCGAGGCGCTCAACCCGGCACGGTCCTCCGCCCATCCGCTGTTCCAGGTGATGCTGGCGTTCCAGAACACGGCTGAGCCCGACATCCGGCTGCCCGGCCTGGACATCGAGTTCGAGGGGTTCGGGGTCGGCGTCGCCCGGTGCGACCTGTCCTTCTCCGTCGCCGAGACCCACGACGCCGACGGGACCCCCGCCGGCCTGAGCGGCATCGTCGAGTACGCGACGGCACTCTTCGACCCGGAGAGCGTGCGGGCACTGGCCGACCGCTTCGTCCGGCTGCTCACCGCCGTCGCCGCCGACCCGGCCCTGCCGCTCAGCCGCATCGACCTGCTCTCCGCCGCCGAGCGCACGGCGGAGCTCGGCGCCGGGCGGGGCGTTCCCGCACGCGTGGCCCCCTCGACGCTGCCCGCCCTGTTCGCCGAGCAGGTGGCCCGCACACCGGACGCCCCGGCCGTACAGCACGGGGACCTCGTCCTCGGTTACGCCGAGCTGGACGCACGCTCCACCCGGCTGGCGCACCGGCTGCGCGCCCTGGGCGCCGGACCCGAGACGACGGTCGCGCTGGCCCTGCCGCGCTCCGCCGACCTCGTCGTGGCGATCCTGGCCGTGTCGAAGGCGGGCGCCGCCTATCTCCCCCTCGATCCGGACTATCCCGCGCAGCGCGTCTCCCTGATGCTGGCGGACACCGGACCGCGGTGCGTCGTCACCACGGCCGCGCACGCCGAACGGCTGCCCGCCGGGGCCGCGCCCGTCCTCCTGCTCGACGGCCCGCCGCCGGCCGACGGGCCGCAGGACCACACGCCCCCGGCCGTGGATCTGCTCCCGGACCATCCCGCGTACGTGATCTACACCTCGGGCTCCACCGGCGTCCCCAAGGGCGTGGTCGTCACCCACCGGGGCCTCGCCGCGCTGGCGGCCGGCCACCGCGACCTCCACGGGGCGGGCCCGGGCAGCCGGGTGCTGCAGTTCGTCTCCCCGAGCTTCGACGTGTCGGTCGCCGAACTCACCATGGCGCTGCTCACCGGCGGCTGCCTCGTCGTACCGGAACAGGTGCCGGTCGGCGCGGAACTCGCCGCGTTCCTGCGCGCCGAGCGGATCACCCACGCCCACCTCCCGCCCGCCGTGCTCGCCGGCCTGCCGGAGACCGAGCTGCCCGACCTCGCCGTCCTGATGTCCGGCGGTGAGGCGGGAAACCCCCGACTGGTCGAACGCTGGGCGCCCGGCCGGCGCATGGTCAACGCCTACGGTCCGACCGAGGCGACCGTCGAGGTCACCCAGTGGGCCATGGACCCGTCGGAGTCCGGCCGGCAGCCGATCGGTCATCCGCTGCCCGGCGTACGCGTCTACCTGCTGGACGCCCACCTGCGCCCCGTACCGCCCGGCGTACCCGGCGAGATGTACATCGGCGGAAGCGGCCTGGCCCGCGGCTACCAGCACCGTGCGGCGCTCACCGCGGGCCGCTTCGTGGCCGACCCGTACGGACCGGCGGGGGAGCGGATGTACCGGACGGGCGATCTGGGCGCCCGCCGCAGAGACGGGCGGATCGACTTCCTCGGCCGCGGCGACGGACAGGTCAAGCTCCGCGGCTACCGGATCGAACTCGGCGAGATCCAGGCGGCCCTGGTCCGGCTGCCCGAGGTGCTGGCGGCGGCCGTCACCGTACGCGAGGACCGGCCGGGCGACCGCAGGCTCGTCGCCTACGCGGTGCTGCGCGACGGGAGCGCAGACACCGGCACGATCAAGGCGGCGCTCGGCGGTGAACTCCCCGAACACATGGTGCCGTCGGCCGTCGTCCCGCTCGACCGGCTGCCCCTGACCCCCAACGGCAAGCTCGACGTACGCGCACTGCCCGCGCCCCCGGACCGGCACGGCACGCACCGGGCGCCGCGCAACGCACGCGAAGAGGTGATGTGCCGGCTCTACGCCGAGATCCTCGGGGTGGACACGGTCGGCATCGACGACAACTTCTTCGAGCGGGGCGGACATTCGCTGCTCGCCTCCAGGCTGGCCGGGCTCATCGCCCAGGTGCTCGGTGCCGACGTCCCCGTGCGGGCCGTCTTCGAAGCGCCGACACCGGCCGCCCTGCTGCGCCGCGTCGACACCGAGGACGGCAAGGAGGGGGGCGGCGGCTTCGACGTGCTGCTCCCGCTGCGGACCACGGGCGAGAGAGCCCCGCTGTTCTGCGTCCACCCGGTGGGCGGGCTCAGCTGGTGCTACTCCGGCCTGCTGCGCACCCTGGACACGGACACTCCCGTGTACGGACTGCAGTCGAGGGGCGTGGACGGGGTGACGCCCACGGCCGAGTCGATGCGGAGCATGCTCGACGACTACGTGGCGCAGATCCGGTCCGTCCGCCCGCACGGCCCCTACCACCTGCTCGGCTGGTCGCTCGGCGGCACGCTCGCCCAGGCACTCGCCGCCGAACTGCAGCAGCGCGGCGAGGAGGTGGGGCTGCTCGTGCTCCTCGACGCCTACCCGGTGGAGGAGGAACGCCGGGTGGAGATGGAGGCCCGGCAGATCCTCACCGACATGTACCAGGCCTACGCGCGCATGCACGGGGAGGACGACACCCTGCCGGACACCGAGGACGCCGTACGCGCCGGGATCGTCGCCTACATGGGGCGCAGCGACGGGGAAGTGCGCCACCTCGACGGGAAGCAGCGCGGTGACGTGCTGAACGTCCTGGTCAACAACGTGCGACTGGCGTCCCCGACGGAGCCCGCCCCGTACAAGGGCGATGTGCTGCTGGTCGCGGCCGAGGAGAACGTACGCGAATGGGCCGACCCGCGGGGCTGGGAGCCGTATCTCTCCGGTGAATTCGAGCGGGTCGCGATAGCGTCCACGCACGAGGCGATGATGGCGCCCGCACCCGCCGCCGAAATCGGCCGGATTCTTTCCGCGCGTCTTTGAGAAAGCGTGCTCGGCCCGGTGCCGGACCTCCGTACGCGGAGGCCCGGCACCGGGCATTTCACGTCCCGGACGATGAGAAGTGAACCGATACTCCGTCGATAAAGCCCCTCCATAGTGTTCCGGACATCAACGTGAAGCCGGCCGCCGGCTCACGGAAGTGACGGGTACTTCGGGTGGAGGCACGCAGGTGAAGCGGTGCGCGGACGACAATGCCGGCGAGGCCGGCCGGGAGTACTGGCGCGGTGTGCTGGGCGCGGGGGGCTTCACCCCGCTGCCCCGGTGGACCGCTGACCGCTCCCGCGCGGACGAGGGCGCGGCGGTCTTCGCCGAGCACCGGACGCCGCTCGCCGGCACGCCGGTCACGGCTCCCGTGCTCCTGGCGGCGCACGCGAAGGTGGTCGCCGCCCTGACCGGCGACAGCGAGACGGTCACCGGATACCGGCAGGCCGGTCGCGACGCCCTCCCGGTCCGGATCAACACCGGGGACGGCACCTGGAGCGACCTCGTCGCCGCCGCACAGGACGCCGCCGCCGCGCTCGGCCGGTACGCGGACCAGGCCCCCGGCAAGCAGGAGGGCGGCGCACGCTTCGACTCCCTCGTCACCGCTCCCGGGGCGGGCGCACCCGCACCGGCGCCGGCCGGCACGGTGCTCGACGTCCACGTGGACGGTGCCGACCTCGTCGTCCGCCACCGCACGGACGCGCTCGACGCCGCGGCCGCCGCGAGGATCGCCGGGTACTACCTGACCGCGCTGCGCCGCACCGCCGAGGACCCCGGCGCCCCGCACGGCGAACGGTCCCTGCTCTGCGACGCCGAGATACGCCACCAGACCGAGGAACTGGCGGGCCCCGAGCGGGAGGTGCCCGACCGCAGGTTCCACGAGCTCTTCGAGGAGCGGGTGCGCAGCCACCCCGGCGCCGTCGCCGCCGTGCTGGGAGGCCGCTCGCTCACGTACGCGGAACTCAACGAGCGGGCCAACCGGATCGCCTGGGCTCTGCGGCACGGCGGACTGGGGGACGAGGGCGTCGTCGCGGTCGTCACCGAACGCGATCTGGACTGGCTCGCCGCGGTCATCGGGGTGTTCAAGGCGGGCGGCGTCTATCTGCCGGTCGAGCCGCACTTCCCGGCCGCCCGGATCGCGTCCGTGCTCACCCGCAGCGCCTGCCGCACCGTGCTCACGACCCGGGAGGCGTGCCCGGCCCTGGACCGGGCCGTCGCCGAGTCCGGGACCGACCCCGTCGTCACGTTCCTCGACGAGCTCCCGGCCGCACTGCCCGGCAGGGACCCGCGGTTCCCGGTCCCCGCCGGCGCGGCCGCGTACATCTACTTCACCTCGGGCTCCACCGGAGAGCCCAAGGGGGCGGTGTGCGAGCACGCGGGGTTCGTCAACCACCTGCTCGCCAAGATCGAGGACCTGGGCATCGCCGAGGGCACCGTCGTCGCCCAGACCGCGCCCCAGTGCTTCGACATCTCCCTGTGGCAGCTGGTCGCCGCGCTCGTGACCGGCGGCACCACCCACATCGTCGCCCAGGAAGCGGTCCTGGACGTGGAGAGGTTCGTCGGGACGCTGCGCGCCGGCCGGGTCGAGGTGGCTCAGCTCGTCCCTTCGTACCTGGAAGTGCTCCTCACCTGTCTGGGCGACGACGGCGAGGCCGCGCTGCCGGACCTGCGTGCGGTCTCCGCGACGGGCGAGGCGCTCAAGAAGGAGCTCGTCGAGCGCTGGTTCGCGTCCTTCCCCGGCGTCACCCTGTGCAATGCGTACGGACTCACCGAGACGTGCGACGACACCAACCACGAGGTCATGCACCGGGCCCCGGCCGGCCCTTCGGTACCGCTCGGCCGGCCCGTCCGCAACGTCAGGGTGTACGTCGTCGACGAACGGCTCCAGCCGGTGCCGCTCGGCTCCCCCGGCGAGATCGTGTTCTCCGGAGTGTGCGTGGGGCGCGGGTACGTGAACGACGAGGCACGCAGCAAGGCCGCCTTCCTGCCTGATCCGCACCGGCCCGGCGAACGGCTGTACCGCTCGGGCGACTTCGGCCGCTGGATGCCCGACGGGCGGCTCGAGTTCCACGGCAGGCGCGATGCCCAGCTCAAGATCCGGGGCTTCCGGATCGAGATAGGCGAGATCGAGAACCGGCTGCTGGAGGTCGCCGGGGTGCGGGACGGCGCGGTGGTCGCCGCGGGCCGCGGCGAGGCCCGCGCGCTCGTCGGGTTCTACACCGGGGAGGACGGTCCGGATCCGGGCGAGGTCCGGGCCCGGCTCGCCGACATCCTCCCCGCCTACATGGTTCCCGCCCGGCTGGAGCGCCGGCCCGCGCTGCCGCTCACCTCCAACGGCAAGACCGACCGGAAGACCCTGACCCGGGAGGCGGAGAACGCCGGGGACGATCCGGCCACGCACACCCCGGCGGGCGCCGGGATCCAGGCGCCGGTCACCCCGAGCGAGGCCGGGCTCGCCGCACTGTGGGCCGATGTGCTCAAGGTGCCGGCCGAACGCATCGGCCGCACCGACCACTTCTTCGAGATCGGCGGGACGTCGCTGACCGCCGTACGCCTCGCGATGGCCCTCGAACGACTCGTCACCGTCAAGGAAGTGGCCCGCACCCCGGTGCTCTGCGACCTGGCGGCCCTGCTCGCCGAGCGCCTCGCGGAGCGCACGGCCACCCCCGCCGCGGCCGTCGGCTGAGCCACCGCCGAAGCCGGTACGACACCCGTCGCCACCCGTAACCGAGGAGACATCGCAGAGATGACGTCCGTACTCGAAGCCACCGCGGAAGCGGACCACAGCCCCGTGCCGGCACCACCGCCCGGCGGCGTCGCCGTCCTGCGCGCCCCGGCCCCCGATGACGCGGCCTCGTGGGCCGCGCGGCACCGCACCACCGTGCTGCGCGCCCTCGCCGACCACGGCGCCGTGCTGCTGCGCGGTCTCGCCGTCGCCACCCCGGGGGCCGTCGAATCCGTCGCGCGGGCGCTCGGCGTCGACCCCGCGCAGGAGCGGGAGCGCTTCGCGGCCCGCCGCACCTACCACCCCGGTGTGCAGGGCTCCTCCGAGTGGCCCGCCGAGGAACCCATGTGCATGCACCACGAGTTGAGCTACGCCGCCGAGGTGCCGGCCCTCGCCGTCTTCGGCTGCCTCACCGCACCCCGGGAAGGCGGCGCGACCGCGGTCGCCGACGCCCAGGAGGTGCTGCGCGCCCTGCCCGCCGGACTCGTCGCCCGGTTCGCCCGCGAGGGGTGGCGACTGACCCGCACCTACCGCGAGGTGGGCGTCGCCTGGACCGAGGCGTTCGGCACCGACGACCGGGCGCGGGTGGCCGAGTACTGCGCCGCGTCCGGCATCGAACACGAATGGCTGGACGACGGCGCCCTGCGCACCCGTCAGCGCCGCTCCGCGGTGAGCGACCACCCGGTCAGCGGGAGGCCGCTCTGGTTCAACCAGATCGCCTTCCTGAACGAGCTCACGCTCGACCCGATGATCCGCGAATACCTCACCGACGTGTACGGCGCCGACTCGCTGCCGTTCACCACCACGCACGGCGACGGCACACCGATCTCCGCCGAGGTGATCTCCACGATCAACCAGGCCTACGAGGACACCACCCGGCGCGAGCCGTGGCAGGACGGCGACGTCCTGCTCGTCGACAACATCCGGATGGCGCACAGCCGCGAGGCGTACGAGGGCGAGCGCGAGATCGTCGTGATCCTCGGCAACCCGACCCGGCTCGCCGGCCACGTCATGGACCTGAACTGACCTCCGTACCACCGTCCGCACCCCTACGGGAGAGCCCCGCATGACACCGAGTCCCGCCTTCGCCGTGATACCGGGAGCCGAGGTCCAGCGCGTCCTCGACGGCCGCCACCAGGACGTCGTCGACATCGTGGAAGCCGCCTACCGCACCCACGGCGAGGGCGACACCGTCAACCCGCCCTCCTACTTCCTGCGCTTCCCGGACCGGCCCACGTCCCGGATCATCGCGCTGCCCGCCTCGATCGGCGGCAAGGCCCCCGTCGACGGCCTGAAGTGGATATCGAGCTTCCCGGAGAACGTGGCGGCGGGCCTGCCCCGCGCGTCCGCCGTGCTCATCCTCAACGACCCGGACACCGGCTATCCGCTGGCCTGCCTCGAGAGTTCCATCATCAGCGCGACCCGGACCGCGGCGTCGGCCGCGCTCGCCGCCGACGCCCTCACCCGGGGGAGGGAGCGCCCCCGCACCATCGGGTTCTTCGGCGTCGGGCTCATCGCCCGCTACCTCCACAGCTACCTGGCCGGCACCGGCTGGGAGTTCGACGAAACAGGCGTCCACGACCTCTCGCGCGAGCACGCCGAGGGCTTCGCCGGCTACCTGGAGCGGTCCGGGACGGCCGGCACCGTCACCGTGCACGACAGCCCCGAGCAGCTGATCCGCTCCTGCGACGTCGTGGTCTTCGCCACGGTAGCCGGGGAACCGCACGTCACGAAGAGCGAATGGTTCGCGCACAACCCACTCGTGCTGCACATCTCGCTCCGTGACCTGTCGGCCGACGTCGTGCTCGGCGCCACCAACATCGTGGACGACGTCGAGCACTGTCTCAAAGCACAGACTTCCCTGCACCTGGCCGAACAGCGGACCGGGAACAGGGACTTCGTGCACGGCACCCTCCACGACGTGCTCACCGGAGCGGTCGAGCCGGCCGCCGACCGGCCGGTGATCTTCTCACCGTTCGGCCTCGGCGTCCTCGACCTCGCGCTCGGCAGGCATGTCTACGACACCGTGCGCGCCGCGGGGGAACTGGCGGTCGTCGACGGCTTCTTCCATGACATGAGCCGTTACGGCTGACCTTTCCGCCTTCACGTCCAAGCCCGAACGCGGGAGGCAGCGTGCCGATCATCTCGGCTCCGCAGGAATTCAACGAGGACGACCTCTACATAGATCTGAGGACCGTTCTCGGCACTTCGCTCTTCCTGAAATGCGAAGGATTCAATTTCTCAGGTTCCATCAAACTCAAACCCGCCCTGGCCATGGTCGAGGCGGCTGAACTCAGCGGGGCTCTCACCCCCGGCTCGATCCTCGTGGAGTCCTCGTCCGGAAACCTCGGCGTGGCCCTCAGCATGATCGCGGCGAGCAAGGGCTACCGCTTCCTCTGTGTCACCGACTCCCGCTGCAACCTTTCCTCGCGGCGGCTGATGGAGGCCCTGGGCGCCGATGTCCACATCGTCACCGAACCCGATCCGGAGGAGGGATACCTCGGCGCGAGACTGGCCCAGGTGCGCGCCCTGTGCGCCGCCGACCCCCGCCACGTCTGGCTGAACCAGTACACGAACTCCGACAACTGGCGCGCGCACTACCGGTGGACCGCGCCTCCCATCGCCCGGGCCTTCCCCGGCCTGGACGTGCTCTTCGTGGGGGCCGGCACCACCGGCACCCTCATGGGATGCGCCCGCTGGTTCAAGGAGCGCCGCCCGGACGTACGCGTGGTGGCCGTGGACAGCGTGGGCTCCGTCACCTTCGGCGGTCCGCCGGAGACCCGGATGATCCCCGGCCTCGGCGCGGGGGTGCGCCCGCCGATTCTCGACGAGTCGTACATCGACGAGGTGGTGCTTGTCCCGGAGACCGACACCGTCCGGATGTGCCACCGGCTCGCCGCCCGCGGTTTCCTCTTCGGCGGATCCACCGGGACCGTCGTCGCGGGAGCGGCCTCCTGGCTGGAGGCCCACGACGCCGGACGCGCCGGGACGACCGCGGTCACGATCTCGCCCGACCTGGGCGAGCGCTATCTGGACACCGTCTACCAGACCAACTGGGTGCAGGGCATCTACGGCAGCACCGCCCTGAGCCCGCAGGACGTCACCGAGCAGGCCGTCGCCTGACCGGCCGTCCCGCGGGCCGGCCCCTTCGTATCGACAGCCGTACGGAACACCCGTACTGGCAGGAAGCGAGTGCGTCATGACCAATCCGTTCGAGGACACCGAAGGGCGCTATCTCGTCCTGATGAACGACGAGGACCAGTTCTCCTTGTGGCCCGCCTTCGCGGAGGTTCCCGCCGGCTGGCGGGTCGCCCGGGAGGAGGGCAGCCACGCGGAGAGCCTGGCTCACATCGAGGAGCACTGGACCGACATGCGTCCGCGTTCCGTGGCCGAGGCGATGTCCCGTGCCGGTCACTCCTAGCCCCGGGGCCCGGGCCCGGCTGAAGGAGCTGCTCGCCCGCGCCCCCCACCCGCACCGGTTCATCGGCCATCCGCCGCAGGGGGCGACCGACCTGGCCAGTCTGCTGCGCGGCCACCCCCTGCGGCAGGCCGCGAAGTCACTGGTGATCCGGGTCGCCCTGCCCGGCAAGAAGCGGCAGTACGTACTCGCCGTGGTGCGCGGCGACCACCGCGTCGATCTCGGCGCGGTGGCCGCGGTGATGGGCGGAGTCCGGGCAGGCTTCGCCGACCGGGCCACCGCGGAACGGCTCACGGGCTGTGTGAGCGGCTCCATCATTCCGTTCTCGTTCCACCCGGACCTGCACGTGGTCGTGGACCCCGGCCTGCTTGAGCAGGACGAGATCTACTTCAACGCCGCCCGGCTCGATCAGTCCGTCGCCCTGTCCGCGCACGCCTACCGGGCCCTCGCCGAACCCCGCGTGGCACCGATCGCGGACCGGGCGGGCAGCACGGAGCGCTGCGCCCCGCCCGTCGCGAGGGCCGCGTGAACCCGGCCGCACCACCGAGGACGTACCCCAGGAAGGCGAAGCACAGATGACAGCGACCATCCACTCCACCGGCGCCACGACCCCCGTGGCCGACATGAGCGACCGGGCCCGGGCCATCGCCGATGTGGCCCGTACGATTCCACCGCTCGCCGGCGACCGCGTCGACGACCGCGCCTGGGTCGCTGCCGCCCGGCACGCCTGGTCCGACCTCCCCGCCGAACTCCGCCGCACACTGCGGGAGTTCCGCCGCGACTCGGGGCCCACCGGGACGCTGCTGCTGCGCGGCCTTCCGGTGGAGGGCGCGGACCTGCCGCCCACCCCGGCGGCCGCCGGCTCCGTGCAGCGCACCGCGGCCCTGCCCGCCGCACTGCTGCTGATGATCGCCGGCGGGCTCGGCGACCCGGCGGCGTTCCGGCCCGAGAAGGGCGGGGCGCTCGTCCAGGACGTCGTCCCGGTGCCCGGACAGGAGGACTTCCAGGGCAACGCAGGCTCGGTGCTGCTCACCTTTCACACCGAGAACGCCTTCCACCCCCACCGCCCCGACTTCGTCATGCTCCTGTGCCTGCGCGCCGACCACGAGCGCGTCGCCGGACTCCGCACCGGCTGCACCCGGCAGGTGCTGCCGCTGCTCTCGGCGGACGGCCGCGAGGCGCTGTTCAGCAAGGAGTTCCGCACCGCCGCCCCGCCGTCCTTCGGTGCCGCCTCCGGGACCACCGAGGCGCACGCCGTGCTGTCCGGGGCGCCCGAGGACCCCGACGTGCGCGTCGACTTCGCGGCCACGGAACCGCTCACCCCGCGTGCCGGACGGGCCCTGGCCGAACTCCAGGAGCTGTTCGACCTGACGGCACGGACCGCCCTGCTCGAACCCGGCGACCTGGCCGTCGTCGACAACCGGGTCACCGTCCACGGCCGGACCGCCTTCCGCCCCCGCTACGACGGCAACGACCGCTGGCTGCAGCGAAGTTTCATCCTCAGCGACCTGCGCCGCTCCCGGGGGCTGCGGGACGCGGACGGATACGTACTCGGCTGATAAGACCAGAAAGCGAGAAGTCCTTGACCACGCTGCTAGAGACCCCGGCCGCGCCGTCCGCCCCGGAGTACCGCTCCCCGCCCGCGGGCGCGCCCGCCGTCCATGTCCACATCGAGGAGACGCTCCTCCCGGAACACCGCCCGCTCGACCTCTGCACGGCCCTGCGCGAGATCCACGGCGACGACGTCTTCCTGCTGGAGTCACCGCAGGGCCCGCAGCAGGACCGCACATCGGCGGTGATCGGCTACGACCGGCTCGCCGAGATCCGCGTCCACCCCGGGCACATCACGATCACCGGGACCGAGGCCGTCGCCGACGCGCTGCTCACGGTCGCCGACGGGCTCGGTCTGAGCCCGTCGGCGACCGGCTCCCTGCCCATCGACCGGCCCGGCCAGGCACTGGAACTGCTCCGCGCCGTGCAGAACCTGTTCGCACTGCACACCGCACAGTCCCCGGACACCTACGTGTTCGGGTTCCTCGCCACCCTCGGCTACGGGACCGCCTGGCACCTGGAGGACCTCCCCCCGCGCAAGGGCGCCGCCGGCCCCGACTGTGTGCTCACCCTCTACCGCAACACCGTCCGGTACGACACGAGTACCGGCGAGGCCCTCCACTTCCGGGCCCTGGCCGAGGAGTTCCCGCAGCCCGCGCCGTTCGACATCGTGGCGGCGGCCCGTACCGCGGCGGACGCCGTCGAGGAACCCGTACCGGCGGCCCCGGCACCGCTGTCCGTGCGCGACAGCACCGACCGGGAGACCTTCCTCGCCCGCGCCGGCCGCTGCCTGGAACACATCGGCGTCGGCGACATCTACCAGATCCAGATCGGGCACCGGATCGACGTCACCACCCCGCTGACGCCGCTCGACGCCTACCGGCGGCTGCGTGACCGCAACCCGTCGCCGTACATGTACCTGGTGCCGCACGCCGGCACCACACTCATCGGCGCCAGCCCCGAGCTGCTCTTCAGGACCGAGGGCGATCGCATCGTGATGCGGCCCATCGCCGGTACGGCCCCGCGCAGCGGCGACACCGGTACCGATGCGCGGCGCGTCACCGAACTGCTCGCGAGCGAGAAGGAACGGGCCGAGCACGTGATGCTCGTCGACCTGTGCCGCAACGACGTCGGGCGGGTCTGTGTGCCGCGGACGCTGACCGCGGGACGCCTGATGGAGGTGGAGGAGTTCTCCCACGTGTACCACCTGGTCTCCACCGTCGAAGGACGGCTCGCGCCGGACGCCGACGTGTGGTCGGCGCTGCGCGCCACGTTCCCCGCGGGGACGGTGACGGGCGCACCCAAGATCCGCGCCATGGAGATCATCGAGGGCCTGGAGACCGAGCCGCGCGGCATGTACGCGGGAGCCGTCGGCCTCGTCGATGTGCGCGGCCGGGGGCAGTTCGCGCTCTGCATCCGCACCATCGTGCGCGACGGACCGGTCTACTCCACCCAGAGCTGCGCCGGCATCGTCGCCGACTCCTCGCCCGTGGCCGAGTGGCGCGAGACCCTGCACAAGATGGGGGCCGCGTACTGGGCGCTCACCGGAGAGGAACTGACAGCGGTCGCGGAAGCGGGAGACCTGCCGGTCACCGTGCGCCGCGGCCCGGACGGCGCGCCCCTGGAAGGTGAGTCCCGGTGAGGATCCTCCTGGTGGACGCCCACGACAGCTTCACCCACATCATCGACCAGTATCTGCGCGGCCTCGGTGCCCGCACGGACGTCGTCCGGGCACGCTCCGAATCGCCCGCGCGGCTCACCGCCCGCCGGCCCGACGCCGTCGTGCTCGGCCCCGGGCCCGGTCACCCCGCGGACTCCGGCCACACCGAGCTGGTGCACGCCTTCGCCGGACACGTGCCGCTCCTCGGCATCTGCCTGGGGCACCAGGCGATCGGTCTGGCGTACGGCGCCCGGGTGGACGTCGCGGGCCGGCTCAAACACGGCAAGACGAGCCCGGTCCGGCACGACGGAACAGGACTGTTCGCCGGGCTCGGCGCCCCGATGACCGCCACCCGCTACCACTCGCTCGTTGTCGAGGACCCGCTGCCCCCGGAGCTCCGGGCCACAGCCCGCGCCGAGGACGACGGAGCCCTGATGGGCCTGCGCCATCGCGAACTGCCCATCGAGGGAGTGCAGTTCCATCCCGAGAGCATCACCACCGTCGGTGGCATGCGGCTGATGGCGAACTTCCTCGAAATGGCCCGCCGGTCCGTGCCGGCGCCGGTCTCCTGATCCCTTCCGACTTCCGTCCGCCCCACCGAGGAGATACCCGTGGTGTATCAGGACCTGTGGCGGGACCTGCCCGCAGCCCAGCAACCCGACTGGCCCGATCCGGCCGCCCTCGACGCGGTCCGCGCCGAACTCGGCGCGGCGGTGCCGCTCGTCGTCGCCGACGAATGCGAACTCCTCAAACGGCGGCTCGCCGCCGTGGCCCGGGGAGAGGCGTTCCCGCTCCAGGGCGGGGACTGCGCCGAGACCTTCGCCGAGGCCACGGCCGATGCCGTGCGGGGGAAGGTGCGCACCCTGCTCCAGATGTCGCTCGTCCTCACCTACGCGGCCTCCGTCCCCGTCGTCAAGGTCGGCAGAATGGCGGGCCAGTACGCCAAGCCCCGCTCCCGCCCCACCGAGACCCGCGGCGGCGTCACCCTCCCCGCCTACCGCGGTGACGCCGTCAACGGCTTCGGATTCACGGAGGAACAGCGCACTCCCGACCCCCGGCGACTCCAGCACATGCACCGCTCCGCCGCCGCGACCCTCAACCTGGTCCGCGCCTTCACCACCGGCGGCTACGCGGACCTGCGCCAGGCCCACGCCTGGAACCAGGACTTCGTCGCCGGCTCCCCGGCGGGTGTGCGCTACGGCGAACTCGCCGACCAGATCGACCGGGCGCTCACCTTCATGAAGGTCTGCGGGGCCGACGAGGCCATCGCGCGTGCCGTGGAGTTCTACGTCAGCCACGAGGGACTCCTCCTCGACTACGAGGACGCCCTCACACGGACCGATCCGGAGACCGGCCGCACCTACGCCACCAGCGGCCACCTCCTGTGGATCGGCGAGCGCACCAGGGACATCGACGGCGCACACGTCGAGTACTTCTCCAGGATCGACAACCCCATCGCCGTGAAGCTCGGACCGACGGCCACGGCGGACCAGGCGCTCGCCCTGATCGACAGGCTCGATCCGGAACGCGAACCTGGCCGCCTCACCTTCGTCGTCCGCATGGGCGCCAGGGGCGTACGCGAACGCCTGCCCGCCCTCGTGGAGAAGGTCACCGCCGAGGGGGCGCCCGTCGCATGGGTCTGCGACCCCATGCACGGCAACACGTTCGAGGCGCCGACGGGGCACAAGACCCGGCACTTCGACGACGTCGTCGAGGAGATCACCGGCTTCTTCGACGTCCACCGCGGGCTTGGTACCCATCCCGGCGGGGTGCACCTGGAGTTCACCGGCGAGGACGTCACCGAGTGCGTCGGTGGAGGCGACGAGCTGCACTTCGAGAATCTCGCCGAACGCTACGAATCGACCTGCGACCCGCGGCTGAACCGCAGCCAATCCCTCGACCTGGCCTTTCTCATCGCCGAGAGCTACCGGTCGCGATGACCGGATACAGCGGCGCCCGGCGAAGGAAGTGAACCCCATGCGTCTCGTCCTGGCCGAAAGCTCCCCGGTCCTGCGGGCCGGCCTGGCCCATGTGCTCGGGGGCCTCGGCCACCAGGTGTCCGCCGCCCGCGACACGGGAGCGCTGGCGGCCCTCGCCGACGCCCACCGCCCCGACGTGCTGCTCGTCGCCACGGCCGCCCGGCCGGCACGGGACGGCGACGCGGTACGGGACGCCCTGGCCGTCCGCCGCGGCCGCCCGGGCACCGGCGTGCTGCTCTACTCCCGGACGCCCGAGCCGGGTACGACGGCTGCCCTCCTGCAAGCCGGCGGCCCGGGCCTCGGCCACCAGCTGGAGGCGGACGTCACGGACGTGGACCGGCTCGTCACCGCCCTGACCCGCATCGGTGCGGGCGGCACAGCCTTCGACCCGGGCGCCGCGGGGGGCGCGGCGGGCGGGGGCGGCCGCCGGGGGGGCGGGGGGTGCCGGCCCCCGCGCGCGGGCGTGACCCCCCCCCCCCCCCCCACACAGAGCCCCCCCCCCCCCCCCGAG
>NZ_JBEOSI010000011.1:202429-330989 GCF_040302845.1 Streptomyces sp. NPDC096323
GCCGGGTGGGGGCGGGGCCGTGGGCCCCCTGGGGCGGGGGTCGTCCTGGCCGTTGTCGGGGCCCGCCACCCCCTTCCCCCGCTTGGGGGGGGGGGCCCCAGCTTCGCCCCGGCCGGCGGGGGGCGCCGCGGCGCCCGGGCTCGGGGTCCTCAGCGACCGGGAGTCGGAGGTGCTGGCCCTCATGGCGCAGGGCCGGACCAACACCGCCATCGCGCTGAGACTGTGCGTCTCGGAGGGCACCGTGGAGAAGCGGGTCGCCGCCGTCTTCGGCAAGCTCGGTGTCCCCGGCGACAGCGGGGACAACCGGCGGGTCCTGGCCGTCCTGCGCTACCTCGGCGCACAGGACCCGGACGGGGCGGCGGCGGAGCGGCGGGAACTGGCGACGGCAGCCTGAAACCCCGACGGCCGGGCGGGCTCGGAATACCGAGCCCGCCCGGCCGTCGGGGACCACGCGGCCATGTCCGCCTGGTGCGGACCGGTCAGCCGGGCTGACCCGACCCGATGAACCCGCGGGCCAGCCGGACCTGGAGCTTCGCCAGCCGGAGGATGATCCACGGCCCGACGAAGAAGGTCACCACGCCCGCCGCGAAGTGCAGCCCCACCACACCGGCCGGGTGGGGCCCGCCCCACGCCGGATCCGGGTAGGGGCGCCAGCCCCAGACCGGGTACGTGAGGTTGCGCGCGGAGACGATCAGCCAGCCGGCCACCGCGAGGAATCCCAACGCGCCCGCGAGCATGTTGAGCACGTAGAAGGCGGCATGGCGGACGAAGCGGTTGTCCCCGGATCGGCGGCCGATCTCCTCACCCAGCCAGAACCGGGCACGCACCCGCTCGAAGCCGGGGCCGAACACGGCGACCACGACCAGGACGACCAGCAGGATCAAGGGGCCCAGTTCCTGGTGGCCGTTGTCCTGCGCCGCCTTCATGGCGTACTGCAGGACCAGGATCAGGCTCAGCGCGAGCGGCAGCAGAAGGGTGTACAGCACGTACCTCCAGGTCTGCCGCCGAAACGGCAGGCGCAGCAGCCCGCGCAGACCGGCGGGCTCGTCCTGGACGGTGAGCGGAGCGCGGGGACGGACGGTGTTCGGCATGGGGGGTTTCCTTCCTTGGACGCGGACGCGGAAATGTGCCCGGTGGGGGGACGGGCCCCCACCGGGCACAGCGATCAGGCTGCGGTGGCGGTCTCCTCGGAGCCCACCGTGCGCCGGCCCTCGCTGCGCGCGATCGCCAGCAGTTGGAGCGCGATGGAGGTGCCCTGGCGCCCGAGCGCCTCCTGGTACTGGCTCAGGATCTCGTTCTCCCGCGTCAGCTGGAACTCGTGCAGACCGGCCAGCCGCCGCAGCGCCCTGAGCTGGGAGTCGGTGGTGGCGCGTTCCTCGATCAGGGAGATGATCGAGCGGTCGAGCGAGGCGAGGTGCGCCTGACGCTCCATGAGCCGGGCGGAGTTGACCGGGGACATCTCAGACCTCCAGGGTGTGCGGTGCTCGCTTGGCGGGTGGCGACGGAAGGCGTACGGCCGAGGCGGGGACCGGCGAACCGCCCCGGCCGGGGCTCTTGAGAACGGGGGGCGGCGCGACCGCGCCGGTCGCGGCCGGTGGACGGAACCCGAAGGCCTTGAGCAGCGGTCCGGTCAGGGCCGTGGTGACCAGCGCCATCAGGACCAGGACCGTCAGACCGTTCGTACTGATCAGTCCGGCCTCCCAGCCGATACCGGCGACGACGACCTCGGTCACTCCACGGCAGTTCATCAGCGCGCCGAGCCGCATGGCCTCGTTGCGGGGCATGCCCACGACCATGGCCGCGCCCCCGGCGCCGGCGAACTTGGCCACCGTCGCGGCCGTCACGACACCGACGAGGACGAACCAGTGCCACGGGTCGAGACCCAGCCCGCGTACCGAGACGTTGAGCCCGACCCCGGCGAAGAACAGGGGCAGCAGCACAGCCAGGGTGAACCCCTGCAACTGCTCGTTCATCCGCTCCGCCGCCCGGGACCCGCGCGGCACGACCGTGCCGAACAGGAAGGCGCCGATCACCGGGTGCAGCCCGATCATCTGGGTCACCGCCGCATAGGCGACGGCTCCGACCAGCAGCATCATGGGCAACAGGAGCTTGGCGCCACCCTGTCGCTTCTCCGCGGCGTGCACGGCGGACGCCAGCAGGGGTCGCACGACCAGCACGGTCGCCGTGACCAGGGCGAGCGTCATGCCGACCGTGGCGGCGACACTCCCCGTGGCGCTCGTCATCGCCAGGACGACCGTGAGCGCCAGCCAGGCCACGCCGTCCCCGACGGCCGCGCCGGCCAGGGCGAACGTCCCCAGTCCGGAACGGTCCATCCGCAGATCGACCAGGACCCGGGCGAGCACCGGCAGCGCGGTGACCGACAGTGCCAGACCGAAGAACAGGGCATAGCTCGTGTGGTGGCCGCTCGTACCGCGCAGCACATCCGGAGCGGCCACCGCGATACCGAGACCGGCCAGGAAGGGGAGCCCCATCCCCCCGACGACCGTGGCGGCGAGCGCGGTGCTCCCCGCCCGGACCCGTTCCATGCGCAGCTCGCAGCCGAGCAGGAACATGAAGGTGACCAGTCCCAGCTGCGCCGCCATGGATATGGTCGACTTCACCTCGGTGGGCAGGAGCCACGCCTGGGCGGACGGCCACACCCAGCCGAGCGCGGAGGGCCCGAGAAGCAGGCCCCCCACGATCTCCCCGATCACCGCGGGCTGGCCGAACCGGCGCAGCAGCGTGCCCAGTAGGTGGCTCAGCAGCACGATGACCGCGACGGCCAGCAGGAAGCGGGCCGTCGGATCGATCCCGGAATGCTCACCTCCGCCACGCACCAGACCGGGCCCCCACACGACGGACGCGCTCACCAGCACGACCAGGCCGGCGGCCATGCCGACCGTGGGGCGCCCGGACCTCAGCGGGCCCGGGCCCATCGGGCGCGTCGACGACAGCGTCATGAGGCCACCCCCTCCGGAGAGGGCCGGGTGCCCGCGACCGCGCCGCCGGGCCAGTGCGCGAAACGGCGCACCCCGTACAGCAGAGGAGTACCCGACTCCTGGACAACTCCGGTCACTTCGCCCAGCACCATCGTATGATCGCCCACTTCGATCAGCTCGGACACGCGGCAATCGGCCGTTGTGAACGCGTCCTGGACGAGCCAGGGCAGACCCGCACCGGGCGACGGCCGCCATTCGACCTGCCCGAACCGGTTCGAGACGGGCTTGGCGAACACCTCGGCGGCGCCCCGGCCGCCGTCGTGCAGCAGGTTCACCGCGAAGGCGCCATGGGTCCGCAGCGCCCGAAGTGTCTCGCCGCGGCTGTTCAGGCACACCGAGAGGGTCGGCGGCTCGGAGGTCACGCTCGCCAGGGACGAACAGGTGAGCCCGCGCGGCAGACCGTCCGGGCCATAGGTGGTGATCACGGCGACGCCGGTGGGGAAGGCGCTCATGAGGGAACGGAACTCGTCCACGGCCACCGGGGGCCGCACGGCGGAAGCATGCTGCGGTGGGCATTCCCACGATCTCACGGAGCGCAGACCCGGACGGACGTCCGTGGTCCGTGGTGCGGGCTGGGCTGGCATTCTCACTCGCCTCCAGGCGCGTATACGGAAGTTGGCCGGCAGGGGGCGCCGGTGCCCGCACGAAGGGGGGTGCGGGCACCGGCGGCAGGGAGGTACGCCCGCGCTCAGTGGATCGAGGCGAGGTACTCGTAGCAGCTGGGAAGCGCGTCGACCAGGCGCTTCGCGTCGTTCTGCACCGCGGCCAGTTCGGCGCGCGCGGCCCTGGGGTCGATGTGCGAGAGCGCGGGCCGCGGCCGGGCCGGCTCGTGGCCGAGACCCATCAGCAGCGTGATCCAGGAGTACTGCTCGAAGCCGTGGTAGGGCTGGTAGATGTTGCGGTCGTCCAGCAGGTGCGACGAGGCGATGTCGAGCCGCTCGGCGAGACCGTCCGGCAGAGTGCGCGCCTTGGCCTCCTTCCAGTACGGGGTGTCCTCGCGTGCCGCCGCCACGTAGTGCAGGACCAGCAGCTCCTTGACCCCGTCGAGGACCTCGGCGACCCGGCCGTTGTAGTCGTTGCGCAACTGCGGGTCCCAGTGCTCGTCGGGGAAGTTCTTCACCAGCTGCTCTATGCCGTGCTGGATGAAGAAGATGCCCGTCGACTCGAGCGGCTCGACGAACGCGCTGGACAGGCCGATGGCCACGCAGTTGTTGACCCACGAACGCTCGTTGCGGCCGATACGCATACGGATGTGGTTGGCCTCGAGGTCGTCCTGGCCGGGGGCGGCGAACTCGCGGAGAGTGCGCTCGGCCTCCTCGGGGGAACAGAACTGGTCGGAGTACACATAGCCGTTGCCGTTCCGGCCGAAGAGCGGAATCGTCCAGATCCAGCCCGCGTCCATCGCGGTCGCCGTCGTGTACGGGTTCATGCCCTCCGTTGCCTGGTTCGGCTTGGGGACACGCAGGGCGACGGCCCGGTTGTTCGGCAGCACGTCCTCGAAGGAGAGGAACTTCTCCTCCAGCGTCTTGTTGATCAGCAGCCCGCGGAAGCCCGTGCAGTCGATGAACAGGTCGCCGGCCAGGTCGCCGTGCTCACGTGTGGTGACGTGGCTGATCCAGCCGCGCTCGTCACGGGCCACGTCGACCACGTCGTCCACGACATGCCGCACCCCGCGGTCGGTGCCGTACGTGGTGAGGAACTTCGCCAGCAGCCCGGCGTCGAAGTGATAGGCGTACGGGAACTGGGTGCGCTGCTCCTGCAGAGTCGAGCGGCCCAGCGAATCGTCCAGCCCGCCGGCGAACAGCGACCCGTCGAGCATCCGCGGCGAGCGCTGCGCCTCGCACAGGTGCGGGGTGAGGTAGACCCCGTGGTCGAAGGGCTTGCTGCGGTCGCCCTCCTTGAGCCACCAGTCGGCGAGGGAGAACCCGTCGGAGGTGCGAAGCCGCTCGAAGGGGTGGTAGAAGTGCTCCCCGGCCTTGCGCCAGTTCTCGAACCGGATGCCCATCTTGTACGAGCCGGCGACGTGCGGGAGCCAATCGGTCTCGTCGAGACCGAGATAGTCGAAGAAGTGCCGGACTGTGCTGAACGTGGCCTCGCCGACCCCGATGCTCGATACCCGGTCGGACTCGACGACGGTGACGGCGATACGGTCACCGAATGCCGCCTTGAGGTAGGTCGCGCTCATCCATCCCGCGGTGCCTCCGCCGACGATGACGACTGACTTGATCACTGAGCATCTCCTTGTTCCGGAACTGAAAGAACTGAAAGAAATAGAGGGGAAGAGAGCTGGACCGAGCCCGTTGCCCGGGCGGTGCCGCCGGGAGGTGATCCATGCACGGAAGGTATCCGGGCGCGTTTTCCTTCTGTTATCGATGGGATTTACCGGAACCGCTGGGTGAGCATTTCCGCGCCGCTGTGCATCCGGACGGCGACGGACCGCGCGCCCAGGACGGCCACCGAGCCGTGACAGGTCTCGCCCGTCGGGAGATCGGCGAGCGCGGGCAGCGGTTGCGTGCCGCCCCCCGGCGCGTGGCGGCGCAGCAGCGCGGCGGGCTCGTGCGGTGCCGAGACGCTGAGATCGGTCATGGCCGTGTACAGCCCCTCACCGGTCGCCTTCAGCACCGCTTCCTTGCGGGTCCAGTACGTCAGACAGGCACGCGCCCGGTCCCGGGGCGGCAGCTCCGCCACGGCGGCGCGCTCGTCGTCGGCCAGCACGAGTTCGAATTCCGCGGGTACCCCCGCGAGCCCGCCCGCGGACCTCCCGCCGCCCGGTCCCGGCCGCTCGCCCGTGTCCACCGGGCCGGGAAACTCCTCGACGTCCACGCCGACGGGGTTGCCCCGGACCACGGCGACGGCCACCACCTGGCCCGAGTGCGAGATCGACAGCTCCCAGCCGGCGGCCGCACCGACCGCCCGCGGCTTGCCGTGGCTCCCGCCGCACTCCGCGCATCGCGTATGCAGCCGCACCGACTCGGGTGCCACGCCCATCAGGGCGCCGAGCGCGGTCCTGGCCAGCACCCGCCCGGTGACGAAGCGGGACAGATCGAGCTCGTGCACGTACGAGGAGCAGCGGGTGAGTTCCGCCGCCTCCAGCAGACCGAACCAGGACGCCGGACGGGTCAGCGGCCGCTGCAACCAGACGTGACACTCGATGTCCCGGTACATGGCATCCCGGTACATGGCCTGCTTCACCTCCCTTCCCGAAGCGACGGATGGGGCATGTGCTTCGGACCGCTCGTTCCTCAGGCCGCCGCGCGTGAAAGCGAGAGTTCCTGTTCGGCCGTGAGTTCGGCCTCGAGCAGCCGCTCCGACCAATAGGCGTTGAGCCTGCCGTCGAAAAGCCTCCGGAAATTGCCGAGGAGCCGCAGCCGTTCGGCCGGCACGGGTTCGTGCTTCACGAAGAACGGAAGATCGGCAGGGGTGATATGGCGCATTCCCAGCAGCGGAATCGGGCTGGTGAAAGGCCGGAAGTCGTCATTGTGCAGACCGATCGTCTCGTGCTCGGGCCAGAAGTCACCGATCATCAGTCCCCGCGCGACGAACTCCGGCTTGAGCGCCGCGTGCACCCGCGCGACCATGGCCTTGAGTTCCGCGTCGGGCAGCCCGTACGGCACGGCCATACCCACGAGGTAGAGCCGGTCGGAGCCCAGCTCCCCGGCCCGCTCCAGAACGCCGTCGCGCAGCTTCCGGGCCAGCGCCATGAACGCCTGGTCGCCCTCGGACGCGTCGAACTCGGTCATGGTGACGTAGCGCCGGCGGATCGCCTTGACCATGTAGGGGCAGACGACTCCGTCCCGCCCGAGTTCGGGATGCGGTTGGATCGGGTACGTGCTCAGCCAGTCCCAGGCCTGGGACATCCGGTCGCCGGACATGCGTGCCTCCCTGTTGGACATCTGCGGGGACGCTAGCCAGGAGACGTATCGCCTCGGCATCACACCGGCTTCACGGCGGGGGCGGGAGGAAAGCTTTAAGCTCTGGCCATGGGCAGCACTCCGCACACCCCGCCCCTGCCGGCCCCGACCACCCCCGCCGGCCAGGAGGGCCTCGCCGCGCTTCTCGCCCGGCCCGACCGCGCCGTCATCGCGCTCGATTTCGACGGCACGCTCGCCGACATCGTTCCGGACCCCGAACAGGCCCGCGCCCACCCCGGCACCGTCGAGGCGCTGGCCGCGCTCGCCCCCAAGGTCGCTTCGATCGCCGTGATCACCGGCCGCCCGGCCGGCGTCGCGGTCCGCTACGGCGGCTTCGCCGGGGTCGAGGGGCTGGACCGGCTCGTCGTCCTCGGCCACTACGGCGCCGAGCGCTGGGACGCCGTCTCCGGCACCGTCCAGGCCCCCGACCCGCACCCCGGCGTCGCCGCCGCGCGGGCCGAACTCCCCGGCGTGCTCGACAGGTTCGACTCCTGGCACGGGACCTGGATAGAGGAGAAGGGGCAGGCGCTCGCCGTCCACACCCGCCGCGCCGCCGACCCGCAGGCCGCCTTCGACGCACTGCGTGGCCCCTTGGGCGACCTCGCCGCCCGCCACGGGCTGATCGTCGAACCGGGCCGCCTCGTTCTGGAGTTGCGGCCCCCCGGCATGGACAAGGGCGTCGCCCTCACCCGGTACGTGCACGAGACCGGCGCCGCGTCCGTGCTGTACGCGGGCGACGACCTGGGCGACCTCGCCGCGTACGCCGCCGTCGACAAACTCCGCACCGAGGGCCCCGACGGCACCCCCGGCCTGCTGGTCTGCAGCGGCGCGGAGGTACCCGAACTGGCCGAGCGCGCCGACCTGTCGCTGCCCGGCCCGGGGGCCGTCGTCGCGTTCCTGTCAGCCCTGGCGCAGCGCCTCTAGCTGGTCCAGGAACCACTGCTGCGGCGGCAGCGCGGTGGCCGCCGCGGCCAGCCGCTCCGTGCGGGCCGCCCGCTCGTCGTCCGCCATCGTCAGCGCCTCGTGGAGGGCGGCGGCGGTGGCGGACACGTCGTACGGGTTCACCGTGATCGCGTCGGCGCCCAGCTCCTCGTACGCCCCCGCCTCCCGCGACAGCACCAGCGCGCAGCCGGCGTCGGAGACGACCGGGACCTCCTTGGCGACCAGGTTCATCCCGTCCCGGATCGGGTTGACGAGCGCCACGTCCGCCAGCCGGTACGCCGCCAGCGAGCGGGCGAAGTCGTCCTTGACGTGGAGGACGACCGGGGTCCAGTCCGCCGTCCCGTACGCCTTGTTGATCTCATCGGCGACGCGCTGCACCTCGGCCGTGTACTCCCGGTAGACCGCCAGGTCCTGCCGCGAGGGGTAGGCGAACGCGATGTGGGCGACGCGCCCGCGCCATTCGGGCCGCTCGTCGAGCAGGGCGCGGTAGGCGTGCAGGCCGCGGACGATGTTCTTGGAGAGTTCCGTACGGTCCACCCGCACGATGGCCTTCCGGCCGGGGCCCACCTGCTCCCGCAGCGCCGCCATCCGCTCGTCCACATCCGGCTCATGGGCGCGGCGGCGCAGGAAGTCCGCGTCGGCGCCGAGGCCGTGCACCCCGATCCTCGTGCGGCCGGTGCCGCCGAGGATCTCCGTACAGCAGCCGATGAACGCGTCCGCCCAGCGGCGGGTCAGGAAGGCCGCGCGGTCGGCGCCGAGGATGCCGTGGAGCAGCTGTTCGGCGATGTCGTCGGGCAACAGCCGGAAGTAGTCGACGGGCGCCCACGGGGTGTGGGAGAAGTGGCCGATCCTGAGGTCCGGGCGGAGCTCGCGGAGTATGCCGGGCACCAGCGACAGGTGGTAGTCCTGCACGAGGACCGCCGCGCCCTCGCCCGCCTCCTCGGCGAGCGCCTCGGCGAAGGCCCGGTTGTACGTCTCGAAGGAGGCCCACTGCCGGCGGAACTCCGCGTCGAAGACGGGTTCGACGGGCGTCTGGTAGAGCAGGTGGTGCACGAACCACAGCACCGAGTTGGCGATGCCGTTGTACGCGTCGGCGTGCACCCGCGCGTCGATGTCGAGCATCCGGACGCCCGGCTCTCCGACCCCGCGCCGCACCGCCTCCCGGTCGCCGTCCCCGAGGGCGGCGCAGACCCACATCTTGTCGTCCACGGCGCTCAGACCGGAGACGAGTCCGCCCCCGCCGCGCTTGGCGTCGAGGGAGCCGTCCTCGCGCAGCGCGTACGAGACGGGGCCGCGGTTGGACGCGACGAGTACCTGGGCAGCGGGCTGAGGTGTGTGGGCGTGCTCGGAGACCATGGGCGGAATCTAGCCCGATCACGAACCGCCCAAACGTGCGAAGTCAGACCGTTTCAGGCCGCGCGGCGTGAAACGTACTCCTCGATCTCGCACATCGGCGGCCGCTCCTCGGTGTCCACCGGATAGGTGTGCGCGACGAAACCGTGCTCGCCGCGCTCGAACTGGGTGATCGACGGACGGACCAGAGGTCCGCGAGTCAGGCGGAGTTGGGCGGTCCGGTAGATCGTGGCCGCCATCCGGCCGAGCGCCTGGCCGTCCTGGTGACGGTGCTTCCTGACGCCGACGTCCACCTGGGCGAGTGCGTCCAGACCGACCGTGTGCAGGGAGTCGACGAGCAGGCCCAGCTCCACTCCGTAACCGACCGGGAACGGCAGGCGCTCCAGCAGCGAGCGGCGCACGGCGTACTCGCCGCCGAGCGGCTGGACGAAACCGGCCAGCTGGGGCCAGTGCAGATTGAGCAGCGGGCGTGCCACCATTTCGGTGACCCGGCCGCCCTGAGCAGTGGTTCCGCCGAGCGGGCGGTCGTACATCGCCTTGACGAACTGGACCGAGGGGTCGGTCAGCAGCGGGCCCACGGTGCCGGAGACGAAGTCCGCCGAGAAGTCCTTCAGGTCCGCGTCGATGAAGCAGACGATGTCCCCGCTGGTCACCAGGAGTGACCGCCACAGCACCTCGCCCTTGCCGGGGACGGCCGGTATGCGGGGCAGGATCGCGTCCCGGTGGACCACCCGGGCCCCCGCCCGGCGGGCGACCTCTCCGGTGGCGTCCGTGGAACCGGAATCGATGACCACGAGCTCGTCGACCAGCTGCACCTTCTCCATGAGCTCACGCCGGATCGTGGTGACGATGTCCCCGACCGTCTCCGCCTCGTTCAGCGCGGGCAGCACCACGCTCACGCGCGTGCCGTGCGCCTCGTTCCTGGCGTCCAGCAGACGGTCCAGCGGACGGTCGTCGGCGGACCAGGAACGCCTGGTCAGCCAGCGTTCGACCTCTTCGAGCACGGTCGGTACTCCCTGCATGTGATCCATCTCGCGGTACGGACGGCTATCTCAACAGTCCGGTGCTTCGGTTACAGTCTGAACAACGCGGACGACCCTCGCATGCCGGGGTCCGCCCGCCGATAAACGCCTGGATCCATGGTCCAGTGCCATAGCGCTCATCCAGAGGGACAGAGGGAACGGCCCGTTGAAGTCCCGGCAACCCTCCCGCCGACCGCGAGGTCAGGTGGGGAAGGTGCCAATTCCGTCTCGTGACGAAACGCGTCGCGAGGAAGATGAGGAGAAAGGGCCTCGCCATCATGGCTGTTGAGACTGTTGCAGCACACACTGAATCTTCTGTGGACCTCGGTCCCGCCGCGGCACTTTCCTGCCGCGAATGCGGAGAGCGGTTCGCACTCGGCCCCATTTTCGCCTGCGCGTCCTGTTTCGGGCCGCTCGAAGTGGCGTACGACCTGCCGAGCGGCTCCCCGGACGAGCTGAAGAAGCGCATCGAGGCAGGACCCGACAACATCTGGCGTTACGCGCCGCTGCTGCCGGTCCCCTCCGACGTCGCCGACAAGCCCAACCTCAACCCCGGCTTCACCAAGCTGGTCAAGGCCGACAACCTCGCCCGCGAGCTGGGCGTCACCGGCGCTCTGTACGTCAAGGACGACTCCGGGAATCCGACGCACTCCTTCAAGGACCGTGTCGTCGCGATCGCCGTCGAGGCCGCCCGTGCCTTCGGATTCACCACCCTTTCCTGCTCCTCCACCGGCAACCTCGCCGGCGCCGTCGGTGCCGCCGCCGCCCGGGCCGGACTGCGCAGTTGCGTGTTCATCCCGCACGACCTGGAGCAGGGCAAGGTCGTCATGGCCGCGGTGTACGGCGGTGAGCTGGTCGGCATCGAGGGCAACTACGACGACGTCAACCGCTTCTGCTCCGAGCTCATCGGCGACCCGCTCGGCGAGGGCTGGGGCTTCGTCAACGTCAACCTGCGCCCGTACTACGGCGAAGGCTCCAAGACCCTCGCGTACGAGATCTGCGAGCAGCTCGGCTGGCGGCTGCCCGACCAGATCGTCATCCCGGTCGCGTCCGGCTCGCAGCTCACGAAGATCGAAAAGGGCCTCCAGGAACTGATCAAGCTGGGCCTGGTCGAGGACAAGCCGTACAAGATCTTCGGCGCCCAGGCCGAGGGCTGCTCCCCGGTCTCCGCGGCCTTCAAGGCCGGTCACGACGTCGTCCGGCCCCAGAAGCCGAACACGATCGCCAAGTCCCTGGCGATCGGCAATCCGGCCGACGGCCCGTACGTCCTGGACATCGCCCGCCGCACCGGCGGCGCAGTCGAGGACGTCAACGACGAGCAGGTCGTCGACGCGATCAAGCTGCTGGCGCGCACCGAGGGCATCTTCGCCGAGACGGCCGGTGGGGTGACGGTCGGCGTGACGAAGAAGCTGATCGACGCCGGCGTGCTCGACCCGACGCTCACCACCGTCGTCCTGAACACCGGTGACGGCCTCAAGACGCTGGAAGCCGTGGCCGCCACCGCCCAGGCGAGCGCCACGATCCGCCCGAGCCTGGAGTCCTTCCGCGCCGCCGGCCTCGCCAACAGCTGACCACCCGACACCAGGAAGGGCACCCACCATGAGCGTCAAGGTCCGTATCCCCACCATCCTTCGCGCCTACACGGGCGGCCAGGCCGAGGTCCCGGCCGAGGGCGCGACCCTCTCCCAGGTCATCGAGTCCCTGGAGAAGGACCACCCGGGCATCGCCGCCCGCGTCCTGGACGACCAGGGCAAGCTGCGGCGCTTCGTGAACGTGTACGTCAACGACGACGACGTGCGCTTCGAGGGCGGCCTTGACACGGTCACGCCGGACGGTGCCGGCATCTCGATCATCCCGGCCGTCGCCGGCGGCTGCTGAGCCGCGGGCGTAGGCCCTCTCAGGGCCGGCCCGACTTCACCGTGTCACCGGAGTTGCCCCCTCTGCGAGAGAAGCGGAGGGGGCAATTCTGCATGGTTGAGCGCGGTAGAGTGTGGGAAGCCCCCTCCGCTGCCCGTGCCGCCCGCATATGAGAATGCGCCTGGCCACGACTAGAAGCAGCCAAAGTGCCCGAGCTCCTTGCGCCATAAGTCGCCTTTGCCTGGCCCGACTTGCCCAGGAATCCCCTCACTTCCCCGCATTCGGGCGATCGGTGCTGCTCAGAATTCTCGTCCGATTGACCTGTTGCAGAGGGCAGTTGGGCAGATACATTCGGCCGCGGTCGACGCGTTCCGGCGCTACGAGCCCTCTCCTGTCGGAGGGTGAGTTCTGACCCGGGCCCGCGAAGTGCGGTCCTGTGCAAGGGCCAGTAATAGGGGAGTTAGGCATGGCTCAGGGCACCGTCAAGTGGTTCAACGCGGAGAAGGGGTACGGCTTCATCGCGGTCGACGGTGGTGCGGATGTTTTCGTCCACTACAGCGCGATCCAGATGGACGGATACCGCACCCTCGAAGAGGGTCAGCGAGTTGAATTCGAGATCTCGCAGGGCCAGAAGGGGCCCCAGGCCGACATGGTCAAGCTCGCCGTCGGCTGAGCCCGGCCAGCCGTCGCGCAACCGGCCGACGTCACTACTCACGCACGAAGGGTCCGTACCCCAGGGGTACGGACCCTTCGCGCGTCCCAGGAGGCTCGTGAGTCTCCCCCGGCCGCTGTCCACACTCCGAGGGGGACGCTTGCACTCTCGGGGGTCGAGTGCTAATTATTGGCTTAGCACTCTCTGGGTGAGAGTGACAGAAACTTGGACCGGGCCGGTGAGGCCCGCAGGTCTCCGGGGCAAGGAACCGGCAGACACGCAGGCCGTCCGTCGCGGGCGCCTCTCGGTCCGGAGAATCCACCCCTGTCCGGGAGGACCACTTCATATGGCCAAGATCATCGCCTTCGACGAGGAGGCCCGGCGCGGTCTTGAGCGCGGCATGAACCAGCTCGCCGACGCCGTCAAGGTCACCCTCGGCCCCAAGGGCCGCAACGTCGTCCTTGAGAAGAAGTGGGGCGCCCCCACGATCACCAACGATGGTGTTTCCATCGCCAAGGAGATCGAGCTGGAGGACCCGTACGAGAAGATCGGTGCGGAGCTCGTCAAGGAGGTCGCCAAGAAGACGGACGACGTCGCCGGCGACGGTACGACCACCGCCACCGTTCTCGCTCAGGCGCTCGTCCGCGAGGGCCTTCGCAACGTGGCCGCCGGTGCCAACCCGATGGCTCTCAAGCGGGGCATCGAGAAGGCCGTCGAGGCCGTCTCCGCCGCCCTCCTGGAGCAGGCCAAGGACGTGGAGACCAAGGAGCAGATCGCTTCGACGGCCTCCATCTCCGCCGCTGACACCCAGATCGGCGAGCTCATCGCCGAGGCCATGGACAAGGTCGGCAAGGAAGGCGTCATCACCGTCGAGGAGTCCCAGACCTTCGGTCTGGAGCTCGAGCTCACGGAGGGCATGCGCTTCGACAAGGGCTACATCTCGGCGTACTTCGCCACGGACATGGAGCGCATGGAGTCGTCCCTGGACGACCCGTACATCCTGATCGTGAACTCGAAGATCAGCAACGTGAAGGACCTCCTTCCGCTGCTCGAGAAGGTCATGCAGTCCGGCAAGCCGCTGCTGATCATCGCCGAGGACGTCGAGGGCGAGGCCCTGTCGACCCTGGTCGTCAACAAGATCCGTGGCACCTTCAAGTCCGTCGCCGTCAAGGCCCCGGGCTTCGGTGACCGCCGCAAGGCCATGCTCGGCGACATCGCCATCCTCACCGGTGGCACCGTCATCTCCGAAGAGGTCGGCCTCAAGCTGGAGAACGCCGGTCTCGACCTGCTCGGCCGCGCCCGCAAGGTCGTCATCACCAAGGACGAGACGACGATCGTCGACGGCGCCGGTGACAGCGACCAGGTCCAGGGCCGCGTCAACCAGATCCGTGCCGAGATCGAGAACTCCGACTCGGACTACGACCGCGAGAAGCTCCAGGAGCGCCTCGCGAAGCTGGCCGGCGGCGTGGCCGTCATCAAGGCCGGTGCCGCGACCGAGGTCGAGCTCAAGGAGCGCAAGCACCGCATCGAGGACGCGGTGCGCAACGCCAAGGCCGCTGTCGAGGAGGGCATCGTCGCCGGTGGTGGCGTGGCTCTGCTCCAGGCCTCGGCCGTCTTCGAGAAGCTCGAGCTCTCGGGTGACGAGGCGACCGGCGCCAACGCCGTCAGGCTGGCGCTGGAGGCCCCGCTCAAGCAGATCGCCGTCAACGGTGGTCTCGAGGGTGGCGTCGTCGTCGAGAAGGTGCGCAACCTGCCGATCGGTCACGGCCTCAACGCCGCGACCGGCGAGTACGTCGACATGATCGCCGAGGGCATTATCGACCCGGCGAAGGTCACGCGCTCCGCCCTGCAGAACGCCGCGTCCATCGCCGCGCTCTTCCTCACCACCGAGGCCGTCATCGCCGACAAGCCGGAGAAGGCCGCTGCCGGCGGCGCTCCGGGCGGCATGCCGGGCGGTGACATGGACTTCTGATCCTCACGGATCGGTAGTTCCTGCACAGCAGTACACGACACCGGCCCCCGGGGATGCGTCCCCGGGGGCCGGTGTCATGCCCGGACGGCGCCCGCCGCCGTCCGCTACTCCGATGTGCCGTCACCGGCCGTCCGGTGCCGGATCCACACGTTCGGCTCGACGTAGACCGCACGGTCGAGCGCGAGGTCGCACCGTACGGGGACGAGCGCGCCCGGCACCTCGACCTCGCCGTCCAGGTCGAACGGCAGGCCCGTCCAGCCGCGCCACTGGGCGAGCGATCCGCTGACGGTCATCGACGCCGGAGCGACCTTCACGATGGTCCCGCCGTTCCTGACGTGCACCCGCAGCCACGGGTCCTCCGGCAGCCCGTCGCCGCGCCGCCGGCCGATGTACTCGGCCATCGGGACGTGCGGGTGCAGGTGCTTGGCCGTCGGGCGGACCGGGGCGAACAGCGCGTCGTGGCCGCGCCGGGCGGCGGCGCCCCGCATCGCCTCCAGCATCCGGTACGACAGCCCCCGGCCCAGGTACGCGGTGTCCACGGTGATCTCCAGCGCGCTCGCGGCCGTGGCCGCCCGCCCGCGCCGCCGGTCCTGGTACGCCCAGGTCAGCACTCGGTCCCAGCCCTGATCGGGCGTCGCCTCGCGGCCGTCCGCCGAGCCGTCGAAGGGCACGGCGAGACCGCGCGCCACGACGCGGTCCCCGTCGGTCGCCACCACGCAGTAGTCGGGGAAGTCCTCCACGACCCGGCCCAGCAGGGCGCTGCCGACGAGGTCGTGCGGGATGAAGGGCGGCCAGGTGTCGGCGATCTCGTACACCCGGGGGATCAGCGCGGGCCGCTCGGCGAGCGAGGTGATCCGTATGTCGTCGCAGGCTGTCGTCACGGTGCGGAACTCTCCCACAGACGGCACACCGCGGTCACGGTCTTCCGTTTCCGCTTCAGCCGGCGTCGAGCCCGTCGACCAGCCGGTTGAGGAAGCGGGCGAACGTGGCGTCGGGGGTGACGGGACGTCCGGCGGAGGCGAGGGCCTCGGCCAGTTCCGGGTGGTGGCCGTCCGCTGCGACGGCGGCGAGGTAGAGCGCCTCGGCCGCGGCCCGGCCGGCTGACCGGGCGGCATCGGCCTGGGCGATCTCGTGGGCCACGTGCCCGGCCACGAACGCGGTGAGCTGGGCGAAGACCTCCAAGCGGGCTCCGCCGTCGAGACCGCTGGGGCGCAGGGCTGCCAGAGCGTGCTCCAGGAAGGCGAGGGTGCGGGGGCCGAGGGTACGGCGGGCGGGCACGGCGGTGGCCAGCCAGGGGTGGCGGAGCATGTGGTCGCGCTGGAGATGCCCGATGCCCTTGAGGTCGGCCCGCCAGTCTCCGGTGAGCGGCCCGGATGCGGGGAGCTCGCCGTTGACGTGGTCGATCATCAGGTCCAGCAGCGTCTCCTTGTCGGGGGCGTAGCTGTAGAGCGACATGACGCCGGCGCCCACCTCCGCGGCGACCCGCCGCATGGTGACCGCGTCGATTCCCTCCGCGTCGGCCAGGGCGACGGCCGCCACCGTGATCGCCTCGCGGCTGAAGGCCGGCCTGCGCCCCCGGCGGGGCCGGTCGGGGGTCAGCCAGAGTTCTCGGGGGTCGACGCCGGTGGCGCCGGGCGCGTCGGCACGGGTCACGATCCTGCTGTTCCCTTCCTCGGGCTGAGGCTCCTGTGTGACTCATCCAAGCATCGACTATTCTCGTACGCAGTACGAGAATACATCGAGCGATGGAGGCGAACGATGACATCACCCACGCACGACGCCCGGCCGAGGCCCGCCCGGACGCCGGCGTCCGCGAAGCCCCCGCTGTCCGCCCGGTTGATGCGGGCCACCTGGCGCGGGCTTCCGGCGAGGCGCCACCGGATCGCCTGGGAACCGGGCCTGACCGTTCCCGCCGCGGACGGCAGCCCCCTCATCACGGACCACTACTTCCCCCGCGGTCAGGGCGACTTCCCCACCCTCCTCGTACGCTCGCCCTACGGACGCGGCGTCCCCTGGTCCCCTCAGTACGGGATGCTCTTCGCCGAACAGGGCTTCCACGTCGTCCTGCAGAGCTGCCGCGGCACCGGCGGATCGGGCGGCGCGTTCGACCTCTGGCGCAACGAGGCCGCCGACGGCCTCGCCACGCTCGACTGGCTGCGCGAACAGCCCTGGTTCAACGGGACCCTCGGCACGGTCGGACCCAGCTACCTCGGCTACGTCCAGTGGGCACTGGCCCTGGACCCGCCGCCGGAGCTGAAGGCCATGGTCGTCCAGGTCGGCCTGCACGACCCGTACGCCCTCTTCCACACCGACGGCGCGCTCCACCTGGAGAACGCGCTCCTCGTCGGCACAGGAATGACGCACCAGCACCGCGGCATGCTGCCGTTCATCAAGGCGACCCTGCGGCTCCAACGCCACCTCAAGGACATCGTCGCCGCCCGCCCGATCCGGGGGGCATACGCAGCGGCACTGGGACAGGAAGTGCCCTGGCTGGACGACGTGATGACACACCCGGACCCGGACGACCCGTACTGGCAGGGCGCGTCGGCGGGCGAGGCGGCCGACCGCCCCGGCATCCCCACCGCCCTCGTCACCGGCTGGCACGACGCCCTCGTCGACCAGAGCATCGCGCAGTACGCGCGGCTGCGCCGGGCCGGCGCCGAGGCCGCCCTGCTCGTCGGGCCCTGGACCCACACCTCCGCCCTGCAGAAGGGCTGGCCCCAGGTGTTCGCCGAGAGCCTGGCCTGGCTCCGCGCGCACCTGTGCGACGACCCCTCGGAGCTGCGCCCCACCCCCGTGCGCGTCCACATCGGCGGCGCGGAGGCGGCGTGGCAGGACCTCGACGCGTGGCCGCTCGCCCCGGCCACCACCGCGTGGTTCCCGACCGCCGACGGCCACCTCACCCGACAGCCGCCCACGGACACCGCCCCCCTGACGTCCTTCCGCAACGACCCCGCCGCCCCCACGCCGTCCCTCGGCGGCCCGCTGCTGTCCGGCACGGCGGGCGCCCGGGACAACGGCCCGCTGGAGTCCCGCGACGACGTGCTCACCTTCACGGGCCCTGTCCTGACCGAACCGGTCACGGTGCTGGGTGCCGTCTCCGCGAGAATCAGCGCGTCCACGGACACCGGGTTCGGGGACGTGTTCACCCGGCTGTGCGACGTGGACGCCGAGGGCAGCTCCACCAACGTCTGCGACGGGCTCGCCCAAGTGCGTACGTCAGGCGGGGAACCGGCCCACGTCACCGTCCCGATGAGCGTCACCGCGTACCGCTTCGGCGCGGGCCACCGCATCCGCTGGCAGATCAGCGCGGGCGCGCACCCGCGCTATGCGGCGAACCCCGGCACGGGCGAGCTCAGGGCCGACGCGATGAAATCCATACCGGTGCGCGTCACCGTTCACGCGGATTCCGCGCTCGTGCTGCCGCAAGGGGAACACGTGGACGCCGACGGAACCAGGCCCTAGCCCAGCGCCTCGACCACCACGCGGGGCAGGAAGGTGGACGTCGGGACCCCGACCTGTTCGCAGTAGTCGGACAGCTTCATTCCGGGGGCGTCCGTTTCGAGCGACCGCTTGCTGAAGATGCCCTTCAGCACCCGGTACCGGCCGTCCGGGGTCGCCTCGGCGGGGACCGATCCGGCGTATCCGGCCAGGGTGAGGTTCCCGTTGGCGAAATGCCCGCCCGGGGGCAGATCGAACTCCGTGTGCGTGCCCGCGTCCTGGTGGCCGGGCACGAGATCGGAGAACAGCACCTTGTCCTTCGTCACGACGGTTTCCTGAGGGGTGTTCATCTTGATGTAGAGGAACGAACCCTTGATCTCCAAGGGGCTGATCGGCTCACCGAAGTAGTAGAACTTCGTCTTCTCCTCGTTCTGGGAGATCCCGGTGTACCTTCCCCTCTCGATCTCGTCCATCCGCATCATGAAGTACGTGTAGTCCCGCATGTGGTCCCGGTCCAGGGCGCCGGCCAGCCGGTCCACTTCCTGCACCGTCGTCACCTCGGTCCAGGCCGAGGAGTCGAACGGGCGCGGGGCGGCGTTCACCGTGATGCGCAGGATGGCGTGCAGAAGCCGAGCCTGCTTCCTCCTGTCCCGGGCGGCGTTCGCGGCCTTCAACTCGTCTCCCAGAGCGGTGAGATCCGTGAACCGGTCGCCGAGCGGAGAGAAGGCCCGGCCGTCGTAGTCCGTGTCCTCCCCGCGACTGGTCGGTTCCGCGCGAATGCTGGTGTTGGGTCCGAGGAACTGATTGCCGCCCTGCCACTCGTAGAAGGCGTGGCGGATGGCGTTGAGGTTGTTTCCCCGGAATTCGGCAGTGTCGCCCCCGCCCGGCTTGACCAGCGCGGCGCGGAACTTCGTCTTGAAGTCGTCCCGGTTCGAGTTCGGCGGAATCTTGACCTTCAGGTTCTCCAGCATCGCGTCGGTGATCTGCTCGGGTACGGCTTCGCGCAGCAGGATCGCCCGCGTCCCGGCGTCCACGGACTCGAGTGCGGTCGACAGCTGGGAGTGCGCGACGACGTGGTGCGCGGTCAGTTCCCACCCGTTGTGTGCGCCGCCGGAGGCGTGGGGGTTGTCACTGCGCATCCGCTGCACGGACGGGTCGCCGGAGCCGGGCGAGCCGGCCATGGCCTCCGCCGAGTCACGGGCCGGGGCGCTGCCTGACAGGACGCGCCTCGCCTGCGCCTCGGCCTCGCGTTCGTACCGGTCGGAGGGGTCGGAGACCCGGAGGCCGCCGCCGTTGTCGGTGCCGCTCACCGGTCCCTGGCGCTGCTGGATGACGTGGGTCAGCTCGTGCGCCAGGGTGTGCCGGTCGCCCCCGCCGTCGCCCAGCACGATGTGGTTCCCCGAGGTGTACGCCCGAGCGCCGATCTCGGCGGCGGAGGTACGGGCGGCGCCGTCGTCGTGGACGCGTACGTCGGCGAAGTCCGCGCCGAACCGGGCCTCCATGTCCGTACGGGTCCCGCTGTCCAGGGGCTGCCCGGCGGAGCGCAGCACGTCGTGCACGGCGGAACGCTGCACGGCCGCCTGCCCGCCCTCGTGCCGATGCCCGTCCTCGGCCCCGGGGTGGCCCGCCTGCCGCAGCAGCTGCACCAGGGCCGCGTTCCCCGCAGCGTGAGGGAGCGGGAGCAACCCGTGCGGGGCGGCGCTCCCCTCTCGCTCCGACGCCTGAGGAGGCTTGCGCGCCGCCGAACGCTCGGTCTCGGCGCCGTCATGGGCGGGCTTGGAGGCGTGCGGGCGCATCCGGGTGACCTTCCGGGCTGGGCAGGGTGAACCTTCCCTGTATATCCGGGTTGTACGGGCGCGGCCAGGGTCCCCGGGGGCAGAGAGCGTTGCCCGGCCGGTGCCGGTGCGGCGGACTTGTCGTCCCCCCGGAGGCTCGCAGGCGGTGGCCGCCGTCAAGGCTGCGGCGATGCCAGCCCCGAGGCGACGCCTGCCCTCAGGCGATGCCTGCCCCCAGGCGATGCCCGCCCAAGAGGGTGAACCGGATCTGCCCCGGCGTGGGGCCGGCGTGGGCCCGGCGTGGTTGCCCGGCAGGACGGCCCCGCCTAGGGTCTCTCGTTCCTGTTGCTGTTCCCGAACGCGGAGATGTGCGCATGAGCTACGACGACTTCTGGGAGTACCCGCCGGACCGGGGCATCGCGCAGCACGGGGAGTTCCGGCTCACCGTCGTCGAGGCCCCCTTTCCGGGCGGGAGCGGCGTACTACCCGCCCACGACCCCGTGCGGGCACGGGAGTTGACCGCGTCGCTCGGGACGGTCGACGCGGTGGTGGGGGAGTCCGGGCGGATCGAGGCGGTCGAGCGGGCGCCGTTCGGCACGCGGGCGGATCTCGATCTGGTCGGCGTCGGCTGCTGGGGGCCGGTGACCGAGGTCAACGATCCGGCGCTGGCGTCCACCGACGGCTCCTTCCCTCTTGCCGAGCAGGCTGACGCGCTGGCCGCACGCTTCCCCGGCGCGGTCGTCATCGGCTCGGCGCGGATCGACCACTCCGCGTCCTACGGCGCCCACGTGATCCTTCACCCCGACGGCGTGCGGCTGTTTGCCGCCGGGTGGAGCGGCGAGGGGGACTGGGACCGTGAGGGTTCCGTGCGGGAGGTCGTCGAGGTTTTCGGGATCGGTGGGCAGGAGCGGGCGGAGGCGGGCATTGAACTCGACGACGACCCAGAAGAGTTCGCCTGGGAGGGGCTGACGCGGCTGGCCCTGGGGCGGGTGGCCCCGATGGCGCGTGCCGGGCGGGTGCTGTCGGTGTTCCGGGTCCGGCGCACCGAAGAGGTCGCCGGTGATCTGGAGGACACCTGGATCGGGGAGCCGGACGGGTTCGACGGCGAGTAGCCGGGGGCCGCCGGATACCGGGCCGGAACGGGGAGCGGCAGTGAGTTCTGAAGGTAGCGATACGGAAATGCGAAGATTTGGCGGGGACATGGCCACTTAACCCCTGGCTTTCAAGGGGCTCGCCCCTAGATTGTTCAACGGACGGCGCTCACAGATCAGTTGGCCTCAGTACCAACGGCGCCGCTCCACGGGGAGAAGTCAGTGAGTATCCACATACATCATCCAACGCGCCATCGGCGTGTGTGGCCGCGTCTCGCGCTCGCCGTCACCGCGGCGGCGGCCCTGACGCTGACCGGCCTTCCGGACCTTGACCAGGCCGAGGCTGCGAAGGCGCCCAACGTCAAGGCCGTGAGGTGTGACGAGAAGTATCTCGGCAAGAAGTTCCCGTCCACCCCGGCCGACTCGGGGCCGCCCGCGAACCTCCCGTACGACGCGTGGCCGAACGACGAGAACTACACGTACGACAACCCGGCCAAGGCGTACGACGGGGTGCAGCCGCCGACCCAGGCCCAGCGCGACAAGGCGGGGAAGAACTACCGCAAGTGGCAGCGCGCGTACAACAAGTCGAAGAACCCCGCGGACAAGGTCATGGAGATCTACGCCCGCTACAACAAGCAGTACGACTCGGCCAAGGGCTACAAGGACTTCGCCCGCTTCCTCGACGTGCGCTACATCGGCAACCACGGCAACCCGCGCCGGGGCGAGGCGTTCGAGTCCCGCATGGTGAAGAAGTACAACATGGTCGGCCCGGACTGGTGGTGCCAGGACCCCATCGAGTACAAGGACCCCGTCACCGGGGAGAAGCGCACCCGTGTCGTCGACATGCACCAGCGGCGTACCGAGGTCAAGGTCGAGGCCAAGTCCAACGGCAAGATCGAGAAGGACCAGCTGGTCGCCGACCGGCAGATCGCCAAGGAGCGGCCGAAGTCGACGTTCCGGTATCTGACCGGCGCGAAGACCGAGGGATCGACGAAGGACCTGATCAAGCAGTTCGACGACGACCTCAAGCGTGACCGTGGCACCAGCCGCACCCAGGCCGGGGTCAACGAGCGCCGGTCCAACGCGATCGAGCGCACCCAGAAGCCGAACGTGTACACGAACTACGACAAGCGCTTCAACCCCGATCCGCTCAAGGGCGGCAGGGGGCCGATCATCGACGAGGCCCTGCGCTCGGGCAAGACGGTCGAGGAGGCGCGCCGGCTCCAGGCGCAGTACAACCAGAACAACCGTGGCGGCTACTTCGGCCGGGGGCCGGGCGGCATCGACTTCTCCACCATGGAGATCAACTACGTCGGTACGCCGGTCAAGGGCAAGGGTCTCGACTACTCGATGAAGGCCGACTACGTGAAGGACCCGGACACGGAGCCGGGATACGGCGGTGACGCCAAGCTCCAGCTCGCGTCGGACGCCTTCTTCACCTGGCTCGCCCTGACCCCGGACAAGTTCTGGGTCAACCTCAACCCGATCCGCCCCGACGTGATCATGGACAAGGAGTTCGCGAAGACGGATGCCGGCCGGGTCCTGCTGGAGTCCGACCTGACGCTCAAGCACGACTACGCGGACGCGATGAACCCGGACAAGTACGAGCGCGGGGAGGCCTTCTGGAAGGCGGCGCCCCGTACCCCGGAGGGCATGCCCTGCCTGCCCGTCATCCGCCAGTGGATCACCCCGAAGCCCGCGAAGGTCCGCGAGCAGGACGGCGGGATCTACATCCTCGACGCGCCGCTGCAGGTCAACATGGAGGTTCCCACCGGTCCCGACGTGCCGCAGGGCGGGTGCAAGCTCACCGAGGCGCAGACCAAGCAGGCCGAGACCCTGATCCGCACCATGATCCGGCCGGAGCTCGAGCGCCGGGTGAACGAGGACAAGTCCTACGGCGACCTGCGTCGTGTCTACTCCTCGCGGGTGGCCGCGGAGTACATCCGCCGCAAGGACGCCGTGCAGGCGACCGACTTCCGCAAGATCATCGACAGCAATGACGTCAAGCGGTGGCCGCTCAGGGGCGAGAACAAGGACTGGGACAAGAAGACCGTCTACGACAGTTACGTCGACTCGTTCCGGAACGGTGACTACAAGTTCGAGCGCGTCTACGACGGCAAGGTGTGGATCCTGTCCATGGGCGGGGTCGACTTCTCCAAGGCGCCGAAGAAGAACATCACCCGTGTCCAGTTCAACACCGAGCACAAGGGCCTGGACAAGACCACCAAGACGTCCGTGCAGGCCCAGGTGACCTACCAGGACAGTGAGACCGCCTATCTCGGCGGGAGCACGGCCGATCAGCCGACGAGTCCGGAGAATCCGAAGCCGACGCCGAAGCCGACGCCCACGCCGACCGGTACGGGCGGTCCGAAGCCGACGGACACTCCGTCGTCGCCGACGCCCACCCACTCCGCGCCCGGTGGGGACCACACCACCCCGCCGGCCAAGGACCCGAGCGGCGACCTCGCCCACACCGGCAGCGACCTGCCGGTCGGCCCGATCATCGCGGCCGCTGCGGCGCTCGCCGTCGTGGGCGGCGCGCTGACGTGGTGGATGCGACGCAGGAGGACCGCGGGCAGCTGACCCTTCCCGCGCGGACGCTGTCCTGTCCCCCGCCCCCGTTCCTCAGTAGGTCCGGGTGCGGGGGACAGCCGTGTTCCCCGCCGCCTCCCGGGACGCCAGCCCCGCCCGGACCGCGCTCATCCGGGCCCGTACGCCCTCCACGGGCACGGCACCCGCCGGGCCCCGGGGTGCGTCGCCGGGCTTGCCGCGGCAGGCTCCGCACACGCCGCCCCGCATCGCCTCGGGGCTGCCGGGGGCCCGGCACTCACTGCATTCCAGGGTCCGCAGGACGACCTCGCGTACGGGGGTGATGCGCGCGGGCGGCAGTTTGTCGAGCAGCCTGCGGCCGACGAACGCGACAGGGCTGTATACCTGGGCCGGGAGCCCCTGCGTCAGCGCGCACATGATCTCCGCCTCGGTCGCCCCCCGCTCGAACCACTCGCTGACCTGCGGTTCCAGCCGCACGCAGTGCGCCTCCGACAGCGACAAGGAGGGCGCGGTCCTTCCCAGCGCGGCCAGCAGGATGAACGACCGCGAGCGGGTGGCCCGTTGCTGCTGCTCCTGCGGTACGTCGCCCCGGGTGTACGCCGCCCACCACTCGTCGTCGCGCGTGGTGCGGGAGAAGAACGTGCGGGTGACCCAGATCAGTGCCTCCTCGGTCGCTACGCACTCACTGCCCCGCCGCAGATGCCCCTCCTCCTGGAGCCGGTTCAGCGAGGTCCGCAGCGCGCACTGCCCGTACGGCAGCACCTTGGCGAGGGTCTTCACGGAGATGTCGGCACCCTCGCACAGCCCGTCGATGTACGAGGCGATGGCGGCGTCGCGGGGCAGAAGGTGCGCGAAATCGTGGCCCGTAACGGGCCGTTGGCCCGGGGCCGAACGCTTGCCGTATCCGGGATTGGCCATCGGATGGTCGAGCGTGGGCGCGGGGCAGGGTGCGGGAACAGGGGCACCACTAAACTGACTGGCAGCCATGGGATCGCCTTTCACGATCGTCCTGGTCAGGCCCCTGCTCGGTGTTTGCGCACCGGCGGGGGCCGTCGTGTCGAGGCTGACGCTAGAGCGTCATTACCCTCCGTCGCAAGTCGGTCGCGAAAAGTCAACCCGGCGGGCAGGGAGGGCGGGTGGGAATCAATCCCGCCACCCATTCCGCTGAAAGAGCGCTCGGATCTCGGGGCTTGAGCTCCGAGGGATTTCGGGGGCCGGTGGGCTCTGTGCCGGTCAGTGCCAGTAGGAGGGCGAAGATGATCCAGATCCGGAGGCGTTCCAGGTGAGAACCAGGAAGGCGACGACGATCGCCACCCCGATCGCGATGAGCAGGGCGCACCCGATGGCACCGGGCAGGTTCTTCCGACGGAGGCGCCGATCGAGTTCCTTCGCCTCGGGGGTGTCGTTCCGCCAGTGCGGCTGGAGCACTGCGGTGCCGTCGGTGATGGCAGCGGCCACCCGGGCAACGTCTGCGGGGTGGTAGGCGCTCCAACTGGTCTGGCCCCACGTGGAGTGCGACACGTGGTGGCTGCTGCGGACTCCGTTGGCGTTCGCGGTGGCCTGCAGGCAGGTCGACCGGATGGTCGGCCAGGCTCGGGCCAGCTTCCTCTCGGTCAACCAGGCGACGTTCTCCGGTTCGGCTGCTGGCACGGGCGCACCTGCTTTCGGCTCGCGTCCAGTCTCTCCCGGTTGGCGTCATGCGGGCAACAGCTGTGTCTCGTCGACGACTTGGCTCGTCATCCGGACCCCGAGGAAAGTTGAGATCGATGTGGGCGCTCGAGTGCGGAGAAAGGCCACGTCATGGGCGGTCGCTATTGCCTACTTCGATCTCAACTTTCTGGAGGCGTCGCCCCTATCTGTGGGGGCAAGCTGTGTGGCTCACCATGGGGGCATGGATGGCCGTGGCGTTGTTCTTCTGGTGGGCGATTCTCAGGGTCCGGCTCGAGGTCGGCGCTGGCGGCATCGTGGCGGTCAACCCGTGGGGGACTGAGGGTCGACAGGGGGCGGGTTCACGGACGGACGGTGGGCAGCGGTGCGGGGCGTGACATCTCGGCGCCGTCGCACAGCCCGTGATGGACGCGGCGATGGCGGCGTCACGGGGGTGGGCGCATTCGCACCCTCATCGACGGTTGCCGCCGCCACCCCTCCGCCCGCCGGTGAACGCTGAGACTATCCAGGCGACGAGCACGACAAGGAAGAACACGACGATGATCGTCGGAAGTACGGAAGCCATCCCGGTCCCCCAGGGAGTGTGAGCGCCCAGGCTGAAGTGGGCGCTGGTGGAAGGTGATTGAGGGTAGTGGCCCGCCGCCGGTGCCGATATGCCCAGGCACTCATCCTGCATCGGATCTTCACTCCCGCCAGGTCCGGGGCGGGGAGGGTAAGGGCTGGGGCAGTGCGACGACCGGCAGCCGGCGCCACGGAGAGGGGACCTTGCGCCCGCGCCCTCGACGACGCCCACCGGTACGTCGCCGACTGGCTCGCCGGCATGGACGTCCGGTACGACCTGGGCGACGACCACCGGTTCGTCGGCACCCTGTGCCCGGACATGAAGTTGACGCTGGAGCGGCGCGACCCGGACGTCATCACCGCGGTGACCCGGTCGGCGGGTCTGCTGCGTGAGAGGCGTGGGCTCCTGCTCGACCTCGTCGACCGAGCGGAGGCCCGCGACGCCGTGGCCGCGTGGACGGACGGGTCAACGCCGTCACCGCCCGCACGGACCGGGTGGACGTCGACGCGTCGCTCATCCGGCCCGACGGCTGCCCGGGCCTTGCCTACCGGGCAGGACCTCGACGCCACCACGCCGGCGCGGTCGCTGGGCACAGGGTTCGGCCAACCGGCCTGAGCACCGTATTAACAGTCGTCTCAGGTTCGCTCCGTACGAAGTAGGCATCCAGATAAGCGATGCAACCCGTATGTAGGAGGCTAGTGATGGCAGTCAACGCAGCGCCGTCCGGGGAAGCGCCGGCCGGTCGGTTGGCAGGCCGGTGGGTGCCATGGTTGGTGATTGGCTTGTGGCTGGTGCTGGCGGCGGGCATGGTGCCGCTGAGCGGAAAGTTGAGCTCGGTCACCACCGACAGCGCCGTAGACACCCTGCCGGCCAGTGCCGAGTCCACCAAGGTGGCGGTGCTGGACGACAGTCTCCCCGGCGGTGACGACAACACGTTCGTCTTCGTGTACCACCGCGCCGACGGCATGACCGACGCCGACCGCGCGACGGTCGAGCGCCACTACGACACCCTCGCCAAGCGGTACCCGCCGAAGTCGAAGGCGGCGGCCGGCGAGGACGACGAGGGCTCACCGACGAGCCCCTCCGCCGACCGCAAGGCGATGATGTTCACCCTCGAGGTGAGCACGACCTACGGCGCACCGGAGGACATCGTCGGCCCGTTGCGTGACGCCGCGAAGGACCGCCCCTCCGGCCTGGAACTCGACGTGACCGGCCCGGGCGCGATCGACGGCGACATGGATGCCGTCTTCGACGGCATCGACGTGCAGGTCCTCCTCACGACCATCGTCGTCGTCACGCTCCTGCTCATCCTCACCTACCGCAGCCCGGTGTTGTGGATCATCCCGCTGGTAGCCGTCGGGGCGGCCGCACTGACCTCGATGGGGACGGTCTACCTGCTCGTCAAGGGCTTCGGCATCGTGGTCAACGACCAGAACTCGGCGCTGCTGACGATCCTGGTATTCGGCGTCGGCACGGACTACGCGCTGTTGCTCATCGCTCGATATCGGGAGGCACTGCACCACCATGAGAACGTCCGGGTCGCGATGGTCCACGCGCTACGCGGCGCGGCGCCGGCCATCGTCGCGTCCGCGGCCACCGTGGTCGCCGGCCTGCTCTGCCTGCTCGTCGCCGACCTGAACAGCACCAGCGGGTTGGGCCCGATCGGTGCGGTCGGCATCCTGTGCGCGCTGGTGGCCATGCTGACGCTGTTCCCGGCGGTGCTCGTGGTGCTCGGCAGGCGGATCTTCTGGCCGGCCATCCCGCGGTTCAGTACGGCCGTTGAGGAGAAGCCGGGGCTGTGGGGACGGCTTGGCGCCGCCATCAGCCGCCGCCGGTGGGTGGCGACGCTCGGCTCGCTCGGAGTTCTCGGCGTGCTCGCCCTCGGGCTGGCGGGCAACACCGGCGCCCTGCGGGAGCAGGACCAGTTCCTGTCCGCGCCGGAGTCGGTCACCGGCTTCACCGTTCTCCGCCAGCACTTCCCGGAGCTCGGCGGCCAGCCGATGACGATCTTCACGCGGCCGGCGCACCAGGAGCGGGTGCTCGACATCGTCAAGGACACTCGCGGTGTGGCTCTGGCCATTCCGGAGCAGACCAGCGGTGGCTGGGCCAACATCTCCGTGTTCCCGAAGGACGCGCCGGACACCGTCGCAGAGTACGACACGATCAAGCGGCTGCGCACCGCCGTGCACGCGGTGAGCGGGGCGGAGGCGATCGTCGGCGGGCCGAGTGCGGAGAACCTCGACACCGAAGTGACCACCAAGCGCGACGAGAAGCTGGTGATCCCGCTGGTGCTCGCCGTCGTCCTGATCGTCCTCGGGCTGCTGCTGCGCGCGATCCTGGCCCCGCTGGTCCTGATGGCCACCGTGATCGTCTCGTTCGCCGCGGCCTTCGGCGGCAGCGTGTTCGTCTTCGACACGATCCTCGGGTTCAAGGGGATCGACTATTCGGTGCCGCTGCTGGCATTCCTGTTCCTGGTGGCGCTCGGCGTCGACTACAACATCTTCCTGGCCAGCAGGGCCCGGGAGGAGACCGTGCGTCTCGGCACCGGAGAAGGCATGCTCAAAGCCCTCTCGGCCACCGGGGGCGTCATCACCTCGGCGGGCATGGTCCTGGCGGCCACGTTCGCGGTCCTCGCCACACTTCCGCTGGTGATGCTGATCGAGGTCGGGTTCCTGGTCGCCTTCGGCGTGCTGCTCGACGCCCTGCTGGTGCGGTCGGTCCTGGTGCCCGCCCTGACCTTGCTGATCGGCCGGCGGATCTGGTGGCCGAGCCGGCTGTCCCGTCCAGCGGCGGAGCTGCCGGACGGTCAACGGTCGCTCGCTGACGACGAGGAGCCCGCGCTGCGGCGGTGAGCGCGGCGGCACGGACGAGATCCGGGACGGGGACCCAGGCCCCGTCCCGGATCATTTCTTCACGGGCCCGACGGTCGCCGCCCTTTGGTCCTGCGCCACGCGCCGGGGCCGGGGTCGGCGCATCGCGGTGGCCTGCCCCGACGGTGAGCCGCGCGGGGCCATGTCCGAGGGCCGCCGTGCCTTGTCCTGCGCCGCCGGGGCGGGTCAGCGCGCCGCGGTGTCCTCCCCGACGGTGAGCCGCGCGACAGGGGCGGGCGGGGCAGCGGCTGGAAGGCCGACCCGAAGCAGCGCGCCACCGCGTGCGGAGCGGGCGACGGTGGCCCGGCCGCCGTGGGCGTCGACGACCCGCTGCACGATCGACAGCCCCAGACCGGATCCCGGCAACGCCCGGGCGCTGTCGGCACGGTAGAAGCGGTCGAACACCCGCGGTACGTCGGCGGCGTCGATGCCCGGCCCGGCGTCGTCGACTTCGAACACCGCCGACGCGCCCTCGGCACGGAGCCGGACCTGGACCGGTTGGTCCGAGGGGGACCACTTGCCGGCGTTGTCGATGAGATTGAGCACCGCCCGCTGGAGCGCAGCGGGACGCCCGCTCACCCACACAGAAGTCACGTCGAGCGCGACCTCGATGTCGGGCATGCGGGAACGCGCCCGGGTCGCGGCGGCCACCACCACGTCGGCGAGGTCGAGCACCTCGGTGCTCTCGTCGCTGACGTCACCGCGCGCCAGGTCGGTCAGCTCGGCGGCAAGCGTGCTCAACTCGGCCACCTGGGCGCCGAGATCATTGAGCAGCCGGGTCCGGCTCTCCGCCGGCAACGCGCTGTCCAGCGCACCGCGCCGATCGAGCCGGATCAGCAGCTCGGCGTTGAGGCGCAGGCTGGTGAGCGGGGTCTTGAGCTCGTGGGCGGCGTCCTCGGCGAGCAACCGCTGGGCCCGACGGGAGTCCCGGAGCGCGGCGAGCATGTCGTTGATCGACTGGATCAGCCGCCGGATCTCCCCACCGCCCTCATCCGGGATGTCGGCGTCGAGATCCCGGGTGTGCGCGACACGTACCGCGGCGGCGGTCAGCCGGTCGATCGGTGCCAGCCCGGTCCGCGCCACGGTCCGCCCGACAAGGGCGCCGCCGACCACGCAGAGCAGCCCGATCAGCAGCATGCCCAACCCGAACCGGTTGACCGGGCTGTCGTCGGTGACGCGGGCCACCTGGACCGCGCCGTCGCCGGCCCGCAGCGTGTAGATGAGGTAGCCGTCGTCGTCGCTGTCGTCCGACTCCATCAGGTCGGCCGACGCGCCCTGCGCCACGCGCCCGGCGTGCTCGCTGACGGGGGGCAGCGCGGGTTGGCCGACCGGCGTCCGGATCGAGCCGTCGGGCAGGATGACCCGCACCAGCCGACCGGATCCGGGATACGGCGGTAGCTGGACCTGCGCCAGACCGGCGCGCTCCGCGTTCGTCGCCAGGACGCGGGAGTCGGCGCGTAGCTGATTCTCGGCGGTGTCCTGCAGCTCCCGGTCCAGTAGCTCGCTGGCCACCTGGAAGGCCGCGAACACGCTGACCGCGATGGCCGTCGCCGCGATCACCGTCAGCCTGGTCCGCAGGGACCGCCGGCGCCACCATCGGGTCAGCCGACGTGGTTCCCGGCCGGCGGGCCTGTTCACGGAGGAGTCTCCCGCAACGTGTATCCCAGGCCGCGCAGCGTGTAGATCAATCGCGGCTCTCCCTCGGCCTCCATCTTGCGGCGCAGGTAGCTCACGTAAACCTGGAGGTTGTTGGCGGTGGCGCTCATGTCGAAGCCCCAGATCGCCTCGAACAGCGCGTCGCGGGTCAAGACCCGGGTCGCGTTGCGCAGGAGGACCTGCAGGAGGGAGAACTCGGTCCGGGTCAGGCGCAGCGGCCGCCCGCCCCGCCACGCCTCGAACCTGTCGGGATCGAGCCGGACATCGGCGAACGCCAGGATCTGCGACTCCTCGTCGGTCGGCGTGCGCCGGCGCAGCAGGGCCCGCACCCGGGCCAGCAACTCCTCGGTGGCGAACGGCTTGGGCAGGTAGTCATCGGCGCCCGCGTCCAGCCCCGTGACCCGGTCGGAGACCTGGTCACGGGCGGTCAGCATCAGCACCGGCAAATCACGACCCGCGGCCCGCAACCGCCGGCAGGTCTCCAACCCGCCGAGGCGGGGCATCATCACGTCGAGGATCAGCAGATCCAGTGTGTCACCGCCGGCCCCACCGACCCCGTCGAGTACGGCGAGACCGTTGGCGACGGTGCTGGTGTCGTAACCCTCGACCTGGAGGACCCGCTCCAGCGACTCACGGATGGCCGCTTCATCATCCGCGATCATGATCCGCACGCTGGCCCGTCCCCTTCCCGTCGATGCTTTTGCCGCTCATTGTCGCCGGTCAACCTGAGGCCAGGATTAGAGCGTCTGCTTCCGGCCGTTGGATGACGCTCAGTATGCCGGGCTTGCCGCTGGGACATGGAAGTTCGACTCTGCCTTTCGCGGGCACGGCAGGGGCGACTCCGCTCTTCACGTCCGGCCACGGACGTCGACCAGCTTGCCCGCACAGTCCGGCGGCCAGGCCGTTCCGCACTCGGTCAGGACGGACCCTCGCGCAACGCGAAGTTGAGATAGATGTGGGCGCTCGGGCATGGATGAAACGCCATCTCAGGGGCGGTCGCTATCGCCTACTTCGATCTCAACTTTTGAGGAGCGGGCCGACTGGGCCGTTGGCCGGCTCAAGGAGCCCGAAGTCTTCCGGGATTTCCTCCAGGAACTTCCGTCGCGCGGGGTCGTTCTCGGCTTCGGCCATCGTCGCGAGCAGGTCGGACAACTCGGTCCGTTGATGGATCGACAGCTTGCTGACCACGTGGGCGACACCCTCCAGGAGCTTGACGGCGTCGTCCGGATCCATCTGCTCGTCCTCACTGCTGTCGATGAACCACAGGACATCGACCAAGGCCTCGGCCAGGGCTTGGGTGAGCGACGAGTACACGGGCATGAAGGCGGTCTCCCAGCGGATCGCGACGGCAGAATCCGGCCACCCCACCACACGCCTCTGACATCACACTCAGTCCGCCTGCACGAAAGGTGAGCCCGAGCCCGCGCACCTGCGGCCGCCGGGAGCGGGATTTGCGGTACCCGACCGGCCCATCCCCGCAGCCCGGCTGCGTGCTGCGGGGGCGGTTCACCGGTCAGGGTCGTACGGCGGGATCGTCCAGCGCAGGACCGCTTCGCCGGCGCGGGGTTCGAGGGTGGCGGGATAGACCTGCTCGTAGGCCCGCTCCCCGCGGTGGCGCATGGAGTGATCTCCGGGGTCCCAGCCGAGACCGAGGACTTGGCAGGCGTCGAGGTCGATGGTGCCGGCCAGCAGGGGGTGATTCCATCCGGCCCGGGTGAACCGGTGGAAGTCGGTGTGTGCGTCGACGGAGACCATCAGGCCGTTGCCGGGTCCTTCGCGGGCCCAGGTTTCGAGCCGTTCGGCGACCGCTTCGGCCTCGGCCATGGGGAGGTCGAGCCATCCACGCGGGCCGTGCCCGCCGGGCTCCTGCGGGATTCGGTCGCCGCCGAACTGGGCATGGACGGCGTCTTCGTACTTCCCCCAGTACGTGACGTCCGCCAGGCCGTCGGTGGACTCGCCGCCCAGGCCGATGAAGCCGTCCAGCGCCTGGGCGTCGCCCAGAACCATGCCGCACCGGTCGACCGGCAGGTCCCCGAGCTGCACGGGTTCGCCGTCTTCGGGGCCGGGCCAGGGCAGCCCGAGGCCGACCTCGAGAACCGCGATGGCCGGTTCCCCGTCGAAGGGCGAGGCCGATGTCCGTGCCCGCACCGGAAGAGGCCGGTCTGCGGCGGCTGCGACAGCGATCGCCTCACACATCCATGCAGACGGCTCGGTGGCCTCGGGACCGTAGAGGTGGCCGGCACCCGTGGCTATCGCGGTACGGGCCCGCTCGGACAGAGGGCTTCCCAGTTGCGGCCAGTAGTCGATCCAGCCCGCCATGCCCAGCACGAGCATCCCTGAGGGCGCGGTGACAGTGCCTAGGTCGACATCGGTTTCGGTCATCCGCTGATTGAACACCCGAGGGTGTTGGCGCTTGCGCTCCGGGGTTGGCGCGCGTCTACGACCTCTTCAGCCCGGCTACGAACGTCGACCAGGCCGCCGCCCGGAACACCAGCGCCGGGCCGTCCGTCATCTTGGAGTCGCGGACGGGGACGATCTCGGGGACACCGTCGAGCACTTCGAGGCAGTTGCCGCCGTCTCCGCCGCTGTACGTGGACTTGCGCCAGGTGCCCATCTCCAGGCAGTTGCCGCCGCTTGCGTCGCTGTAGGAGGACTTGCGCCAGATCACCGTGGACAGGTCGTAGTCAGGATCGCTCAGCTTCATGGTCGTAATCCTCCGCCACCGATTCGATCAAGGCCAGGGATGCTGCCGGGGAGCACGCGCTGGCTACCAGTAGATCGTAGGTCAGTTCGTATCTTCTGACCTTTGACGGCTCATCGAGAAGTTGACCGGAGCCCAGACTGTCCAGGTAGGCGAGTGGTGGCGCATCAGAGAAGGCCATCAGTTTGAGGCCGCCACCCATTGCGGCGTGGCCGCCTTCGGAGAAGGGCAGCACTTGAAGAATGATGCGGTGCGCCCTGGCCAGAGTGGCGAGGTGTCTTAGCTCCTGTGCCATGGTCCCGGGGCCGCCGACCTTTCGCCGCAGCACTGCCTCATCCAGTACGACCCACAACATGGGGAGTGTTGGATCGGTGAGGATCTGCGCGCGCTCCAGCCTCGCCGCCACCAACTCGTCGATCGCGCTCTCGGTGGCGGTAGGGAGTCCCTCCCGGAACACTGCCCGCGCATACGCCTCCGTCTGCAACAGCCCCGGGATGAGCTGAGGTGCGTACTCCCGGATCGCCGTCGCGCGGGCCTCCGCCTCCGCTGCCTCCGCGAAGTGTTCCGGGTACTTCGACGTCTTCAGCGCCGTGCAGTTCCGTACGAAGAAGCCGTCCGCGCCCAGCACCTCGTCGAACTTCTCCGCCTGGTCCATCTGCATCCGCCGGACTCCGGATTCCAGCTGTCCGATGAACGAGCCGCTGACGAAGAGCGGGGCGCCGAGTTCGGCCTGGGAGAGGCCCGCGTCCTCTCTTCTGTGGCGCAGTTCCGCGCCGAGAAGGGCGCGCGGCGAGGAGGAGGGGTCGAGCTTTCTGGGACCTGGCATGACAACTCCCTGTGGCACATGTGCGGTTGTTGGAACGGCACCTCTTCCAGGCTAACGAGAGATTGGCCACGCTGGGTATGCATTGACACTACGCAGAGTGGAAGGAATGGATCATGACGACTACGGAGCGGCGCAAAGCGGCAGCGGGCAGAGTGCGGGAGGCCGAGGAGCTGGTGGCGCGGTTGCGGGGAGGGTTCGCGGGGGTGGGGGTCGTGCTGCCCTCGCTGCGGATCGACCCGGTCTCCTTCGCGGGCGACGATCCCGTGGTGCTCCTTGACCTGGGCCGCTGCAACCTCGATACGGCGTTGCGGCTGTCGCAGGTGCTGGAGGGCAAGGGCGCGGGTCATGGCGGCTGACGCCGATGGGCTGGAGGCGTGTACGCCGGAGCCCGGGTCCTTCGCGGTCGATGAGCGGGACGGGCGGGTGGGACGGGTGATGGGGCGGGTCGGCCCGTATGTGCAGCTGCGGCCGCCCGGGGGCGGCGCGGAGTGGGACTGCCCGCCCGACCGGGTCCGGCCGGCGCCGCCGGGGCTCGTGCTGCGGGCGCGGGTGACGGAGGTCAACCGGGAGGGGCAGCTGCCTCGGTGACTCGGTGAGGGCGCGGTCAGTCTTCGAGTTCGTGGCGGACGCGGCGGGAGGGGGCGAAGGTGTACAGGTCGAGGATGTCGGGTGGCTCGGCAAGGCCGGGGCCGCCTTCGCGGACCCAGGCGGCGATGTCGGCGGCGGCGCCGGGGTCGTTGACCTGCCCGAGCCAGACCGGGCGGCCACCGGCCCTGCGGCCTTCGGCGGATGGCTGGATGACGATGACGTTGGCGCGCTCGCACGCGTCCAGGCAGTCGGTCCGCCGGACCATCGCGACTGCGGCCAACTGGGTGCGCAGGTCGCTGAGCTGGGCTTCGTGGTCCAGATGCGGCACCTTCTCCGGGGTGCCGCAGCAGCAGCCGCGGCAGACGGTGACGGTGGGCCGGGTGGCTTCCGGCGTGGGGGCGGCCTTGCGGCCGGCTGTCTTCCCGGGCGCGGCCTTCCTGGTGCGGCGGCTCATCGGATGTCCTGCGCGGCGCGGTTCCAGGCGGCGTCCCGCAACAGGCGCAGCCCGTTGAGGCCGACGATGACGGTCGAGCCCTCGTGGCCGAGCACGCCGAGGGGCAGCGGCAGGTGGCCCACCAGGTCCCAGACGACCAGGCCGGAGATGAAGACCGCGGCGATGACCAGGTTCTGCACCACCAGGCGGCGGGCCGCCCGCGAGAGGGCGATCACGGTGGGGACGGTGGCGAGTTCGTCGCGGACGATGACGGCGTCCGCGGTCTCCAGGGCGAGGTCGGAGCCGGCCCTGCCCAGAGCGATGCCGGTGTGGGCGGCGGCCAGGGCGGGGGCGTCGTTGACGCCGTCACCGATGAACAGCACTTTGCGTCCTCGGGCCTCCAGGCGGCGTACGGCGTCGACCTTGTCCTCGGGCAGCAGGCCGGCGTGGACGTTCTCGCCGGTGATGCCGGCCTCGGCGGCCAGGCGGGCGGCGGCGCGGGGGTTGTCGCCTGTCACCAGGATCGGGGTGCTGCCGGTGAGGGTGGTCAGGGCGGCGGTGGTCGCGGCGGCGTCGGGCCGCAGCCGGTCGGCGATGCCGAGGACGCCGACGGGGGCGCCGTCGCGCAGGACCAGGACGGCCGTGCGGCCGCCGTCCTCCAGCTCCGCCGCGATGCGGGCGGCGGGGGTGCCGTTCGTTTCCCCGCCGACGAGCAGGCGGGAGGGGGCGCCGACCGCTACCCGGTGGCCGTCGACCGTCGCGGTGACGCCGACGCCGGGGGCGGAGGTGAAGTCGAGCGCGTCGGCGATGGCGAGGCCCCGGGCGCGGGCGGCCTCCACGACGGCACGCGCCAACGGGTGTTCGCTGGGGTGCTCGGCACCGGCGGCCAGTGCCAGCAACGCGTCCGCGGTCGGCCCGGAGCCGTCGCTGTCCAGGGGGCGGATGTCCGTGACGCGCGGGGTGCCCTCGGTCAGGGTGCCCGTCTTGTCCAGGGCGACCGCGTCGACCTGCCCGAGCCGCTCCATGACCACGGCCGACTTCACCAGGACGCCGTGCCGTCCGGCGTTGGCGATCGCCGAGAGCAGCGGCGGCATGGTCGCCAGGACCACCGCGCACGGCGAGGCCACGATCATGAAGGTCATCGCCCGCAGCAGCGAACCGGTCAGGTCGGCGCCGTACGCGAGGGGGACCAGGAAGACCGCCAGGGTCGCGACGACCATGCCCAGGCTGTACCGCTGCTCGACCTTCTCGATGAACAGCTGGGTGGGCGCCTTCGTTTCTGAAGCCTCCTCGACCATGGCCACGATCCGGGCGATCACCGAGTCGGAGGGGTCCCGCCCGACTTTCACCCGCAGCGCGCCCGTGCCGTTGAGCGTGCCGGCGAAGACCGCGTCCCCGGTCTCCTTCGCGACCGGCAGCGGCTCCCCGGTGATGGTGGCCTGGTCCACCTCGCCGGCTCCGGAGAGGACGTGGCCGTCCGCGCCGATCCGCTCGCCGGGGCGGACAAGGACGGTGTCGCCGACCGTCAGGTCCTCGGTGGGCACCGTCGACTCGCTCCCGTCGTCGGCCACCAGGGTGGCCGTGGCGGGAGCGAGGTCGAGCAGACCGCGTACCGCGTCCTGGGTGCGGGCGGTGGCCAGCGCCTCCAGGGCTCCGGAGGTGGCGAAGATGACGATCAGCAGCGCGCCGTCCATCACCTGCCCGATCGAGGCCGCCCCGAGCGCGGCCACGATCATCAGCAGGTCCACATCCAGGGTCTTCTTCCGCAGCGCCCCGAGCCCTGCCCAGGCGGGCTCCCACCCGCCGGTGACGTAGGCGGCGGCGTAGAGCGGGCCCCAGACCCATGCGGGTGCGCCGGCCGGCTGGAGCGGCAGCGCGAGCAGGAACAGCACCAGCGCGGCGGCGGCCCAGCGGGTCTCGGGGAGGGCGAATACCCGGGTGCGCCGCCTCGGGGCCGTATGCGCGGTGGCCGGAGCAGCCCTTTCGGGCCGCTGGAGCAGGTCGGAAGGCATGGCGGGACAACCTCTTCGGGGCGGAGGGCGGCAACGCGTCCACCGTACAGGAATACCTGAACAGGTTTTCAGGTGTCGCCGGTAGGATGGGCTCTATGGGTCACAAAGTCGACGACAGGAACCACGCCACGCCCCGCGAGCGCCTGGACGCGGCGGGCGCGAGCGATGTCGCCGCCACCCTTCAGGCCCTGGCCACCCCTTCGCGGCTGTACATCCTGGCCCGGCTCCAGGAAGGCCCCTGCGCGGTCGGCGACCTCGCCGAGGCCGTGGGCATGGAGGCCTCGGCCTGCTCCCACCAGCTCCGCCTGCTGCGCAACCTCGGGCTTGTCACGGGGGAACGCCGGGGCCGCTCCATCGTCTACGCCCTCTACGACAACCACGTCGCCGAGCTTCTGGGGCAGGCCCTCTTCCACGTCGAACACCTGCGACTCGGCCTGCGCGACGCCCCGGCCGGCGAGGGCGCTTCGGGGCCGGCCCCGGTTCAGCGGTAGTCGATCGCGCCCGGCAAGTCCCTCGCTGGCAGATCCCTGTCCACATCACGCCGTTCCATGCGGTGCCTCCGTGTGGGCTCCCGCAATGATGCTGCCGCCGTGCGCAAAAAGACGATAAGTCAACGCAGTTAATCGTCAAGCTCTCGAAATCTGCTCGCAGGAGTCTTGTGGGCCGGGTCGTGCGGGTCCTACTGTCGGCTCACCTTCTCGGCCGCCGCCCCACCCGGCGCCCGGGTCGTTCACCTCTCCCCAGAGCTCCACGGATTTCTTCAGACCGCCTCAGAGAAACGGGCCTGCGATGTCACGGAAGATCAGCGGTTACGGAGCGACGAGCACGCGAAGACCGCGGCGGGCAGGGCTGTACGCCGCCGCCGTCGCCTCGATGACCGCGGCCGCCGTCGGCCTCGGGGTGCTGGCCGGTACGCCCGCGGGCGCCCGACCTGCCGCCGCCCCGGCACCCGCCGCCCCGGCCCCCGTCGTCACCCGGGCCGCCCTCGACCCGGCGCTCGTCACCGGCCGGGGCGCGAAGGTGGCGTTCGCCGAGCAGGAGGCCGAGAACGCGGTCACCGACGGCACGGTCATCGGCCCCGACCGCACCGCGTACACGCTCCCGTCCGAGGCGTCCGGCCGGCAGGCGGTCCGCCTGGAGGCGGGGGAGCACGTCGAGTTCACGCTGCCGAGCGCGGCCAACGCGATCACCGTCCGCTACAGCATCCCGGACGCGCCGGGCGGCGGCGGGATGACGGCGCCGCTGGACGTCGCGGTGAACGGCAAGAAGCGTTCCACGATGACGCTGACCTCGCAGTACTCGTGGCTGTACAACCAGTACCCGTTCTCCAACGACCCGGGCGCGGGGCTGCTCCACCCCGACTGGTGGATCACCGAGTGCTCCTGCGTGCCGGCCGCGACCACCCCCGTACCGGAGATCGCGAAGCCCTTCCGGCCCAGCCACTTCTACGACGAACAGCGCCTGCTGCTCGGCCGGACGTACCGCGCGGGCGACACCGTACGGCTCACCGTCCCCGCCGGGAGCCGGGCCGCGTGGACGGTCGTCGACCTGCTGGACTCGGAGCTCGTCGGCCGTCCGCACGTCGAACTCCTCGCCGCCAACGCCCTCGCCTTCGGGGCCGATCCGACCGGCCGGCGCGATGCGGCGGGCGCCATCGAGAAGGCCATCGCCTTCGCACGGCGCGCGCACCTCAAGGTGTACGTCCCGCCGGGCACGTACCGGGTCGACCGGCACATCGTCGTCGACGACGTCACGATCACCGGAGCGGGCAACTGGTACACGAAGATCAAGGGGCGGGAGGTCGCGCTCGACGAGCCCGCCACAGACGGCTCGACCCACACCGGAGTCGGTTTCTACGGGAAGTCCGCGGCCGACGGCGGCAGTCGCAACGTCCATCTGTCCGGCTTCGCCATCGAGGGCGACGTACGGGAACGGATCGACACCGACCAGGTCAACGCGATCGGTGGCGCACTGAGCGACTCGACCGTCGAGGGGCTGCACATCAGCCACACCAAGGTCGGCATGTGGTTCGACGGGCCGATGAGGAACCTGCGGATCAGCGGCAACACGATCGTCGACCAGATCGCCGACGCCATCAACTTCCACACCGGCGTGACCGATTCACGGGTGTCGCACACCTTCGTACGCAACTCGGGCGACGACGGCCTCGCGATGTGGTCCGAGAAGACGGCGAACGCCCGCAACACCTTCGACCACAACACCGTCCAGACGCCGGTCCTCGCCAACGGCATCGCCGTCTACGGCGGCACCGACAACACCGTGTCGGACAACCTGGTCGCCGACCCGGTCCGCGAGGGCAGCGCCCTGCACATCGGCGCCCGCTTCGGCGCCGAGCCGTTCACCGGAAAGCTGACCCTTCGCGACAACACGACGGTGCGCGCCGGTACGTACGAGCTGAACTGGAAGATCGGGCTCGGCGCGCTGTGGGTCTTCGCCCTGGACAAGAGCATCGACGCGGCCGACATCCGGGTCACCGGCGACCACTACCTCGACAGCACGTACAACGCGATCATGCTCGTCTCCGACTGGGCGGTGAAGGACCAGTACGACATCGAGGGCGTCCACTTCAAGGACATCCGGGTCGACGGCACCGGCACCTCGGTGCTGAGCGCCCGCGCGGCGGGCGGGGCGAGCTTCGAGAACGTGGACGCGCGCCACGTCGGCGCGGTCGGCGTCAACAACTGCGGGTCCTTCCACTTCGCGGCGACCGGTTCGGAGTTCTCCCTCGCGGACCTGGGCGGCAACGACGGCGACTGGCTCGCCCCCTGGCTGCTGCCCAACACGATCACCTGCGACGACCGGCCGCCGGTCGTCCCGCCGCCGGCGCCGGGGGCGTGGTGATCGCGGCCTGACGGTCCCCGTCTTCGGTCGCGGAAGGGCGCGGCCCGGGGACGGGGCAGTCGACACTCACCGGTCGGCGCTGTCCGGGGGCCGAGGGGAGCCCCCCGGCCCCATGCCGTCCGCGCAGTCCCGTCGCCGGGGAGTCAGTAGATGAGCGTGTAGTTCTGCCAGCCGGAGGCGATCTTCACGCGAGGGGCGAAGGCCTGTGTGCCGGTGCGACCCGTGGCGTCGTACCGGTAGACCGCTCCGGTCGCGTCGACAGCGACGAGGTCGGCGCGGCCGTCGCCAGTCAGGTCGCCGGGCGAGGCCAGTTGCGTGTATGACTTCCAGCCGCCGCCTATCAGGACGGGCGCCGTGAAGGGCGAGGACACGGATCCGGTGCCCATGTAGAGGTACAGGTTGCCGTCGTACCTCCGCGCGATCAGGTCGGGGCGGCCGTCGCCGCTGTGGTCGCCGCCACTGACCAGTTTGCTGTACACGTTCCAGCCACCGCCGACCCGGACCCGGGTGCTCAGGGCAGAGGTCCCCACGACTTCGTCGCTCCTGTTCCGGTGCAGATACAGGACGCCGTCGAATCCGAGACCCAGCAGGTCGCCCTTGCCGTCACCGGTGAGGTCACCAGGGCCGACGATGGACGTGTAACCGGCCCACACCGGGCTATCGCTGATCCATCCCGGCCCATCGGCGTACAGATAGCCCGGTTCCACTTCGACCTTCTGGGCCCTGCCGCTCGCGTCGAGTGCGGAGCTGAGCGTGCCTTCGAAGGAATCTTGGAAGAACGAGTCGTTCAGTACGGGAGCGCCGAACCGCCCGTTGGCCAGAGCGGGCCGCAGATAGTGGTCGTACGAGCGGTCGATCGTCAGGAGCTCGCCCTTGCCGTACAGCGGTAGGCCGCCGCCTCCGGCGTACAGCGAGATGTGCTGCCCGCCGGCGCCGGATTTCTGGCGTGCGGCGAAGCCACCTCCGCCGGAGGCCAGGTACCGGTACATGGTGCCGTCCGGCGTGCGTGCGACGAAGTCTGCACGGCCGTCAGCGTTCAGGTCGTCCGCGGCTATCAGTTGGTTGTACATCTGATAGCCATGACCGACTTTGACCCGTGCCTTGAACGGAGCACCGGTTGAAGCACCGGTGCCCTTGTAGAAGTAGAGCTCTCCCATGGGCGTCCTGGCGATGATGTCGCCGATGCGATCGCCGTCCACATCGCCGGTCCCCACGAGTTGGTCGTACACCTGCCACCCGCCGCCCACACGGATACGGGTGGCGAACGGCGCAGGCGCGCCGGGGGTGCTCCGGTAGAGGTAGAGGTCGCCCGAGGGCGTACGGCCGAGGAGATCCGACTGGCCGTCGCGGGTCACATCGCCCGGCGAGAGGATCTTGTTGAACATCTGCCAGCCGTAACCGATGACCGTGCGGTAGGTGGTGCCGTTCGTGCCCGCGGCCTCGTAGGCGGCCAGTTCACCGTTCGGCCACAGAGCCAGCAGGTCGGGCGCCGCTGTTCCGTAGATGTTTCCCACCGGAATGATGTCCTTGGGGCGATTCTCGGCGTCGGCCCTTGTCCCGATGGTGAAGGCCGAGCCGGTTGTACCCCCGCTGAGCGCGATGGTGGTCGTGCCGTCCGTCCTGAGCTCGACGCGGTCGGTGATTCCATCTCCGTCGGTGTCGTACCGAGGCTCCAGGGCAGCGGCGGGAGCCGCGGCAGCCACGCCTGTCACGGGGGCCGCGAACGCGATCATCGCGGCAATGCCGGCCGCCGAAGACAGTACCTTTGACATGCGTGAGTGGATCAAGCTCGCCCTCCCTCTGACGGGCCACCCGTTGCGAGCGGCGCCTCCCTCGCGGACGGCAGGCCAGGATTCCCCACCCCATGGCATCCGTGTCCGAGATCTTGAGGAAGATAGCAGTCGGCAAACCTCGCTCACCAGGAGAAACGTGGCGGGAGAGCCCGTAATGGCCAGCCGGTCCGGTGCCGGTATTGCGCCAACACCGGGTATCGCCCGACCCGGCGTGGCACGATTCCACGGTGACCAGCAGAACCGATCCGGCACAGCACCTGAGCGACCTCGCGCGGCTCCGCCGCGTCCGGGACCGCATCGACAGGCAGTACGCGCAGCCGCTGGACGTCGAAGCGCTCGCCCGTGGCGTGCACATGTCTGCGGGGCATCTCAGCCGGGAGTTCCGGCGGGCCTACGGCGAGCCCCCGTACGGCTACCTCATGACCCGGCGCATCGAACGGGCGATGGCGCTGCTGCGCCGCGGCGACCTCAGCGTCACCGAGATCTGCTTCGAGGTCGGCTGCTCGTCCCTGGGGACGTTCAGCACCCGCTTCACCGAACTGGTCGGGGTTCCGCCCAGCGTCTACCGGCGTCAGACGGAGGCGCAGCAGGCCGAGCAGGGTGGCGCGGGGGTGCCGTCGTGCCTGGAGAAGCAGGTGACACGACCGGTCAGGAATCGAGAAGCGCCCGCCAGGAAGCCGGAATAGCGTGACGGACATGGACATCAACATTCACTCCACGTTCCTTCCGCACAACGACCCGGACGCCTCCGTCGCCTTCTACCGCGACGTCCTCGGCTTCGAGGTACGGGGCGACGTCGGCCAGGGCGCGATGCGCTGGATCACGGTCGGACCCGTCGGGCAGCCCGGCACGTCGATCGTTCTGGAGCCGCCGTACGCCGATCCGTCCGTCACCGACGAGGAGCGTGCCACCGTCGTCGGGATGATGGAGAAGGGCACGTTCGCCCGCGTCCTGCTGGCCACGCCCGACCTCGACGGCACGTTCGAGAAGGTGCAGGCCGCTACCGGCGAGATCGTCCAGGAGCCGACCGAGCAGCCCTACGGCGTCCGCGACTTCGCCGTCCGGGACCCCGCGGGCAACCTGATCCGCGTCCAGGAACGGCACTGACCCGACCCGGGAAACGACCACAGCCGCAAGCCGTACGAAGCAAGCCGACGGGACCGCGCGGGCGGTCCCGCCAACGGATGGAGACACGATGACCAGGGCCAAGAGGGCGGACTCGGCGTCGTCCGCGCCGCACGCGGGCGACAGCCACGACCTGATCCGGGTGCACGGCGCGCGCGTGAACAACCTCAAGGACGTCAGCGTCGACATCCCGAAGCGCCGGCTGACCGTGTTCACCGGCGTCTCCGGCTCCGGCAAGAGCTCACTGGTGTTCGGCACGATCGCCGCGGAGTCGCAGCGGCTGATCAACGAGACCTACAGCGCGTTCGTCCAGGGCTTCATGCCCACCCTCGCCCGGCCCGAGGTCGACGTACTCGAAGGGCTGACCACCGCGATCAGCGTCGACCAGCAGCGGATGGGCGCCGACCCCCGCTCCACGGTCGGCACCGCCACCGACGCCAACGCGATGCTGCGCATCCTGTTCAGCCGCCTCGCCAAGCCGCACATCGGCCCGCCCAGCGCGTACTCCTTCAACACCGCGTCGGTCCGGGCGAGCGGCGCGATCACGGTCGAGCGCGGCGGCAGGACCAAGGCGGAGAAGGCGACCTTCCAGCGCACCGGCGGGATGTGTGTGCGCTGCGAGGGCCGGGGCTCGGTCTCCGACATCGACCTCACCCAGCTCTACGACGACTCCAAGTCGCTCTCCGAGGGTGCGTTCACCATCCCCGGCTGGAAGTCGGACAGCCAGTGGACCGTGCAGGTCTACGCCCAGTCCGGCTTCGTCGACCCGGACAAGCCGATCGCGAAGTACACCAAGAAGGAACTGCGGGACTTCCTGTACGGGGAGCCGGTCAAGGTCAAGGTCAACGGCGTCAACCTCACGTACGAGGGTCTGATCCCCAAGATCCAGAAGTCGTTCCTGTCCAAGGACAAGGAGGCGATGCAGCCCCACATCCGGGCGTTCGTGGAGCGTGCGGTCACCTTCACCACCTGCCCGGAGTGCGACGGTACGCGCCTGAGCGAGGGCGCCCGGTCCTCGAAGATCAAGCGGATCAGCATCGCCGACGCCTGTGCGATGGAGATCAGGGACCTGGCCGAATGGGTGCGCGGCATCGAGGAGCCGTCGGTGGCGCCGCTGCTCGACGCGCTGCAGCAGACCCTGGACTCGTTCGTGGAGATCGGCCTCGGCTACCTCTCGCTGGAGCGGCCCGCGGGCACGCTGTCCGGCGGCGAGGCGCAGCGCGTGAAGATGATCCGCCACCTCGGCTCCTCGCTCACCGACGTCACGTACGTCTTCGACGAGCCCACTATCGGGCTGCACCCGCACGACATCGAGCGGATGAACAACCTGCTGCTGCGGCTGCGCGACAAGGGCAACACGGTGCTCGTCGTCGAGCACAAGCCGGAGACGATCGTGATCGCCGACCATGTCGTCGACCTCGGCCCCGGCGCGGGCTCGGGCGGCGGCACCGTCTGCTTCGAGGGCACGGTCGACGGGCTGCGGGCGAGCGACACGATCACCGGCCGCCACTTCGACGACCGGGCCGCCGCCAAGGACGCGGTGCGCGAGCCCACCGGCGCGCTGGAGATCCGCGGCGCCACGGCGAACAACCTGCGGAAGGTCGACGTCGACGTCCCTCTCGGGGTCCTCGTCGTCGTCACCGGAGTCGCCGGTTCCGGCAAGAGCTCGCTCGTACACGGCTCGATCCCGGCGGGCGAGGGCGTGGTGTCGATCGACCAGAGCCCGATCCGCGGTTCGCGGCGCAGCAACCCGGCGACGTACACCGGGCTGCTCGAGCCGATCCGCAAGGCGTTCGCCAAGGCGAACGGCGTGAAGCCGGCGCTGTTCAGCGCCAACTCCGAGGGCGCCTGCCCCACCTGCAACGGGGCCGGCGTCATCTACATGGACCTGGCGATGATGGCCGGGGTCGCCACCCCGTGCGAGGACTGCGAGGGCAAGCGGTTCCAGCCGGCGGTGCTGGAGTACAAGCTCGGCGGGCGGGACATCAGCGAGGTGCTCGCGATGTCGGTCGCCGAGGCGGAGGAGTTCTTCGGCGCGGGCGAGGCGGCCCTGCCGGCCGCGCACCGCATCCTCGACCGGCTCGCCGACGTCGGCCTCGGCTACCTCAGCCTCGGCCAGCCGCTCACCACGCTGTCCGGCGGCGAGCGGCAACGCCTCAAGCTGGCCACGCACATGGGCGACAAGGGCGGCGTCTACGTCCTCGACGAGCCGACCACCGGACTGCACCTCGCCGACGTCGAGCAGTTGCTCGGCCTGCTCGACCGGCTCGTGGACTCCGGCAAGTCCGTCATCGTCGTCGAGCACCACCAGGCCGTGATGGCGCACGCCGACTGGATCATCGACCTGGGCCCCGGGGCCGGTCACGACGGCGGCAAGGTCGTCTTCGAGGGCACGCCCGCGGACCTGGTCGAAGCCCGCTCCACCCTTACGGGCGAGCACTTGGCGGCGTACGTGGGCGGCTGACACCGCGCGGTAGTGGCGGCGGAGGGGCCCGGGGCTCAAGCCCCGGGTTCCTCCGCCCGTTCGGTACGGGGCCTCGAGCCCTTGGTCTCTGCGCCCGTTCGGTGGGGGGCGCTCTCAAGCTCATGGCCTCTGCGCCCGCTAGGTAGGGGGGCGTACGGGCCGGGCGGTGTGTGCTGCTCTGCTGCGAGTGCGCTCCGGGGAGCGGGCCGCCGCCGTGCGGCGCCTACAGGGCATGGTGAGCGTGAGCATGGCAAGCGATGTGCAACTGGCCGTCGAAGCGGCGCAGGCGGGAGCGGCGGTGGTTCGTGGCATGTACGGGACCGTGCTGTCGCGTACGGAGAAGGCCGGCGGTGACTTCGCGACGGACGCGGACGTCGCTGCCGAGGACGCCATCCTCGGCGTGCTGCGCACGGCCCGGCCCGATGACGCTGTCACGGGCGAGGAGAGCGGGGAGACCGGCGCGGGCGGTGCGGAGCGCAGGTGGCTGGTTGATCCGTTGTGCGGCACGTTGAACTACGCCGTGCAGAACATGCTGGTCGCGGTGAACGTCGCCCTGCGGGTGGGGTCCGGCGTCACGGCGGCCGCATCCGCCGACCCGTTCAGCGGCGAGGTGTTCTGGACCGACGGGGTAGGCGCCTTCGTCCGGAAGGACGGCGTGGACGAGGAGTTGTCGCCGTCGCCCGGCTCCTGCCTGGTCGACGTCAACCTTGACGCACCGTTCCCGAACGCACCGGACTTCCGGGCCGTACACCTCCTCGCCGCCCCCGAGTTCAGCGAGCGGTTCCGACCGCGCGTCGTCTCCACCACGCTGGCCGTGGCCTGGGTCGCCGCCGGGCGCAGGGCCGCGTACGTCACCGACGGCGACCTGCGCGACAGCGTGCACTTCGCGGCCGGGATCGCGCTGTGCGAAGCCGCCGGCTGTGTGGTGACGGACCTGCGCGGCCTGCCGCCGCACACCGGGCGGGGCGGACTGATCGCGGCGGCCGACCGGGAGACGCATGCGGCGCTGCTGGGGATGGTGAGGGCCCAGGCTCCGGCCGGCTGATGAGTTCTCCGGGAGGGTGACGCGCGACGGAAGGGCGGCCACCCTCCCAGGGTGCCCGCCCTTCCGTCGCGCGACCGGCCTTACGGGGCCGGGACTTCCTTCACGAGCGTCGAGGTCCAGGGGCAGAAGTAGGCTCCGGGCAGGAAGGCGCCGCCCGCTTCGTCGAGGTGGTCCTCGACGTACGGAATCGTCGCGTCGCAGACCTCGATGGCGACGTCGAAGAACCGGACCGTCTGCGGGTCGAGGTGGTAGCTCCACCGCGGGTTGTAGTCGGCCTGGCGCTTCAGAATGCGGCCGACGACGTGCGGCTCGCTCGTCGTGGCACCGCTCACGAGGTCCCGCGCGTGGTTGATCTGGTCCTCCTCGACCAGCTTCACGATGAACGTGCTCCGCGTGATGTCGGTCATCTCGAAGTACGCGGGCGCGACCGCCGCGGCGCGCGCCCCCTCCCGGCTCTGGGTGGCCTGGGTGGCCTGGGCGGGCTGGGCGGCAGTGAAGGCGAGCATGGCCACGGCCGCGAGGCTCGCGGCCTTCGTGAAGAGGTGTCGCACGGGATGTCTCCAGGGATACGGGGGAGACCATGATCATCATGGTCGTCTCGTCACGCAAAGTAGCGCATGCAACACTCTGTGCGAGCGCGCGACGCGCTGAGTGGTTCGCCCTGGAACGCAGCGTGTTCGGTGCGTCTGTCACACGATCGTGGGACGCTGAGGGGAGCGGCCTCACCCCGCCGCACCGTCGATCTACGCTCCCCGGACAGGCTTCAGGAGAAGGGACCCGCGATGACCGCCGCGATGGTCGAGCACCAGCAGGACTCTGAAGGCCGCCCGTGGGACTACCTGCTGCGCACCTGGCAGGAACTGGACGTGCCCGAGGGGTGGCGCGCCGAGATCGACGAAGGGCAGATCGTCTTGGTACCGCCGCCGCACGCGCATCACAACGGCATCGCCGACATGGTGCAGCGCCGCCTCTACGTGAACCTGCCCGACGAGCTGGGGATCTACCAGACCCTGGGCGTGCATGTGGCACCTCTCGAAAAGCTGTTCGTGCCTGATCTCGTGGTCATGCCGACCGAGTTGATCGTCACTGCCGACACCGAGGCCAGCGATCCATTGGACGCGTCAGAGGCCCTCCTCATCGTCGAGATCACGTCGAAGGGGAACGCGCGCGAGGACCGGACGAAGAAGTACCGCGCCTACGCCCGCGCCGGTGTGCCGATGTACCTGCTGATCGACCGGTTCGACACGCGCGGGGCCATGGCCACGCTGTTCACGGAGCCCAACGAGGACGGTACGTACAAGCGTTCCGACCCGGTGCCGTTCGGTAAGCCGCTCGCGCTGCCGGCGCCCTTCGACGTCACGTTGGCCACGGACGCCTTTCCGGTCTGAGACCGACAGCGAGAACGGCGGCCACCCCCACGGGGTGCCGCCGCTCTCCTGGTTGTTCTCCTGGTTCCGTCAGACCCCCGCAGGTTCCTTCGCGGGAGTCGCCGGGCCGGTGGCCGGGCCCGTCGCCGTGACCGGGGAGGCCGCCGGTTCCTGGGAGATGTTGAACTCCGCCAGCAGCTCCTTGCTGAAGCCGAAGAAGTACGTGGCGACGAAGCCCGCCAGGTAGCCGACGACCAGGCCGCCCGCGTAGATCGCGACCGTCGCGCCCAGGCCGTGGTTGCCGTCCAGCAGCGGGAACAGCGCCCAGCCGGACGGGCCGATCGCCGTGGAGCCCACCGCGTCGCCGAGCTGGTTGAAGAACCCGACGAACGCGCCGCCGAACGCACCGCCCACGCACGCCGTGATGAACGGGCGGCCCAGCGGCAGTGAGACGCCGTAGATCAGCGGCTCACCGACGCCCAGGAAGCCCGCCGGCAGGGCCGACTTGATGGTCCGGCGGATCGACTCGTTGCGCGGGAGGCGGAAGAAGACCGCGATCGCCGCGCCGACCTGGCCGGCACCGGCCATCGCGAGGATCGGGAGCAGAACCGTGTAGCCCTGCTGCTCGATCAGCGTCGTGTGGATCGGGATCAGCGCCTGGTGCAGGCCCAGCATGACCAGCGGAAGGAAGAAGCCGCCGAGGACGAGGCCCGCGCCCGCGCCGCCGTTGGACAGCAGCCAGTCGGCGAACGTGCCGATCGCGGTGGAGACCTCGCCCGCCACGTACATCAGGCCGAAGATCGTCACCAGACCGGAGACCAGGACCGTCAGCGTCGGGGTGACCAGGACGTCCAGCGCCTCCGGCACCCAGCGCCGGCACCACTTCTCCACGTACACCGCGAGCACCGCCGCGCCCAGCGCGCCGAGGACACCGCCCTGTCCGGGGGAGAGCTTCTGGCCGAACGCCTCGATGTTCGCGACGCCCGGGAAGACGATGATGGCCGCGACCGCGCCGCCGAGGATCGGCGTGCCGCCGAACTCCTTCGCCGTGTTGTAGCCGACGAAGACCGCGATCAGCGCCATGAAGCCGGACGCCATCGCCGCGAGGGCCGGGGTCACCGACGTCAGCCGGCCGAGGTTGACCAGCAGGCCGTTGAGGCCCGCGATGATGCCGCAGCCGATCAGGGCCGGGATCAGCGGCACGAAGATGTTGGCGATCCTGCGCAGCAACAGCTTGAACGGCGTGGCGTTCCTCGCCTTCCGGGCCGCCTTCATCTCGGCGCCCTGCGCGGCCAGTTCCTCTGCGGTGAGAGGTACGGAGGCCGGGGCCGAGGCCCTGCCCTCCTCGACGAGCTTCTCGAACTCCGGGGTGACGCGGGCGACCGTGCCGGGACCGAGAACGATCTGGTACGTGTCGTCCTCCACCACACCCATGACGGCGGGCACGGCCTTCAGTGCCTCGTCCTGGACGAGGAGGCGATCGTGCAGACCGAGCCGGAGCCGGGTCATGCAGTGGGCGATGGAGCTGACGTTCGCGGCGCCACCGACGAGCGGAAGGATCGCGGCGGCAGTGGCGCGGTTCTTGTCTTCAGTAGCCATGTGCGTGGTGCCTTGCTGTGCGGGGGAGAGGAGGGTCAGGTCGTACGGGGGGCGGCTGCGAGCGCGGCGCGGAGGTGGCCGTCCGAGGCGGAGAGCAGGGTGGCGGCGGTGGGGCCGTCGACCTGGCCGAGGATGGTCAGGATGGCGTTCTTCACCTCGCCGTCGGTGGCGGTGAGCGCGGCCTCGATCTCGGCGTCGGACGCACCGGTGGCCAGCGAGACGATCCGCCGGGAACGGGCGCGCAGCTTCTCGTTGGACGCGCGCACGTCGACCATGAGGTTCCCGTACGTCTTGCCGAGCCGGATCATCGTGATCGTCGAGATCATGTTGAGGACGAGCTTCTGCGCCGTGCCCGCCTTCAGCCGGGTGGAGCCGGTGAGCAGCTCGGGGCCGACGACGACCTCCAGGGGGTGCTCGGCCGCAGCGCCCAGCGCGGAGTCCGCGTTGCAGGAGAGGCCGAGGGTCAGGGCGCCCTTGGCGCGGGCGTGCTCGACGGCCCCGATCGCGTACGGCGTACGGCCGGAGGCGGAGATGCCGACCACCGTGTCTTCCGCGGTGAGGCCCAGTCCGTCGAGGTCGGCGGCGGCCAGCTCCTTGCTGTCCTCGGCGCCCTCGACGGCGGTGACCATGGCGGACGGGCCGCCCGCGATCAGGCCGATCACGTCGGCCGGGTCGGTGTTGAAGGTGGGCGGGCACTCGCTGGCGTCCAGCACGCCGAGCCGGCCCGCGGTGCCCGCGCCCGCGTAGATCAGCCGGCCACCGCGGGCCATGCGCGCCGCCGTGGCGTCGATCGCGGCGGCGATCTCGGGGAGCCGCTCGGCGACGGAGTCCGGGACGGTCCGGTCCTCGCCGTTCATGATCCGGGCGATCTCCGCGGTGGCCAGCTGATCGATCTCGGCGAGCTCGGGGCGGAACGCCTCGGTGGTGAGCGTGGCGAGCTGGGCGCGCAGTTCGCCGTATTCGCCGGACGTGGTGGCGTCGGTGTCGGCTTCGGTGTGGGAGGTCATGGAGAGCGGCTCTGCTTTCTCGAACTCGTACGGTTCTGCGGGTGCGGGTGCGGGTGCGGGTGCGGGTGCTTCGTTACGGCGTCGGCGTCGGTGTCGGTGTCGGCATTCGCGTCATCGCGTCAGCGTGTGCGGGGGTTGTGGCGGTGGGCCAGCGCCTCGTAGGAGGCGGCGAGGGCCGGAGCCGCCGTCTCGTACGTCCGCTGCGCGACCCCTATGAACAGGCAGTCGACGACCAGGAGCTGGCTGGTACGGCTCGACATGGCGGCCGGGCGCAGCTCGCTCTCGCGGGCCGTGGACGTGGTCAGTACGTGGTCGGCGTACTGCGTGACCGGGCCGTCGGGGCGGCCGGTGATCGCGACCGTCGTGGCGCCCCGGTCGAAGGCGACCCGCAGCGGCTCGATGACGTCGCCCGTGGAACCGGAGTGGGTGATCGCGATGGCCACGTCGCCGGAGCGCAACTGCACCGCGTTGGTCACCGCGAGGTGCGGGTCCATGTGGGAGTGCGCGATCAGGCCGATACGGGACAGCTTCTGGGCCAGGTCCTGGCCGACGAGGGATGAGGCGCCCACGCCGTAGATGTCGATGCGGCGGGCGGTCGCGGCCGCGGCCACGGCAGCCCCGAGCTGCACGGTGTCGAGGCCGGCGGCGGTGTCGGCGAGGGTCTGCTGCTCGTCGTAGGCCAGCTTGGCGACCACGTCGGCGATCGGGTCGTCGACCGCTATGTCCGCGGTGACGGCGGGCGCCCGGCCGGACTCCTGGTGAGCGGCGAGACCGGCCAGCGCGAGGCGCAGGTCCCGGTAGCCGGGGTAGCCGAGGAGGCGGGCGGTGCGGACCACGGTCGCCTCACTGGTGCCGGTGAGCTCGGCGAGACCGGTGACCGTCAGGGCGGCGCAGCCCGCCGGGTCGCCGGCGACGGCCTCGGCGACCCGCTGCATGGAGCGGGTCATGGAGGGCGCGAGCGTCCGCACCTTCGCCGCGAGGGCCGCCGGGGCGGGCGGCGAACCGGCGCTGAAACTTTCCTTCAGGTCATGGATCACCTTTGAAAGATATTTTCAAGACGAGTGCCCGTCAACCCCCCTTTGATCCCCATCTTTGGCGGAAGGAGGGCGGGAGGTCCGGCCCGCAGGTGGACAATGGCTGCATGGAGCTGAACCCCCTGGAGCAGGCACTGCACACGGCCCGCGCACTGGTCATGGCCGATCTCGCCGCCGGAGACGTCGCCGAGGCGCAGATCGTCTCGCTGGTCGAGGACGCGGTGACGCACCGGCGCTGGTGGGTCGAGCAGTGGCCGGAGGGGGTGGAGTTCGTCATCGGACTCGTCGCCCAGGACGTACAGGACGCACTGCTGGAGCGGCACGGCCGCTGGCCGGTGTGTCCCGTCTGCGTCGAGGGCGAGCCGCACGCGCTGGACGTCGAGCCGGAGCTGGGCCCGGACCCGCACTGGGTCTGCACGAAGGCGACGGTCTCCGTCGCCCCGGTCGGCGCGCTCGGCGGGATACTGCGGCGATGACCGTGTACATCGACCCGCCGGACTGGCCGGGTCACGGGCGGTTCTGGTCGCACCTGGTCAGCGACGTGTCCTTCGACGAACTGCACACCTTCGCGGCTTCCATCGGCTGCCCGCCCCGCGCCTTCGAGCGGGACCACTACGACGTACCGAAAGAGCGGTACGAGGACGCCGTACGGGCCGGAGCCCGGCAGATCGGCTCCAAGGAACTGGTCCGCCGGATCACCAAGGCCGGCCTGCGCCGCCCCAAGGGCCGGCCGGCGGCCGGCTGAGCGCGCTCAGGCAGTCGACGAGGGAACGCAGGCCTGTGCCGCGGCGGGCGCCGCTCAGGCGGTCGACGAGGGGGCGCACACCTGCGCGGCGTCGGGCGCCGCCTCGCGCGCCGCCACGGCCGGGGCGCCCGCCACCAGCCGGGACGAGGCGGTGCGGCTGCGCTGCAACCGCAGCGAGAAGACCACCGTCACCAGCGCCAGCACGGTCATCGCCGCCCCCGCCCACGCGGTGGCCTCGAAACCGAAGTCCAGATCGATCACCGTGCCGCCCAGCCAGGGCCCGCCCGTGTTGCCCAGGTTGAACGCGGCGGTCGTCGTCGCCCCCGCAAGCGTCGGGGCGGCACCGGCCACGTTGAACATCCGGGCGTTCAGCGCCGGAGCCGTATAGAACGCCGACAGGCCGAGCAGGAACGAGAGCACGATCACGGCGGCCTGGTTCGACGCGAACAGCGCCAGCGCGGCCAGGAAGACGGTCGACGCCGCGATGCCGCTCAGCAGCACCCCGAAGAGGTGCGCGTCCGCGACCCGGCCGCCGATCATCGTGCCGACCAGCGCGCCGATCCCGAACAGCGCGAGAACGGTCGGCACCCAGCCCGAGTTCAGACCGGCGACGTCCGTCAGCAGCGGCGCGAGGTAACTGAACGCGCAGAACACCCCGCCCGCCGCGAGCGCGGTCAGCACGATGGAGAGCCACACCTGGCGGTCGCGGTAGATCCCCAGCTCCCGCTTGAGCTGCGGCTTCTCGTCCGGCAGCGGGATCCGCGGAATCATCGTGGTCACCCCGGCCAGGGCCACGGCGGACGCGGCCCCGACCGCCCAGAACGCCGACCGCCATCCCAGGTTCTCGCCCAGGAAGGCCCCCAGCGGCACCCCCAGTACGTTGGCGATGGAGAGTCCGCCGATCATCACGGCCATCGCGCGGGCCCGTGAGTTCACCGGCACCATCGCGATGGCGACGGCAGCCCCGACCGCCCAGAACCCGGCGCACGCGAACGCGCTGACCACCCGGGACGCGAAGAGCACCTCGTACGTCGGCGCGAGCGCACCCGCGACCTGGCCGAGGCCGAAGACGGAGATCAGCGCGATGAGCGTGGTCCGGCGCGGCAGCCGGAGCGTGGCCACGGCGAGCAGCGGGGCGCCGACGACCATGCCGATCGCGAAGGCGGATATGAGGAGCCCGGCGCGCGGGATCGACACGTTCATGTCATCAGCGATGGGCGGCAGCAGCCCGGAGAGCATGAACTCGCTCGTGCCAAGGGCGAAAACCGAGAGCCCCAAGATGTACACGGCCAGAGGCATACGGGAGCGGCGAGCGGCAGAGTCGGGCATGACAGGTGCCAACAGAGCGATGGCCCGTGGCATTCCCCCGCACTGCTCCGCCACGGATGGCAATCAGTGCGTGAGCAGCTCCAGCTCCGTGCTCAGGTTGTGCCGGGCCCTGGCCTCCCACTCGGCCGCCCCGTGCGGCGTACGGAACAGGCGCGGCAGCTCCAGGAGCTGCCGCAGCACCGCTGCCCGGCCCTCGCGGAACGCCTCGTCGGGGACGAAGCCGTACTCCTCGCGCACCCGGGCCGCGTACTCCGCGTACTCCTTGGGCGGCGCCGCGAGGATCGCGAGGTCGGCGTCGCACAGGGTCTCGCCATTGCTGTCGCCGTCGGCCGGGTCGTGCGAGACGGTCAGCCGGACCAGGCGGGCGACCTCGGCGGTGGTCGCGGCCGGGACCCCCGCCTCGGGCAGCGCGCGCTCGGCGAGGACGGCGCTGCGCTCCTCGTTCTCGGAGCGGTCGGGCCGGTAGACCGCGTCGTGGAACCATGCCGCCAGCCGTACCGCGTCCGGGTCCGCCGCGTGCCCGGCGAGCGTGTCCACGTGGTCGAGGACCGCCGCCAGGTGGACGGTGGTGTGGTAGCGCCGCTGGGGCTCGGCCCACCGGGCCAGGAGGTTGTCGGCGTACGGCAACGGGTCGGGGCCCTCGCCCCCGCCCCGGGCGGCGACGAGGCACTCGTGCCAGCGGCCGCGGAGGGCGTCGGCTTCGGCACTGCGCGGGGCCCGGTCGTGGTCGTCCATGTCCCCGAGGTTAGAGCGTCCGGCGGCCTGTGTCCTTGTTCACCGTGAGCACCGAAACCCAAGTCCGCGCGCGGCCGGGGTGGTTGGCTGTGATCATGGCTGACGAAAAGCGTGACCCCGAGCTGCCCGGACTCCTCCTGCGCACCGAGCGGGATGCCCTGATCCCTGTGCTGCGGGCCGCCGAGGACGACGCCTTCGCCCTGCGCACCGCGTGTCCCGGCTGGACGGTGCGGGACGTGGTCGCGCACTGCGGGTCCGTGCTGAACCGTGTGGTCGAGAGCCGGTTCGGTCCGGATGTGTTCGGCCCCGAATCCAATGACCGGGACATCGCGGAGCGGGCCGGCTGGTCGCACACGGAGGTGGTGGACGAGCGGGAGCGGGGGATGACCGACGCGGGTCCGGTGATCGCCGCGGCGGGCGGGGTGCTGGACGCGGTGGCCCTGGGGGAGTGGGTGCACGCGGGTGATGTGCGGGCGGCCTGGGGGCTGCCCGGGGCGTACGAGGGCGCGGGGCTCCCGCATGCGCTCAGGCTCCTCGTCCCGCGCGCCCTGCGCCGCGAGGCGCCGCTGTTCACCGCTGAGCTCACGGACAGCGGCCAGGAACTCGTCATCGGTACGGAGCAGGAGGGCCGGGCACCAGGCCGGTACCGGGGCGACGGGGCGACGCTGATCCGGCTGTGCGCGGGCCGCCCGCTGGTGGGGACGCGGTACGAGCTGGAGGGCGTCCGGGAGCGCGAGCTCTGCCTCTTCGACTGAGACGGCGGGGCGGGTATGAGGGCATGGGCGCTACCGTGCCGCCCGTGACGAATCTGACGAACCTGCCCGGCAGGGCGCACGGTCCGGACCCGTCGGGTGAGCCGGTCGCGGTCATGGACCTCAACGCGGACCTGGGTGAGGGTTTCGGGCGCTGGACGCTCACCGACGACGACGCGCTCCTCGGGTGTGTGACCAGCGCCAATGTGGCGTGCGGCTTCCACGCGGGGGACGCCTCGGTGATGCGGCGGGTGTGCGACGCGGCGGCCGCCCGGGGCGTGCGGATCGGCGCGCAGGTCTCGTACCGCGACCTGGCGGGCTTCGGGCGCCGCGCCATGGATGTGCCTTCCGCCGAGCTGGCCGCGGAAGTCGCTTACCAGATCGGCGCGTTGCGGGTGTTCGCGGAGGCGGCCGGTGCGTCGGTCGCGTACGTCAAACCGCACGGCGCCCTCTACAACCGCACCGTCCGGGACGACGAGCAGGCCGCCGCCGTGATCGAGGGCGTCCGGCTGGCGGGCGGGGGTATGGCCGTCCTCGGGCTGCCCGGGTCCCGGCTGCTCGTACGGGCCCGGGAGTCCGGCCTGACCGCCGTCGAGGAGGCCTTCGCGGACCGGGCGTACACCCCGCAGGGGACGCTCGTGCCGCGCGGGGAGCCGGGTGCGGTGGTGCACGACGCGGACGAGGTCGTACGACGAGGGGTGGGCTTCGCCGTGGACCGGAGCGTGACCGGAACCGACGGGGGCCGGATACCCGTCGTCGCCCGGTCCCTGTGCGTCCACGGCGACACCCCGGGGGCTGCCGCACTCGCCCGACGGGTGCGGGCGGCCCTGGAAGAGGCGGGCGTCGCGGTGCGGGCCTTCGCGTGAGCAGGGGACGCCGCGTCGGCCCGCCGCACGCCGAGCCTCCGGTGAACGCGGGGCGCGGTACCGGCCCTGCCCCTGCCGATCCCCCGGTGAGCGCCGGCCACCGGACCCGCCCGTCGCTCGTCGTGCTGCCCGCCGGGCCGCGGGCGCTGCTGGTCGAGCTGGACGGCCGGCAGGACACGGAGGCGTTCCACGCGGAGGTGCTGCGGCGCCGCGCGGCGGGCGAGCTGCCGGGCGTACGCGACATCGTGCCCGGCGAGCGGACCGTGCTGCTCGACGGCATCGCGCGGGACGCCACCGCGCTCGCCCGGGAGCTGGAGACCTGGCCCATACCGCCGCCCCGTCACGACGCGGGCGAGACGGTGGAGCTCCCGGTCGTCTACGACGGGCCGGATCTGGCCGATGTCGCCGAGGCATGGGGGGTGGCGGCCGCCGACGTGCCCGGCATCCACGCCGGTATCGAGTTCCGGGTGGCCTTCTGCGGGTTCGCCCCCGGCTTCGGCTATCTGACCGGCCTCCCGGACCACCTCCACCTGCCCCGCCGGGCGACACCGCGTACCCGGGTCCCGGCGGGTGCGGTGGCGCTGGCCGGCCCGTACACCGGGGTGTACCCGAGCCCGTCCCCCGGGGGCTGGCAGCTCGTCGGCAGGATGCCCGACCCGGGACGGCTGTGGGACCCGCACCGCGAGCCCGCCGCACTGCTGGAGCCGGGCGCGCGGGTGCGCTTCGTGGAGGCGGCACGGTGACGGCGTCGTTCGAGGTCGTCCGGGCCGGGGCACTGACCACCGTGCAGGACGAGGGCCGCGCCGGACTCGCGCACCTGGGCGTCGGGCGGGCCGGCGCCCTCGACGCACCCGCCGCCGCGCTCGCCAACCGGCTGGCCGGCAACCCGGTCGCCGCCGCCGTTCTGGAGACGACCGCCACCGGCTGCGCCGTCCGCCCGGACCGTGCGGTGCGTGTGGTCGTCGGCGGTGCGCCGTGCCGGGTCACGGTGGACGGACGGCCCGTGGCATGGGGCGCCGCGGTGCATGTCCCGGCGGGTGCGGTGCTGGACGCGGGGCCCGCGGTGCACGGGCTGCGCAGCTACCTGGCGTTCGCGGGCGGCGTGGCGCCGGCCCCGGTGCTCGGCAGCCGGTCAGCCGATCTGCTCTCCGGGCTGGGCCCGCCGCCCCTGCGCGACGGGGACGTGCTGCCCCTGGGACCCCGTCCGCCGGCCGGCGCCCCGCCCGTCGACGCGGTGCCGTGGCCGGGCGCATCCGCGGTGCTCGTCCTGCCGGTCCACCTCGGCCCCCGCCACACCTGGTTCACGCCCGCCGCACTCGTCACGTTCACGACCGAGCCGTACCGCGTCTCCGCGCAGAGCAACCGCATCGGCCTGCGCACCGAGGGCCCGCCGCTGGAGCGTGCCCGTACCGGTGAACTGCCCAGCGAGGGCATGCTGCTGGGAGCTGTCCAGGTCCCTCCGGACGGCCGGCCGGTGGTGTTCCTCAACGACCATCCGACGACGGGCGGTTACCCGGTCGTGGGCGTCGTGTCCGAGCCGGCGCTGGCGGCGGCGGCCCAGGCGGGGCCGGGGACGGTGGTGCGGTTCGTACGCGCGGCGAGGTGAGCCCGCGCGCCGCCCCGTGGGCGCTGTCATGTGGGCGCCGTCATGCGGGGCGCCGCCCCGATATTCGCGCGACAGGGCCGGACGCCTCTGGAACGCTCCGTTACGCGGGCCCGCGCCCGCGCATGGAGCGTCCGAGCGACTGGATGGATGAGCGATGACTTTCGCACTGGTGGGGCCGGTTCTGGAGGGTGCGCGCGTGCGCCTGGAGCCGCTGGAGCGCCGGCATGCGGAGGATCTGGCGGTTGCCGCGGAGGAGGACCGGAGTTCGTACCGGTTCACGTGGGTGCCGCGTGCCCATGAGGTCGAGGAGTACTTCGACGCCCAGTTCGCCCGCGTCGCGGCCGGGAAGCTGTTCCCGTACGCGCAGATCGACCGGGCGTCCGGGCGCGCGGTCGGGGTCACGGCCTACTGGGAGCCCCGGTACTGGCTGGACGAGGACACGCTGAGCGCGATCGAGGTCGGCTTCACCTGGCTCGCCGCCTCCGCGCAGGGCACGGGGATCAACGCGGAGGCCAAGTACCTGCTGTTCCGGCACGCGTTCGAGGTGTGGGACGTGGCCCGGGTCGACCTGAAGACGGATGCCCGCAACAGCCGTTCCCGGGCCGCGATCGAGGCGGCGGGCGTGAGCTTCGAGGGGGTTCTGCGGAACTGGTCCCGGTCGTGGGCGCCCGGCGAGGACGGGCGGCTGCGGGACTCCGCGATCTTCTCGATCACGGCGGACGAGTGGCCGGAGCGCCGGGCCCGGCTGGGGGAGCGCATCGCACGCGGCAGCGGGCGGCCGGGGGCCCGGCTCCCTGTCGGAAGCTGAAGCCCGGCCGCCCGCGCCGCGTGCGAGGTCTCTACACCGCCGCCCGGAACCCCCGCAGCCGCAGCGAGTTGCCGACCACGAACACCGACGAGAACGCCATCGCGGCGCCCGCGATCATCGGGTTCAGCAGCCCCATCGCGGCCAGCGGCAGTGCGGCCACGTTGTAGGCGAAGGCCCAGAACAGGTTCGTACGGATGGTGCCGAGCGTCTTCCGCGACAGCCGGATCGCGTCCGCGGCGGCCCGCAGGTCCCCGCGCACCAGCGTCAGGTCGCCGGCCTCGATCGCCGCGTCGGTGCCCGTGCCCATGGCGAGGCCCAGGTCGGCCTGGGCGAGGGCGGCCGCGTCGTTGACCCCGTCGCCGACCATCGCGACCGAACGGCCCTCGCCCTGAAGGCGCTTGACGACGTCGACCTTGTCCTGCGGCATGACCTCCGCGTACACCTCCTCGATGCCGACCTCCGCCGCGACCGCCTCCGCCACCGCCCGGTTGTCGCCGGTCAGCAGGATCGGGGTCAGGCCGAGGGCGCGCAGCCGCTGGATCGCCTCCGCGCTGGTGTCCTTCACCGCGTCGGCGACCTCCAGGACCGCCCGCGCCTCCCCGTCCCAGGCGACCGCGATCGCGGTGCGGCCCGCGGCCTCCGCCGCGGCCTTGCGACGGGCCAGATCCACGGGCAGGTGGATCGCCCACTCGGCCAGCAGCGCCTCGCGGCCCACCAGCACCGCGTGTCCTTCGACGATGCCCTGGACGCCGAGTCCGGGGACGTTGGTGAAGTCCTCGGGGGTGGGGAGGGCGGCTCCGGTGCGGTGGGCGGCTCCGGTGGCGACGGCCTGGGCGATGGGGTGTTCGGAGGCGTGTTCCAGGGCTCCGGCGAGGCGCAGGACGTCGGTTTCGGTGACGCCGTCCGCCGTGTGGACGGTCTGGAGGGTCATCTTGCCGGTGGTGACCGTGCCGGTCTTGTCGAGGACGATGGTGTCCACGCGACGCGTCGTCTCCAGGACCTCGGGGCCCTTGATGAGGATGCCGAGCTGGGCGCCGCGTCCCGTACCGACCATGAGGGCTGTCGGGGTGGCGAGGCCGAGGGCGCAGGGGCAGGCGATGATCAGTACGGCGACGGCGGCCGTGAAGGCGGCCGTCAGGCCTTCCCCGCTGCCCAGCCAGTAGCCGAGCGTGCCGAGGGCGAGCGCGATGACGACGGGGACGAACACCGCCGAGATCCGGTCGGCCAGTCGCTGGGCCGCCGCCTTGCCGTTCTGCGCGTCCTCGACCAGCTTGGCCATCCGGGCGAGCTGGGTGTCGGCGCCGACCCGGGTGGCCTCGACGACGAGCCGGCCGCCCGCGTTCAGCGTCGCCCCGGTCACGGCGTCGCCGACCGCGACCTCGACGGGGACGGACTCACCGGTGAGCATCGACGCGTCCACCGCCGAACTGCCCTCCACCACGGTGCCGTCGGTGGCGATCTTCTCGCCCGGGCGCACGAGGAACCGGTCGCCGGCCCGGAGTTCGGCCGTTGCCACGGTGACCTCGTGGCCGTCGCGCAGGACGGTGACCTCCTTCGCGCCCAGTTCGAGCAGGGCCTTCAGCGCGGCGCCCGCCTTCCGCTTGGAGCGGGCCTCGAAGTAGCGCCCGGCCAGGATGAACGCGGTGACTCCGGCGGCCGCTTCGAGGTAGATGTTCCCAGCGCCGTCGGTGCGGCCGATGGCCAGCTCGAAGGGGTGCGTCATGCCGGTCATTCCGGCGGTGCCGAAGAACAGCGCCCACACCGACCAGAGGAACGCGGCCGAGGTGCCGACCGAGATCAGCGTGTCCATGGTGGCCGCGCCGTGGCGGGCGTTGGTCCACGCGGCGCGGTGGAAGGGCCACGCGGCGTACGTGACGACGGGGGCGGTGAGGGTGAGGGAGAGCCACTGCCAGTTGTCGAACTGGAGCGCCGGGACCATCGCCATCGCGATCACCGGCACCGCGAGCAGGACCGCGGTGAGCAGCCGCTGCCGCAGGGGCCGCAGCTCGTCCGCCTCGTCCGTCCGGGGCGCTGCGTCTCCGGTACGTACCGGGGGAGCGGGTTCGTGCGCGGTGTAGCCGGTCTTCTCGACCGTGGCGATCAGGTCCTGTACGGAGACGTCCTCGCCCCGGTAGCTGACCTTGGCCTTCTCGGTGGCGTAATTGACGGTGGCCTCGACCCCGTCCATCCGGTTGAGCTTCTTCTCGATACGGGCCGCGCACGAGGCACAGGTCATGCCGCCGATGGCGAGCTCGACCTCTGCGGCGGGGCCGGTACCGGGGGCGGTGCCGGTGGTGGCTGCTGCGGTCTGCGCGGACACGGGCCCTCCTTCGATCCGTCTTTTATACCCTAGGGGGGTATCTCTCTTGCCTCAGGTATACCCCCTCCCCCTATTGAGCGCAAGGGTGATCCACCCGGGCGGCGCGCACCGTGGGCCGCTGGTCGCCTGCCGCGCGGGCGGCCTCGCGTATGTTCGCGTTCACGGTGAGGCTGCGCCCCCGGCCTACTGCCCCGTAGGCTGGCATTGGACTAGACCTATAGATGGTTTCTGGAGGATTGGGTTCCCATGAGCAACCGTGCAGTCCTGGAGGTGATCGCTCTCGACGCGGAGGACGCGGTCGCGGCCCAGGCGGGTGGTGCGGACCGGCTTGAGCTGGTCACCGACATGGCGGCGGACGGCCTCACCCCGTCCTGCGCGACGTTCGCGGCGATCCGCGCGGCGGTGGACATCCCGCTGCGGGTGATGCTCCGGGTGGCGGACGGCTTCGCGGCCGGCGACGTCGGCGTACTCGTACGCAAGGCGCGCGAGCTGAGGGCCGAGGGTGCGGACGAGTTCGTGCTCGGCTTCCTCGACCAGGACGGCCACCCCGACCTCGTCGCGGTCGAGCGGATCGTCGCCGAGCTGGAGGGCTGCAACTGGACGTTCCATCGTGCGATCGACCGCGCCATCGACCGGGACGCCCTGCGCAAGGCGCTCGCCGACCTGCCGGGTCTGGACACGTACCTCACGGCGGGCTCGGCCGCCGGGGTGGACGACGGCATCCCGACGCTGACCGTCGAGGCGGCGCGCAAGGGTGAGCCCGGCTACGAGCCGCAGATCCTCGTCGGCGGCGGCCTGCGGCTGGACCACCTGCCGGAGCTGCTGGCCGCGGGCATCGACGCCTTCCACATCGGCGGAGCCGCCCGGCCGGCCGGCTGGGCGGGGCCGGTGGACGTGGCCGCGGTCAGGGAGTGGCGGAACGTGCTCGACGTATAGGGCGTCGCGCGCAAGGCGTACGCGTGGTTAGCGGGGGCGAGGTGCCGGAAACGGCGCCTCGCCCCGCCCTGTTGTGCGAGGGCTCGTCCGCTTCCGGTGAGCTGCCCGCCAGGCTGGTGCTGTCATGACCCTGGCGCAACAAACGCCCCGGGCTCCACAATGGCGCCACGGCGGTGTGGGAACGCTCCCACGGTGCCTCCCCGGCGTCTTCCTCTGCTCATGGGAGCGTTCCCACCGCTCATCCGTCGTGCGTCGTACCACCGTCAGCCCCTACCGAAAGGCCCCCCCGGTGAACGCCTCTCCGCTCCCGTCCCCCACCGGTCGCACCCGCGCCCGGCGCGGGCGCCGTGTGCTCGGGACATTAGCTCTCACCGCACTGTTCGGCGGTGCCCTCACCGCGCCCGGTGCCGCAGCCGAGGACCCCGATCCGGCGCCGGAGCAGATCACCAACGGTGACTTCGCCGCCGGCACCGCGCCCTGGTGGTGGACCGCCAACACGGCCGCCGCCGTCACGGACGGACGGCTCTGCACCGACGTCCCGGCCGGAACGGCCAACCCGTGGGACGTGATCGTCGGGCAGAACGACATCCCGCTCGTCGCGGGGGAGACGTACAGCCTCACCTACACCGCCACCTCCACCACCCCGCTGTCCATCCACACCAATGTGCAGCTGGCCGTCGACCCGTGGACCACGGACCTGTCCTCGACCGACCAGATCGGCACCGAGGCCGTTCCCGTCACGCACGTCTTCACCGCGACCGCCGACCGCGACGCGGCCCAGCTCGCGTTCCAGATCGGCGGCAGCGACGAGGCGGCCACCTTCTGCCTCGACGACGTCTCCCTGCGCGGCGGCGCCGAACCGCCCGTGTACGTGCCCGACACCGGCTCGCGCGTCCGCGTCAACCAGGTCGGCTACCTCCCGCAGGGGCCCAAGAACGGCACCCTGGTCACCGAAGCGGCCGACCCGCTGCCCTGGACCCTCAAGGCGGCCGACGGAACCACCGCCGCGACCGGCACCACCCGCCCCGGTGGCGTGGACCCGACCTCGCGCCAGAACGTCCACACCTTCGACTTCAGTGACGTCACCACCGCCGGAAACGGCTACACCGTCGAGGCGGACGGGCAGGTCAGCGAACCCTTCTCGATCCGCGCCGATCTGTACGACACCCTGCGCGGCGACTCGCTCGCGTACTTCTACCAGAACCGCAGCGGCATCGAGATCGACGCCGACCTCGTCGGCGAGCAGTACGCCCGCCCGGCCGGGCACCTCGGCGTCGCCCCCAACAAGGGCGACACGGACGTGCCCTGCCAGCCGGGCGTCTGCGACTACCGGCTCGATGTGCGGGGCGGCTGGTACGACGCCGGGGACCAGGGCAAGTACGTGGTCAACGGCGGCATCGCGGTGGCCCAGCTGATGGACACCTACGAGCGGACCCTGACGGCCGACAGCGCGGAGTCCGCCGAACTCGGCGACGGCGCGCTACGGGTGCCCGAGCGCGGCAACCACGTGCCGGACATCCTCGACGAGGCGCGCTGGGAGCTCGACTTCCTGATGCGCATGCAGGTCCCGGCCGGGCAGCCGCTCGCCGGAATGGTCCACCACAAGATGCACGACGCCCAGTGGACCGGCCTGCCGCTGATGCCGCACCTGGACCCGCAGCAGCGCGAGCTGCACCCGCCGTCCACCGCGGCGACGCTCAACATGGCCGCCACGGCCGCCCAGTGCGCCCGGCTCTTCGCCCCGTACGACGCGGCGTTCGCAGCCCGGTGCCGTACGGCCGCCGAGACGGCGTGGAGCGCGGCGAAGGCCCACCCGGCCGTGCTCGCCGACCCCAGTGACGGCACCGGCGGGGGGACGTACAGCGACAACGACGTCTCCGACGAGTTCTACTGGGCCGCCGCCGAACTCTTCACCACCACCGGCGCCGACACCTACCGCCAGGCGCTCCTCGCCTCCCCCCTGCACGGCAACACCGACGCGGCCTTCCCGGCCGACGGCGGTATCTGGTGGGGCGGAACCGCGGGACTCGGCGTACTGACCCTGGCGACCGTGCCCAACAATCTGACGGCCGACCAGCTCGCCCGGGTCCGCTCCGTGGTGACGACGGCCGCCGACCGCTACGCCGCTCAGACCGAGGACCAGCTGTACGGCGTGCCGTACGCCCCGGCCGGTCAGAACTACGCCTGGGGCTCCAACAGCCAGGTGCTCAACAACATGATGGTGCTGGCCACCGCCGCCGACCTCACCGGAAAGGCCGGGTACCGCGACGCGGTGCTGCGCGGCGCGGACTACCTCTTCGGGCGCAACCCGCTCAACCAGTCGTACGTCACCGGCTACGGCGAGCGCGACTCCGAGAACCAGCACCACCGGACCTGGGCGCACCAGAGCGACCCGGACCTGCCCCACCCGCCCGCCGGCTCCCTCGCGGGCGGCCCGAACCTCACCGCTCCCACCTCCGGGGACCCGGAGGCCGCGGCGAAGCTCACCGGGTGCGCGGCGGCGATGTGCTACCTCGACGACATCGGCTCGTACGCCACCAACGAGGTCGCCATCAACTGGAACGCGCCGCTGGCGTTCATCGCGTCCTACCTGGACGACGCCGGTGACGGGACGGGTCCGGCGCGGTCCTGCCGTGTCACGTACTCCTCGCACCCGTGGAGCACGGGCTCGACCACCACGGTCACGGTGAAGAACACCGGGACCGAGGCGATCACCCCCTGGTCCCTGACCTGGCTGCTGCCGGGCGACCAGAAGCTCAGCCACACCTGGAGCGCCGCACTCGCCCAGTACGGGCGTACGGTCACCGCCGCACCGCTGTCCTGGAACCGCACCATCGCGCCGGGAGCGGCGGTCGACTTCGGGTTCAACAGCAGCGTCACGGGCGCGGCCGCGGACCCGGGCACGGTCAAGCTGAACGGGAGGGCCTGTACGGCGGGTTGAGCCGAGGCGGTGTGCGGGAAGGCCCCCGCACACCGCCCCCTTCTCAGGCCAACTCCTCCGGGAGCGGGGCGGCGTGAAGAACGATCAGCCCCGACACCGCACGGGTCAGCGCCACATACAGCCGGCGCAGCCCCGTGCGCTCGTCGGGCTCGCCGTCGACCACGGCCGACGGTTCGTCCAGCACCACGTAGTCGTACTCCAGGCCCTTCGCCAGCGACGCCGGGACCAGGGTCAGCCGGGACTCGGCGGACGTCTCCTCGCCGGGGGACAGGTACTGATGCCCCGCCGCCGTCAGCGCCTGCGCCAGTGCCGGAATCCGCGCGTCGGCCGCGATCAGGCCGGTCGAGCCCTCGTGCGTCAGCGACTCCTCGCACGCCGCGACCACGGCCGCGTCCAGCGCTTCCGCGCCCGCCACCTCCCGGACCGACAGCGAACCGGGCGACTCACGCACCGACTCCACCGCCGCCAGACCCGGTGAGATCACCGGCAGCAGCCGCGAGGCGTACGCGATCACCTCGCGCGGCACACGGAAGCCCGCCGTCAGCTCCTCCACCACCGCGTCCGACTTCCCCAGGTGGTGCAGCGCCTGCTCCCAGCTCTGCGTCGACCACGGCGTCGTGCCCTGCGCCAGATCCCCGAGCACGGTGGCCGAACCGGTCGAGCAGCGCCGGCCCACCGCCCGGTACTGCATGGGGGACAGGTCCTGGGCCTCGTCGACCACGACATGGCCGAGCGAGTGCGTACGCGCCACCAGGTCGGCCGCCTCGTCGATCAGCACCGCGTCCGCCGCCGACCACTTCGCGGACTTCGCACTGCGGGCGGGCTTCGTCCACAGGATCGTCTTCTGCTCGTCCTCACTGAGCAGCCCGTCCGCGTGCGCGGCCAGGAACTCCGGGTCCGACAGCAGCCGCAGCACCAGCTTCGACGGGTCGACCGCGGGCCAGATCGCCTTCACCGCGGCCTTGACCGCCGAGGTGCGCGCCACCGCGTTCTGCACCCGGTCGTCGGGGGCCTCGCCCGCCTCCTCCATCCGCACGAGCACGGCGTGCGCGATGCGCAGCGGAAGGGCCTCGTGCGCGGCCCCGTACCGCATGTCCCTGGCCAGCAGCTCCTTGACCATCTCCTCGATCTCGTACGCCGGGACCCGCCAGCGCCTTGATCCGCGCACCACCATGACCGGCTCCGCCGGCATCGTCACATGCGAACGGATCGCCCTCCGCAACACCTCCGCCATCCGGGCATCGCCCTTCACGACGGCGGCCCGCGCCTCATCGGTGGACCGGACCTCGACGTGCGCCGTCACCAGGTCGTCGACGGTCGCCTGCTTCACCTCCAGCTCCCCGAGGGCCGGCAGGACCTGCTCGATGTAGTGCAGGAACGACTTGTTCGGCCCGATGACGAGAGTGCCCGTGCGGGCGAGGCGCTCGCGGTGCGCGTACAGCAGATACGCCACCCGGTGCAGGCCGACGGCCGTCTTCCCGGTGCCGGGCCCGCCCTGTACGCACACGGTGCCGCCGAGCTCGCTGCGGACGATCTCGTCCTGCTCGGGCTGGATCGTCGCGACGATGTCACGCATCGGACCGACACGGGGGCGCTCGATCTCCGCCTGGAGGAGCTTGCTGGTCTGCGCCGCCTCCGTCGGGTCGGTCAGGTGCTCGTCCTCGTACGCGGTCAGCTCGCCGCCCGTATAGCCGAAGCGGCGCCGCTGACCCACGTCCAGCGGATCCTTCCGGGACGCCCGGTAGAACGGCTGCGAGACCGGCGCACGCCAGTCGATGACCATCGGATCACCGTCGGCGTCATGGACGTGGCGGCGCCCGATGTAGAACTGCTCGCCCTCCGCACCCTCGGCCTGCGCCGCACCGACCACATGGAGGTAGTCCAGCCGGCCGAAGAAGAGCGGGGTGTGGGAGAGGTCGGCGAGCGACTTGATGCGGTCGGCGATCTGCGCCTGCAGAACCGCGGCGTTCACCCAGTTCGCCGTCACATCACGGATGTTGAGGGCCTGGGCGTCCTCCCGCATGGCGCGCAGCGCCGCGCGCGAGGCGGCGAGATGGGCGCGCTCATGGGCGAGGGGGTCGGTGGTGGTGTCGCTTTCGTGGGCGTGCGCGGGCACGGTGTTGCCTCCGGCATTCAACGCAGGACGGCGGACCGCCACCCCCGTGCTCGGGGGCGATGCGGTCCGCTCGGGGGGCGTACGTATGACAGTCGGCCGGTTTCCGTCCGGTCGGCGGCGCTCCCCCGGCTGCCGGCACACGTCCTGGCGGACGGCCGGTACCACGGTGCGGGAGGCGGGCAGACCGGCGATTGTATCGACCGCCCCCGCCCGGCGCGAACGAATATCGCGCGGGTCCGTCCCGTAGGGGACGGCATGCGACCAGAGGGGTAGCCGCACGTGCCCCGGCTTCCCCCTGCGGACCGACGCCCGCGCCGTCCGGGCGGAGCACCATGGAAGACATGAGCACCCTCACCGTGAACCCCCGAAGGACCGGCCCCGCGCACGGCGCGTCCGCGGCCACCGGTCACCCCCACCGCGCCTCGGACGCGCTGCGCGCCCTCAAGGTCTACGCACAGGCCGCCTTCGGCGTCGTCGTCCTCGGCGAGTACGCGGAGGAGGCGGGCGTCCGCCGCACGCGCTGACGCCCGCCCCCGCCGCCCTCAGCTGTCGGACAGCAGCTCGTCCGCGTCCACGATCCGGTACGCGTACCCCTGCTCCGCCAGGAAGCGCTGGCGGTGCGCCGCGAAGTCCTGGTCGATCGTGTCGCGGGCGACCACCGAGTAGAACCGGGCCTCGTGCCCGTCCGCCTTCGGCCGCAGCACCCGGCCCAGCCGCTGGGCCTCCTCCTGACGCGAGCCGAACGTGCCCGACACCTGAATGGCGACGGTCGCCTCCGGCAGGTCGATCGAGAAGTTCGCCACCTTCGACACGACCAGCACGCTGATCTCGCCCTCCCGGAACGCGCCGAACAGCTTCTCCCGCTGGGCGTTGCTGGTCTCGCCCTTGATCACCGGGGCGTCCAGATGCTCGCCCAGTTCGTCGAGCTGGTCGATGTACTGCCCGATGACCAGCGTCTGCTCACCCTTGTGCTTGCGCACCAGCGCCTCGGTGACCTTCCGCTTCGTCGCGGTCGTCGCGCAGAACCGGTACTTCTCCTCGGGCTCGGCCGTCGCGTACGCCAGCCGCTCCGAGTCCGTCAGATTGACCCGCACCTCCACGCAGTCGGCGGGCGCGATGTAGCCCTGCGCCTCGATCTCCTTCCACGGGGCGTCGAACCGCTTCGGCCCGATCAGCGAGAACACATCCGACTCCCGCCCGTCCTCCCGCACCAGCGTCGCGGTCAGCCCGAGCCGGCGCCGCGCCTGCAGATCGGCGGTGAACTTGAAGACGGGCGCGGGCAGCAGATGCACCTCGTCGTAGATCACCAGCCCCCAGTCGCGGGAGTCGAACAGCTCCAAGTGCGCGTACACACCCTTACGGCGGGTCGTCAGCACCTGGTACGTCGCGATCGTGACCGGCCGGATCTCCTTGCGCGTACCGCTGTACTCGCCGATCTCCTCCTCGGTCAGCGACGTCCGCTTCACCAGCTCGTGCTTCCACTGCCGCGCCGACACGGTGTTCGTGACCAGGATCAGCGTCGTCGCCTTCGCCTGCGCCATCGCGCCCGCCCCGACCAGCGTCTTCCCCGCACCGCAGGGCAGCACGACGACCCCGGACCCGCCGTGCCAGAACCCCTCGACGGCCTGCTGCTGGTAGGGCCGCAGCGCCCAGCCGCTCTCGTCCAGATCGATCGGGTGCGCCTCGCCGTCGACGTACCCCGCCAGGTCCTCCGCGGGCCAGCCCAGCTTCAGCAGCGTCTGCTTGACCTGCCCGCGCTCGGACGGGTGCACCGCCACGGTGTCCGGGTCGATCCGGGCCCCGACCAGCGGCTGCACCTTCTTCGACCGCAGGATCTCCTCCAGGACCGGGCGGTCCGTGGAGGTCAGCACCAGCCCGTGGACCGGGTGCTTGGAAAGCGTGAGACGGCCGTACCGGTCCATCGTCTCGGCGATGTCGACGAGCAGCGCGTGCGGAACGGGGTAGCGCGAGTACTTCACGAGCGCGTCGACGACTTGCTCGGCGTCGTGCCCCGCGGCGCGGGCGTTCCACAGGCCGAGCGGGGTCAGCCGGTAGGTGTGGATGTGCTCGGGCGCACGCTCCAGCTCCGCGAAGGGGGCGATCACCCTGCGGCAGGCGTCGGCCTGCTCGTGGTCGACCTCGAGGAGCAGCGTCTTGTCGCTCTGGACGATGAGGGGTCCGGTCACGCGCTTCGGCCCTTTCTGTGGCGGGGCGGCCGTGTACCGGCCAAAACTCCAGTGTGCCGTATGTCTGGGCGGGGTGGTGTTGCTCGCCCCGGTCCGGCGGGCCGGTTCCGTCCTCAATCGCCGGGCGGGCTTGGAGTGGTGCGGCTTGCCCCGCCGGTGCGGGCGCCCCTGCCCCCGGGTGGAGGGGACCCCGCCCCCCCCACCGGCGTGGTGCACCCGCACCCCGCGAGGGCACCCGCACACAAGCCCGTCCGGCGATTGAGGACAAGGACCCGCACCCCGGACCGCAGCAACGTCACGACGGTTCGTCGGCCAGTTCTGCCACGCCCGTGATCCGGTGGAGGGGATACGTGCGGACCTCGTCCGCCGTGTGGTCGTACGCCGTCACGTAGCCGCCCTCCACGCGGACCGGGGCGATCACGCGCTGGCTGGCCGCGCCCTCCGCGTTGACGTAGCCGATCCAGATCGCCGAGCCCGTCATCGCCGCGGCCTGGACGGTGACCAGGGTCTCCGCGGAGGTCGTACGGGGCAGGGCGCCCGCAGGGGACGCGGGGCCGGTGTCCTTGTGGACGACCGTCGCCGCCGTGTCTCCGGCCCGGATCGCCCTGACCGCCGCCCCGAGGAGCGTGGGGTCGGGGACGGGCGGGCCCTCGGGTACGGGGACGGGTGCGGTGCGGGGAGGCGTGCGGACGGCGCCCGCGCGGGTGATCAGGACATCGCCTTCGGCGGACTCCGCGGCGGGCGCGTACCCCATGTCGCGCAGGCCGTCGAGGAGGGAAGCCGGATCGATCTGGGCGGCCAGGGCCGTCGGGGCGAGGCGGCGCAGGCGCAGGGTCGCGGATCGCTTGTCGGCGAGGATCTCGTTGAGGACCGCCTCGTCGTCGCAGCGTACGTACGAGGAGGCGGCGCCGATCCGCAGATGGCCGTGGCGGCGGGCCACGTCGTCGATGAGGTAGCTGAGGGGCTGCGGCACCGGCGTACGGCTGTGCACGGCGAGGAAGGCGTGCAGGTCGGCGGCGGACTGGCCGGCGTCCAGCGCGCGGCGTACGGAGCCGGGGGTGAAGCGGTAGACCGTCGCACCGCCCTTGGACTCGATGTCCGCGAGAACGCCGAGCATGTCGGCGAGGGGCCGTTCCAGCGGGCCGGGGGCGACGGCCGTGAGGTCGGCCTGGAGCAGGACGTGGTCGAGGGGTTCCGGGAGGAGCGGGGCGAGCCGGGCGGCGGCCTCGGCGGGGCCGTCCGAGAGCAGGGCGCGGGTCTGCGAGGCGAGGGCGCCGCGGCCGGTGATACCGAGGAGCTCCGACTCGTTCAGCGTCCACAGGGCGATCCGGGACCGCAGGTCGGTGGTGTCCCCGGCGGAGACCGAGGCGCCGCGCAGCGGGCGTTCCCAGCGGAGCCGGGCGAGCACGGACTCCGGGTCGGGGGCGGTGCCGGGCGGCAGCGCGGCGAGCAGGGCCAGGACCCGGTGGCGGACCTCCGGCGCGGCGGAGCGGTCGAGTTCGGGGCCGAGTGTGGACAGGGCCCGGCCCTTGGCGTCCTGGCCGCCGACGAGTCCGGAGGTGCGGGTGGCGGCGAGCCAGGCGGAGGCGAGCTCCACCCAGCGGTCCTGCGCGGACAGTTCCGTCCAGTCGTCGTACGCGGGAGTCGGTGCGTACCGTTCGTCCGCCTCGCCGTCGGAGGCCAGCAGCCCGGCCGCGTACGCGAGTTCGATCCAGAACGCGGCGATGGGTTCCGGGACGTCCAGGGCGGCGGCGGTCTTCCTCAGTTCGCGGACGCTGAGGCCGCCGGCCCGCAGTATGGCGGGGCCGCCGCCGTTCCAGCTCTTCAGCAGCTCCTCGACGGTCGACACCGCGAGGAACGCCTGGCCGCCGGCCGCGCTGTCCACAGCCTGTGGATCGCGCTCGGCGACGGCGACGACGGCGGGCGGCTGCGGTTCGGGCACACGGTGGGCGCGCCCGGCGCGCAGATGGAGCGCGGCCTCGCGCGGCAGGACGACCGTGCGGGTCGACACGGGCAGCAGCAGCCCGCGGTCGCGCAGCCACTTCACGGGCGGGGTGGGGTTCGGCGTCACCTCGCCGTACGGCGGGCCCCAGACCAGCCGGTCCAGCACCGACAGCGCCTCCACCGGGGCGGTGTCGAGGAGTTCGCCCATCCGGGAGCGGTCGGTGAACAGCGCGGTCAGGGCGCTCACCGCGGAGACCGGGTCATGGGTGGCCGGCAGCCCGGCCGCGTGCAGGATCTCCTGGAGCCTGCCGGGCGACATGCCCGCGGTGGCCTCGGCGACGGTCGGCCCGAGACCGGTGGGTGAGGGGTGCTGCGGGGACGGCGACAGCAGCTCACGGGCGGTGCGCACCAGGCGCAGCCGGTCGTTCTCCCCCCAGACGAGGGCCTGTTCGCGCAGCGTCCCGAGGGCGCCCGGCAGCGCGGCCACGATCGCGGCGCCCGCGTCACCCCGGTGCTCCCCGTCGTCCTGGCCGTCGCCCGTGAGCAGGCCGAGCAGGATGTCGTACGGCGCGGGGTCGGGTGCGACGGCCAGCGCCTCGGCGGTCTGCAGAGCGAAACGGTCGAGGTGCTCCAGGGCGCGGACGACGGAGGCACGGGTGCCGGCGCGCGTCGCGAGCTGGGTGATGTCGCCGGGCACGGGGGAGAGGAGATCCGGCCGGGCGCGCAGCAGCCCGGCCAGTGACTCGTCGTCCCGGGCGCGCAGAGCCTCGGCGAGCGTCCGCGGTGGTGTGGTCATCCCCATCCGTCCCACGGTAGTCGCTCCGGACAGGCCCGAGGACGCTACCGTCGGTGCAGGGCCGTAGAGGGGAACCATCGCGTGGGGATCGAGAGCGACCAGCTGGTCTACGACTACCTGAGCCGGGTCGGCGACCTCGCCCAGCAGCAACAGCTGTCCTCGGGCACCCGGATGAGGCTCGTTTCGGCGTTGCGCGGCGAGATCGACCGGCAACGGGTGAAGCAGGCCGCGGACACGCCGGCGGCGGTGCGCCGCATCATCGGGAAGCTCGGCACCCCCGACGAACTGGTCGCGGCGGCGGCCTCGTCGGCCGACGGGTCACCGTTGCCGCCTCAGGAGCCGGACACGGGCGACGCGCAGGCGGCGGGCATCCCGCGCCCGCGCCGGGCGAGGCTCCGCAAAGACGGTTCACGCAAGGGCGCGTCGGAGGCGTCCGAGGACGTTTCGCGGACCGCGGCCGTGCCGTCCCCGCCGCACCGGGCGGGTTCGGACGAGCTCGGCGCGTCCGGGGACGACACGGACTGGTGGAGCGTGGGCCCGGGCCGGTTCGGCGACACCGGCGAGTTCGGCGCGGGCACCGACGTGCCGGGGTTCCGGGGCGGCGTGGAGATCCCGGCGGTGCTGAGGCCGCCGGTGCCGGTGCCGGACGACGAAGAGGACGAGGACGACGCGTACGAGGACGAGGACGAGGAGGAGGCCGAGGAGCCGCGTCGGCGGCGGCTGCCACGGTTGCGCCGGCGCCGGCGCCGTGAGGACGCCGCGCCGCGCGGCTTCGCGCACCCCCTGCTCCTGCTGGCCGCCGCGCTGCTGGTCGCCGGTGCGGTGATGAACATCCCGCAGAGCCTGCCGGTCCTGGGGGTCGGCTGGCTGCTCACGTACTACTCCCGGACGCTCTCGCGCACGGAGGCGAAATGGGCGGTGATGGGGCTGCCCGGGGTCGTCGCGGCGGGCGCGCTCGTCTGGCTCTGGGGCCGGATGGACGGCCGGTGGGGCGCGCCCATCGCGGAGGGCCGGATGGGTCCGGCGATCGGCGAGGCGTGGCCGTGGGTGCTCCGGGGCGCGGCGGTGGCCTCCGCGCTGTACCTGGTCTGGCGCGCGCGGGGGCCCCGCCCGGGCGGTGGCTGAGGGGCCCCCGTGCGGGGGCGCCGGAGGGACCCCGCCCCCACCCACCGGGCAAAGGCGCCCGCACCCCGCAGGAAACCCGCACACCCCAAGCCCGTCCGGCGATTGAGGACGGAACCCCGCCGCCCCGGTGGGCCGCGCCCCGCGAGGGGACCCGCCCCTCAGGGGACCCGCGTCTCCTCAGAAATGGCGTGGGCGGCTGGGTGGCTGTCTGACCCGGGTCGTACGCCATTTCCTGCGGGGACTCCCCTGCACGCCCCCACCCGGGCCCAGCCGCGTCTGCACACCGGCCCTGCGACTGTCGCAGACGCGAGGCGGCCGGGTCCGGGGGCGTGCAGGGGAGTCCCCGCAGGACGACGAACATCGACCCGGGCCCCTCGCGTACCGGCGGAACGTTCGTCGTCTGAGGAGACGCCCCGGAGGGACCCCGGACCCCCACAACGGGGGTAGCGCGCCGCCCCGCGGGGCACCCGCACCAACCAAGCCCGTCCGGCGATTGAGGACGGAACCGGCCCGCCGGAGCAACCCGCACCCCGCAGGGGACCCCCGCCCCGGACCCGGGCAACCACACCGAGGGGCACCGCACCCCGCAGGGGACCCGCTACGCCCGCCACGGCGGGCCCGGGACGACGAGGGGGGAGCCCGTCACCGGGTCCGGGACGATCACCGCGTCGAGGCCGAAGACGTCGCGGACGAGGTCGGCGGTGACGATGTCCGCCGGGGGCCCCTCGGCGACGATCCGGCCCGCCTTCATCGCGATCAGGTGGTCGGCGTACCGGGCCGCCTGGTTGAGGTCGTGCAGCACCGTCACCACGGTCCGCCCCCGCGTGCCGTCCGCGGCCGGCGCGGCGAGCCGGCGCACGAGGTCGAGGACCTCCACCTGGTGGGCGATGTCGAGGTACGTGGTCGGCTCGTCGAGCAGCAGCAGGTCGGTGTCCTGGGCGAGGGCCATCGCGATCCAGACGCGCTGGCGCTGACCACCGGACAGCTCGTCCACCGAGCGGGAGCCGAGCGCGGTGATGTCGGTGCGTTCCATGGCCGAGGCGACCGCCCGTTCGTCCTCCTGGGACCACTGCTGCCACCAGTGCTGGTGGGGCTGGCGGCCGCGGGCGACGAGGTCGGAGACGGTGATTGCCTCGGGGGCCACGGGGGTCTGCGGGAGCAGCCCGATGGACTGGGCGATCTTCTTCGTGGGGATCTTCGACAGCTCGGTGCCGTCGAGGAACACCGCCCCGCCGCGCGGCTTGAGGAGCCGGCCGAGTGCCCGGAGCGTCGTCGACTTGCCGCAGGCGTTCGGTCCGACGATGACGGTCACCTTGCCGTCGGGGACGGCGAGGTCCAGTTCGTGGACGACGGTGCGGTCCTCGTACGCGAGGGTCAGCCCGCGCACCGTGAGCCGGCTGGTCGCGGCGTCCTGCCGGGTCGTGGTCATGCGTTGCCTCCCGGGCGGCGGCCACCGTGGCCGCGGATGATCAGCCAGATCAGGTACGGGGCGCCGACCGCCGCCGTGAGGACGCCCACCGGCAGTTCGGTGGGGGAGAACAGCCTGCGGGCCAGCAGGTCCGCGAAGACGACGATCACCGCGCCCAGCAGCGCCGAGCAGAGCAGCGGGATCTGCGCGGTGCGGGTCATGCGGCGGGCGATCTGCGGGGCGAGCAACGCGACGAAGTCGACCGGTCCCGCCGTCCCCGTGGCGACGGACGCCAGGATCACGCCGAGCGCGACGAGCCCCAGCCGCACCCGCCCGAGCCGGACCCCGAGCGCGGTGGCCGTGTCGTCGTCCAGGGAGACGGAGCGCTGGGCGCGGGCGGCCCACAGGACGGCGGGCAGCAGGATCAGTAGGGTCCAGCCGAGGGGCGCGGCCTCGTCGTAGCCGCGGCCGTTGAGCGAGCCGGTCATCCAGATCTGGGCCTGCTGGGCGACGAGGTAGTCGCCCTTGGTCAGGAACAGCGTGGTGACGGAGCGGAGCGCGATCGCGAAGCCGATGCCGATGAGGACGAAACGGGTGGCGTGCAGCCCGCCGCGCCATGCGAAGGCGTAGACGAGTGCGGCGGCGGCGACCCCGCCGATCACCGACAGGTACGGCAGCACGGTGTACGAGGTGATCCCGAACGTCATCGCGCCGACCGTGAGCGCGCTCGCGCCCTGGCTGATGCCGATGATGTCGGGGCTCGCGAGCGGGTTGCGGGCCACGGTCTGGATCAGCGCGCCGGCGATCCCGAACGCGAGGCCGACGAGCAGGCCGACGACCATGCGCGGCAGCCGCAGCGTGCCCACGACGAGTTCGGCGGAGGAGGGCCGTCCCAGGACGACGTTCAGGACCTCGGGCGGGGCGACGAAGCTCTCGCCGACGCAGAGGTACGCGACGCAGACGGCGGCCAGCAGTACGACGAGCGAGGCGGCGACCAGGGTGGCCCTGCGGTGGAGGAGGAACCGCCCGCGCGTCCCGATCGTCACGAGGCTGTACCCGGCGGGCCGTACGGCGGCCGTGGGGGCGCTCATGCGGGCACCGCGTTCCGGCGTACCAGCGTGACCAGGAACGGCACCCCGATCAGGGCCGTCATGACCCCGGCGGGTACCTCGCTCGGCGGGAAGAGGACCCGGCCGATGACATCGGAGACGAGCAGCATCACGGGTCCGGTCAGGGCGGCCATCGGGAGCACCCAGCGGTGGTCGCTGCCGACGATGGCGCGGGCGATGTGCGGTACGGCGAGACCGATGAACGCGATCGGACCGGCCGCGGCGACCCCGGCTCCGGTGAGCACGGTGGCGCCGATGCCGCCCACGATCCGTACGGTCGCGATCTTCTGCCCGAGGCCCTTCGCCATGTCCTCGCCGAGCGCGAGCGCGTCGAGGCCGCGGGCGACGCAGAGCACGAGCACCGTGCCGAGCAGCAGGAACGGCCAGATCTGCTGGGCCACCTCGGCCTCGCGGCCGGCGATCGAGCCGACCTGCCAGAACCGGAACTCGTCCAGCGCGGAGGCCTTCGTCGTCAGCACGGCCATGGTCACGGAGACGAGCAGCGCGTTGATCGCGGCGCCGCCGAGCGCGAGCTTCACGGGGGTGGCGCCGCCGCGTCCGCTGGATGCGATGGCGTACACGGCGACGGAGGCGATCGCGGCCCCCGCGAAGGCGAACCAGACGTATCCGGTGAGCGTGTGGATGCCCGCGTAGGCGATGGCCAGCACCACCCCGACCGAGGCGCCCTGGCTGATGCCGAGGATGCCGGGGTCGGCGATGGGGTTACGGGTGATGCCCTGGAGCACCGTGCCGGCCAGGGCGAGGGAGGCGCCGACCATCAGGCCGATCAGGGTGCGGGGCACCCGCATGTTGCGGATGACCTCGGCGGCGTCGGAGTGGCCGCCGTGGAGCAGGGCGTCGACCACCTCCGACGGGGGTATGGAGCGCGCCCCGACGGCGAGGCTGAGCAGGACCGCGATCAGCAGCGCCACGACGGCCGCCGCCGTCGCGAGAGCGCGTCTGGAGCGGCGTGGAGCGGCGGCTGGCATCGGACCCAATCAGCAAGCGACGAGCGACAGACAAAGCTAGGTAAGGCCAAGTAAGGCTTGGCTAAGTCTAAGCGTGGGCTGTCCGGGGGCGTCCGGCGGTGTACCGGGGACGGGTGCGGGCTCGGCACAATGGACGCCATGGCTTCCCACGCACTGACGGTCGGCTTCGACCTGGACATGACGCTCATCGACTCCCGGCCCGGTATCGCTGCCGCCTTCCGGGCCCTCTCCGCCGAGACCGGCGCGTTCATCGACACGGATCTGGTGGTGAGCCGTCTCGGCCCGCCGCTGGAGCAGGAGATCGCGCACTGGTTCCCGGCCGCCGACGTGGCCGAGATCGCCGACCGCTACCGCCGGATGTACCCCACGTACGCGATCGCTCCCTCGCTCGCGATGCCCGGAGCCCGCGAGTCGATCGACGCGATACGCGCGCTGGGCGGCCGGACGATGGTCGTCACCGCCAAGTACGAACCGAACGCCAAGCTCCACCTGGCCCACCTCGGCATCGAACCCGATGTGATAGTCGGGGACCTGTGGGCCGAGGCGAAGGCGGTGGCACTGCGCGAGCACGGGGCGTCGGTGTACGTCGGCGACCACACGGGCGATGTCCGCGGCGCCCAGGCGGCGAACGCCTTCTCCGTCGGCGTGACGACGGGCCCGTGCGACGAGGCGGAACTGCGCGCGGCGGGCGCGGACGTCGTCCTGACGTCCCTCACGGAGTTCCCGGCCTGGCTGAAGACGTACACGGCCGCCCAGTAGCCGGCGGCCGGGCGGCAGCCGGAAGCCCTCGGTGGGCTCAGAGCGCCGGCGCGCCCGGAGCGGTCACAGGTACGGACACATTGCCGACGGCCCGCTTGAACTCGGGGCAGTCGACGATCGGCTCGTGGTCGCAGACGGCCGCGTGGCGCAGACTGTCCCGCAGGCGCGTGAGCCGGCCGACCTGCTCGTCGAGGTCACGGGCCCGGGCGGCCATGCGCGCACGCAGAGTCGCGTCCGACGGCTGCGCAACGAGGAACCGGCCGATCTCGGCGACGGAGAGCCCGGCGCCGCGCGCGCACGTGATCAGCGCGAGCCGGTCCAGCACGTCCGGGTGGTACGTACGCCGCAGGCCGTTGCGGCCCGCAGGGGCGATGAGGCCCTTCCTCTCGTAGAACCTCAACGCCGAGGGCGCCAGGCCGGAGCACTGTGCGACCTCGGAGATGTCCAGCAGCGGTTCGGTCATCGACGCCCCTTGACTTGAATCGCGGTTCAAGTTGCAGCCTAGTCGCCATGAAGATTCATCACTTGAACTGTGGATCCCTCCGGACGATCGAAGCCACGTACGCGGGCCCGCAGCCCGCTCCCGCGGTGAACCACTGCCTGCTGATCGAGACTCCCGCCGACGGCCTGGTCCTGGTCGAGACCGGCCTCGGGCTCGGAGACGTCCGGGACCCGGCCGGCACGCTCGGTGCCGACTGGGTCGGCATGGCCGAGCCCGCGCTCGACGAGGAGGAGACGGCCCTCCGCCAGGTCGCCCGCCTCGGGTACGACCCCTCGGACGTGCGCCACATACTCGTCACGCACCTGGACGTCGACCACAGCGGCGGCCTGCCCGATTTCCCCGGTGCCCACGTCCACGTACTCGCGTCCGAGCTCGACGCGGCACGTGCCGAGGCGCCCAGCTTCCGCTACCGGGCCGCCCACTGGGCGCACGAACCGCGGTGGGTCACGTACGACCCCGAGTCCGGCGAGGACTGGTTCGGGTTCACCGCACTGCAGCCGAAGGGACTCGGACCGGAGATCAGGCTCGTCCCGCTCGGCGGCCACACCGCCGGCCACACGGGGATCGCGGTACGGGACGGCGACCAATGGCTTCTTCATTGCGGCGACGCGTACTACTACCACCGCGAGGTCGGTCCCCTCACGGAAACCCACCCGCTGCTCGACGTCGTCCAGACGAGCTCGCAGGTACACCGCGACCTCCGGATCGGAACCCGGGCCCGGCTCCGCGAACTGCTCCGGGACCACGGCGACCAGGTCGAGACCTTCTCCGCGCACGACCCATGGGAGCTGGCCCGCTACACGGCCGGCGGGGGCGCGGGTGCGCTACCGCTTCGGTGACGCCGCGCGCGCGGAGCGGACCACGCCTGCCGCGGCGATCAGGAAGCCGACGCCCATCAGCATGCAGAGGGACCACGCGATGGACGGCAGCGGGTCAGTGCCGAGGAAGAGCGGGGCCATGGTGGCCAGGGTCGACAGGGCGCCGACGAGGAAGACGATCGCGCCGACGCGGACCAGCCGGTCGCCTGCGCGGGAAGAGGGAGTGCTCACCCCGTGATGGTAGTTCCCGGCGGCGGCCGGCCACTCACAGCGCCGGTGGACGAGGCAAGTGCCGTTTCCGGACAGAGTCCGGATGACCAGGCTTGACGAGGGGTACTTCACCTGTGGAGGCTTCTGCCAGCAGGGGAAGCACGACCACAGGACGGCCTGACCTGCTGAGGGCTTTGTTCCGGCATACGGGTTGAGATGGGGTGCGTGCTTTGCCGACTGGCAAGGTCAAGTGGTTCAACAGTGAGAAGGGCTTCGGCTTCCTCTCCCGCGACGACGGCAGTGACGTCTTCGTGCACTCGTCCGTGCTTCCCGACGGAGTCGACGCACTCAAGCCGGGCCAGCGCGTCGAGTTCGGCGTCGTCGCCGGGCAACGCGGTGACCAGGCGCTTTCCGTGGCGATCCTCGACCCCACCCCGTCCGTCGCGGCCGCCCAGCGCCGCAAGCCGGACGAACTGGCGTCGATCGTGCAGGATCTGACGACCCTGCTGGAGAACATCACGCCGATGCTGGAGCGCGGCCGCTACCCCGACAAGGCGTCCGGCGCCAAGATCGCCGGCCTGCTGCGGGCGGTCGCGGACCAGCTCGACGTGTGAGCGGGGGCCCTCAGACGAACGACAGCGCGTCCGGGCCGAGGGGCGGAACCAGGCCCTCGGCCGCGGCGCGCGTCAGCAGGCCGCGGATCGCCGCATAGCCGTCCTCGCCGAGGTCGGCGGTGAACTCGTTCACGTACAGACCGATGTGCTGGTCGGCGACGGAGGGGTCCATCTCCTGCGCGTGCTCCAGGACGTAGGGGCGCGACGTCTCCGGGTCGTCCCACGCCATCCGGACCGATGTGCGCACCGACTCGGCCAGCAGCTTCAGCGTGTCCGCGCCCAGGGAGCGCTTGGCGATGATCGCGCCGAGGGGGATCGGCAGCCCCGTCGTGTCCTCCCAGTGCCGGCCCATGTCGGCGAGGTTGTGCAGGCCGTAGTTCCGGTACGTGAAGCGCGCCTCGTGGATGACGAGACCGGCGTCGACCTTGCCGTCCCGCACCGCCGGCATGATCTCGTCGAACGGCATGACGACGACCTCGCCGACCCCGCCCGGCACCACTTCGGCCGCCCAGAGGCGGAAGAGCAGGTAGGCGGTGGAGCGCTCGCTCGGCACGGCGACCGTCTTCCCCGTCAGATCCGTGCCCGCCTCCCTCGTGAGGACGAGCGGCCCGCAGCCCCGCCCCAGCGCGCCGCCGCACGGCAGCAGCGCGTACTCGTCGAGGACCCAGGGGAGTACGGCGTACGACACCTTCAGCACGTCCAGTTCGCCGCGCTCGGCCATGCCGTTGGTGACGTCGATGTCCGCGAACGTGACGTCGAGCGCGGGCGCGTCGGGGACCCTTCCGTGTGCCCAGGCGTCGAAGACGAACGTGTCGTTCGGGCACGGCGAGAAGGCGATCCGCAGCGGGTCAGGAGTCGTGTCGGTCATGGTGGATCCAGCCTTCCAGTACGGGGATGAGCGTCCCGAACGCCCCGGTGAGCGCGGCCAGCGCGTCGCCGATGCGCCAGGCGTCGCGGTCGCGGGGGCCGACGGCGTTCGATACGGCCCTGATCTCCAGGACGGGGATGCCGGCCAGGTCGGCCGCCTCCGCCACCCCGAAGCCCTCCATGGCCTCGGCCACGGCGCCGGGGTGTGCGGCGAGGAGGGCGGCGGCGCGGCCGGCGCTGCCGGTCACCGTGGAGACGGTGAGGACGTCGCCGGTCACCGCGTGGGTCGCGCCGGCCACCGCCCTCACCAGCGAGCGGGGCGGGAAGTGCCAGACGCGGCCGAAGCCGAGTCCGGTGACGGGCACGAAGCCCGCCGGGGTCTCCGCGCCGAGGTCGGCCGCGCCGATGCGGCCGGCCACGACCAGGGAGCCGACGGGGGCCACGCCGGTGAACCCGCCGCCGATTCCCGCCGAGATCACCAGGTCGTACGTGTCCGAGGCCAGCGCGAACGCCGCCGAGGCCGCCGCGGCGGCCGGTCCCGCCCCGCCCGCGACGACGTCGTAGGGGCCCGCACGGTGGATCTCCGCGCCCCGCACCCGGTGCACGGACACCTCGCCATCGGGCCCGGACGCACGCGTGACCGCGTCCCGTTCCACCGGGACAGCGGTCACGACAAGCACACGCACGAGGGGAGTCCTCCGAGGTCAGGAGGGGATCAGTCGGTCTTCTTGAGCTCGAAGTGCCAGACGCCGGTCAGCTGCTTGCCCTTGGTCTCCACGATGCTGATCTGCGTCTGCTTCATGGTCTCGCCGGTCTGGCTGGAGAAGAAGGCGCTGCCCGGGATCGACCGGTAGGTCTTCTTGTACGGCTCCTGCTCGGCCTGCTGGCCGTTGATGAAGAGGGTCCAGCCGTTGTCCGCGACCTCGGGGTCGACGCCGAAGCGGACCTTGTCGTCCATCGCGACCTTGACGGTCTTCTCCGCCTTCTTGTTGAGGCAGCCCTCGATCTCGGATTCCTTGAGCGGCTTGCCGTCGTTGTAGCAGGACGCCTCGGCAGTCACCGAGTTGTCGCCGACCGTCACGGTGGCGAGCGGCGTCGGCTTGTCGCAGGCGGACAGGACGAGGAGGCCCGCGGACACGGCACCAAGAGCGACGCCGATTCGACGGCCCTTACCTGAGAAGAACGCAACGGTCATGGGCCGAAGGCTATCGGTCGCCCCGGCTCACGCCACGCGGGGGTGCGGCGAGCCGCGCCGCGCGGCGGCCAGCAGACCCCGTACGGACGCTGCGGCGCCCAGTGCGAGGATGCCCGAGGCGACCGACATGCCCAGTACTCCGTTGAGGGGGAGGGCGATCCCGATCGCGCCGCCGGCCACCCAGGCCATCTGGAGCAGCGTCTCCGAGCGGGCGAAGGCCGACGTCCGCACCTCCTCCGGCACGTCGCGCTGGATCATCGCGTCCAGCGACAGCTTCGACAGGGCCTGGGTGAAACCCGCCATGGCCGCGAGCGCGGCGACCATCACCGTGCTGAAGAAGACGGCGGCCAGCACGGCGACGCCCAGGGCGAGACCCAGCACCGAGGCGATGATGATCTCGGGGCCGCGGGCCCGGAGCCAGGAGCCGACGGCGGTCCCCAGCGCGTTTCCCACCCCGGCCGCCACCCCGACGATGCCGAGCGAGATCGCGGCGCTCTGCCCCGCCAGCGGGTGCTCGCGCAGCAGGAACGCCAGGAAGAAGATCAGGAACCCGGAGAGCGCCCGGTGCGAGGCGTTGGCCTGGAGCCCGTGCAGAACCGACGGGCCCACGGACCGCAGTCCCGGCCGCTTCTCCTTCTCGCCGTTCTTCTCCTTGCCCTTGGACTTCCGGAGCGGCTCGGGCCGGTCGGCGCCCTCGCCGTGCGGCGGCACCAGGTGCGCCTTCCGCTCGCCCTTCGCGGAGTCCACCTTGTGCGGCAGCGTGAAGGCGAGGACCGCGCCGCCGCCGAAGATCGCGCACGCGCCGTACAGCGGCCACGGCGGTCCGATGGTCTGCAGCCCCGCCCCGATGGGCGCGGCGACGCCGGTCGCCAGGAGACCGGCGAGCGTCACCCGCGAATTGGCCTTCACCAGGGAGAAACGGGGTGGCAGCAGCCGCGGTACGACGGCGCTTCGCACCACTCCGTACGCCTTCGAGCACACCAGTACGCCCAGAGCGGCCGGATACAGCTCCAGGCCACCGGTCGCGACCGCCCCCGACATCGTGAGCGCCAGGAGTGCCCGGGCCAGCATGGAGCCCGCCATCGCGGCGCGGCGGCCGTGCGGCAGGCGGTCCAGGAGCGGGCCGATGACCGGGGCGAGGAGGATGAACGGCGCCATGGTCACGGCGAGATACAGCGCGACCCGGCCACGCGCCTGGTCCGTCGGTACGGAGAAGAACACGGTCGACGCGAGCGCGACGGTGATCATCACGTCCCCCGCGCCGTTCACCGCGTGCAGTTCGATCAGCTTGCCCAGACCCGACTCCCCGGCCCCGTGGGCGTGGGTCGCCTTGCGGATGCCCCGGGCGGTTCCGGTGAACGGGGTGTGCAGGGCATGACCGATCGACCGGCCCGTTCTGCGGAGCGGGCCGGATGCGTCGTGCGACCTGGCAGAAGCCACTTGGTCATACTGCCCCAGGACCCGGCGTCACGAACCGAGAACGGGGCGAGGCGCGGTCGGTACCGCCCCGTCGGGTCAGTGATCGGCCAGGTCGCAGGGGGTACGGAGGCCTGGAACGGGGTGACCGGAGCGCGCGATCCGGCATCGGATGCGGCGTCGTTTGGGACGGGCAGGTGGGCGGGGGGCGGCGGAGAGGGTAGCGTGCGTAGCGCGCCACCGGCGGTTGTTCTTGGCCGCGCGCCTCTCGGCGATCCCGCAGAATGGATCGCAGAAGGTGCGCCCGAGGCAGGCACAACGGGTGTGGACGTCGACGCGGCCCCCAGGTCCGCTCCGCCCGCAACCGTATGGCCGAAATCGATGGATGTGCTGGCGCGCTCGTGAGACTGGCGTAGGAGAGAAGCGAGACCTGTGAGTGCTGCGACGACGCGAAGCCGTACGGCCCGTACCCCCGTTCCCGACCGCTTGTGCGCCGAGGCCGTAGACCTCGCCCGCGCGGCGGCCCAGGAAGCGGCCGCGCCCGGGGTGGTGGGTGAGCATGTGGCCGTGGTCCCCGAGGGGGACCGGGTCGTCACGCACTACTTCGAGTGCGAGGACCCGGCCTACCGGGGCTGGCGCTGGGCGGTGACGGTCGCCAGGGCCTCCCGCGCGAAGAACGTCACGCTGGACGAGACGGTTCTGCTGCCGGGCACCGACGCGCTGCTCGCGCCGGAATGGGTGCCCTGGAGCGAGCGGCTGCGGCCCGGCGACATGGGGCCGGGCGATCTGCTGCCCACCGAGGCGGACGACCTGCGCCTGGAGCCGGGCTACACCGGCGAGGACGAGGTCCCGCCGAACTCCCCGGTCTCGGGCGAGCTGGCCGACCTCGTCGAGTCCGAGGACGCGGAACTGACGACGCGCCCCGACCCGCCGCGCCGCGGTTCGATCGCGGCGGTCGCGGACGAGCTGGGCATGAGGCGTGCGCGGGTGCTCTCCCGGTACGGGCTCCACATCGCGGCCGACCGCTGGGACGAGGGCTTCGGCGCGAAGACGCCGATGGCTCAGGCGGCCCCGGCGACGTGCGTGTCGTGCGCCTTCCTGGTGCCGCTCGCAGGCTCGCTGAAGCAGGCCTTCGGGGTGTGCGCGAACGAATTCGGTCCGGCGGACGGGCACGTGGTGTCCCTGTCCTACGGGTGCGGCGGGCACTCGGAGGCGGCGGTCATGCCGAAGCCGCCGAAGCCGGCGCCGCATGCGCTGGACACGATGCAGGTGGACGAGTACCCGTTGCGTCCTTCGCGTGATTCCGGCTCCGTCCCGGCGGAACCGGACGCGCCCACGGAGGACCTCGGCCACTCCTGAGCCGGTCCCCTGCGGGGTGCGGGTCCATCTTGGTGCGGGGTTCCGTCCTCAATCGCCGGACGGGCTTGGTGCGGGTGCTCCGCGTTGCGCGGGGGTGCGCCCCACCCCGGTGGGTGGGGGTCCGGGGTCCCTCCGGGGCGTCTCCTCAAACGACGAACGTTCCGCGGGTACGTGATGGACCCGGGTATCTGTTCGTCGTCCTGCGGGGACTCCCCTGCACGCCCCCGGACCCGGCCGTCCCGCGTCTGCGACAGTCGATTCGCCGGCGTACAGGCGCAGGGCGGCCTGGGTGGGGGCGTGCAGGGGAGTCCCCGCAGGAAATGGCGTACGACGGGGGTCGGATGTCCACCTGGCCGCACATGCCATTTCTGAGGAGTCTCCCCGGAGGGACCCCACCCCCACCCACCGGACAGGGGCGCCCCGCGCAACGCGGAGCACCCGCACAAAAAGCCCGTCCGGCGATTGAGGACGGAACCCCGCGCCCCGGACCGGGGCAACCCCGCGAGGGGGCCCGCACCCCGGACCGGGAAGCGCACACTGGGCAGCGCGGGGTACAAGTACCGACCACGGACAAGGGAGACGCATGGATGCGACGGAGCGGGCCGACCCGTTCGGAACCGCGCGGCTGCGACGCGGCGTGCTCGATGCCTGGGGCGCCGGCCCCGCCCGGTTCCGGGAGGACGCCAACGCCGAGGAGGACCTCGCGCTCGGCGGCTACCGCGACCGCCTCGTCGTCGAGCTGGCCCAGAACGCCGCCGACGCCGCGGCCCGCGCCCACGTACCCGGCCGGCTCCGCCTGACCCTGCACCCGGCGAACGGCGCCGCCCCCGCCGTGCTCGCCGCCGCGAACACGGGCGCGCCCCTGGACGCCTCCGGCGTCGAGTCGCTGTCCACGCTGCGGGCGTCCGCCAAGCGCGAGGGCCATGACGGGGCCGTCGGCAGGTTCGGCGTCGGGTTCGCCGCCGTGCTCGCGGTGAGCGACGAACCGGCCGTCGTCGGCCGGCACGGCGGCGTGCGCTGGTCCCTCGCCGAGGCCCGGGACCTCGCCCGTGAGGCAGCCGGCGGCAGCCCCGGGCTCGGCGACGAACTGCGCCGCCGGGACGGCCACGTACCGCTGCTGCGGCTTCCGCTGCCCGCCGAGGGCACCGCCCCCGACGGCTACGACACCGTCGTCGTCCTGCCGTTGCGCGACGGTGTCGCCGAGGACCTGGTCGGCCGGCTGCTCGGCGCCGTCGACGACGCGCTGCTCCTCACCCTGGCCGGTCTCGAAGAGATCGTCGTGGAGACCCCGGACACCGTACGGACGTTGCGCCGCTCGCAGCACGGCCCGTACACGCACATCGAGGACTCCGCGCACGGCACGAACCGCTGGCGGACCGTCGCCCACCACGGACCCGTCGAGCCCGCCCTGCTCGCCGACCGGCCGCTGGAGGAACGGCTGCGCCCGCACTGGTCGGTGACGTGGGCGGTGCCCGTGGACGCGGAGGGCGCCCCGGTCCACCCCCGTACCGCCCCCGTTGTGCACGCGCCGACGCCCACCGACGAACCGCTCGGCATTCCCGCGCTGCTCATCGCCTCGCTGCCGCTGGACACCACCCGCCGGCATCCCGCGCCCGGCCCGCTCACCGACTTCCTGGTGCAGCGCGCGGCCGACGCGTACGCGGAACTGCTCGCCGACTGGCAGCCGGTGACCGTCGCCACCATCGGGCTCGTGCCGGGTCCGCTCGGCAAGGGCGGACTGGACGGAGCGCTGCGGGGCGCCGTACTGGAGCGGCTGCCGCGCGTCGCGTTCCTGGAACCGGCCGCCCCGCGCGACCCCGCCGCCGAGCCCGACCGGTGGGACGACTGGGACGCGGGGACGGGGAGCGCCCGCAAGGCGACCACCGCGCTGCGGCCCATGGAGGCCGAGGTGCTGGAGGGTGTCGGGGCCGGGACGGTCGCCGTGCTGGCGGAAGTGCTGCCCTGCCTGCTGCCCGCGGGTCTTGAGCGCCGCAGCGAACTGCGGACGCTCGGCGTCGCCCGGCTGCCGCTGACCGAGGCGATCGACCGGCTCGCGGGTCTGGAGCGCGACCCCGGTTGGTGGCGGCGGCTGTACGACAGCCTGGCCGGGGTCGAGCCGGACCGGCTGTCGGGCCTGCCGGTGCCGCTGGCCGGGACGGTGTCCAAGGGGCCGGGCCCGGAGGCCCCGCTCGTTCCGCGTACGACGATCGGGCCCCGGCAGGTCCTGCTCCCGCTGCCCGACGCGCTGACCGGGCCCGTCCTGGAGCGGCTCGGCCGGCTCGGGCTGAAGGTCGCGCATCCGGACGCCGCGCACCCGCTCCTGGAGAAGCTGGGCGCCCTGCCCGCCACACCGCGTGCCGTGCTGACGACCCCGCAGGTGCGGGCCGCCGTCGCCGGTTCGCTGGACGCGGGCGAGATCTGGGACGAGGACGCGCTGGACGGCGACGAACTCGTCGAGACCGTCCTCACCCTGGTCCGGGACGCCGACCTGGCGCCCGGTGACGAGCCCTGGCTCGGCGCGCTCGCCCTGCCCGACGAGGACGGCGAGCCGGCGCCGGCGGGTGAACTGGTGCTGCCCGGCAGCCCGTTCGCCGCCGTCATGCGCGAGGGCGAACTCGCCCACTGCGACGCGGACCTGGCCGAGCGCTGGGGCGAACAGCCGCTCACCGCCTGCGGGGTGCTCGCCACCTTCGCCCTGGTCCGGGCCACCGACGTGGTTCTGGACCCGGACGAACTCGAGCCCCGCGACACGGACTTCGCCGAACCCGACGACGCCGGACTGCTCGACGCCGTCGACGTGTGGTGCGAGGACATCCTCGATCAGCTCCCGGACACCCCGGTGCCGCCGGTCGCCACCGAGATCGTCGCCGTCCGCGACCTCGACCTCGTCGACGACGACGCCTGGCCCCAGGCGCTCGCCCTCCTGGCGAGGCCGCCGCTGCGGGACGCGCTGACCCAGCCGGTGCGGGTGCTGCTCCCGGACGGCACGACGCAGTCCGTTCGCCCGTACACCGCCTGGTGGCTGCGCGATCACCCGGTGCTGGACGGCCGCCGCCCGGCCGGTCTGCGCGCCCATGGCGGGGACCCGCGTCTGGCGGGCCTGTACGACTCCGTCGACGCGACCGGCTTCGACGACGCGCAGGTGCTGCGCGCGCTCGGCGTACGGACCTCGGTCGCCGCGTTGCTGGACGAGCCCGGCGGGGCGGCCGAACTGCTCGGCCGGCTCGCGGACGAGGACCGCCCGGTCGGTCCCGTACAGCTGCATTCCCTGTACACGGCGCTCGCCGATCTCGATCCGGAGCAGGTCACGCTGCCGGACGAGTTGCGGGCGGTCGTCGACGGTGAGGTGCGGGTCGTCGACGCGGCGGACGCGGTGATCGCGGACGCCCCGGACCTGCTGCCGCTGACCGCGGGCGTGCCGCTGCTGCCCGTCGCACCGGCGAGCGCGGCGGAGCTGGCCGAGCTGTTCCAGGTCCGGCGGCTCGGCGAGAGCGTCGAGGCGGAGGTGACGAGCGAAGGGGAGGAGCACCTGGTCCCGGACCCGGTGCGCGTCCTGCTCGGCCCCGGTACCCCGGTCACGTACGTCGAGCACGGCGAACTGCGCGCGGGCGGCGTCGAACTGGACTGGCGCCGCACCCCGGACGGTGCCGTCCACGCCTCGACCCTGGAGGGCGTCGCGGCGGGCCTGGCATGGGCGGCGGGCCAGTGGCCCCGCCGCTTCGAGGTCGCGGCCCTGCTGGAGGACCCTTCCCGCACGGACGAACTCGCCCGGGACCGCTGGTTCGACTGACGGGGGCCATGCCCTACGCGGGAAAGCGGCGGCTCACCAGCCGCCAGGCGTACTCCAGGGCGGCCGAGGCCACCACGGCGATGGCCACGGCCGTCCACGGCATCGTCGTCCCCACGAGTTTCAGGGCGAAGAAGTCCTGGAGCCACGGCACCACGAGCACGATCAGGAACGCCAGGCCCATCGCCGCCACCAGGCAGATCCGCCACCAGGTGTAGGGCCGGGCGATGATCGCCAGGACCCACATCGAGACCAGGAACAGCGTGAGGGTGGCCGCGCTCGTCTCCGCGTCCAGCGCCCCCGTGCCGGAGTAGTGGCTGCGGGCGATCAGGTACATCGTGAAGGTGGCGGCCGCCGCGATCGTGCCCGACGGGATCGCGTACCGCATGACGCGGCGCACGAAGTGCGGATGCGCCCGCTCCTTGTTGGGCGCCAGGGCCAGGAAGAACGCCGGAACGCCGATCGTCAGCGTCGACAGCAGCGTCAGATGGCGGGGCAGGAACGGGTACTCGACCTGGAAGCAGACCACCAGGACGGCCAGGAGCACCGAGTAGACGGTCTTCGTCAGGAACAGGGTGGCGACCCGGGTGATGTTGCCGATGACCCGGCGGCCCTCGGCGACGACGGACGGCAGTGTCGCGAAGCTGTTGTTCAGCAGCACGATCTGGGCGACCGCCCGGGTCGCCTCCGAGCCCGAGCCCATCGAGACGCCGATGTCGGCGTCCTTGAGGGCGAGGACGTCGTTGACGCCGTCGCCCGTCATCGCGACGGTGTGCCCCCGGGACTGGAGGGCTGCGACCATCTCCCGTTTCTGCTGCGGGGTGACGCGGCCGAAGACCGCGTTCTCCTCCATGGCGGTGGCCATCTCGTCCGGGTCGGTGGGCAGCCGCCGCGCGTCCAGGGGGTGCTCGGCGCCCGGCAGCCCCAGCTTCGCGGCGACGGCGCCGACCGAGACGGCGTTGTCCCCGGAGATCACCTTCGCGGCGACCCGCTGGTCGGCGAAGTAGGCGAGGGTCTCCCCGGCATCGGGCCTCAGCCGCTGCTCCAGGACGATCAGCGCGCTCGGCAGGGCCCCGTCGGCGACGCCCGGGGCGTCCAGTTCGCCCCGGGCCCGGGCCAGCAGCAGGACCCGCAGGCCCTTCTCGTTGAGCTGCTCGATCTCGGTGAGCGCCGGGTCCGCCTCGGGCAGCAGTACGTCGGGGGCGCCGAGCAGCCAGGACGAGTCACGGCCCCCGCCCTCGTCGAACGCGGCGCCGCTGTACTTGCGGGCCGAGGAGAACGGCAGTGTCCCGGTGACGGCCCACGCCTGGCCTTCGGGGACCGGGTAGGTGTCGATGATGGCCTGGAGGCTGGCGTTGGGCCGGGGGTCGGAGGCGCCGAGGGCGCCGAGCACGCGGCGCAGGTACGCCTCGTCCGCCCCGTTCAGCGCGCGGACCTCGGTGACGTCCATGCCGCCCTCGGTGAGGGTGCCGGTCTTGTCCAGGCAGACGACGTCGACCCGGGCCAGTCCCTCGATGGCGGGGAGCTCCTGCACCAGGCACTGCTTGCGCCCCAGCCGTACGACCCCGATCGCGAAGGCGACCGAGGTGAGCAGGACCAGGCCCTCCGGGATCATCGGCACGATACCGCCGACGGTCCGGGCGACCGAGTCCTTGAAGTTGTTGTCCTTGACGACGAGCTGGCTGATGATCAGGCCGATCGCGGTCGGGATCATCATCCATGTGACGTACTTGAGGATGGTGGAGATGCCGCTGCGCAGTTCCGACTGGACGAGCGTGAAGCGGGACGCCTCCTCGGCGAGCTGCGCGGCATAGGCCTCGCGGCCGACCTTGGTGGCGGTGAAGGCCCCGCCGCCGGCGACGACGAAGCTGCCGGACATGACGGGGTCGCCCGCCCGCTTCAGTACCGGGTCGGCCTCGCCGGTGAGCAGGGACTCGTCGATCTCCAGGCTGTCGGCCTCGGTGACCGTGCCGTCCACGATCACCTTGTCGCCGGGGCCGAGCTCGACGAGATCGCCGAGGACGATCTCGGAGACCGAGACCTCGGCGGCCACTCCGTCCCGCCGCACCGTGGGTTTCGCCTCGCCGATGACCGCGAGGCTGTCCAGGGTGCGCTTGGCCCGCCACTCCTGCACGATGCCGATGCCGGTGTTGGCGATGATCACGAAGCCGAAGAGGCTGTCCTGGATCGGCGCCACGAACAGCATGATCACCCAGAGCACGCCGATGATCAGGTTGAACCGGGTGAAGACGTTGGCGCGGACGATCTCGGTCACGGACCGGGAGGAGCGCACCGGTACGTCGTTGACGTCGCCCCGGGCGATCCGCTCGGCGACCTCGGCCGCGCTCAGCCCGCGCGCGGTGGCCGGGGCGGGCAGGTCCACCGGGTGGACCGGGTCCAGTTCGGAACCGGCGTCGATCTTCACCGGCCGGCCGGCGGCCGGGGGTCCGGAGGAACCGGTCGGCTGGTCCCCGGAGGGATCGAGTGCCCGCTGAGTCATGGTTCCGACCGTACGGGCGGAACGTCCGGTTCACCTGCCGGGAGGCCGGAAGATCAGACCGGGGGAGGAGGGGAATGGTCCCCTGGCAGTACGGGCCGGGCGGGCCGTCCCTCTCAGGCGGTGGGGCCAGCGGCGGGACCAGGGGTGTCCGTGGGACCAGGGGTGTCCGAGGAGGCGTCGGCCGCCGCCGCGGCCCGCTTGAGCGCCGCGTCGCGGCCCCGCACGTACCAGATGCCGATCAGTCCGAGTCCGGCCCCGGCCAGACACGTCCACACCCACCACACGTGTCCGTGGTCGTCGAACCAGCCGTAGAACGGGAGCTGGACCAGGAAGAGGACGAACCAGAGGATCGTGCCGCCGGTGATGGTCGCGACGACCGGCCCCTCCAGGGGCTCGGGTGCCTCGTGCTTCGGTGTCCACTTCGCCATGCGGCCAGTGTATGCGGCGCGTACATAAGTGCCGTCGGGCCAGTCGGCGCACGGGTCTACGCGCGGAGATAGCGATCTTCGCCTTATGTATTCATACTGAATCTGCTTACGACTGTCTCGAATTATTCGTGTGAAAGTCCAAAGCTGACCACTTTTAGACCTGTTTTAGGCCTGTCTCATCTCCCCTCCGCACGACTACTGAGGTCATACATGTCCCCCTCGGCCACCGCTCCGGTCGACTCCACGCCGCCCCCGTCGCCGACGCCGACCGGTGGTCTGGACGGTTTCTTCAAGATCTCCGAGCGGGGGTCGTCGGTCGCGCGCGAGATCCGCGGCGGCTTCGCCACCTTCTTCGCGATGGCGTACATCATCGTGCTGAACCCGATCATCCTGGGCAGCGCGAAGGACATGTACGGCCACCAGCTCGACAGTGGCCAGCTGGTCACCGCGACGGTGCTGACCGCGGCGTTCTCCACCCTGCTCATGGGTGTCATCGGCAACGTGCCCATCGCCCTGGCCGCGGGCCTCGGCGTCAACACCGTCGTCGCCCTCCAGCTCGCCCCCCGGATGAGCTGGCCCGACGCGATGGGCATGGTCGTCCTCGCGGGCATCGTGGTCATGCTGCTCGTCGCGACCGGGCTGCGGGAACGCGTGATGAACGCCGTACCGACCTCGCTGCGCAAGGGCATCGCGATCGGCATCGGTCTGTTCATCCTGCTGATCGGCCTGGTCGACTCGGGCTTCGTCTCCCGCATCCCGGACCTCGCCCACACCACCGTGCCGCTCCAGCTGGGCAACGACGGTCACCTCAACGGCTGGCCGGTCCTGGTCTTCGTCCTCGGCGTGCTGCTCACGCTCTCGCTGATCGTCCGCAAGGTGCCGGGCGCGATCCTGATCTCCATCGTGGCGATGACGGGCGTCGCGCTGATCATCGACGCGGTCACCGACCTGCCGGCCACCGCCTGGGGCCTGACCGTGCCCGAGTGGCCGGGCAACCCCGTCGCCTCGCCCGACTTCGGGCTGATCGGCGACGTCAGCCTCTTCGGCGGCTTCGACAAGGTCGGCGTCCTGACCGGCATCCTGTTCGTCTTCACCGTGCTGCTGTCGTGCTTCTTCGACGCGATGGGCACCATCCTGGGCGTCGGCGACGAGGCGAAGCTGACCGACAAGGACGGCAACTTCCCGGGCATGAACAAGGTGCTGTTCGTCGACGGCATCTCGGTCGCCGCGGGCGGCGCGAGCTCCGCGTCGGCGGGCACCTGCTTCGTGGAGTCCACGGCGGGCGTCGGCGAGGGGGCCCGCACCGGCTTCGCGAGCATCGTCACGGGTCTGCTGTTCACGGCTGCGCTGTTCCTCACGCCGCTGGCGACCATGGTCCCCTCGCAGGCGGCCACTCCGGCGCTGCTGGCGGTCGGCTTCCTGATCATCGCGGGTTCGGTGCGGGACATCGACTGGAGCGACTACACGCTCGCGATCCCGGCCTTCCTCGCGATGGTCATGATGCCGTTCACGTACTCGATCACCAACGGCATCGGGATCGGCTTCATCACGTTCTGTGTGCTGCGGCTGGCCGTCGGACGCGGTCGTGAGGTCCCGGTGGCCATGTATGTGGTGTCGGCGGTCTTCGTCTTCTACTACGCGATGCCGGCGCTCGGCCTCACGTAACCCGGGAAGGAAGGGATACGGAAGCGGCCCCACGGCCCGGGAGGTCTCCGTCAGGTGACCTCCCGGGCCGTGACCTCCTCCGCTCCGTAGAACTTCTCCGTCTCCTCGACGGCCGCCTGGAAGCGCTCGTCGAAATCGTCGCGAAGGAGCGTCCGGACCACATAGTCCTGGACGCTCATTCCGCGTTTGGCGGCGTGCTGCTTGAGCCGGTCGAGCAGCTCACCGTCTATCCGCAGGCTGAGCACTGTCGATCCCATGGCAAGCAGGGTTACGTCCCGCGGGCCCGACACGCGTGACTTTCCGGATTCGACTCACTCGTTTGGGTGATCAATTGGTGCTCTGGCCCGCGCGCGTACCACGGGCTGTCTTTAGGGTAGGTAATGAGTTAAGCTAACAACATGCCTGACCTGATCCACGACAGCGACAGTGCCGCCGCCGTGAGCTCCCTTCGTTCCGCCGTCATGCTGCTCGGCCGGCGCCTCAAGCACCAGCGCGTCGACGAGTCGCTGAGCCCCACCGAGATGTCGGTGCTCGCCACACTGGCGCGCTGCGGATCGGCCACCCCCGGTGAGCTGGCCCGCAAGGAGCATGTGCAGCCGCCGTCGATGACCCGCATCGTCGCGCTGCTGGAAGCCAAGGGACTGGTCAGACTGGAACCGCACCCCGATGACCGTCGTCAGAAGATGGTCAGCCAGACCGAGCAGGCCGAGGCCATGCTCGCCGAGAGCCGCAACAAGCGGAACGCCTGGCTGACCACCCTCGCCGAAGGCCTGGACGAGGACGAGTGGGAGACGCTGCGCAACGCGGCGCCCGTGCTGGAGAAGCTCGCCCACCTGTAGCGGAGCGGGCCGCGCCGGACAGCAACCGGCGCACCGCCCCACCGCCGCATCCCCGTCAGCCCGCGCATTGTCCACGCCCGAGGAGGCGAACCCTTTTGAGTACGGGATCCGGAGCAGACTCCGCCCCCGCACCGACTTCCACCCACGAGAGCAAGCCCGGCGGGACCTTCTCGTCGCTGAAGATCCGCAACTACCGCCTGTTCGCCACGGGCGCCGTGATCTCCAACACCGGCACCTGGATGTCCCGCATCACGCAGGACTGGCTCGTTCTGAGCCTCACCGGGTCCGCCGCCGCCGTCGGCATCACGACGGCTCTCCAGTTCCTCCCCATGCTGCTCTTCGGCCTGTACGGCGGCGTCATCGCCGACCGTCTCCCGAAGCGCAAGCTCCTTCTCTTCAGCCAGGCGGCACTCGGCCTGTGCGGGATCGCGCTCGCCGTCCTCACGCTCTCCGGCATGGTCGAGGTGTGGCACGTCTACCTGATCGCCTTCCTGCTCGGCATGGTCACGGTCGTGGACAACCCGGCCCGCCAGGCGTTCGTCTCCGAGATGGTCGGCCCCGCCCAGCTGCGGAACGCGGTCAGCCTGAACTCGGCGAACTTCCAGTCCGCCCGGCTCGTCGGCCCCGCCGTCGCGGGCGTGCTGATCACCTCCGTCGGCAGCGGCTGGGCGTTCATGTTCAACGGCCTGTCGTTCCTCGCACCCCTCGTCGGCCTGCTGATGATGCGTACGAGCGAGCTGCACAAGGCCGTCGTCGTCCCCCGGGCCAAGGGACAGCTCCGTGAGGGACTGCGTTACGTCTCCGGGCGCCCGGAGCTCATCTGGCCGATCGTCCTCGTCGGCTTCGTCGGCACGTTCGGATTCAACTTCCCGATCTGGCTGACGGCCTTCGCGGACGAGATCTTCCACGGCGGCGCCGGGATGTACTCGTTCTTCAACATCCTCATGGCGGCCGGCTCCCTCGCCGGCGCGCTCCTCGCCGCCCGCCGCCGCTCCTCGCGGCTGCGGATGCTGGTCGCCGCCGGTACGGCCTTCGGTGTGCTGGAGATCGTCGCCTCCCTGGCGCCGTCCGTATGGATCTTCGCGGTCCTGCTCGTCCCGATCGGCATGATCGGCCTGACGACCAACATCAGCGCGAACACCAGCGTGCAGATGGCTTCGGACCCGGAGATGCGTGGCCGGGTGATGAGCCTGTACATGATGGTCTTCGCCGGCGGTACGCCGGTGGGCGCCCCGATCGTCGGCTGGATCAGCGACGCGTACGGCGCCCGGACCGGCATGGCGGTCGGCGGGGCGTTCTCCCTGGTGGCCGCGCTCGGCGTCGGCTTCATGCTGGCCCGCGTCGGCGGCCTGCGCCTCAAGGTCGACCTGCGACCGGGCCGCCCGCACGTGCGGTTCGTCCCCCGCGAGCAACTGGCGACCGCGGCCTGAGAGCCGCCTGCCGCCGTGCTACGGCCCCGCCCGGGACTCGGGCGGGGCCGTACGCGCAGGGGGCGTCAGTCGCGGGGGAAGCCGCCGGTCTCCAGGGTGAGGCCGACGACGGTCGCGGTGAGGTCGATCGGCGTGCCGAAATCGAAGCTCAGCGTCCCGCGGTACTCGTCGTCCTTCGGGAGCGTGTGGAGGTGCCACTTGCCGGTGTACGGGTCGACGATGACGTACACCGGAACGCCCGCGGTGGCATAGGTGGCCTTCTTCGAGCCGTAGTCGTTGGCCGCGGTCTGCTTGGAGATCACCTCGGCCACGAACTCGATGTCCTGGTAGCGGCAGTGGCCGTTGGCGGCCGGCGCCGACCCCTCGGCCAGGGCCACGACATCGGAGGCGAAGCCGTTGAGCCGCCCGGGGAAGTCGATGCGGACGTCGGACATCAGCTGTTCCCTGGGGTACCTGGCGCGCAACTGCTCGACGAGGTCGAGAATGATCTGCCAGTGCGTGCGCCGTTGCGGCGACATGTAGATGTTCCCCTCGACGATCTCTACCTTGAATCCCTCGGGGGTGGGCTCAAGCCACTCGAACATCATGTCCAGAGTGCGCTCGTCGCTGGTGTCGGCCATCTCGATCCTGTCGGTGTCCACGACGGTCATCGTGCCCGCTCCTCCTCGCTGCCGCACGGGCGCGGGCAGCCGCGTAGTACAACGATACTCACGGGGCGCAGGGCACGCCGGGGGGCTGACAGACTCGGCGCATGAGACTCTTCGCCGCCGTCCTGCCACCGGTTCCCGCCATCGAGGACCTGCGCCGTGCGGTGGTCCCTCTGCGTTCGCTGCCCGGCGCCGACACGCTGCGGTGGACCGGGACGGCCGGCTGGCACTACACGCTGGCCTTCTTCGGGGACGTCGACGAGGAGCTGCTGCCGGACCTGTACAGCCGGCTGGAGCGAGCCGCGCACCGGACCGAGCCGTTGCCCCTGCGGATCCACGGGGCCGGCCGGTTCGACGGGCGGGCGCTGTGGGCGGGGGCCGCGGGAGGGCTCGACACGCTGCGGCTGCTGGCCGAGCGCGCGCACGCCGCCGGCCGCCGGGCCGGGGTGCCGATGGAGGAGCACCGCCGCTACGCCCCGCACCTCACCCTGGCCCGCAGCCGCGTCCCGGCCGACCTCACCCCGTTCACCGCGGCCCTGGGGGAATTCGAGGGGCTGCACTGGGAGGCCGGGGAGCTCAGCCTCGTACGCAGCAGACTTCCGGTGGACGGGGTGCCGGGGGAGCAGCCCCGGTACGACGTGGTGCGGGCCTGGCCGCTGGGGCGGTGAGCGCGGGGCCGTGTGCGCGGCAGCAGGGAGGCGGCGAAGTCCGCCCCCGGAGGTGCGTTGCTCAGCCCTTCACGGCCACGTGGTACGCGGACACCCACAGCGCCACTGCGGACCCCAGACCCACCACGGCCCGCACGCTCTCGTCCGACAGGCCGGCCGCGGCAGGTGGCACGAGCCTGGCGGCCGGGGCGGTGGGCGGGGCGGTTACGCTCGTGGGGTGGACCCGAAGACCAGAAACCGCATTATGGCGGCCGTGCTCGTGCTGATGTTCGTCGTTGTGGCAGCGGCGGCCGCCCTCGGCTGATCAGCCCGCCGGGGACGGCCGCGCGAGGCCGGTTCCTACCAGGCGAAGTTCTCCGGCGACGGGCCCGGGCCGGGGAAGATCTCCTCCAGCGCGCCCAGCACCTCCTCCGAGAGCTCCAGCTCCACCGCGCGCAGCGCGGAGTCGAGCTGTTCCCGCGTCCGAGGACCCGAGATCGGCCCGGTGACGCCGGGCCGGGTCAGCAGCCAGGCCAGGCCCACCTCGCCGGGCTCCAGGCCGTGCTTGTCCAGCAGGTCCTCGTACGCCTGCACCCGCTCCCGCACCTTCGGGTCGGCCAGCGCCTCGCCCGAGCGGCCCGAGACGGACCGGGCGCCGCCGCCGTCCCGCTCCTTGCGGAGCGCGCCGCCGAGCAGCCCGCCGTGCAGCGGCGACCAGGGGATGACCCCCAGGCCGTACTCCTGGGAGGCCGGGATGACCTCCATCTCGGCGCCGCGCTCCATCAGGTTGTAGATGCACTGCTCGCTGACCAGCCCGTAGCTGCCCCGCTGCCGCGCCCGCTCGTTGGCCTGGGCGATCTTGTAGCCGGAGAAGTTGGACGAGCCCGCGTAGAGGATCTTGCCCTGCTGGATCAGTACGTCGATGGCCTGCCAGATCTCGTCGATCGGGGTGGCCCGGTCGACGTGGTGGAACTGGTACAGGTCGATGTGGTCCGTCTGCAGCCGCTTCAGGCTGGCGTCGACGGCCCGGCGGATGTTGAGGGCGGACAGCTTGTCGTGGTTGGGCCACGCCTCGCCGTCGGCGCCCATGTTGCCGTAGACCTTGGTGGCGAGCACGACCTTGTCGCGGCGGTCGCCGCCCTGCGCGAACCAGGTGCCGAGGATCTCCTCGGTGCGGCCCTTGTTCTCGCCCCACCCGTAGACGTTCGCGGTGTCGAAGAAGTTGACGCCCGCGTCCAGGGCGGCGTCCATGAGCGTGTGACTGTCGCTCTCGTTGGTCTGGGGGCCGAAGTTCATCGTCCCCAGGACGAGGCGGCTGACCTTGAGTCCGGTGCGTCCGAGCTGCGTGTACTTCATGGGGACAAGCCAACGCCTTGGAGTCCGCTCGAAGCAAGGGTGGATCTCCGGGGCGGAGACCGGTTCACCCCGTCCGCCGCCGCAGGGGCGCCAGGACGCGGCCCAGCACCGCGGCGGTGACGAGCCAGATGCCGCAGGCCACCGGCACCGCGCCGATGGTCTCGAGCGGGCTGCGGTAGGCGAGCACCGCCCAGGCGGCGACGCCGTTGATCCAGCCGCTCATGGAGAGGATCAGCGCCGCGCGCGGCGAGAGGCGGAGCCGGGTGACGAGCTGGTCCGCGATCAGTACGCCCACCGTCAGTGCGGCGACGCAGGCCGCGAACGCGATGACGACGAAGCGCCCGGAGAACTCGTCCGTGGCCGTGTGATCGAGGGCCGCGCCGCCCGCGCCGAGCGGAAGGGCGAGCAGCAGCGCGGAGACGAGCCGGGTGAACAGCGACTTGTCCTGCGGGTCGAACATGTTGGTGAACCCCTGGGCTCCCGCCATGCCCAGCAGAGCCCCGAGGGCGGCGCCGGCGAGCACCCCTTCCGTGCCGGCCGGTGAGCACGTGGCCACCAGGAGGGCCGTGACCAGTGCCGTACCGGCCCCGGCGAGCCAGGTGGCCGCCACGGTCCGGGTGGAGACCACCCCGTCGCGCGACCCCGGCCCTGCGATGCGCAGCCGCTGGGGCGCGGTGACCGGCTGCGGGCCGCCGGGCAGGGGGTGGGGGTACGCGGGCGGCGGCTGGAAGGGGACGGTGGGCGGGGTCGCGGGCCAGGGGGCCGGTGGATCGGGTGTGGGCGTGGGCGTGGGCGCGGGTGAGGCCGGGGCCGGGGCCGTGGAGTGGGGGACTGAGCCCAGGACGGTGGGGGTGAGGTCCGGAGGGGCCGGGCGGGGCGTGTCCGGTGCGGATGGCGGTGCGGGTGCGGGTGGCGGTGCGGCGGCGGATGCGGATGGCGGTGCGGTGGCGGGCGCGGATGCGGGTGCCGGTGCGGCAGTCGGTCCGGGTGCCGGTCCGGCCGCGATCGCGGCCCGTAACAGGGCGGCGGTCTCCGCCGCGTCCCCGGGCCGCTCACCCGGCTCCTTGGCGAGCAGCCGCAGGACGATCGCGTCGAGCCGGCCGAACCCCGCCAGATCCGTACGCCGGGCGCTCGGCGGCTCCGGGATGTCGCCGAGGTGCTGGGCCAGGACGGCCGTACCGGCGCCGGTGAACGGCGGCCCGCCCGTGAGCAGGGTGTGGAGCAGACAGCCGAGGGAGTACAGATCGCTGCGGCTGTCCAGGACGTCGGGCGCCCGTATCTGCTCCGGCGACATGTACAGCGGGGTGCCGATCACGAAGCCGGCGGCGGTCAGATCGGTGCGGGTCATCGCGGCGGCGGTCGACAGCATCCGCGCGATCCCGAAGTCGAGGATCTTGATGGTGCCGTCCTCGGTGAGCAGGATGTTGGCCGGCTTGATGTCGCGGTGCACGATGCCCGCCCGGTGCGCCGTCTCCAGCCCCGCGCAGATCGCGACACCCCAGCCCATCACCTCCTCCACCGAGGGGAGTTCCGGCTCGCGGCTCTTCAGTACGGCGCCGAGGTCCCGGCCCTGGAGGTGCTCCATGACGAGGTACAGCACGCGTTCCCCCGCCACCTGCGCCTCGCCGAAGTCGTGCAGGGTGACGATGTGCGGGCTCGACAGCCCGCCGACGACCCGGGCCTCGCGGGCGAAGCGGGTCGCCGAGGTGTCCTCGTCGATGCGGGAGAGGACCTTGACCGCGACCTTGCGCCCGATGCGTTCGTCCTCGGCCAGCCAGACCCGGCCCATTCCGCCGGAACCCACGGGTTCCGTCAGCCGGTACCGTCCGTCGAGAATCTCGCCACGCATAGGTCGCCCCCGCCCAAGTCGTTCCGCATGCCCCGTACATGATGACCCGCCGGGTGCCCGGACGACCCTCACATCTCCGTACCGGCCCGAGTGATCCGCGTACTCGACCACCGTCCGCTCCGCGCGGGAGCCGGGTTCACGGAGGTTCCGGGCACCCTGTGACCTGGTGTTCCGCGGCGTAGCCTGGGCCCGTGACTTCCACTCCCGAGGTACTGGCCGTACTCGGCGAACTGCTCGCCGCCGCAGCTCCCGACGACCGCGGAGCCCTCTGGCAACTCGACCGCCAAGGCCGCGAATTGGACGCCAACCTGGTCCGGCTTCCGCCGGGCGTTGAGGTGGGGGAGCACCAGGAGGACGTGCTGGACGTCCTCCTGGTGGTCCTCGAAGGCAGCGGCCGCCTCACCCCGGGCGGGGGCGGCGCCCCCCTCACCCTGAGCCCGACCACGGTCATGTGGCTTCCGCGCACCTCGCGCCGCTCGCTGGCCGCGGGCCCGGACGGCCTCGCCTACCTCACGGTGCACCGCCGCCGTCCGGGTCTCGCGATCAAGCGCGCGCCGGCTTCCGCGGTGACGTACGAGGGAGGCGAGGCGCCCTGCGCGCTGGACCGGGTCTGCCCCGAGTGCGGCCGTATGTCGCAGGAATCCGCACCCAAGTTCTGCAGCGAGTGCGGGGAACGCTTCCCGGGCCGCTGACCCTGCCCGTCAACGGGTGTCAGTGCTGGGGCCTGCGCCGCCGTCCCAGGAGGAGGAGACCGGTGGCGACGAGGAGCAGGGCCCCGCTCGACGCGAAGAGGGCGGTGGACGCACCCGTGTCGGCGAGCCCGCCGCCCGGCCTGTGGTGGTCGTGTCCGCCGTGGCCGGGCGGCGGGGTGGGGCGGCCGTGCGTGTAGGAAGGCGTGGGTGTGGGCTCGGGGGGTGCGGGTGTGTGTCCGGTGGGTGTGGGTGTCGGCTCGGTGGGTGTCGGCGTGGGCTCGGTCGGAGTGGGCGTCGGTTCGGTCGGCGTCGGTGTCGGCGTCGGGTCCGTGGGTGTGGGCGTCGGCGAGGGGGACTCGTCGCCCTCGCAGTCGATGTCGGTGGCGAACGGGAACTGGTGGATCTCGCCCGCGTTCACGGAGGACGTGCCGTCCTCGCTGAGCGGCCCCGCCGTCAGCTCCCGCACCACGATCGAGCCCTCGATGTTGGCGGGGTCGAGGTCCGTGAGATGGGCCCGGGGCGCGAACACGGTGCCTTCCAGGGAGTCGCCGTCCGCCATGGTGATGTCGGTGGCGTCGGGGAAGTTCCACAGCATGTACGGCGCCTGCTCGCCGGACGCCCCGGCGAGGTTGGGCATGTGCCAGACGAACACACCGTCCGTACCCGTCGTGTCGACGTCGACCACGAACGGCGTCGACGCCGTCGGCGGGGTGTCGAAGGTGATCTCGGAGAGGTTGTTCAGCTGCTCACCGGTCAGGCGCAGCACGTTCGTCTCCCCCTCGGTGAGGATGACGTGCGCGCTCGTGCCGGCCGGGAAGCCGGTCTGGTCGGGCAGGGGGTTTCCGGCGGCGTCCCGCAGCACGACGTTGGTGTCGCAGGTGTCGATCGCGTCGGAGCGGTCCCGGTAGGTCGCGAACAGCGTGTCGAGGTCGGGCAGCCCCGTGGTGTCGGTGACCGAATCGGCGGGCTGGCGGACGGTCGTCTCGATCCGTGGCAGCGAGTTGTACGGGGCCCCGCCCTCGACAACCTGGGTGTTGACGTCGGCGTTGTTGGCGTCCTGGGTCAGGACGGACGACCCCGTCGGGTCGCCGATCTTCACATAGCCGTCGTTGAGGACCTTCAGCACACCCTGCGGTGAGGTCCCGGTGTAGTCGACCCTGCCGCCCACGAGCAGCGCGGTCGGGCGGTCGTCACCGGGTGCGGTGAACGTGCCGGGGGTGTGCAGCGCGACGTTGTACCCGGGGCCGTAGGACAGGTTTCCGCCGATGGCCACCGAACCCTCGGTCTCGGTGCTGCCCAGGAGGGCGTCGTCCTGGACCAGCACGCCGAAGCCGTTGTCCCCGGCCAGCGGGTTGCCCGAGTAGTCGGCGGCAGCGGGGACGGCGGAGGCCAGGCACAGGACACAGACGGTCGCGGCGGCGAGAGTGGTGCGTTTCATGCGGGAGAACGTAAATGTGATGGTCGGCCCGTACCGGACGACGAGGCCGCGGGGTCACCCGCACGGTCGCCGCGCTGCTCCCACTGGCCCCCGGTTGGCATGTGCCGTTTGCCGATGGGAACTGTGCGGCCTGGCAGCCCGTCCTCGAAAGCAAGGTCAACGAGTGGACGGGGCGTACGGGACATCATGGCGGAGCGGACGGACAGCGGCACGGCCCCTGCGGACAGCGCGACTGCTGCGGATAGCGCGGCCGCTGCGGACAGCGCGGCACCGAAGACCGGCATCCTCCGCCGGGCATGGGAGCGCCCCGGGTGCTGGACGCGAGGCCGGGTGATCGCCGTACTCGCTCTCCTCACGGCACTCCTGCTCGCGTTCCCCGGTATGGTCCCCAACCACCCCGGCCACCTGGGGAGTCTGCTGGAGGCGTTCCTGCCCTGGCTCGGCCTCGCGGTCGTCCCCCTGCTCGCCTGCGCCCTGTTGCGCCGCTCGGCCACGGCGCTGCTGTCCCTGCTTCTGCCGTGCACGGCGTGGGCGTACGCGTTCGGGGGACTGTTCCTCGCCGCACCGGATGCGGGATCGCGTGACCTCGTCGTGGTGCAGCACAACGTGAGCGACGTGAACCCGGACCCGGCGGGCACGGCCCGCGCTCTGGCCGAGGCGGAACCGGACCTGATCGCGCTGGAGGAGCTGGTCCCGGCCGCGCTTCCCGCGTACGAGAAGGTCCTCGCCCCGGACTTCCGGTTCCACGAGGTCCGGGGGACGGTCGGGATCTGGTCGAAGCATCCGCTCTCCGACGCGCGCGCGGTGGACATCAAGCCCAAGGGGATCGAGGAGGGCTGGAGCCGCGGCCTGCGTACCGTGGTCCACACCCCGCAGGGCGAAGTCGCCGCCTATGTCGCCCATTTGCCCTCGGTACGCGTCGGAGCGAGCGGATTCGCGTCCGCCTGGCGGGACGAGAGCGCCCACCTGCTGGGCAGGGCGGTCGCTGCCGAGACGGTGGCCAAGGTCATCGTGCTGGGCGACCTCAACAGCACGGTCGACGACCGCGGCCTGTCCCCGCTGACCTCACAGCTGAACGTCTCGGAGCGCGGCTTCGCGTTCAGCTTCCCCGCGTCCTTCCCCCTGGCCCGGATCGACCAGATCCTGGCCCGCTCGGCGACGGTCGGCCGCATCCACACGCTGCCCGCGACGGGCAGCGACCACCTGCCGATCACCGCCCGGGTCACACTGGCCTGAGCGAGTACCGGCCCGGCCCCCGGCCCCCGCCCGTGTGATGATGCACGGATCATTCGGCCGCTCCTGGGACGGGCGGGGCGCACAACGGGGGCGAGCAGCGTGACCAAGGACGGGACGTCCATACCGGACGAGGAGTGGGAGCGCTTCCTCCGCGAGGCCGAGGCCGGGACGCGCATCACCCGGACGCCGCCAACGGCCGCTTCCGCACCGCCGGTTCAGGCGATGCCGCCGTTCGCGTACAGGATCTGGCCGTTGATCCAGCGGCCGGGGCCCGCGAGGAATGCGACGGTCTCGGCGATGTCGGCGGGGGATCCGAGGCGGTCGAGCGGGGTGCGGGACGCGATCGCGCCGAGGGCCTCCGCCGGCTTCCCCTCCAGGAAGAGTGGCGTGGCCGTCGGGCCGGGGGCGACGGCGTTCACCGTGACGTCGCGGCCCTGCAGCTCGCGGGCGAGGATCAGCGTCATCGCCTCGACGGCACCCTTCGTGGCGGCGTAGGCCCCGTACGTGGGCTGCTGCAGCCGGGTCACCGAGGTCGAGAAGTTGATCAGCGCACCGCCGGGCCGGAGCGTACGGGCGGCGAGCTGCGAGACGACGAACGTGCCGCGCACGTTGGTGCGGTGCATGCGGTCGAAGTCGGCCAGGTCGAGCTTGGCGATCGGTGAGAGGAGCATGATCCCGGCGGTGTTCACGACCACGTCGACGCCGCCGTACAGCTGCTCGGCCGCGGCGAAGAGGGCGGCCATCGCGTCCTCGTCGGCCACGTCGCCGCCGACCGGGGCCGCGACCCCGCCGGCCGCCTCTACGGCGGCCACGGCCTCCTCGGCGCGGGCCTTGTCCCTCCCGTAGTGCACGACGACGGAGAGGCCGTCGGCAGCCAGGCGTTCGGCGACGGCGCGGCCGATGCCACCGGAGGCGCCGGTGACGATCGCTACACGCGGTGCGGACGCGGACCCGGCTGCGGGTGTGGTTCCGGTGGTGGAGCTCGTGGCGTTCGTGGGGTTCATGGCGCGGCCTCCCTCAACTTTTATGGACGGTCCGTCCATAAAATAAATGTAGACTGATCGTCCATATACGGCAAGCCCGAAAGGCTGAGGACACGTGGACGAGCCGAAGGCACCCGCCAGACGGGGCCGGGGCCGGCGCCCGGCGGCGGAAGTGCGGCAGGCCGTGCTGGAGACGGCAGGGGCCCTGCTGTTCGAGGCGGGCCTGCCCGGGATCACCTTCGAGAAGGTCGCCGCCCGTGCCGGAGCGAGCAAGATGACGCTCTACAAATGGTGGCCCTCGCCGGGGGCGCTCGCCTTCGAGGCGTACTTCGCGGCCGTCGAGGACACCCTCGCGTTCGAGGACACCGGCGACATCGAGCGCGACCTCGCCGCCCAGCTCCACTCCTTCGTCGGCCTGCTCACGGAGTTGCCCGCAGGACCCGTGATAGCCCAGTTCGTCGGCGCGGCACAGAGCGATCCCGCGCTGGCCGACGCCTTCGCGCAGCACTACACGCACCCGCGCCGAAGGCTCGCGGTCGACAGGCTGACCCGCGCGCAGCGCGCGGGCCAGATCCGCGCCGAGGTCGATCCCCAGGTGGTCGTGGACCAGCTCTGGGGCGCCTGTTACCACCGCCTGATGCTGCCGGACGAACCACTCGACGCCGCGTTCGCGGACGCACTGATCGACAACCTTCTGCGCGGCATCCGGGGGTGAGGGCTCCGGTTGGCGCGGCCCTCGGCCTCACAAAGCGCGGGGACGCCCGTGTTGCAGGGCGATGAGTTGCGCCGTTGTCGCCAGTCTGTACCTACAGCACGCGATCAACCGGAACCGAGGAGAGCATCATGACCGCCACGTACACGTTCGACGTCTTCTCCAGCCTCGACGGCTTCGGCGCAGCAGGCGGTGACTGGACCGGGTACTGGGGCAAGCAGGGTCCCGAGCTCCTCGAGCACCGCCTCGGCCTGTACCGGGAGGAGCAGCGAATGGTCTTCGGGGCGAACACGTACCGCCTGTTCGCGCAGATGCTGGCCGAGAGCACCGAGGAGTCCGATGTGCGCGATGCCTGGGTGACGCGGATGAGGAGTCTGCCGACCACCGTGGTGTCGACCACGCTCGAGGGCCCCCTCGACTGGCCGGACGCCACCATTGCCGACGGCGATGCCGTCGACGTCGTCGCCCGGCTCAAGAAGGAGTCCGACGTCCCGTTGCGCTCGCACGGCAGCCTGGCGATGAACCGGGCGCTGATGGCGGCCGGTCTGGTCGACCGCGTGCAAGTGACGCTGTTCCCCGTGATCACCGGACGGACAGGGGCGGCCCCGATCTTCAAGGGCGCGGCCGACTTCGACCTCGATCTGATCGGCCACCGGACGCTCGACGGTCACATCCAGGAACTCACCTACCGGCCCACGCTGCACCCCTGAAGGCGGCCGGCCGCGTCGGTGGTGTCAGTGGCGGGGCGTACGTTGCGGTCATGGGCGTATACGTGATCAGTGTCGACGCGCAGGAGTGGTTCGGCGAGGGGGACGGGTGGGGTGAGATCGCTACGGCGCTCAACGACGACCTGCGGCAACGAGGCCTGCCGCCCTACGAGTCCGTGCCGGATGAGCAGGGTTTCGTCCGTGGCTCCGGGCAGGCCTTCGAAGAGAAGCTGATCTCCTCGATGGACGGCTTCGACGCGCTGTGCGAGGCGCACCTCTCACCGGAGGAGACGGAGACCCTTTCCAACTGGTCGGTGCTGGTTCCGTTCTCGCTCGACGAGGAGATCCGGCTGCCGATCGGCTCCGCCTACACCGAGTCGTCGACCATGGTCGCCGGTGCGCCCCAGGTCCTGGCGATCGCCCAGCGGCTGGCGACAGCCATCGAGTTGCCGGCGGAGACCCCGCGCATGTGCGACAACCTCGATCTGACCATATGGTTCCGGGAAGGAGCAGCGAAGGAACTGGCCGCTGCCCGGCCGGGGCCGTGGGCCCGCGACCTGGATGCGGCGTTCTACGTCGCACTGTTCCTGCGCGCCGCCGAGCACTCGGTGCGGCGGGGCTGCCCGATCGTCTACTCCTGACACCGGCCCGGACTCGTTCTTCCCCCGCTCACACCCAGGGCCTCAGCTTCTCCGGGTTGCGGACCACCCAGATCCGGGTGACGCACCCGTCCACGACCTCGAACGAGGCCACGGTCATGACGACGCCGTCCCGCTGGGCGACCAGGCCCGGCAGCCCGTTGACCGACCGCTCCAGCAGTTCGAGCCCCGGGGCCTTGTCCGCGATGGCGACCATGTACTGGGCGATGAGCGCACCGCCCTCGATCGGGCGCAGCGCGGTGCCGGCCAGGCCGCCGCCGTCGGCCGTCATCACGGCGGCCGGGTCCAGGAGGTCGACGAGGGCCGCGATGTTCTTGGTCTCCCAGGCCTCCTTGACGTGCCGCACCGCCGTCGCCTGCCCGGCCGCCGTGACCGGAGCCTCGGCGACGCGAACCCGTCGCCGGGCGGAGGCGGCGAGCTGCTTGCAGGCGGCGGAGGTCCGGCCGAGGATGCCGGCGATCTCGGCGAAGGGGTAGCGGAACACGTCGTGCAGGACGAACGCCACCCGCTCGGCGGGCGTCATCGATTCCAGTACGACCAGGAAGGCCATGGTCACCGATTCGTCCAGGACCATCTGGTCGGCGGGATCGGTGTGGTCGGCGCCCCGGCCGCGGTCCCACTCGGTGCGGTCGGGCAACGGCTCGGGCAGCCACGCGCCGACGTACCGCTCCCGCCGGGCCCGCGCGGAGCCGAGCACGTCCAGGCAGATGCGGCCGGTCACCGTCGACAGCCAGGCGCCGGGCGACGCGATCTCGTCCCGCCGGGCTTGCGGCAGCGCGTACCAGCGCGCGTACGCCTCCTGTACGGCGTCCTCCGCCTCGGCCAGTGAACCGAGCAAGCGGTAGGCGACATTGAGCAGTTGGCGCCGCTCACCGGCTATGCCGTCGGCGCTCGTCCCCGCCGTTCCCGTTGTCCCCATGCTCCGGCCGCCCCTCGCCTTACCTTTCGCGGGCCCGCGTCGTCGGGCTGGTAAGAACCTTATCGATCTACCGCCCCCGGGCGGGAAAAGGGGACCGAGGCATGACAACCCAGGCAGCCCAGGTGATGAAGACACCGCACCGCTTCTCGTTCCTGCAGATCGCGGTCGCCCTGCAGACCCTGACCATCTTCCTCCAGGCCATCTCGGCCGGACTGCTGCTGACCTCCTCCTACGGGGAGACCATGCACAGCGCCGGAGCCCGCGTCATGTACGGGGCCTCGATGCTGTACGTCCTCGCGGCGATCCTCGCCTGGAAGCCGGGCGGCGGCTCGCCCCGGCCCATCTGGTACGCGTCCGGCTTCCTGGTCCTCGCCTCGGTCCAGGTCGTCCTCGGCATCGCGCACGTACCGTCGGTCCATCTCCCGCTGGGCGTCCTGATGTTCGGGCTGAGTCTGGTGGCGCTGGTGCGGCGCCCCTGAAGCGCATGCGGCTACTACGCCCGGCGGGCAGCCCTGCGCGCCCTGAGCGCCAGCCACAGGTCGAAGCGGTCGTCGCCGTCGTCGAGGCGGCGGCCCGTGAGGTGGGCGACCTTGTCGAGGCGGTTGCGGACGGTGTGCCGGTGCAGGCCCAGGCGGCGGGCCGTCTCGTCCCAGGAGCTGCCGGTGTCCAGCCACGTGGCGAGAGTCCGGGTGAGCCCCCCGGCCGGGTCGGCCGTGTCCAGCGGGCCGAGCAGCGCGTCCGCGTAGCCCGCCAGCGCCGTCCGGTCGCCCAGGTCGAGCAGGAGCGCGCTGGAGCGGTCGGTGCGGGCCCGCACCGGATGGCCGGCCGTGCGGCTCAGCTCGACCAGACCGCCCGCCTCCCGCAGGGACGCGCCGGCCCCGCCCGGCGGCACCGGGGAGCCGATGCCCGCGGGGCAGCCCGGCGCGAAACGAGCGAGGACCGCGTCCAGGTCGAGGCCCTCGCCGACGACCGCCTCGATCAGGGCGCCACGGGTCCGGGTGAGCCCGCCGGGCACGGCGAGTGCCAGGTCCGCGCCGATCTCACGGGCGGCCTCGCCGGCGGACGCCTCGACGACGACGCCGCGTACCGCGTCCGCCGCGAGTCCCGCCCCGCGCAACACGTCGGCGGCCTGCTCCGCGGCACCGGCGGCGTCGAGGAGGCGGCCGAGGAGCCCGGCCCTGCGGCGGCGCTCGGGTTCGCCGGCCAGGTGGCGGCGCTCCAGTTCGAGCGAGAGCAGGGACACCAGGCCGGAGACGAGGAGACGGGCGTCGGGGCCGACCTCCCCGGCGAGCACGAGCATGCCGCGCAGCCGGCGCGCGCCCAGCGGCTGGACCTCCAGGCCCGGCGCGACCGCGCTGGAGCGCAGCCCGCCGGCCGCCACCCGCCGGATCAGCTCGGCGCCGGCCGGGTCCGGCACCTGCGGCCTGCCGCCGTCGGCCGCGACGACCCGGCCCAGCGGATCGATGACCTGGGCGCGGATGCCGGTGGCGGAGGTCCACGCGTCCAGGGTCGGGGTCAGCCCGTGGCCGGCCGCCGCCGCCGCGGTCAGCCGGCGCTGCGTCTCGAAGGCACTCTCCACGGCGGCCCGCTGCTCGGCGGCCTGCGCGGCGAACACGGCCTTGGTCACCGCGATGAACGGGACCTCCTCACCGACGGTGAGGAGCGGAAGCCCCGCCTCGGTGGCCGCTGTCACGAGGGGCTCGGGCGCCTCCTGGTACGGCAGGTCGGGCCCGAGGCCGAGCGCCAGCGCGTGCGCGCCCCCCGCCGTGACGTCGTCGGCGTAGGCACGGCAGGCCGTCACGTCCATCGGCAGCAGCAGCCCGATCGTCATCAGCAGCTCGCCTCCCTGCAGCCACGAGCCGGGGCGTACCAGCTCGGACGCATGCGCGGCGAGCACCGGGCGGTCGAGGCGCTCGGGGCACGCGGCGACGGACAGATGCAGTTCGGGGCGGTCGACCAGGTCGGATATCAGCAGCGCCATGCGTCCAGTGTCGCCCATGGCGAATGTACGTGCTGTCCATGCCCACGCTCTGAATTCGCCCGTGGGGCGATCGAAGCGGCCGCTGCCGGGGGTTATGTTGCGTCTGCCGCCGTTCCGGCTCGGCGGCCACAACGACGTGTTCGGCGACCGGTGCCCCGAGCTGTACGAGTCGGTCGTAGATCAGCCCCAACTCCCCCACACTTAGGCCAGTTCAGCGAAAGGTGCGTCATGACGAGCGAGCAGAGGAACGCCCCCGTGGGCCCGGTCGACTCTTCCCGGATTCCGCGGTACGCGGGTCCGGCGACGTTCGCCCGGCTGCCCCGTCTGGACGAGGTGGGCACCGCCGACGTGGCGGTCGTGGGTGTGCCTTTCGACTCGGGCGTCTCCTACCGGCCGGGCGCCCGCTTCGGCGGCAACGCGATCCGAGAGGCGTCCCGTCTGCTGCGCCCCTACAACCCGGCGCAGGACGCGTCCCCGTTCGCTCTCGCGCAGGTCGCGGACGCGGGTGACATCGCGGCGAACCCGTTCAACATCCATGAGGCGGTCGAGACGATCGAGGCCGCCGCTGACGATCTCCTGGGCACCGGCGCCCGCATGATGACGCTGGGCGGCGACCACACCATCGCCCTCCCGCTCCTGCGCTCGGTCGCGAAGAAGCACGGTCCGGTGGCGCTGCTGCACTTCGACGCGCACCTGGACACGTGGGACACGTACTTCGGCGCCGAGTACACGCACGGGACCCCGTTCCGGCGGGCCGTGGAGGAGGGCATCCTCGACACGTCGGCGCTCTCCCACGTGGGTACGCGCGGCCCGCTGTACGGCAAGCAGGACCTCACGGACGACGAGAAGCTGGGCTTCGGCATCGTGACCTCGTCCGACGTCTACCGTCGCGGTGCGGACGAGGTGGCCGACCAACTGCGCCAGCGCATCGGGAACCGGCCCCTGTACATCTCGATCGACATCGACTGCCTGGACCCGGCCCACGCGCCGGGCACGGGTACCCCGGAGGCGGGCGGCATGACCTCGCGCGAGCTCCTGGAGATCCTGCGCGGCCTGTCCTCGTGCAACCTCGTCTCCGCCGACGTCGTCGAGGTCGCCCCGGCCTACGACCACGCGGAGATCACGGCAGTCGCCGCCTCGCACACCGCGTACGAGCTGACGACGATCATGTCCCGCCAGATCGCGGCCGCCCGCGAGGCGTAGGAGACGGGGGCGGGGCCAGGCGTGCTGCGCCCGGCCCCGCGTCCCCGCCGGGACTACTCGGCGGCGTCGCGCCGCCGGCGTGCACGTTCGAGATCGGCCGCGTCCGACATCCAGGAGCCGTGCTCATCGAGCGCGGTGCAGCCGCCCCGGACGAATGCGCTCAGCAGCTTCCGGTACCCGCCCATTCCGTCGACCAGGCTGTACTCGACCCGGTACTCCGGGTCCGACCCGCCCTCGGCCTTGCGCGCTGTCGTGATCCGGGCGATGGAGTCCGCGTAGAAGTGGAACTGGAGACCCTCGCCCATCGCCTCGTCCTCGACGGTGAACACCTGGTTTCCCGAGCCGTAGTGGTCGGCGACGAACTCCCAGAACTCGGCGGTGGCCGTGCGGGTGTGGTTCCGGTGCCACTTCTCCTCGTTGTCCTTGTCGTCGGTGAACGACAGGCTCGCCTTCCTCGCGCTTGCGCCGAGGTCCTCGGGGGCAGCGTCCTCGTCATCGTCCATCGGCAGGTCCTTGGCGCGGCTCGCGGCCTCCGAGCACATCAGGAAGCTCACGCTGCGCACCGCGTCGTCGACGAGCGCGGGGTGCGTACGGCGCACGGCCGCTTCGACCGCCGCCGCCATCCGCTCCCAGTCGCGCTTGTCCGTGCCGCGCTTTCCCCGTCGCGGGTCGCGGCCGATCCGCATCCCGGCGCACGCCTGCTCCGCGGTGGCGATCACCCGCATGACGTCGGGCAGCAGCGCGGGGCTGACGGCGTCGGGCAGTCGCTTCGGGATCGTCGCGCCGTGGAGGTACTGGCCCGTGTACATCAGGAGTGCGGTGTCGAGTACGTCGAGTACCTGCCCGCGCTCGGCGCGACGGCGGTCCGCGTAGTACTTCTGAGTTCGCTTCGCATCCGACGTCTCTGTCGCCGATCGCATCGCCGCGCAGACCTGGCCCCGCTCCAGCAGGTCGATGTCGGCTCCGTGGGAGATGAGTGGCCCCTTGGCCCACTGGATCCGCCGGAACGCCGCGTCGACGCCCGCCGGTGCGGAAAGGAGGACCGGGCCCAGGAGCGCGACGGCGGCGTCCTCGTCGAGCGGGCCCCGGGTTCCGGCGGCGTCGCACAGCGGAAGGACCGCACTCCATAGCAGCAAGTGCCTGGCCAGGTCGTCCCGGATCACCGCAAGGTGGGCTTCCCCGATCGGGAACGTGAACGTCCGCGGCTCGTGGTTGGCGTCGGCCCCGGCACCGAACATCAGCTTCAGCTCGCCGTCCTCGCGGACGACGTTCGGAATCCAGCCGCTCCGGCGAGCGAAGACGATGTCTCTCATGCACTCAGTCTTCACCATCGGACAGGACGGGCCGGAGTCACCTGCCCGTGGTCCCTCGCGCCGGCGGGCGCCACCCCGGCCGCGCGCTCACTTCCGGGAGGGGAACGCCTCGTCGAGCGTGGGGACCGAGAGGTGGTCGGACGTCATCGCGTCCAGGACGTCGTCCACGCGCAGGTAGCGCCCCTGCTGGATCGCCGGCGTGATCCTGCCGATCGTGCCGGCCTCCTTGAGGTGGAACACCGTCCATCGGCCCGGGAACGGATCCCCGTCCAGGGGCTTCCCGTCACGCAGGATCTGCCGCGTCTGCGGGCTCGGGCTGCGGGTCCCGTCGATCTCCTGGTTGAGAGTCTCCACCGCCTCGACCCCGAACACCGTTCCACTGCCGCCCCGTTGGTACATCACGAGCATGCGTGGGCGGGCGAGGGCGACGTACTTGCTGTCGAGCGGGCAGATGTATGCGCGGTGCGCGGCGAGGTCGAGCTTGGCCTGCTCGGTCGCCGGCACGATCACCGCGTGGTCGTGCAGGGAGCGGAACCAGCCGAGCGCGGCCTCCTCGTTCCAGACGGCCTTGTTGCGATTGCGGAACGCGGGATCTGCGACCAGGCCTCGGTACGCCAGCAGCTCGATGCTGCGCGGCGGGCGCCCCGTCAGGGCCGCGAAATCGGCCCGGGTGATGACTTCGGGCATGTCGTCGAACCAGGTTGTCATCGAGCTAAACCACCGTGTGCTTGAGGAAGGCCGCCCAGGCGGCGGGGGAAAGGGTGAGGGCGGGGACGGTGAGGTCCTTGGAGTCGCGGACGTGTACGGCGTGGGGGCGGGTGGCGACCTCGACGCAGTTGCCGCCCTCTGTGCTGCTGTGGCTGCTCTTCATCCACTGGAGGTCAGTACTCATAGTCCTTCTGCTACCTGTTCAATCAGTTCGCGTGACTCTTCTGGTCCGAGAGCCTGGGTCCGCAGAATGCCATACCGGGCGAACAGGCCTCCCAGCTCGGCCTGTTCGTCGACAAGGAAGCTCTGGGTCTGGACCTCCAGGAAGCCCAACCGGCGCCGGTCATCGGTCTCCAGCAGGACGAAGGGCCCGCTCAGTCCCCCGTGTGTCTCCCGCTGAGGTGGCATGACCTGCATGTGCACGTGCCGTAGTCGACTGACCTCAAGAATGTGGTGGAGCTGCGCTCGGTGTACGTCTCGTCCGCCGATCGGGCGAGTGAGTGGGCTGAGCTCCAGGACGAAGCTGATGTCCGGCAACGGCTTGCGGGTCAGCATGCGCTGTCGTGCGAGACGGCCCGCGATCAATTCCTCGATCTCGTCGTCGTCAAGAGGCGGGCAGGCGCCCCTGAAGAGGGCACGTGCGTGCATTTCGGTCTGCAGCAGTCCAGGCACGAGGTGGGACTCGTACTCGTACCGCGACCTGGCCGTGGACTCCTCCTCCGCGAACGGCTCGAACCAGGAAGCCACGCGGCTGGACGTCAATTTCTCACCTGCGGCGAGCAGCGCACCGTCGGCACCGAGTACGGCGTCGGCCTGCGGGGTGAAGCCCCCCTTGGGCGGCCGTGCCCCCCGCTCCACCATCGCCACCTGTGACTTGGAGAAACCGATCTTCACGCCCAGGGCCTCCTGGGACAGCCCGGCCCGTTCGCGGAAGAATCGCAACAACGCCCCGAACATCTCGGCGTTACCGCCCCCGTTATGACTGGTGTGCACAGCCCCACCCCCAAGTGCACAACAGTGCACAGACGCCTTGTGTCCCTGGTCACGCTACGTGAGAGCGCCGACGCTGTCCGTATGGATTACAAAAATTCACCGGACCTGATGCCTTCCTGGATTCCCGCGACCGGCCACGCGCTCCGTCTCGCCGGGATCCACTTCGACGCCGTACGGATGATCGGCTTCCTGGGCGAGCAAGTGGCGTACGAGATCATGCAGTTCACGGACTTCCGGGCCGGGCCCATCGTCCGGTCGCTCATCGGCGTGCGGGGGGTGTACTTCCTGCTGCCGCCCGGGAGTGCCCGTGCGTACCGATGGCCCGTGGGGGCCGAGGCGTTGGTGCGGGAGGAGGCGGCGTTCGTGGGGGTGCCCGCCGCGCGCGGGCTGACGTACCCGCTGAGCTGGCGGTCCCTGCCCAGCGCCCAAGTCCCGTTCGTGGATGCGGAACTGCTGTTCGAGCTGCTCCGGGAGGTGGTCGACGACGAGAAACGTGCGGTACGGTGATCGCGTCATTACGCTCCGTGCGCTTCAGCGCATGGGGCGGCCCCCGGCGGTGCTGCGAACACCGTTGCCGAGGGCCTTCACCCCGCGATGGACAAGCTAGAGAGGTCCACCGAGAATGCTTTGTCATGCTATCTCGCCGTCCTACGGCTACGTGAAGGCATCGCACGACATCGTGCGTCATTCGAAGCTCAACAGCGACGCGAAGATCCTCATCGCCTACGTGCAGGGACTCCCCGAGGCGTGGGCCGCCAAGCCCCTCGGCGAGCATGCCAAGAAGCTGGGCATGAAGGGGCGGGCCTACCAGAAGGCCAAGGGCCAGCTCAAGGCGCATGGGTTCGTCCACGAGTGGCGACGCCAGGACAGTGCCGGGCTCTGGGTGACCGATCAGCTCATGTCCAATGTGCCGCTCACGGACCGCGAAGCCCGCCGCATCCATGACAAAAATGCCGAATCGTCGCAGGTGGGACCGAGTGATCACTATCCGACGGTCGGTCAACCGAGGACTCGGTTCGTCGGTGGTCACCTACCTGAAGGTGAAGAACGGGAGAAGAACTCCTCCCACCCACCCACCGAAGAGCCGAAGGTTGCGGACGAGACGGCCGAGGCCGAGGCCGAGGTCGTGGAGCCAGAACCCACGGACCCGCAAGTCATCGAGGCCGAGCGCGTGTTGCTCTCCCTCAGGCACGCCGACCGCCAGTTGCGTCTCGGGGCCCGTGAGGCCCGGCGCCTGGCCGTGACGGCCGCCGAATGGTTGCGGCGCGGGGTGGATTCGGCCGAGCTGCGGCTCGCGCTCACCCGGGGGCTGCCCGAGAACGGCGTGAAGTTTCCGTTCGGGTTCCTGGGCAAGCGGCTCGACATGATGATGCCGTCGCCCGTCTGCGCCGAGGAGCCCGCTCCCGTCCGGGACGCTGTCAGGGAGTTCATTGCGTGTGAGGCGCAGCAGGAGGGCGACGAGCACGTCTTCCGGCCCAGGGGCGACGAGACCGTGTGCGGGCCGTGTGGGCGGGAGGCCGCCTGGAAGGCGCACGCGGTCAAGTGGGAGCCGCCGCCCCTGGACGACGACTACGTGAAGCCCGAGCCGCTCCCCTGGCGGGAGCGGATCGCGGCCCTGCAGGCGGCGGACTCCGCCGCTGAATGAGGCGTACGGCTGTTCACCGTGTGGCGGTGGCCCTGTCCGGGCGGTGGAGCGAGGACAGTGGGGCCGGGGGCCTGGACGGCGGACCGAGGAGGACCGATGGCGGATGCCGTGATGGACCTGTGGAGCGGAGTGCGGGCGGCGCGGGATCCCGCGTGGGTGCGCGGCCAACTCATGACGGCAGGGCGGACCTTGTTCGCCGTGTACGGCTACGCCCGTACCACCGTCGAGGATCTGTGCGCCGCCGCGCACGTGGAAGTGCGGGAGTTCCACCGCGAGTTCCAGTCCCGCGAGGCCCTGCTCGTCGATCTGTACGACGAGGTGGCGACGCGGGGCATGCGGGCGTCCGAGGCGGAGCTGACCGCCGAGGGCATGGAGACCTGTCCGACCGAGGAGCGGGTCCGCAGGCTCTTCGACGCCTATGTGCGGGCCGTCACACGGGACCCGCAGGAGGCGAGGGTGGCGTTCGTCGAGGTGCTCGGCGTGAGCAGGGAGATGGACGACCACCTCACGATGTGGCGGTCGGTGTGGGTCGAGTTCCTGACCCAGGAGGCCGAGCGCGCCAGGCAGCGGGGGCACGGGGTCGACGGAGATCTCGACGTGGTGGTGAAGGTGCTGACCCGGTCCGTCGACGAGCTCCTCGCGCACCACGCCCGCCGCCCGCGCCAGGTGCCGCCCGCCTGGCTGACCAGCGAGTTCACCCGGCTGTCGATGGCCATGATCGGACCGGTGGGTGGCTCCGGGAATGTCTGAGGAGCCCTCCGGTTGACAACACCGCTTGCCGGGACGGCAAATGGAGACATGGCAGCGGACGCGGTGGGAGCAGAGGGCGGCAGCAGTGCGATGGGGGACGACGAGCTGTCGTCCGTGCTGACCGGCGTGGGACCGCGGCTGCGCGCGTTGCGCACCGAGCGCGGGACGACGCTGGCGCAGCTGAGCGAGACGACCGGCATCTCGCTCAGCACGCTGTCCCGGTTGGAGTCCGGCGGCCGCAAGCCGACCCTGGAGCTGCTGCTTCCGCTGGCGAAGGCGTACGGGGTGCAGCTGGACGAGCTGGTCGGGGCTCCGGAGACGGGGGACCCGCGGGTGACGTTCCGCCCGATCAAGCGGCACGGCTCGACGTTCGTGCCGCTCACCCGGCACCTCAGCGGGGTGAACGCGTACAAGCAGGTCATTCCCGGGGCGACGGGGAAGGAGGGCCTGGCGGAGCAGCGGGTGCACGAGGGGTACGAGTGGCTGTACGTGCTCTCGGGGCGGCTGCGGCTGCGGCTCGGCGAGCACGACCTGGTGCTCACGCCGGGCGAGGTGGTCGAGTTCGACACGCACACCCCGCACTGGTGGGGCGCCGCCGGGCCGGAGCCGGTGGAGATCCTCAGCCTGTTCGGACCGCAGGGCGAGCGGATGCACGTACGGGCGAAGCCGACGGGCAGGTGACGAGGACCGATGACGGCCGGGGCTCTGTCCTCACGCCATTGTGATGACGACCTTGCCGGCCTTGGCCCGGCCCTTCTCCAGGTACTCCAGGGCCTCCGGGGTCCGGTCGAACGGGAAGACCCGGTCGACGACGGGACGGATCGCATCGGCCTCGACGAGGCGGGTGATCTCCCGCAGCTGGTCACCGTCGGCCCTCATGAAGAGGAACGAGTACGTCACGTCGCGCTGCCGGGCGCGACGGCGGGTCCTGAGGCTCAGCGCGCTCATCGCGAGCCGGAGGGCCGGGTTGAGGCCCAGTTCGCGGGCGAAGGCCGCGTCGGGAGGGCCTGCGACGCCGACGACCTTGCCACCGGGTTTGAGTACGCGCAGGGACTTCTCGAGCGTCTCACCGCCGAGACTGTCCAGGACGACGTCGTAGCCGTCGAGGACCGTCTCGAAGTCCTGCTGTCTGTAGTCGACGACCACGTCCGCGCCGAGCTCCTTGACCAGGCCGGTCTTGGCCGTGCTCGCGGTGGCGGCCACGTGCGCCCCCAGGTGTTTGGCCAGCTGCACGGCGATGGTGCCGAGGCCGCCCGCGCCGGCGTGGATCAGGACCTTCTGGCCCGGCCGCACCTGTGCGCGCTCGACCAGTGCCTGCCACGCGGTCAGGGCGACGAGAGGAAGGGACGCGGCCTCCTCCATGGTGAGGTTGGCCGGTTTGACCGCCACGTCGTTCTGGTGGACGGCGATGCGTTCGGCGAAGGTGCCGATGCGGTCCTTGCCGGGCCGCGCGTAGACCTCGTCGCCCACCGCGAACCGGGTGACGGCCGGTCCCGTCCCGACGACCACCCCGGCGAGGTCGTTGCCCAGGACGAGCGGGAGACGGTACGGGAGGAACGCCTTGAACGCTCCGTCGCGGAGCCTGAGGTCGAGCGCGTTGACGCTCGCCGCGTGGATCCGGATCAGGACGTCGTCCGGGCCCGGTCGCGGCTCGGGCGTCTCGCCGGCGTGCACGCCGGCCTTGTCGCCGTACCGGTCGATCAGGAAGGTCTTCATCGTCGTCTCCGTCAGCCGCCCGGCAGGGGGCGGCGGCTCTGCCCGTCCCGGGGTTGTTCCTGGACGGACCACTGGGTGGTGGGTGCTCCGGGTTCCCGGAGCAGCACGCCGGTGCAAGGGCGGGTGGGCGGCCGGCGCGCGGCGGTGTGGGTCTCAGGCGGCAGCCGGTGACGCGGCAGCGGGTGACGCGGCCAGGCTCTGCTTGACGTACCGGCTGGTCTCGTCGGCCAGGATCTCGGGCAGGCCCTTCTCGATGCCGTGCAGGGCCTGGGCGGCGACCTCGGCGGGATCGGTCTTCTGGTCGGCGGGTACGTCCGCGGCCATGTCGGTGTCCATGTATGCGACGTGCAGCGCCGATACGGTGATGCCGCGGGGCGCCAGTTCCTCGCGGGCCGCATTGGTCTGTGCCCATGCGGCGGCCTTGGCCGCGGCGTAGGAGCCGAGGCCGGCGGGGTGCAGCCAGGACAGGGCGGACAGGACGTTGAGCACGGTCCCGCCCCCGTTGTTCTCGATGACCGGGGCGAAGGCGCGCGTCACGGCGAGGGGGCCGAAGAAGTTCGTCTCCATCTCCAGGCGCACCGAGTCCGGGCTGCCCGCGATCAGCGGGGTGGCGGTGGAGATGCCCGCGTTGTTCACCAGCAGCGTCGCGTCGGACGCGGTGCGGGCCGCGGCACGGATCGACTCCTCGTCCGTCACGTCCAGCCGCAGGGGGATGACTCCGGGCAGGTCCACCGTCTCGGGCCGGCGGGCCGCCGCGTACACCTTCGCACCGCGCTCCACGAGCTGGGCGGCCAGATGTCGGCCGAGTCCCCGGTTGGCGCCGGTGACGACTGCGACCGTGTTGTTCAGCTCCATGACTGCTCCCTGCGTCGCGCGGAGCCGGACGGCCCCGCAGATTTAGATTACGATGACAATCTAAAACACAGTCTAGGATAGATTGCAAACGACATCCAATGGGAGGTGGCTCATGGGCCGCGTATCGAAGGCGCAGGCGGAGGAGAACCGCCGACGGGTCGTGGAAACCGCCTCCCGGATGATCCGGGAGCAGGGCACCCACACCAGCGTCGCCGACCTCATGAAGGCGTCCGGGCTGACCCACGGCGGCTTCTACAAGCAGTTCGCCTCCAAGGAGGCGCTCCTCGACGAAGCCACCGCGCACGCGTTCGCCGAACTCGCCCAGCACCACAAGGAGGGAATCGAACAGCACGCCGGACGGCGCGACGCCGCCCAGCAGGCGCTGATCGACACGTATCTCTCGGTGGAGCACCGCGACAGTGCGGCGCAGGGGTGCCCCGTTGCCGGACTGGCCAGCGACATGGCACGCGAACCGGGAGAAGGGGAGGCGCGCCGCGTCTACACCGAGGGCGTGAGGGACTTCGCCGCGTTCCTCACCACCGACGACCAGGACGGCATCACCCGGCTCAGCACGATGGTCGGTGCACTCGTTCTGGCCCGGGCGACCGAGGGCTCACCGCTCTCCGAGGAGATCCTCGCCGCCGCACGCGAGGCGCTGACGGCGACCGGCTGACCGGTTCGCGGCGTGCAGACGGCGGTTTGACGACGCGACCTGGAACAGAGGCGACCGGTACGGCCCGCCCAGCCCCCACGCCTGGTGCATCGCGTCGGCGTAGGCCGCCGCCAGGCGGTGTTCGCCCGAGGGGCCGGGGTGGGTGCCGTCGTACGTGTCCGTGTGGATGTCGTAGCCGGACGGGTGCGAGGCCAGCAGGAGCGGGGACGCCGCCGTGTCGAGGTCGGCCACCGTCTTGGCGAGGAGCTCGTTGAAGCGGGCGCACTCGGCGGCGAAGGGGGCGTCGGACTCGGCACGGACGTTCGGTATGACGGGCAGCAGCACGCATCTGATGTGCGGGTTCGCCGCGCGGGCGGCGGTGAGGAAGGCGCGGGCGTTGGCCGCGGTCTGCTCGCTGTCCGTGTAGAAGCCGAGGTCTATCAGGCCGAGGGAGACGAGCAGGACGTCCGCCCGGTGCTCGGTGATCGTGTCCGCGATCACGGGGGTCATGTGGAGCCAGCCCTCGCCCCAGCCGGCCAGGTGGCGGCGGGCGTCGGCGGGGAAGTCCTCGGCGGCGTACGCGCAGGAGACCGGGGTGCCCGTGTCGGTGTCGTACAGCTCGGTGCGCGGGCCGACGATCGCGTACGGGCCGTCGAACGACGCTTCGAGGTGCTGCCACATGCGGTAGCGCCATGTGAAGTCACCGGCGCGTCCGATGGTCATGGAATCGCCGACACACATGAAACGCATGGCGTCATCATGGCGGATCATGGCTCCGGCCTGCGACGTGACGATGGACACTTGTGCCATGCGTGCGTACCGAATGACCGTTTCCACCGCCGCCGCGCTGCTGTCCTTCGCGGCGGCGGCTCCTGCCATGGCCGACGACGGGGATGCCGACCGGAGCTTCACGATCGAGGACCCGCGGATCACCGAGTCCAGCGGCCTGGCCGCCAGCCGCGCCCACCCGGGGATCTACTGGACGCACAATGACAGCGAGGACGGGGCGTACGTCTTCGCCGTCGACTCCCGCACCGGGAAGACCGTCGCGCGGATCACGATGAAGGGCGTGGGCGCGCCCCGCGACGTGGAGGCGATCTCGCTGGGTCCGGACGGGAATCTGTACGTCGGTGACATCGGCGACAACCTGAACGGCAGCTGGGACCACGTCTGGATCTACCGCTTCCCCGAGCCGAAGACCCTCCGGGACGCGACCGTGCGGGCCACGCAGTTCGACGTGAAGTACGCCGACGGCCCGCGCAACGCGGAGGCGCTGATGGTCCACCCGAAGACGGGCCGCGTGTACATCGCGTCGAAGAACGAGGACGGCGGCGGGCTGTACGAGGGTCCCGCGAAGCTCACGACGGGCGGGGACAACGTGTTCCGGCGGGTGGGCGAGGTGCCGTGGGTGACGGACGGGGCGTTCTCGCCGGACGGCAAGGAGCTGGTGCTGCGCTCGTACTTCAGCGCGCGCGGGTACGCCTTCGCGAAGGGGCGGCTCGGCAAGGACTACCCGGTCGAGTCGCCGCTGCTCGGGCAGTCGGAGTCGGTGACGTACACGGCGGACGGTTCGGCGCTGATGTACGGCTCCGAGGGCGAGCAGAGCGATGTGGTGCGGGTGGACCTGAAGAGCGGCGGGGGTGACGGGCCCGCCCGGGCGGGCGGAAAGTCGCCGTCGTCCGCGGGTGCGAGCAGTGCCGGGGGCGGGGACGGTGTGCCGGTGAAGGGCACGACGCTGACCGGGATCGGGGTGCTTGCCGGGATCGGGCTGCTGTTGTTCCTGGGCAGGCGGCGCCGGCAGGGGTGAGGCGCGAGGCCCTACGTGTCCAGCGGGCGGATCTCGTAGTGCAGGGTCTGGTCGCGCTTGATGCGGTGCGCGAGCGGGACGAGGACGCCCTGCACGATCGGGTGCTTGCGGGACAGCATCCGGGCGGCGTGCGTGTTCTCCTTCGACCCGGCCTGGAGGAGGCGGGCGTGCGCGGTGATCTGCGGCCCCGTCGACCGGCCGCGCAGGGTGCACGGGCCGACTCTCACGACGGGGTGGTTGCGCATCCGCTCCACCTTCCACGCCGAGGAGAAGGTGCGGATGTAGGCGTGGTCGCCCTCGACGGCGATGTTGACGGGGGTGTCCGCATGGGTCCCGTCCTGCCGCCGCGTGCTGAGCAGCACGGTGTACTGCTTCACGAACGGCTTCAGCTCAGGGATCGTCTCCATGCCTTCCATGGTGCGCGGTCCGGGCGTCGTGTTCATCTGCGCGCGCGGTGCGGAACGGGCGTTTCGAGGGCGCCGGGGCGAGCCCGCGTAGGGTCCTCGGTCATGACGACGGATACCGGCCCCGCGCCCTTCGCCACCGCCCGCCTCGACGCCGAGCCCCTGCGGGTCGCGTACGCGGACGAGATGGCGACCGTACTCGCCGACCCTGCCCTGCACGCCTTCACGGGAGGCGCCCCGGAGGACGCGGACACCCTGAGGGCGCGATACGAACGGCAGACCGCCGGGTCGCCGGACGCGGACGAGCGCTGGTGGAACTGGGTGCTGCGGGTGCGCGGCGACGGGCGTCTGGCCGGGTACGTGCAGGCGACCGTGCGCGGTGCGCGGGCGGAGATCGCCTGGGTGATCGGCACCGAGTGGCAGGGCCACGGGTACGCGAAAGAGGCGGCCCGGGGCCTCGTCGCGCATCTGATGGGCGGGGGCGCGGTGCGTACCGTCATCGCCCACATCCACCCCGACCACGCGGCGTCGGCAGCGGTGGCCGCCGCGGCGGGGTTGGTGCGGAGCGGTGAGTGGGAGGACGGGGAGGAGCGGTGGCGGCTGGGGGAGCGGTGAGCGTCGTGCCCTCAGGCGTCGCGTGTCCTCAAGCGCGGTGGCGTCGAGCGCCGCGTGCCCTCAAGTGTCGGACGGGCTCGGTTTCGCCCGGCCGGCCTTGACCAGTTCGGCGACGTCGAGGGTGACCGCGGCCCCGATCGAGTCGGGGAGCGGGGCCTCCTGGCCGGGGGCGTACACCTCGTGGCGGTCGTACGTGCCGCCGACGGGCTCGGTGAGGACGTGGACCCGGCTGTGCTTGCGGTCGAGGATCACGTAGACGGGGATCTTGGCCTCGGCGTACGCGGCGACCTTGTGGCGCAGGTCGCTTCTGTAGTTGCTGGAGGTGACCTCCAGGACGAGGCGGAAGACGGCCGGGTCGTAGCAGTTGTTGTCGAGCTTGTGCTCGTCGAGATCGGCGTCGACGAGCGCGAGGTCGGGGATGGCGAAGTCCTCGGGGCCGCCCGGCAGCCAGAGGCCGATGCCCTGGAGGACTTCCGAGTCCCCGTCGTCGAGTCCGGCCGCGATGAACGGCCGCATGAGCTTGGTCAGGGCGCGGGCGTGCGGGCCGTCCGGGGGTGGGGCCACGGTGATAACGCCTCCGATGATCTCGACGCGACGTCCGGGAAGCTGCTCCGCGAGCTCGTTGGCTTCCTCGAGCAACGACAGCTCCGGCTCGTCGTCACAGGGGAGCTCGACTGCTGCTGCAGACATTGCGGGCCTCCTGGAATGGCTGGTGTCGAGACCATCATCGTAGGGCGGAACGACCGAAGAGCATGGTTCTGGCATATGCCACTCGGCCGAGTGAAGCGGAAACGGCCCTGCGCACACGCGAGCGTGTGGGCAGGGCCGTTTCTCAGGGGCGTAGGCGTTACAGCTTCTCGATCACGTAGTCGATGCACGCCGTCAGCGCCTGGACGTCCGACGGGTCGATCGCCGGGAACATCGCCACGCGCAGCTGGTTGCGGCCCAGCTTGCGGTAGGGCTCCGTGTCGACGATGCCGTTGGCGCGCAGGGCCTTGGCGATGGCCGTCGCGTCGATCTCGTCCGCGAAGTCGATCGTGCCGATGACGCGGGAGCGCTTGGCCGGGTCCGTGACGAACGGGGTCGCGTACTTCGACTCCTCGGCCCAGCCGTACAGGTGGCCGGAGGAGGCGGCCGTGCGGCCGGTGGTGAAGTCCAGGCCGCCCTGGGTGTTCATCCACGTCAGCTGCTCGTTCAGCAGGAACAGCGTGGCGAGCGCCGGGGTGTTGTACGTCTGGTTCTTCAGGGAGTTGTCGATCGCCGTCGGCAGCGAGAAGAACTCCGGGATGTGACGGCCGGAGGCGTGGACGCGCGCCGCGCGCTCCAGGGCCGCCGGGGAGAAGACGCCGATCCACAGGCCGCCGTCGGAGGCGAAGGACTTCTGCGGGGCGAAGTAGTAGACGTCCGTCTCGCTGATGTCGACGGGCAGGCCACCCGCGCCGGAGGTGGCGTCCACCAGGACCAGGGAGCCCTCGTCGGCGCCCGCGACGCGCTTGACCGGCGCGGCGACACCGGTCGAGGTCTCGTTGTGCGTGAAGGCGTAGACGTCGACGCCCGCCTCGGCCTTCGGGTCCGGGTGGGTGCCCGGGTCGGAGGCGATGACGGTCGGGTCGGCCAGCCACGGGGCGAGCTTGGCGGCCTTCGCGAACTTCGACGAGAACTCGCCGAAGTTGAGGTGCTGGGACTTCGACTCGATCAGACCGTGCGTCGCGATGTCCCAGAAGGCGGTGGAGCCGCCGTTGCCCAGGATCACCTCGTATCCCTCGGGGAGGGAGAAGAGGTCGCGTACGCCGTCACGTACCGCGCCGACCAGGTTCTTCACGGGGGCCTGGCGGTGGGACGTACCGAGGAGAGACGTACCGGTGGCGGCCAGCGCGTCGAGCGCCTCCGTCCGCACCTTGGAAGGACCGGCGCCGAAGCGTCCGTCGGCGGGCTTGATGTCAGCGGGAATCTGGATGTCGGCCACGACTCGGAGCGTAGCCGCTCGGTGGAGCGGCTACGCATCCTGTCCGTCGGATGAGACGGGGGATCCGACGCGTGGACTTTGGAACATCCTCCGTACGGCGGCCCGGATCAGCCCGGTTCGACCGGGAGGCCGGCGGCCGGGTCAGCCCAGCTCGACCGGGAGGTCGAACAGGTCGTTCTGGGTGACGATCGGCTTGTTGCGCAGCTCGGACGCCGGTACGGCCAGCTCCAGCTCCGGGAAGCGCTCGTACAGGGCGGGGAGCGCGACGCCCGCTTCCAGGCGGGAGAGCGCGGCGCCCGGGCAGACGTGCGGGCCGTGGCCGAAGGCGATGTGGCGGTTGGGGGAGCGGGTCGCGTCGAACTCGCCGGCGGTCGGGCCGTACTGCGCCTCGTCGCGGCCCAGCGCGCCGAAGGACACGATCAGGGCCTCACCCTTGGGAAGGACCTTGTCGCCGACCGCCACGTCCTCCGTCGCGAAGCGGATCAGGACGTGGGAGGTGGGGGTGTTCCAGCGCAGGGTCTCCTCGATCACGTTCTCCCACGGCAGCTCGCCGGAAAGGACCTGCTTGCGCTGCTCGGGGTGGGTCTCCAGGGCGACCACGGCGTTCACGATCAGGCTGATCGTCGTCTCGTGGCCCGCCGCGATGATCAGCTGGAGGGTGTTGACGATCTCCTCGTTGGTGAGGTGGTCGCCGTCCTCGGAGGCCGCGATCAGGGCGCTGGTCAGGTCGTCGCCCGGCTCGGCCCGCTTCGCGTCGACGATCTTCGTGAAGAGCGCGCCGAGGTCCGCCATCATCTGCGGGACCTCCTCCGGCGGCGTCTGCGTCGAGAAGAACTTCTCGAAGAGCTCCTTGAGCCGGGGATGGTCGGCGCCGTCGACACCCATCAGTTCGCTGATGACGTTCATCGGCAGCGGGTAGGCGAACTCGGCCTTCAGGTCGACCTTCTCGCCCTTCGGCAGGGCCGCGAGCCGGTCCAGGCTCGCGGTCGTCAGCGCCTCGATGCCCGCGCGCAGCCGCTCCACCCGCTTCACGGTGAGGGCCTGCGCGACCAGGGTGCGCAGCCGGCGGTGGTCGGCGCCGTCGACGGTCAGCATGGAGCGGCCCGGGTTGGCGAGACCGATCAGCGGCCAGTCCATCGGGATCTCGCCGCGCTGCCAGGCGCCCCAGACGTTGATGTCCTTCACGACCCGGGAGTCGGTCAGCAGCTGCCGTGCCTCCGCGTGGTGCGTGACCGCGTAGCAGTGCACCCCGCCGGGCAGCTCCACCTCGGCGAGCGGGCCCGCGGCGCGCAGGGCGGCACTCTCGCCGTCGAGGTCGGCGACGAACGGGTCGAGGACGATGCGGGTCATATCTGGCCTCCGGTGGCGGACCCGGCGGCGGATCCTGTGGCGGGTGTGGGCGTGAAGGCGACGGGCAGGTCGGTGAGGCCCCGCAGCCAGGGGGAGGGGCGGCGGGTGAGCTGCTCGGCGGGGACGTCCAGGTCGATGTCCGGGAGGCGGTCGAGGAGGACCTCGATGCCGGTACGGGCGATGACCTCGGCGGTCTCCTGGGCGGGGAACGGGCAGCGGTGCTCGCCGTGACCGAAGGAGAGGAACGCGTTGTTGCCGCCGGTCAGCGCGGAGCCGTCGGTGCGGACCTGCGGGTCGGCGTTGGCGGCGGCGATACCGAGGAGCAGCAGGTCGCCCGCCTGGATGTGGCGGCCCCCGAGGTGCGTGTCGCGTGAGGCCCAGCGGCCGGCGACGTTCTGTGTAGGGGTGTCCTCCCACAGGACTTCGTTCATCGCCTCGGCGACGCTGTGCCGGCCGCCGGACAGGGACGCGGCGAAGCGGTCGTCGGTGAGCATCAGCCGCAGGGAGTTGCCCATCCAGTCCGCGGTGGGCTGGTGGCCGGCGGCCATCATGACCATGAGGTCCTGGGCGACCTCCTCGTCCGTGAAGCCGCCGGGGTCGGCCAGCATCCGGGTGGCGACGTCGTCGCCGGGCTCGGCGTGCTTGTCGGCCAGCAGCTGGAACATCGCGGTGCCGAGGTGCTGCTGGCCGGCCAGGGCGCGTTCCCGGCCGTCGATCATGTCGTTGATCGAGCCGACGAGCGCGTCGCCGGTCTCGTCGCCGAAGCCGTAGATCCTGGCCAGGACGCGGGCGGGGAGCAGCATCGCGTACTCGGCGATGATGTCGGTCGAGCCCTTGGAGCAGAACCGGTCGATGAGTGCGTCGGCGAACTCCTCCGCGTACCGCTTGAGGGCGAACGGGTCGACGGCCTCAAGGGCGTTGCTGATCATCCGGGCGCGCTCGACGTGCCGGGGGCCGACCGTGTAGAGGATCGACGGCTGCTTGCGGCCGATCATGGGGAGCAGCGGCCAGTCGTCGGGGATGTGCTCCCACTGGCTCCACAGGTCGGAGTCGCGGCTGAACAGCACGGGGTCGCTGGTGACCTGGTGCAGTTCGCGGTAGCCGAGGATCAGCCAGGCGGGGACGTCGCCGTCCAGGACGACGGGGGCGACGGCGCCGTGGTCGCGGCGCATCTCCCGGTACAGCTGCGTGGGTTCGGTCTGGAACCGGGGCCCGGACAGGGGTGCGCGGCCGTGTGCCGGGCAGCCCGGGGGCGGTTCGGGGGGCTGGGTCACGGGGTGTGCTCCGGGGTCTTGACCGGAGCGGTTTCCGGATGGGCGGCGGAGAGGGCGCCGGCGGTGCCCCGCGAGAGGGCGTGGAGGTGCTCCACCAGCGTGATCAGGACGTATTTGCTGGACGACCGGTCGCGGGCGTCGCACTCCACGAGCGGTACGTCGTCCGAGAGGGCGAGCGCCTCACGGATCTGCTGCTCGGTGTGGAGCGGTCCGCCGAAGTCGTTGCACGCCACGATGAACGGGGTGCCGTGGTGCTCCAGCCGGTCGATGGCGTACCAGGAGTCGGCGAGGCGGCGGGTGTCGACGAGGACGACGGCGCCGAGGGTCCCGGAGAACAGCCGGTCCCACAGGTACCAGAAGCGTTCCTGGCCGGGTGCGCCGAACAGGTAGAGCACCGAGCGCGCGTCGAGCGTGATCCGGCCGAAGTCGAAGGCGACCGTGGTGGACGTCTTCGACCGCACCCCGTCGAGGTCGTCGACGGCCTCGCCCGCGCGGGTCATCGTCTCCTCCGTGTTGAGCGGACGGATCTCGCTCACGGATCGGACCATGGTGGTCTTGCCGACCCCGAAGCCGCCGACGACGACTATTTTCAGTCCGTTGTCGGCCGTGGCCTGCAGGGCGGCACGGTCAGAGGTTGCGGAGTCCAACGAGCACCTGTTCCAGGATGTCGGGGTCGGGGAGCCGGTCCGCGACACGGGCGGTACGGGGGTGGCGGGCGCTGATCCGGCCGGTGTCGAGCAGATCGCACAACAGGATGCGCACGATGCTGACGGGCAGGTTCAGTCCGGCGGCGAGTTCGACGACGGCGGTGGGCCGTTCGCACATCCGCAGGATCGTGACGTGCTCCGACTGCATGCCGGGGGACGGCTCGCATTCGGAGACGACCAGCGTCACCAGGTCGAAGGCGGCCGAATCGGACCGGCTGCGGCCACCGGTGAGGGTGTACAGCCGGTCCGGGTCGTCGTCCCGGCCGGGGCGGGGGCGCGGAGTCATACGGCCGCGGTTTCGGCGGCCTCGGCGGGCTCGCGGGGCGGGGCGACGAGGTGCTCGCCGAGCTGCTCGACGAGCTCGCTCATGTTGTGGCCGACGAGGCCGACGTCGGCCTCCTCGTCGGCGACGACCGCGAGGTGGGCGCCGGCCCCCGCCTCCACGATGAACAGCACGCCGCCGTAGAACTCGGCCATCGCGGAGCGCACCCCGCCGGTGCCGTCACCGAACTCCACGGACGCGCCGTGCGAGAGGCTCTGGATTCCGGCCGAGATCGCGGCCAGCTGGTCCGCCTGGTCGACGGAGAGCTCGGGGGTACGGCACAGCTTGAGGCCGTCCCTGGACAGCACGAGGGCGTGACGGGCGCCGGGGGTGCGCTCAAGGAGCCCCTCCAGCAGCCAGTTGAGCTTCTCGTCGGTGGTCGCGGTCATCGGGTGTTGCCTTCCGGGTGCGGGGAGGTGGGGCGTACTGCCTGGCGGAAGCTGCTGAAGCGCGCTGCCTGGGTCTTGGCATCGGCGGTCCGGGGCCGGGGGGCGGCCCCGTCCGTCGTCTCGGGCTCCGACGACGCGTCGGAGTCGGCGGCCGCCCGGGCGCGGGACTCGGCGGCGGCCAGGGTGCGGCCGCGCGAGCGCTTGGGCAGTCCGCTCTCGCCGAACCGGGGGAGGCCGCCGGTGGTCTCCGACCCGGAGTCGGAGCGCAGGGGCTCCTGGGCGGGGCGGGCGGCGGAGCCGGTCGCGTCGGGCGCCGCGCCGGGGCGGTCGGCGCCGGAGGTGTGCACCGGGTCGGGCTCGCGCGGGCCGGGGACGACCGGTGCGGCGGCGGGCTCGGGGGCCGGTACGGGGGTGCGGGTGATGATCTCCTGGGGAAGCATCATCAGCGCGCCCGTGCCGCCGCGCGCGGAGGGCCGGAACGAGACGGTCAGACCGTGCTTGCGGGCGAGGCGGCCGACGACGGCGAGGCCGAGGCGGGTGCCGGACAGGCCGGTCAGGTCCTGGTCGGTCGCGGAGACGGCCCGCTCCGCGCGGCGCAGCTGCACGTCGCTCATGACGAGGCCGCTGTCCTCGACGGTCAGCACGATGCCGGCCGGGACCTCTTCCACGTACACATGGACCTCGGCCGTGGGCGGCGAGAAGTTCGCGGCGTTGTCGAGGAGTTCGGCCAGGGCGTGCATGACGCCCTCGGCGGCGTGACCGGCGATGGCGACGTCGCTGGTCGAGTGGAGCCGGATCCGCTGGTAGCCGCTGATCCGTCCCATCGCGCCGCGCAGGATGGACTCCATCACGATCGGCTTCGCCCAGCGCCGCCCGGAGCGGGCGCCGGTCAGCACGGCGATGGAGTCGGCCAGCCGGCCCGCCTGCGCGGTGCGGTGGTCCAGGTGCAGCAGGTCGCCGAGGACGTCCTCGGCGGAGTGCCGGTGCTCCATGTCGCGCAGGTCGGCGAGCATGCTGGTGGCCAGCGCCTGCATCCGGCCGGCCGCGTTGGCACAGGCGGCGACGGCGGCGGAGCGTTCGGTGTCGCTGCGAGCGGCGCGGGCCTTGAGGCGCGCGTTCTCGGAGGTGAGCCGCTCGGCGCCGGCCGCGGCCTCCTGGGCGACGCGAGCCGTCTCGGCGGCCGCGGCGGCCTTGATACGGGCGGTCTCGGCGGTGAACCGCTGGGCGTCGGCGGCGGACGCCGACACCATCCGCGAGGTCTCCGCGGTGAACCGGCCGGTCTCGGCGGCGAGCAGCTCGCGCAGCCGGCGCGTTGCGAGGCGGGCGTGGACGGCGGTGGCGACGGCGGCGGAGAGCAGCAGCGCGGCGGCGCCCGCCCCCCAGGCCACTGCCGTCCTGGCCGAGTCGGGAGCGACGGCGGTCGCCCACAGACACAGGGATCCGGTGAGGGCCACGGTGACCAGCAGGGCCAGTGCGGTCGGCCGGGTTGAGGGGCGCAAGCGGAGTCCTTGGGGGGCGGGCGAAGGGTGGGGGCGAGCCGTACGAGCGGTGATCAAATGCGACAACTGGAACAGAGGATTCCCAGACAAGTCAGGGTCACTATATGAGAATTGACGATCTATTTGGGAAGAACTTGTGGCGTTCTCTGTTTCATTTGTGTGTGCGGGGCGGGCGTAGCCCGCGGGGTGGGGGTTTGCTCCGGCGGGCCGGTTCCGTCCTCAATCGCCGGACGGGCTTGGTTGGTGCGGGTGCCCCGCGGGGCGGCGCGCTACCCCCGTTGTGGGGGTC
>NZ_JBEOSI010000012.1:0-262690 GCF_040302845.1 Streptomyces sp. NPDC096323
CCCGCACCCCCCACCCCACCCCCCCCCCCTCCGGCGTACACCCCCCCCTGGGTGTCCCCCCGGGGGGGGGCCCCCCCCGCCCCCCCCCCGCCGCCCCCCCGCGCCGTTTCCGGTCACTCGGTGAGCAGTCCCCCTGCGTCAGGGCTGGAGCGGCATCGTCCAGCAGTTGGACGACGTGCCCTTGCCCGAGAGGCGGTCGGTCATCCAGGAGATCGCGTCGCCCTGGTCGGTGATCAATGGGACCAGGTGGTTGGTCAGGAGCTTGTCGCCGAGGTTCGGCAGAACGACGGCGTCGTACGTGACGTCGGCACCCTTGCGGCACCAGTCCACGGCCAGTTGGCGCGCCTGGGCGTGGGGCACGATGTCGTCCTGCACGCCGGTGGCCAGGCGCACCGGGCCTGCGGGCTTCAGCGTGCCGATGCGCTGCCGGTCGAGGGCGGCCTGTGCCCCGGGCTCGGCTGCGATCACCTCACCGAGGGACTTGCCGGTGGTGGTCCACTTGGTGCTCTTGGTGAAGCCGTATCCGAAGATCGCGTCGCCGACGCACATGGTCGAGGCGTCCTTCAGCGCGGCGCGGCCCGCGTCGTTGACGTTGGCCTCGACGACGTCGCGCAGATCGGGGTCGGACTGTGCGAAGCCGTTGATCGACCAGGCCAGGGCGCCGGCGAGGGCGCTGCCGTCGATGCCCTTCATGACGGCGGTGAGGTTGGCGGGCGGCGCACCGGCGTAGGTGCCGGCGAGCTTGACGTCGGGCGCGTAGGACGGCTGGAGTTCGGCCGCGGACGCGCTGGCGCCGCCGCCCTGGCTGTAGCCGTACAGACCGGTGCGCGAGTCGGGCGTGAGCGAGGTGCCGGGCAGCTGGTGCGCGGCGCGGGCCGCGTCCAGCAGGGCGTGGCCCTGGTCGAGCCGGTTGACGTAAGTGTGGAGCCGGTCGGTGGTGCCGAGGCCGACGTAGTCGGTGACCACGACGGCGACGCCGGCGGAGAGCAGCCGGTAGACGGCCAGGATCTCGTACCCGACGGACACGGTCTCGCCGTTCAGGGTCAGCGGGTGCTGGAGGGTCATGGAGGGCGCGCACTGGTCGCCCTGGCCCATGGTCCCGGAGGCCAGTGCCACCAGGGGGCGTGGACCGGACCCCTGCCAGGCGGCGGGCGGTTCGATGTAGGCGCCGGTCACCGCGACGGCCCGGCCGCCGGAGTCGGTGGAGCGATACATCAGCCGCGTCGCCGTACCCGGCAGCGGGCGGCCGTCCAGGCCGGGCAGGCTCAGCCCGAGCGGCAGCGGTTCATGCCGGATCACCGTGCCGTTGGCGGCGGGCAGTTCGGCCGGCGGGTGGTAGAAGTCGGGGATGGTGACTCCGCGGGACACCACGGGCTGCGTCCCGTCGCTGGCGGAAGCGGGTGCGGCGTACGCGGCCACGCAGGCCGCCGCGGTCACGGCGACGGCCACCGCGCGCAGGCCGCCGGCGCGGGGTCCGCGGGCGGCGGAAACCATGGGGGACGCCGTGGGGGAGGTGGATGGCGAACGGGTGCTCTTGCGGCTCACAGCTCACTCCTCGCTCTGCTCGGAATGTGGGTGAACGCAAGCTAGCAGCGCCCCTTACCGAAGGTAACCCACCGGTAAGTTACGCTGTGGTAACTGTCGGGTGATCGCCGTCGGGCCGGTCGCGGCGGACGCCCCCGACAGGTCGGACGTGCCGCCTCAGGCGGCGTCCGCCTGGGCGGCCAGGCCCGCCACCACCACGTCGAGGCCGAGGTCTACTGAGCGGCCGCCGTTGCGGGGCCTTCCGGGCCGGTCGGACCCATGGCAGCGGGGGCAGTTCCGCGGCGGTTCGCCGGCTCATCCGTCGCCACCCTCCTTGTTCGCTCTGGCCGGCGTGGACGACCACGAGGTCGGTTCCGCCTCCGGTCTGCTGAGCGCCACGCAGCAGCTGGGCAGCGCCATCGGCGTCGCGGTTCTCGGCACGGTCTTCTTCGGCCTCCTGGGTGGCGCCTCGGACCCCGCGGCCGACGACGTGGCCCCCGCCGTGCGCCACGAACTCGGCGCGGCGCACGTCTCCGCCGCCGGCCAGGACCGGGTGATCGCCGACTTCCGCGACTGCCTGCGAGAGCCCGCCACGTCCGAGGACGAGAAGGCGACCCCCCGCCGCCTGCGCGGCGCTGGAGAAGAGCGTCGCCGCGGTGGCGCCCGCCCCGCAGGACGCCCGGCGGATCGGCAAGGTGCTCGGCGAGTCCGCCCAGGAGGCAGGCAAGGCGTCCTTCACGGCGCCGATCCAGACCGTCGCATGGATCACCCTGGGCCTGTTGGCCACCACCTTCGCGGTCTCGTTCCTGCTGCCCACCCGGGCCAGGGACGAGGAGGAGGTACTGGAACTGGTGGCCATGGGCGACCACTGAGCGGGGGCTACTCAACGCCATCCTTGCGCCCGGCGCCGCTTTCCGACCGGCGGGCGAGTCCGGCCGGGTCCGTACTCGCCCGCGATCCGTTGACAGCGCGTCCTCCCCATGCGAGCGTCGAAGCGCTTCGATGATCGTGGCGGTGCGGCGGGCAGCCGCCCCCGCCACCCGGCCACCCCTGGGACTGACAGACATGGCGCTCTTCGACAATCCCGTGATACCCGGCTTCAGTCCGGACCCGAGCATCTGCCGGGTGGGCGACGACTACTACGTCGCGACGTCCAGCTTCGAGTACGTGCCTGGGGTGCCCCTGTGGCACAGCCGCGACCTGGTGAACTGGCGGCTGACCGGGCACGCGCTGGACCGCCCCGGGCAGTTGGAGCTGCCCGCCTCGGTCCCGGCCTCGTGCGGTGTGTACGCGCCCACCCTGCGGCACCACGACGGCCGGTTCTGGATGATCACGACGGTGGTCGACGGTGCGGGCACCTTCCTGGTGACCGCGAAGGATCCGGCCGGGCCCTGGTCGGACCCGGTTCCGGTCGGCATACCCGGCATCGACCCCGATCTGGCCTGGGACGAGGACGGCACCTGCTGGTGCGTGTACTCGGACGGCGGCATCCACGGGGTGCGCATCGATCCCGCAACGGGCGAAGTGCTGGGCGAGCCGGTGGCGTTGTGGTCGGGCAGCGGGCTGCAGTACCCGGAGGGACCGCACCTGTACCGGATCGGCGCGTGGTGGTACCTGCTGCTGTCGGAGGGCGGCACCGAGCGCGGCCACGCGATGTCGGTGGCGCGGGCGCGCAGCCTGCCGGGGCCGTTCGAGCCGCACCCGGACAACCCCGTGCTGTCCCACCGCAGTACCGGCCACCCCGTGCAGAACGTCGGCCACGGAGATCTCGTACAGGCGCAGGACGACACCTGGTGGATGGTGCTGCTGGGCACCCGGCCCCGCGGCGACACCCCGAAATACCACGGCCTCGGCCGGGAGACGTTCCTCGCGCCCGTCCGCTGGGAGGACGAGTGGCCGCTGCCGGGCCCGGTGGACCTGCGGGCCGAGGCCCCCGCCCTGGCGCCGCATCCGTGGCCGGACGAGCCGGAGCGGGACGAGTTCGACTCGCCCTCGCTCGCACCGTGCTGGGTGTCGCCGAGGCGGCAGGACCCGGCGGCCGTCCGCCTGGACGAGCGACCGGGGCACCTGGTGCTGCACGCGGGCGCGGACAGCCTCGACACGCCCGGCGCGGTCTTCGTGGGGCGCCGCCAGCAGGACCCCGACTGCACGGCCCGTGCCCGGGCCGACGTCGACCGGGGCGGCCTGGGCGGGCTCGCCGTACGGCTCGACGAGGCCCATCACTACCGGGTGGAGACGGACGGCTCCGGCCTGGTCCGCGTCGTCGCCAGGATCGGCCCGCTGTGCCACACGGTGGCCGAACGCGTGGCGCCTGCCGGCCCGCTGACCCTGCGGATCGACGTCACCACCACCGTGGTCCTGCCGCCGTCGGTCACCGACCCAGGGGCGACGGCCCCGCCCGGCCTCCGCGTGGGCGGCCCCGACACGCTGCACCTGGGGTACGAGACGGCCGACGGCGACTTCGAGATCCTGTCGGCGCTCGACGGCCGCTACCTCAGCACGGAGGTCGCCGGTGGCTTCACCGGCCGGGTCATCGGCATGTACGCGACCCGGGGCGGCGCCGCCTTCGACTGGTTCGGCCTGCGCCGGGCGTGACGCCGGCGCCGTGCCGCGCTCAGTTCTGGTTCACCGGCCAGACCGCCGCCGGGTCGCAGTGGGCAGGGCACGCCATCAGATAGACCTCGTTGCCGAGGAACATTCCGTAGGTGTCGGCCCGTACGCTGTACGGCTGCTCCGGCAGCCCCGGCCGGACCGCGAAGTCCATGCCTTCGGGCACCTGGCAGAGGTACTGCAGATCCGCACCGCACGCACAGGTGTGGGATTCGGGATCCTGCGCCCAGGACGGCGTACCACCCAGCTTGAAGGTCTGGGCTCCGATGCCACGAGGGCTGGGTGTGTCCGCGAAGGACCGCAGCGTCAACGGCAGTGCGCACACGGACGGTTCGGCCTCGGCGGCCGGAAGTGTCGCCTGCCGTTGGAGCAGAATGCGCCAGAAGGGCCCCGGGTAGGGCGATTGTGGGGCGTCCCAGTACCGGGGTACGAGCCGGCCACCGGCGTACTCGGGCTCGGACGCGTCATTGTGCGCACGGCAATGGAATACCAGCAGGTGATCCCCGCCGAAGGGGCCCAGGTCCGCGGGCACGTCGAGCTGGAAGAGCAGAGCCAGCTTCTCCCCGCAGAAGCACGCGGGCCACTCCTGCCCGTCGTCCAGGAAGGGCCATCCGCCGACGGAGTCCCGCGCCGGCCTGTCCAGCGGACCGTCCCCGACCTCGATCACGTAAGCGGGCAGTGCCACCGGCTGTGCCCCCGCACCTCGTTCGTCCATCCGCTCAGCCTAGCCTCGCCCACCCACAGGCATGCCCGGCCCCGCGAGCCCGCCCCCGTCGCCGGTCGGTCCGGGGCCGTCCCGTATGGGCGGTCCGCCGTCCGGTCCGCCGTCCGAACGCTTTGGGGGCCGTCCTCCTGATCGTGGCGGCGGTCTAGCAGTCCTCGGCGCCCTGGTGTCCCTGTGCGGCATGATGCCGCTCCCCCGTCCCTGGTCGCCCGAAGGCTGCTACTGCTGGACCGTCGGCGGCTCTCGCACCTGGGAGGTGTACGGGAGTTCTGAGCATCCGAAGCTCTTCGTCTTCATCGGCGACCCCGACTCCTGGGACCTCTACGCCCTGCGACGCCGGGGAGTATCGCCGGATCACTGACGGCGGGAGTGCGCCGTCGAGGACGGTCGCCCGAATCGGACGGTCGCCGGCGTTCGTCCGGGCCGCCCCCGAGCGTGGATCGACCCCGCGAATGCCATCCATCCACAGAATCGATTTCCCCGATCACACGTGCCGGGTCCAGATTGGTCACACCGCAATCAGGAGGACATGTCGTGAAACCCGAGGCCGCTTCCACGCTCTCCGCCGGACCCTTCGCCCTCGCCGCTCCCCCGGTCCCGTTCCCCGGCACACGGGTCCGCGTTCTCTCCCACCGCCCCGCCGGCCAGGAGCGACCGTGAACGACGTGCAGTCCAAGAGGCTCGTGGGCAAGGTCGTCGTCGTCACCGGTGCGGCCCGCGGTCAGGGTGCCGCCGAGGTGGCGGCGCTCGTCCGAGAAGGGGCCCGCGTCATCGCCACCGATGTCGCCGACGCACCCGGCTGCCGCCGGCTCGACGTCACCAGTGAGGCGGACTGGGCCGCGCTGGCCGGGGAGCTCCGGGAGCGGTACGGGCAGGTTCACGGGCTGGTCAACAACGCCGGCATCACCTGGCGCGCCCGCGTCGGGGAGGTGCGGGCCGAGGACATGGCGCGCGTCCACGCGGTCAACGTCATCGGCCCCCTGCTCGGCATCCAGCAGCTCGCCCCGCTCATGCCGCCCGGCTCCTCCATCGTGAACGTCGGCTCATCGGCGGGGCTCACCGCCCACTACCCGGTCGCCTACACCACGAGCAAGTGGGCGCTGAGGGGGCTGTCGAAGACCGCGTCGCTGGAACTCGGGCCGCGCGGTATCCGCGTCAACACGATCCACCCGGGCTACATCGAGACCGAGATGACCGCCTCCGCCGCTCCCGCGTTCCGTGCGGCCAACATCCGCGAGACGCCGCTGGGCCGGACCGGGACGGTCGACGAGGTCGTTCCGGTCGTGGTCTTCCTGCTGTCGGACGAATCGTCGTTCGTCACGGGCGCGGAGATTCCTGTCGACGGCGGGCTCACTGCCCACGGCGGCGTCAAGTCCGTCTCGGACGCCCTGCGCGCGTAGGGGCCCGCTCGGCCACAGGCTCGCCGCCGAGGCGCGCCGTCGCCGGACCACCCCCATGTGCCGCCCGGCTTAGGCCGCCCGGTGGTTCCCATGTCTGCCATCGCGCCGAACGCGGAGCGCATAAGCATCATTTGCCTGATTTCGGCAATGTCTGCGGTTCACACGTTCTCCCTGAGGAATCGAGGAACACGATGGCCCACAGAAGTGCCGGAGCCGCTCACGCCGCCCTGACCCTGGCCACGGCGGCCCTGCTGCTGACAGGAACGCCCGCCGCGGTCGCCGCCGGGCACGGGACGCCGCCCGGCGGCCCCGCAGCCGGCGCGCGCGGCGGCGACGAGCCGTCGCCCGCGTTGCTGAGGGCCCTGGAGCGGGACCTGCGTCTGACGCCCCAGCAGGCGCAGCGGCGGCTGAGCAATGAGGCGGACGCCGGTGCGCGCGCCGGTCATCTCCAGCTCGCTCTGGGCAAGACCTTCGCCGGCGCATGGGTGCGCGGTGACGACTCCGCCCATCTGACGGTGGCCACCACCGAGGCCGCAGACGCCCCCGCGATCGAGGCCGCGGGAGCCGATGCCGAGGTCGTGCGGTTCGGCCTCGCCGAGCTGCGTGACGCCGCGGCGAAGCTGGACCGTGCCGCCACCGGCACCAGGGCACTCGACACGCCGGTGCGGTACGTCGACATCCGCAGGAACCGCGTGACCGTCCAGGCTTCCGCGAGCAGCGCGGCGGAAGCTCTCGTCAAAGCCGCCGGGGTGGACCGGGCACTCGTGAACGTCGCGCTCTCACCGGAGCGCCCCCGCGCCCTGTACGACATCGTCGGCGGCGACGCGTTCTACATCGGGAGTGGACGCTGTTCCGTCGGGTTCTCCGTCACCAAGGGCGAGGAGCAGGGATTCGCCACCGCGGGGCACTGCGGCCAGGCCGGTGCGACGACCACCGGCTACAACATGGTCGCCCAGGGCACTTTCCAGGCGTCCACCTTCCCGGGCCAGGACACCGCCTGGGTGAAGACCGGGACCGACTGGACCGCGACGCCGCAGGTCAGGGGCGCGGCCGGGGAGAACGTTCAGGTGGCGGGTTCCACCCAGGCCATGGTCGGCGCCGCCGTCTGCCGTTCCGGCTCGACGACCGGCTGGCACTGCGGCGAGATCGAGCAGCACGACACCTCCGTCACGTATCCGCAGGGCACCGTCAACGGGGTGACCAGGACGACGGTGTGCGCCGAGCCCGGCGACTCGGGCGGCTCATTCATCTCCGGGAGCCAGGCGCAGGGCGTCACCTCGGGCGGCTCGGGAGACTGCACCAGCGGCGGCACGACGTACTACCAGCCCATTAATCCGCTCCTGGAGAAGTACGAGCTCGTCCTGAAGACCACCGCACAGGACGGCACCACGCCCGGCGCGGAGACGGACCAGGGCTCCTGGGCGCCGGGGCACGTCTACCGGACCGGCGACGAGGTCACGTACGACGGCGTCACCTACCACTGCGTCCAGACGCACCAGGCACAGGGGGCGTCGCGCCCGACGGACGCGCCGGCGCTGTGGGAGCGCGCCTGACGGTCCGATGACGGTATACGACCGTGTGGGGCGAGCCCGGGCCAGTCGGTCCGGGCTCGCCCCATGGGCGTACGGGGGCCTTGCGCGTACGGCGGGCCCTGCATGACCGACCGGCCGAACAACCGTGGGAAACAACGGCTTTCACATGACGGATCTGTTCCAAACTCTTGACGGCCACCTTATGACTGCGTAGACATAGCGACCAGCACCTCACAGCGGAGCACGGTGTGACTACGTAGTCACACCGACGGCGCCCGCGCCACCGGTTCGCTCATGTACGGCATCACAGGAGGACACCATGACGCGTGGAACGGGACGGGGACCGAGCCCCGCCGCGCCTCGTAGCGTAGATGTGGCCCGGTTGGCCGGGGTCTCGCAGAAGACGGTGTCCCGGGTGTTCAACGACGAGCCGTACGTCTCCGCCGATGTGCGCCAACGGGTACTCGCCGCCGCCGAACAGCTCGGCTACCGGCGCAACAACGCCGCCCGGGCGCTCGTTTCGGGGCGGACCCGTTCGATCGGCGTGGTGACACTCGGCACCGCTCTGTACGGGCCCGCCTCGCTCCTCATGGGGGTGGAGCGGGTCGTCAGGGACATGGGCTACGCGCTCCGCGTGGTGAACACGATGGAGGGCGACCCGTCCGGCATCGCCGGCGCCGTGGACTCGCTCCTCGACCAGGGGGTGGACGGGATCGTCATCTCCGAGCCGATCGACGAGGGCGACGAGGGGCACGGGGGCGGCACGGCCCTCCGTGTCGACGTCCCGGTGCTGGTCCTCGGTGCGCCGCCGACCTTCACCGCTCCCACGGTGCTCACCGCCGGAGGCCGCGCGGACCTCATGGCCTGCCGGGCCACTCAACACCTCCTGGACCTGGGCCATGAGACGGTGCACCACCTGGCCGGCCCGCAGCGGTGGTACGCGGCCCGGGACCGGCTGGAGGGGTGGCAGGCCACCCTGCGTGCGCAGGGCAGGACCGTCCCTCCGGTGGTCCAGGGCGACTGGTCCGCGGCGTCGGGGTACCGCGCCGGACGCCGGCTGGCCGAGGACGGCGACCTCACCGCCGTCTTCGCGGCCAACGACGACATGGCCATCGGCCTGATCCGCGCACTGGCCGAGTCCGGCCGGCGCGTGCCGCAGGACATCAGCGTCATCGGCTTCGACGACATCCCCGTCGCCGCCTACATCAGCCCGCCTCTCACCACCGTGCGGCAGCCGTTCGAGTCCGTGGCGCAGGAAGGGCTCAAGCGCCTGGTCCACGCCATCGAAAGCCCCGAGGAGGAACCCTTGCCGTTGAGCGACCCACCGGTCGATCTCGTCATCCGGGCCTCGACCGCGCCACCGCCGGACCCGGAAGATCCCGGCTCCACCTCGCACTACACCGTCCTGCCCTCCCCGGCAGCCGGCACCGCCCGTCCCTCCTGAGGGAGGACGTGCACCCGCCTCGCCTCCGAGCGGTGGCCGGGTCGGCGGATGCCGTGGACGTGACCCGCGCGCCCTGACGCGCCGGGCCCCACGTCCCGGCACGGCCCGGTCGCAGCCCCTGAGAACCAGGAGCCCCCGGCCGCCTTCCGGCACCCCGCCGCCCGACCCGCACCACCGCCTTCCGGCCGCGCTGTCCCTCAGGGTTCCACGCCGCCACGGCCATGCCGCCGCGCCCTCGTGCGTCGGCATGCGCGCCCCATGGCCGCGTCCGTGTCCTTCCTCTCCTCACTCATCCCCGCACGCCCTCGCCCGGCGTGCCGTCACTTCGCCTCGGCGGGAGTCAGCCATGCCCAGATCAGTGTTCACACCCAGCCCCTCCGCTCTGAACCGCCGCTTGTTCCTCACCACGACAGGAGCCCTGTCGCTCGGCGCCGCCCTCACCGCCTGCGGCGGCGGTGGCTCCTCGGCCTCCTCGTCCTCCGGAAAGCCGGTCAGCACGGCCGAGCTCGACAAGGCGATGAAGACGCCGACGGAGCTGACGTTCTGGACGTGGGTCCCGGACATCCAGAAGGAGGTCGCGCTCTTCGAGAAGCGGTACCCGGCCATCAAGGTCAAGGTCGTCAACGCCGGTCAGGGCGTGGCCCACTACACCAAGCTGCGGACCGCGCTGAAGGCCGGCAGCGGCGCCCCCGACCTGGTGCAGATGGAGTACCAGGCGATCCCCACCTTCACGATCACGGACAGCCTGCTGGACCTGCGTCCGTACGGCGCGTCCGCGCTCAAGGACACGTTCGTCGACTGGACCTGGGGGCAGGTCAGCGGCACCAACGGCGAGGTCTGGGCGATCCCCCAGGACAGCGGTCCGATGGGCATGCTGTACCGCAAGGACATCTTCGACGAGCACGGCATCGACGTCCCCAGGACGTGGGAGGAGTTCGCCGCCGCCGCGCGCAAACTCCGCAAGGCCGCACCGGATGTCCGTCTGACCAACCTCGCAGCCAACGAGGCCGCGGCGTGGCACGGACTGCTGTGGCAGGCGGGCGCCAAGCCGTACGCCACCTCCGGCAAGAGCGATCTCACCATCAGCGTCGACGACGCCGTTTCCCGCAAGCTGGGCGCGTACTGGGGCGGGCTGGCTCAGGAGGGTGTCATCGGCACCGAACCGGACTTCACCGACGCCTGGTACGCGGCGCTCAACAAGGGCAAGTACGCGACCTGGATCACCGCGGCCTGGGGGCCCGTCTTCCTCTCCGGTTCGGCCAAGGCCACGGCGGGCAAGTGGCGGGCGGCCCCGCTGCCGCAGTGGGACGCCTCGAAGCCGTCCTCGGGGAACTGGGGCGGCTCGACGACCGCGGTGATTCGCTCGACGAAGAACGCGATCGCGGCGGCCCGGTTCGCGCAGTTCCTCAACAGCGACCCGGCCAGCGCGAAGATGTTCGCCGAGACCCAGTCGTTCTTCCCCGCGACCAAGGCGCTGCTCGCCGATCCGGGCTTCACGGGCGACACCCCCTCCTTCTACGGCGGCCAGAAGGTCAACGAGGTCTTCGCCGACATCAGCACGACGGTCGCCTCCTCCTTCCAGTGGCCGCCGTTCCTGGACCAGGCCGCGACGGACTGGACCGAGACGGTCGGCAAGTCCCTCGCCAACCGGAGCGGCACCGAACGCGCCCTCGGCACGTGGCAGTCACGCCTCACCACGTACGCCAAGAACCAGGGCTTCACGGTCAAGGGGAACTGAAAATGGCCCCCACCATGGCCACCACCACGGCCACCACCACCGCCTCGTCCCGGGGCCGGCGCCGGGGCGGCACCCGGCGCCGGCCGGGGACGGTCAACCGCCGGCGCACGGCCGGACCGGTGTTCGTCGCACCGTTCATGGTCCTGTTCGTCCTGCTGTTCCTCGCTCCGCTCGGCTACGCCGCCTACCTCAGCCTCTTCCATGAACGCCTGGTCGGCGGAACCTCGTTCGTCGGGCTCGACAACTACGTGAAGGCCCTGGGGGACTCCCAGTTCCTCCACGGCATCGGCCGCGTCGCGCTGTTCTTCGTCATCCAGGTCCCCCTCATGCTGGTGCTGGCGCTGCTCTTCGCCCTCGCGCTGGACAGCGGGCTGCTGCGGCTGGCACGCGTCATCCGGCTCGGCATTTTCGTGCCCTACGCCGTGCCGAGCGTCGTCGCGGCCCTGATGTGGGGCTATCTGTACGGCCCCGACTTCGGGCCGTTCGCCCAGCTCAGCGAAAAACTGGACTGGCCGGCCCCGCACTTCCTGAGCGAGAGCTGGATGCTCGGAAGCCTGGCGAACATCGTGACCTGGGAGTTCGTCGGTTACAACATGATCATCCTGTACGCCGCCCTGCGCACCATCCCGCCGGAGCTGTACGAGGCGGCGGCGATGGACGGGGCCGGCCCCTGGCGGATCGCCTGGTCCGTCAAGCTCCCCGCGCTGAGACCCGCGCTCCAACTCACCCTGCTGTTCTCGGTCATCGGCAGCTTCCAGCTGTTCAACGAGCCCAACCTGCTGATGCGCGTCGCCCCCGACGTCATCGACAGCTCCTACACCGCGAACCTCTACGCCTACTCCCTCGCCTTCACCGGCCAGCAGGTCAACTACGCGGCCACCGTGTCGTTCCTCCTGGGTCTGGTCATCGTGATCGCCTCCTACGCCATCCTGCTCACCGCGAACCGCAGGCGGACCCCGTGACAATCTCCCGCGAAGCCTTCGCCTCGTACGATCCGGGGACGTCCTCGTCCCCGGCGGGCCCGGTCCCTCCGACGACGGATGCGGTCCCCTCCCGGCGGCCGAAGCGGCGCCGGGCCAACAAGCGCCGCAGCACCCCGCTCACCATCGCCATGCTGGCGGTCCTGGCGTACTTCCTGCTGCCGCTCTTCTGGCTGCTGGTCGCCTCCACCAAGAGCAGCCAGGACCTGTTCAACAGCTTCGGCCTGTGGTTCTCCGAGGCCCCGCAGCTGCTGACGAACATCAAGAACACCTTCGCCCAGGACGGCGGGGTCTTCACCCACTGGCTGCTCAACACCCTGGTGTACGCCGTCGTCAGCTCCGTGGGGGCCGCGCTGATCGCCGCGGCCGGCGGGTACGGATTCGCCAAGTTCCGCTTCCGGGGCGACCGGGCCGCCTTCAACCTGGTCCTCGGCGCGGTCATGGTCCCCACCACCGCCCTGGCGATCCCCACCTATCTCCTGTTCGCCGAGATGGGTCTGGTGAACACCCCCTGGGCGATCATCCTGCCCTCGCTGGTGAACCCCTTCGGCCTGTACCTCATGCGGGTCTACGCCGAGGACGCCATCCCCGACAGCTTCCTGGAGGCCGCCCGCATCGACGGTGCCGGCGAGGCCCGGATCTTCTTCCGGATCGGGCTGCGGCTGCTCGGGCCCGGCCTCGTGACGGTGCTGCTGTTCACCCTCGTGGCGACCTGGAACAACTACTTCCTGCCCCTGATCATGCTCAACGACCCGGATCTGTATCCGATCACGGTCGGCCTGTCCTCCTGGGCGGCCCAGGCCCAGAACGGCGGGGCGGGCGCCGGCAGCGACATGATCGCCCTGGTCGTGACCGGTTCCCTGATCTCGGTCCTGCCGCTCGTCGTGGCCTTCCTCATGCTCCAGCGCTACTGGCAGAGCGGCCTGGCCACCGGCGGCGTCAAGCAGTAACCCGCGGGCCCGCCCACGTCTTGTCAACTCCCCCTGTTCCCGGAGGTCTCCTTCATGGCGGCTCTGCCTGCCCGCGTCCTTTTCGGCGCCGCTTACTACTACGAGTACCAGCCCTACGAACAACCCACCGAGCGCCTCAAGACCGACCTCGACCTGATGACGGAGGCGCATGTCACCGTCATCCGGGTCGGCGAGTCGGTGTGGTCGACCTGGGAACCGGAGAACGGGCGCTTCGACCTCGACTGGCTCCAGCCCGTACTGGACGGCGCCCATGAGCGCGGCATCTCCGTCATCCTCGGCACCCCGACGTACGCCGTACCGCCGTGGCTGGCCCGGCAGTACCCGGAGATCACGGGCGAACGCCGCAGCGGTGAGCGCATCGGCTGGGGCGCCCGGCAGGAGGTGGACTTCACCCATCCCGCCTTCCGCTTCCACGCCGAGCGGGTCATCCGCCGGATCACCGCACGGTACGCGGACCATCCGGCGGTCATCGGCTTCCAGGTCGACAACGAGCCGGGTCTGGAACTCCTCCACAACCACGGGGTCTTCCAGCGCTTCACCGACCACCTGCGTGAGAAGTACGGGGACGTGGAGACCCTGAACCGCGAGTGGGGGCTCGTCTACTGGTCGCACCGCCTGGCCACCTGGGCCGACCTGTGGACGCCGGACGGGAACGCCCAGCCGCAGTACGACGTCGCCTGGCGGGACTTCCAGGCCCGCCAGGTCACCGAGTTCATCGGCTGGCAGGCCGACCTCGTCCGTGAGTACGCCCACCCCGAGCAGTTCGTCACCACCTGCATCTCCTACACCCGCCCCGCGGTGGAGGACGACGAGCTGACCGACCGCCTCGACATCGCGACCGGCAATCCGTACTACGACATGCAGGACGGCCTGCTGCTCCCCGACCCCGCGCCGGAGGACCACGAGCAGATCTGGAAGACCACCGGTGTGTGGGCACTCCAGCAGACCGCGGACTGGATGTACTCCTCCCGCCAGGAACCGTTCCTGGTCACAGAGACGAACGCCGGCTCGATCGGCTTTCCGTGGGACAACCGCCCCGCCTACGACGGGCAGTGGCGTCAGGCCGCCTGGGCGCTCGTCGCCCGTGGGGCCCGCATGATCGAGTACTGGCACTGGCACACGCTGCACTTCGGCGCGGAGACGTACTGGGGCGGCATCCTGCCCCACACCGGGCAGCCCGGCCGTACGTACACCGAACTCGCCCGGCTGGGCGGGGAGTTCGAAAAGGCGGGCGCGCTCGTCGCCGGTCTCGAACCGGACGCGGACATCACGATGGTGTACTCGACGCCCAGCAAGTGGCTCATGCAGAAGTACCCGCCGCTGTCGACCCCCGAGGGCGACCCCGACCCGGCCGCCTACCACCGGATCTTCGACCCGTTCTACCGCGGCGCCTTCGAATCGGGGCGCCAGGTGCGCATCGTCCACGCCCGGCAGCTGCACGATCCGCGCGGCGAGCGGGAGGGCATGGCGCCGGAGGAGGCCGTGCGACGCCACCCCGTCCTGGTCGTCCCGGCGCTGTACATCGCCGACGACGCGACGCTCGACTGGCTGGCCGCCTACGCCCACGCGGGCGGCCATCTGGTCCTCGGCCCGCGCACCGGCTACGCCGACCACGAGGCCCGTGCCCGGCACGAACGGGCGCCCGGCCGGCTCACCGAGGCCGCGGGCGTCTCGTACGACGAATTCAGCAACCTGCGGCAGCCCGTCCCCCTGCGCGCCGGCCCCGGCAGTCCGCTGAAGCTGCCACCCACCGCCACGGCGACCCGCTGGGCCGACGGTCTCGCCGTCGACGACGCGGAGGTGCTCGCCGAGTACGACCACCCGCACTTCGGCCGCTGGCCCGCCGTCACCACGCGTCTCCACGGCGCGGGCCGCGTCACCTATGTCGGTACCGTTCCCGGCCGCGACCTCGCCAGGGCGCTGGCCACCTGGGCGGCCCCCGCCCCCCGCAGCGGATGGCAGGACCTTCCGGCGTCCGTCACCGCGACGACGGGCGTCTCCCCCGACGGCCGCCGTGTCCACGTGGTCCACAACTGGAGTTGGGAGCCGGCCCGCGTGCAGGCCCCCACCGACCTCGTCGACGTACTGAACGGCACGTCCCTCCCCACAGGCGGCGCACTGGAACTCGGCGCCTGGGACGTGCGGGTGCTCGTCTCGCGCTGACCCCATTGAACCGGCCCGCACCACACATGCTCATCCCGGAGGAGAGATCATGAGAAGGACAAGGCTCGGGCAAGCCGTCGGAAGCGTCACCGCCGCGTTCGCACTGCTGGCGATACCTCTGACCAGTGCCGAGGCGTACGCGCCCACCGGCGGGATCCTCTACCAGCTCGGCAACGAGGCCTGCCTGAAGGGCAGGGGGAACTGCGCGGTCTACCCGAAGTCCGCTCAGCTGGCGAGCGGCCGTCTGGTCGCCTCGTTCGAGAAGTCCACCGTCGTTCCGCAGACGGGCAGCGCCGACCGGCAGACTCTTCCCGTCTACAAGAGCGACGACCGGGGCACGACCTGGCAGCCGCTCTCGGAGGTCAAGGCCCCGGCCTACCTCTCGAACGACCCGCGGTACGCGAAGTACACGAGCAACTGGACCAACCCGTACCTGTACACGCTCCCGCAGGACGTCGGGAACCTGAAGCAGGGCACGCTGCTCCTCGCGAGTGTCGTGTCGGGCGACGACCAGTTCTACAGGGAGCACAAGGCGGCCGACCCGAACTGGACGCCGTCCAACGACGGAGACCGCCAGGACCTGGCGATCGCCCTGTACTCCAGCACCGACCAGGGCGTGACATGGAACGTCGTCAACGTCATCGCGACCGGCGGCTGGCAGGGCGGCAGCGCGGGCGCCCTCGGGCAGAACGTCGCGCGCGCCAACACCTTCCGCCAGGTGGATCCCGTCTGGGAGCCGTACCTGATGGTCCACAACGGCCGGCTCGTCTGCTACTACTCCGACGAGAACGACTACCTCGGCTTCGACCCGTCGACCGGAGTGCCCACGCTCGACCCGGCCAACGCCACGGCCCCGGACTCGCACGGCCAGATCCTCGCCCACAAGACGTGGGACGGCGTCGGCGCGCAGTGGAGCGCCCCCGTCGTCGACCTCGCGGGGCTCAGCCAGGACATGGGCGGCGGAAAGAAGGAGATCGGCTGGGGCCGCCCGGGCATGGCCAACGTGGTCCCGACCACGGACGGCAAGTGGATGCTCCCTTACGAGTACTGGGGCGGCGGGTCCAACACCCGGTACCGGATCGCCGACAGCCCCCTCGAGTTCTTCCGCGGCTCCCCCACCGGCGAGAGCGTCACGTCCTTGCCGCTCGACGCCGGCTCCCGCCCCCTCGCGACCGGTGGCAGCCCGGTGATCATCAGGCTTCCCGACGGCCGTCTGGTCTACAACGCCGGCGGCAGCGGCAACGTCTGGGTCAACGAGAGCGGACGCAGTGACGGCACGTGGAAGGAGTATCAGACGACCTCGCAGGCCGGCTACAGCCGAAATCTGCAGTACGTCGCCGGAACGGGCCGGATCGCGATCCTCAACAACCAGGGCACCTCGACGCTCGCCTACGCCGAGACCGATCTCGGCCGCTCGGACGGCGCGTACTACCAGCTCGCGAACCGCAGGACCAGCCAGGTGATCGGCACCGGCGGCAGGACCAACGACGCGAACATCGGCAACCAGGACGTCCCCGACGTCGTCCTCGAGTCCCCCGGCTCCGCCGCGAACCGTGACACCCAGTACTGGCACGTGACGAACGAGCCGAACGGGGGCGTCACCCTGCTGAACAAGTCCGGCGGCCGTGCGGCGGCCATCTGGACCGGCTACGCCACGGCCGGCCAGCGGATCGGCCAGTGGGTCGACAACAGCCCCCGAGGCAGCTGGAATCTCGTCCCGACCACCAACGGGTTCTACAAACTGCAGTCGGTCAGCGACACCAGCCTCTATCTGACCGGCGCGTCCAACGGCGCTCCGCTCACTCTGCAGTACGCGGCCACGGACGGTTCCCAGGAATGGAAGCTCGTCCCTTAGCCCTCGTGCCCGTACGGGGAGGGCCGAGGCGCGGGGAGGGCCGAGGCGCGGGGAGGGCCGAGGCGCGCCACGTCCGTGTGGCGTGGTCCCGGCCCTCCCCTCCTTCACCCGCCGCGGTGGGTCAGGCGTGCGGGTGAAGGAGTGCCGGCACTACTGCCGGGTCCACTTCTGGTTGCTGCCGCCGTTGCAGGTCCAGATGTCGACCGCGGTTCCGTTCGCCGTCCCGTTCTCGGCCACGTCCAGGCACAGACCCGACTCCCTTCCGACGATCGTGCCGTCGGGGTTGAGAGTCCACTGCTGGTTGGGGCCTCCGTTGCAGTCCCAGATGTCGACCCTGGTGCCCGGGGTCGTGGCGTGTTTCGGTACGTCGAGACACTTGTTGCCGTAGACCCGGAGTTCCCCGGTCGACGAGGTGTAGCTCCATTGCTGGTTCGTGCCGCCGTTGCAGTCCCAGATGTCGAGCAGGGAGCCGTTGGCCGTGGCCCGGTCCGGCACGTCCAGACAGCGGTTGGCGTTCGTCGCCCGCACGGCCGTTTCGGCGCCACCTCCCCCACCGCCCAGGTCGACCGTGCTGTACCAGACGTTGTTGAGGCCGCTGCCGTTTCCTCCGCCGCTCAGCACCAGCACGCTGTGCCCGTCGGACAGCGGGACGAGGCCACGGCTGTAGCCCCCGCCCATGAGGGACGAGACGTGCGTCCATGTGTTGGCGGCGCCGTTCTGCGTGTTCAGGAACAGCTGATCGGAACTGAGTGAGGTGACGATCAGCGTGCCGTTCGGGCCGCCGGCCGGCGACCACTCGATGTACGGGGTGCAGCACGGCACGATCCCGTCGGTGGTCCGCAGCGGAATGCCGGCCACCGAGCCGAATCCCTCGGGGTTGGCCGCGATCTTGTAGTAGGTCGTGAAGTTGCCCTCGCGGGCCCCTCCGTACTCGTACGTCATGACGTAGTTGCCGTTGGGCAGCCGCACGACGGTCGGCATGCCCGGGCGGTCGCCGTAGTTCGGCTGCGCGACATCGTCGACGACGGGGCCCCAGTTGACCCCGTTCGTGCTGACCTGGTGCACGACCTTCTGGCCGTGCGCGAGGTCACGCTGGTCGGAGTAGTACACGACGAGTCGTGAGCCGTTCATCAGGAAGAACGGTTCCCAGACGGGGGTGTAGCCGTTGACCGAGTAGGCAGGCCCGCCGGTGGCGATGTTGCTGACGAACCGCCAGGTCACGCCGTGGTCGGTGCTGGCGTACATGTCGATCTTGCTTGCGTGCAGGTCGCCCGGGATGGAGTCGCCCGCGATGAGGAGCGTGCCCGCGGGGAATCCGCCGACTGCCACGGGGAGTTCGAAGAGGTGCGGCTGCCAGCGCAGGCCCCAGCCGTTCTGCGTGTCCCGGACGTCGGAGAGGTGGCTGAAGGTGGCGCCGCCGTCGGTGCTGCGGAAGATCGGGAACACTGGCGTGCCGTTGGTGTACTGCTCGAACGTCGCCAGGACCTGCCCGTTCGCCGCGCCGCTGTGCTTCAGCTGCAGTCCGTGGGCGTAGAGGGCGCCGGGCGCCGGCGCGTTGGACGGCGGCGTGTACATGACCTGCTGTCCCCGCGTGACGGCGCCGGCGCCGCCGGCGGCGGAGACGAGCGTGACGTACGAGGCGATCAGGGCGAAGACCAGAGCGGCCACGGTGACGGCGCGGGAACGCCGGGCCGCGGGTGGCCTGGTGGCTATGGGTATACTGGACATGAGGATTCCTCTGTTGAGGGGGATCTGACTGCGAAGCAGTGCTTCGCGTTGAGCACCTGCCGCTTCTGCTTCCGGATCAGGGTCTGCGTGAGCGGCAGGAGTTCGGCGCACCGGGTGGCGAGCCCGTGCGGGAGCAATGCGTCTTCTCTCGGAACGGGCGGACGTCGGCGAGGGCCGTGGCGGCCGCCCAGAGTGTGCGTACGGGCGTATCGGTCAGTGGCGAGCGGGCGGGGGCCCGGTCGAGGAACGGATGACGAGTTCGACCGGCGGGGCAGTGGCGGCCGGGGGTTCGGATCCGGGCTTTTCTATCGCGTGGATCAGGCGGCTGAGGCCTTCGCGTACCGCGGCGTCGAACGGCTGGCGGACGGTGGTCAGGGGCGGGCTCACATAGGCGAACACCGGGTTGTCGTCGAAGCCGACCACACTGATGTCGTCCGGCACGCGTCTGCCTGCCTCCACCAGGGCGTGGATCAGGCCGATGGCCATGTCGTCGCCGGCCGCGAACACCGCTGTCACGCTCGGGTCGCCGGCCAGCTCGCGCCCTGCCGCGTATCCGGAGGCGGCCGACCAGTCGCCCTGGACCACGGGAGGCGCCACCCTGCCCCGCTGCTCCAGAGCCGTCCGCCAGCCCTGCAGGCGGTCCCTGGCCGCGTACCACCGCTGGGGTCCGGCGAGGTGATGGACGGTGTCGTGGCCCAGGCCGAGCAGGTGATCGGTGGCCGCCTGCGCCAGGATGTCGGAGCCGACGCTCGCGGCCACCACCTTCGGAGCGGTGAACACCGGGGGCGCGCCCAGGAAGAGGACGGGCACGTCGACGTTGACGGAGACCTCCCCCTCGTCCACCGGTTCGGAGATGGCGATGCCGTCCACGCCCTGTTCGAGGAGTGACGTCACGGCTCCGGCGATGCCGCCCGGGTCGCCTTCCAGGGTGTTGATCACCCTCAGTGCGTATCCGGCGTCCCGGACGGCCCGTTCGAGGCTCACCAGCAGCGAGGCGGGGCCGTACCCGGCGGTTCCGAGGGTCACCACGCCGATGGAACGCGTACGCCCGGAGGCGAGGGCCCGCGCGGCGTTGTTCCGCCGGTAGCCGAGCTTCTCCGCGGCGCCGAGGACGCGTTGGCGGACCTCCGCGGAGACGTACGGCTCGTCGTTGAACACCCTGGACACCGTCTTGCGGGAGACGCCCGCCAGCAGCGCCACGTCCTCGCTGCGGGGCAGGGCGGCGGCGCCGCCCCGCACCGTCCCTCGGTTCATGTGTGTCTCCAGAGCGCAGGGTTGGATACCGTCACTTCAAGCGTATGACCGCGCGGTCATTTCTACGCAGTCACCCCTGGGGCGTCAAGGCTTCTCACACGATGCGGCCCCTCCCGTCCGTGCTGTTGTCACGGGGACCCGGAGGCGGGGCGGTGCTCCGCCGGACGATCAGCCGGGTGGGTACGAGCGTGGTGCTCCTGGCCGGCTTCTCGTTACGGATCTGGCGGAGCAGGTCCTCGACACCGCGTTGGCCGACCCCGGCGAAGTCCTGGCGGACGGTGGTGAGGGGCGGGATGAACGAAGCCGCCTCGGGGATGTCGTCGAAGCCCACCACGCTGATGTCGTCCGGCACCCGCCGGCCGGCCTCGTGCAGGGCGCGCAGCACGCCGAGGGCCATCTGGTCGTTGGCGACGAACACCGCGGTGCAGTCCGGATCCGCGGCGATCCGCCGCCCCGCCCGGTAGCCGGATTCCGCGGTCCAGTCGCCGCGCAACGGCTCGGGCACCGCGCGCCCCGCCTCCGCCAGCACGGATCGCCAGCGCTCCACCCGGCGTTCGGCCGAGAAGGAGCCCTCGGGTCCCGCGACGTGCCGGACCGTCTCGTGCCCGAGGGCGAGCAGGTGCCGTACGGCCGCCGCCGCGCCGCCGGCCTGGTCCGAGTCGACCACGGTGTACCGGTCGTGGGCGTGGGAGTCCACCACGACCACGGGCGCGTGCGGCGGCAGCGCCACGGTCGCGGTGTCCAGCAGATGCACCTCCATGATGATGACGACGCCGTCCACGGTCAGCTCGTCGAGCCGGGTGAAGGCCCCCTGGACCGCGTCCTGGGTGGGGACGCTGACCGGCATCAGCGTGGTCGCGTAACCCGCCAGCGCCGCCGAGGAGACGACCGCCTCCAAGGTGCGCATGTTTCCGATGGTGGAGAGGTTGGACAGGATGACGCCGAGCGTGCGGAACTCGCCTCGTTTGAGGGCGCGGGCCGCGCTGTTGGGGCGGTAGCCGAGTCGTCGCATCGCGGCGAGCACTTGCTGCCGGGTGGACTCCACCACCCCGGTGGAGCCGTTGGCGACCCGGGAGACCGTCTGGGCCGAGACTCCGGCGGCTTCGGCGACGTCCGCCATCGACGGCCCGCGTGTGCGCCGCGCCCGCCTCCCGTCCCGGGTCCCGGCGGTTCCGGCCGGGGCCGGGTCCGCGCCAGGGCGTGCCGAGCCGGCGGTCTCGTCCCCGCTGCTCGCGTACGTCACCCGGTACGGTCCCGCATCATGACGGTGACGCCGCGCGGGGCGAGGACCAGCGGGTCCTCGCCGCTCGTCGTTCCTCCGAGGACCCGCCCGGTGGTGAAGGACAGGTCGACGGGCGAGTCGGTGCGGTTGACCAGGAACCAGTAGAAGTGGGCGTCGTCCGCGCGCACCGTCAGCTCCACCTGCCCGCGGACCGCCGGCGGCAGCTCGCTCGTCACGCCTGCCGCTTCCAGCAGGCGGCCGAGCAGGGGCGGCAGGCCCTCGGCCCCGAGCCGGGTGGAGACGTACGCCGCGGAGCCGCCACCGGCCACCGTGCGCCGGGTGACGGCCGGGAGGCCGGTCTGCTCCCCGCTCGCGTACGAGACGAGGACGCTCGCGGACGGCTCGGTGACGGTGATGCGGTCGGTCCACAGGGTGCCCGTGCTGCCGTCGTCGAGTGTCACCTGCTCCCCCTCGAACAGCGGGGCGAACTCGTCGACGCGGATACCGAGCAGGTCGCGCAGGGCGCCGGGGTGACCGCCGAGCCGTATGTGATCGTTCTCGTCGACGATGCCGGAGAAGTAGGTGGTCACCAGGTGGCCGCCGGCGTCGACGTAGGCGGCGAGCCGGTCCGCGAGATCCTGGGGCACGACATGCAGGACCGGTGCGACGACGACGTCGTACGCCTCGAAATCGGCGCGGGTGGTGAGGACGTCGACGCGCACGCCCAGGGCGAGGAACGCGGAGTACCAGTCGAGTGCCTCCTGGCGGTAGCGCAGCTCCGAGGAGGGATGCGAGTCCTGCTCGCAGGCCCACCACGACTCCCAGTCGAAGAGGATCGCGGCACGGGCGGGATGGCGGAGCGATCCGGCGGCCGGGGAGAGCTGCGCCAGCGTGCGGCCGAGATCGGTCACCGCGCGGAAGATGTCGCTGTCGGACCCGGCGTGCGGAACCATGGCGGAGTGGTACTTCTCCGCACCGGCCGCCGACTGGCGCCACTGGAAGAAGCAGACGGCGTCCGCTCCGTGGGCGACGTGCAGCAGTGAGTCGCGGGCCAGTTCGCCTTCGCGCTTGGCCTTGTTGACCGGCTGCCAGTTCACCGCGCTGGTGGAGTGCTCCATCAGGAACCAGGGCCTTCCGCCGGCGATGCCGCTGGTGAGGCCGGCCGAGAAGGACAGTTCGTCCAGGCTGCGCGGGCCCGTCGTGCGGTAGTGGTCGTTGGAGACGAAGTCGACCTCGTCCGCCCAGCTCGCGTAGTCCATGCCCTTGATGCCGTCCATGACCATGAAGTTGGTGGTCACGGGGACATCGGGGGTCAGCCTGCGCAGCACGTCGCCCTCGGCGCGCAGATGGTCCTTGAGGACGTCCGAGGAGAAGCGTTTGAAGTCGAGTTGCTGGGTGGGGTTGGGGTGGGCCGCGGCGAGGCGGGGCGGCAGGATCTGCTGCCAGTCGGAGTAGATCTGGGACCAGAAGGCGGTGCCCCAGGCATGGTTGAGCGCGGCCAGGGTGCCGTACCGGCTGCGCAGCCAGTCGCGGAAGGCCGCGGCGGCGTCCTCCGAGTAGTCGTAGATGTTGTGGCAGCCCAGTTCGTTGGAGACGTGCCAGGCGGCGAGTGCCGGATGGTCCGCGTAGCGGGCGGCGATGGTCTCCGTCAGGCGCAGGGCGTGGCGGCGGAAGACCGGGGAGGTGGGACGCCAGTGCTGGCGGGCACCGGGCCAGACGGTCTCGCCCGTCCGGGTCACCGGCAGGATCTCGGGGTGGCGGTGGGCGAGCCACGGCGGCGGGGAGGCGGTGGCCGTGGCCAGGTCGACGGCGATGCCGGAGCTGTGCAGCAGGTCCATCACCTCGTCGAGCCAGCCGAAGTCCCAGGTGTCCTCGTCCGGCTGGATGCGCGCCCAGGAGAAGATGGCCAGGGAGACGATGCTCACCCCCGCCTCGCGCATGAGCCGGACGTCTTCCTTCCACACCTCGCGTGGCCATTGCTCCGGGTTGTAGTCGGCGCCGTAGGCGAAACGCGCGGCCCGGCCGTCGGCAGGAAGGCGCAGCCAGCGGTGTGCGGGAGTGGAAGGCATCGGGTTTCCTTTCGGATGCTTCGGGTGGTGCGGTCTGCGGCGTGGCGGCGAGGCCCGGACCGTCGTTCCGGGCCTCGCCTTCCGTACGTACGCCGGGGTCAGCTTCCGGCGCTGAAGCCCTGGTCGTTGCCGTACTTGACGATGGCTTCCTGCCACGTCTTGAGGCCGCTGGTCAGCGTCGTGTCGGAGACGTACGCCTTGCCGACCGTGTCGTTGAAGATCGAGTTGGCGTATGCCTGGTACGGCAGGTAGTTCCAGCCGGGCAGGACGTTCTTCGCGGACTCGGCGAAGATCTTGTTGGCCTGCTGGCCGCCGAAGTACGGGAACTTCGTGTCGAGGAACGCGGACGAGTTCAGGTCCGCGGTCGTGGCCGGGAAGGCCCCGCCCTTGAGGCGGGTCTGCACGCCGGCGCCCTTGTTCGCGTACTCGATGAACGCGTAGGCGAGTTCCGCGTTCTTGCTCGCCTTCATGACGGCCATGGAGCTGCCGCCGTTCTCCGCGCTGGCGGTCTCCCCCTGCTTCCACTGCGGGAGCGGTGCGACGCGCCAGTCACCGGCGGCGGCCGGGACACCGGTGGCGAAGTTGGCGGGCATCCAGGCGGCGCTGGGCAGGGTGGCGATGGTGCCGTTGCCGAGGCCCTTGTACCACTGGTCGGTCCAGCCGGTGACGGGCGCCAGCAGGTGCTCCGAGAGGAGCTGCTGCCACACCTGGGTGAACTCGGCGACCTTCGGGTCGCTGTAGTCGACGGTGACCTTGGTGCCGTCCACCTTGTACGGGTGTCCGCCGGCCTGCCAGATCAGGCTGTTGACGAAGCCCGCCTCACCGGTGTCGTTGGCGATGTACACCTTGGGGTCGGCCTTGTGCAGGGCGCGGGCGGCGGTGAGGAACTCGTCCCAGGTGGTGGGCACCTGGATCTTGTGCTCGTCCAGGACCTTCTTGTTGTAGTACAGCGCCATCGGACCGGAGTCCATGGGCAGCCCGTAGACGCCGCCGTCGATGCTGACGGAGTTCCAGGGCCCGGGCGAGTAGCTCTTGGCGAGGCCCTTGGCCCCGTAGCCACTGATGTCGGTGACCGACTTGCCGAGTGCGAACTGGCTGAGCGCGAAGTACTCGATCTGCGCGGCGTCGGGGCCGCCCTTCCCTGCCTGGACGGCGTTCTGCAGGGCCGTGTACTGGTCGTTGCCGGTGCCGGCGTTCACCAGCTTGACCTTGACCTTGGGGTACTTGGTCTGGAAGTCGGCGACGACCTGCTTGAGCGTGGGCTCCCAGGCCCAGACGGTGATCGTGCCGCCCTTGGCCAGAGCGGCCTTGACGTCGCCGGCCCCGGAACTCGTGTCGTCGGAACCCGAGTCGGAGGATCCGCAGGCCGTCAGTCCGAGCGTCGCGGCGCAGAGCACCGCGATCCCCTGCGCCAGACGGCGTAGTGGCTTGTTCGTCATCTTTTCACTCCGTTGTACGTGATGAACTGCGGCACCGGACCTGTCGGCAGCATGGGCGTACCAGGGGGAAGGCCCGCAGAGGAAAGAGACGGCGACCCGGGGCCGCCGAGGGTCACTCCTTGACGCTGCCGGCGGCCAGTCCGGACTGCCAGTAGCGCTGGAGGAGGAGGAAGGCCGCGATCAGCGGCACGATGGTCAGCAGGGACCCGGTGATCACCAGGTTGAACAGCGGCTGGCCGCCGGCGGTGAAGGCCTGCTTGTTCCAGGAGTTGAGCCCGATGGTGAGCGGGTACCAGTCCGGGTTCTTGATCATGATCAGCGGCAGGAAGTAGTTGTTCCAGGTCGCGACGACCGTGAAGAGCAGTACGGTCACGATGCCGGGGGCCAGGAGCGGCAGGCAGATCCTGAAGAAGGTGCGGAACTCTCCGGAGCCGTCCATCCGGGCGGCCTCCAACAGCTCGTCCGGAATCGCCTCGGACGCGAACACCCACATCAGATACAGCCCGAACGGGGAGATGAGAGAGGGCACGATGACCGCCCAGGGGGTGTCGGTCAGACCCATCTTGCTGAACATCAGGAAGGTGGGCACCGCCAGGGCCGCGCTGGGCACGGCGACCGCGCCGATCACGACGGCGAAGACGCCGCGCTTTCCGGGGAAGTTGAACTTGGCGAGCCCGTATCCGCCCAGCACGGCCAGGAAGGTCGCCCCGCCCGCGCCCACGGCGACGTACAGGAGGGTGTTGAGCAGCCAGCGGACGAAGATGTGGTCGTTGTGGGTCAGCGTCTGCTGGATGTTGTCCCACAGCGCGAAGTCGCCGCTGAACCACAGCCCGAACGAACTCATGAGACTGGGCTGCGTCTTGGCCGAGTTGATGAGCAGCCAGACCAGCGGAAGCAGGCTGTAGATCACCACCAGGGAGATGAGCAGTGTGAGTACGACGCTACGGCGTGGCCGGTCGGCCGAGTGTGAGCCGTTGCGGCGGCGGCGCGAAGGCGACGGCAGGGGACGGGTCCGCATGCGGGGCGGGGTGACAGAGGTGCCGGCGGCCATCGATCACACCTCCTTTCTCATACCGCGCAGCTGCACGGCATAGGCGATGATCATCGTGAGGACGCCCATGACGATGGCGACGGTGGCGGCGTAGTTGTGCTGCCGGCCGGAGAAGGACAGCGAGAACGTGTACAGGTTGGGCGTGAAGTACGTGGTGATCGCGTTGGGCGCCAGGTTCTTGAGGATGCTCGGCTCGTTGAACAGCTGGAAGCTGCCGATGACCGAGAAGATCGTCGCGATGACCAGGGCTCCCCGGATCGCCGGGATCTTGATCGCCGAGATGATCCGCCACTGGCCGGCGCCGTCGATCTCGGCCGCCTCGTAGAGGGCGCGCGGGACCACCTGCAGGGCCGCGTAGAAGATGAGCATGTTGTAGCCGACGAACTCCCACGTGGTGATGTTGCCGATGCTGGCGAGCACCAGGTCGGGCGAGAGCGGGTCGGGCAGCTGGGTGCCGAGTTTGTCGTTGATGTTGGCGACCAGACCGAACCGGTTGCCGTACATGAAGCCCCACATCAGGGTGGCGACCACGGCGGGCACGGCGTAGGGCAGGAAGATCGCGATGCGGAAGAAGTCCCGGCCGTACAGCCGGCCGCTGTCCAGCGCGAGGGCGACCAGCAGGGCGATGCCCAGCATGATCGGCACCTGAACCGCCAGGAACAACGCCACCCGGCCCAGTCCCGACCAGAACTGCGGGTCGCCGAACGCGTCCCGGTAGTTGTCGAGCCCGACGAACCGGTTGCCACCGATGAGCTGGTCGCGGAAGAGGCTGAGATAGAGCGAGTACGCGATCGGCGCCAGGAAGACCAGGGCGAAGACGACGAGGAAGGGCCCGATGAACCCCCAGCCGGCCCAGCGGCGCCTGCTGTGCCACCGCCGCGCCGACGCGGCTCCCCTCCCCCTCGCGGGTGAAACAACTGCCATGGGACCCATCCCTCGCATCGACACCTGAGCCCGGTCGGCGTCTTCGACCAGAGCGATTGTTTGCGCTAACATGCCTGACCCGACAGTCCCGTCCCACGCTCTTGACACACGGGTGTCCCGTGATCGGAGAGCTGGATATGGCGTGATCAGACGTATGACCGCGCGGTCAGTTCTACGCAGCACCCACTCGGGCGTCAAGGGTTCTGACAAAACGCGACGGCGGAGGGGGCGGTCAGGTGCGGGGAACCGGAGCGGGGCGGGGAGAGGCCGCGGCATGCGGCTCCTGGTCGGCTTCGACCCGCGCGAGGCCGGGAACAGCGCCGGGGTGCAGCGCCTGGACACCAAGGCCATGGACGCCGCGCTGAACCGCGGACGCGACGCCGGACGACACCGCGGAGGAGAAGGCCGCCGCCACCCGTTCGAAAGTTTCGAAACGGTCCGTGATGCACAATGGATCACCCTCCCCACCCCGTTCATGTCGCATCACGACCACCCATGCGACCTATGCGCGGACCTGCGGGTATGACCTCGTCGACACCCTCCATTCAGCCCGAAGCTTTCGAAACAATTGCCGAAAGTATTGACAGCTGTCAGGGGCAGATCAAGACTCCGTGATCGGGCCGGACACCTCCCGCCGATAACCGCGTGGTCCCAACTGCGCTGCTCCGACCTCGTGTTGAGGGCGGTCGGCGGAGACCCGTCCGGCATCACCCGTACGTAGACAGCCCCTGGAGGACACCGACATGAGTGCACCCGTGCCATCACCAAGCCGACGCAGACCCGCCCGCTTCATGACCCTGCTGCGAAGCTCCTGGGCGATCGCCCTGGCCGCGGTCGCCGTGCTGCTGCTGCCCAACGCCGCCAGCGCCGACACCGTCGTCAACTCGAACCAGACCGGCACCAACAACGGCTACTACTACTCGCACTGGAGCGATGGCGGCGGCTCGGTGTCGATGACGCTGGGCTCGGGCGGCAACTACGGCTACCAGTGGAGCAATGTCGGCAACTTCGTCGGCGGCAAGGGCTGGAGCACCGGCGGACGCAAGTCCGTGAACTACTCCGGCACCTTCAACCCCTCGGGCAACGCCTACCTCGCGCTCTACGGCTGGACCACCAGCCCGCTGGTCGAGTACTACGTCGTCGAGAACTTCGGCACCTACCGCCCCACCGGCACCTTCAAGGGCACGGTCACCAGCGACGGGGGCACGTACGACATCTACGAGACGACCCGGGTGAACCAGCCGTCGATCGAGGGCACGAAGACCTTCAAGCAGTACTGGAGCGTCCGCCAGTCGAAGCGGACCGGGGGCACCATCACCACGGGCAACCACTTCGACGCCTGGGCGAGCCATGGCATGAGCATGGGTTCCTTCAACTACATGATCATGGCGACCGAGGGCTACCAGAGCAGCGGCAGCTCCAACATCACCGTCAGTGAGGGCAGTTCCGGCGGCGGCACGGGCGGTGGTGGCACGGGCGGCGGCACCGGCGGCGGCACCGGCGGCGGCACGGGCGGCTGCACGGCGACGCTCTCCGCAGGCGACAAGTGGAGCGATCGCTACAACCTCAACGTCTCCGTCTCCGGCTCCAGCAACTGGACCGTCACCATGAAGGTGCCGTCGCCGGAGAAGGTCCTGTCGACCTGGAACGTGAGCGCCAGTTACCCGGACAGCCAGACCCTCGTGGCCAAGTCCAACGGCAGCGGCAACAACTGGGGAACGACGATCCAGACCAACGGCACCTGGACCTGGCCCACGGTCACCTGCAGCGCCGGCTGATCCCACCGCCGGTTCCGCACTTCCCCCATGTTCCCCACGCGTCCGGCCACGCCTCGCGGCGCGGCCGGACCTCCGCCACCAGGAGGACCCCCATGCATCTCCCCTCCCGCCGTCGCCCGGCCGCTCTGGCCGCCGGACTCGCTCTCGCCGCGACGGCCTCCCTGGGCCTGACCGCCACGGCCGCCGCCCCCGCACAGGCCGCCACCTGCAACGGCTACGTGGGCCTGACCTTCGACGACGGCCCGTCCAACGACCACACCCCCGCCGTGCTCAACGCTCTCAAGCAGAGCGGCCTGCGGGCCACCATGTTCAACGAGGGCCAGTTCGCCGCCTCCTATCCGGGCCAGGTGCAGGCCGAGATCAATGCCGGCATGTGGGTCGGCAACCACAGCTACACGCACCCCCATCTCATCCAGAAGAGCCAGGCCGAGATCGACTCGGAGGTCTCCCGCACCCAGCAGGCCATCGCCAACGCGGGCGGAGGCACGCCGAAGCTGTTCCGGCCGCCGTACGGGGAGACGAACTCCACCCTCAAGGCCGTCGAGGCCAAGTACGGGCTGACGGAGGTGATCTGGGACGTCGACTCGCAGGACTGGAACGGTGCCAGTACCGACGCGATCGTGCAGGCGGCGGGCCGGCTCACCAGCGGGCAGGTCATCCTGATGCACGAGTGGCCGGCTAACACCCTCGCCGCGATCCCGCGCATCGCCCAGTCGCTCGCATCCCGCGGCCTGTGCTCCGGCATGATCTCGCCGCAGACCGGGCGGGCCGTCGCACCCGACGGCAGCACCGGCGGAGGCGGAACCGGCGGCGGCGGCGGGGGCACGGGCGGCTGCACCGCGACCCTGTCCGCCGGGCAGCAGTGGGGCGACCGCTACAACCTCAACGTTTCTGTCTCCGGCTCCAGTTCGAGTAACTGGACCGTGACCATGAACGTCCCCTCCCCCGAGAAGATCCTCTCCACCTGGAACATCAGCGCGTCGTTTCCCAGCGCCCAGGTCCTGACCGCGAAGCCCAACGGCAGCGGGAACAACTGGGGGGTGACGCTGCAGACCAACGGTTCGTGGACCTGGCCGACGGTCTCGTGCACGACGGGCTGACCACGGACAGCCCCGCCGTTCCCGGTGTGCGGCGCCCTCGCGGCGCGGTACACCGGGAACGTTCTTCGTGCGGGAGCGGCGAGTCCGAGCAGCTCATCGTTTCCTACCTCGGCAGATACGGACTCGCCTCCCGTGCCAGGCGCTCGGCCGCGTGTCCTTCCCCGCGTCCATGAAGGCACCGAGCCCGAAGCCGATCAGGATCGGGCCGTACTTCCGCTCGTCGCCGGCCTCGGCGCGCTGCTCGCCGAGGGGCTGGAGGCGGTGCACGCGGTCGACTTGCTGCACCGCGACCTCAAGCCGCAGAACGTCATGCTCGGCGCCGCCGGCTACGCGTCCTCGCCGCGGCTCACGTGGGCCTCCGCCAGCAGGAGATAGCTGCTGGCGGTCCAGGTGTAGGCGCGGTCCCGCAGGCCCGTGCCGGTCAGGGCGTCGAAGTTCTCGGCGAAGCCGTGGTTCTCGCACAGGGTGCGGAAACAGGCGCTGACCTCGTCCGCCAGCCGGACCTGCCCGGCGCGGCGCAGGCCGTCCTCGATGAGGACCGTGGCGGGGGCCCAGATCGGGCCGCGCCAGTAGCCGTCGGCGAGGTAGTGCGGCGAGGCCGGCAGTTCGGTGGCCAGTCCGTGCGGGGTCAGGTGGGCCTCGATGCGGGCGGCCAGCACGGCGGTGACGTCGTCCGGCAGATGCTCGCCCAGCACGATGGGCATCAGGTCGAGGAGGCTGGAACTGTGCCACGTGTCGCCGCTGCCGACTCCCCGGGTGACGAACCGGTCGCCGCTCCAGAGCTCGTCGAACATCGCCGCCTGCGTCGCCCCGGCGGCCGCTGTCCACCGGTCGACGTCCTCCGGGATGTCCAAGAGGCGTGCCAGTTCGGCGAGTTCATGGAACTGGAGGATGAGGAAGGCCGCCAGGTCCGCGGTGACGACCACGCGTTCGGGGTCGAAGGTGGTGGCGTTGTCCCAGCCGCTGTCGTTGCCGTGCTGGTAGTGGGGCAGCGCGGCCCCGGGGGCGCGTCGTCCGGTGAGCCAGAAGTCCGTCCAGCGCGTCAGCCTGTCGTACGTCTCGGCCAGCTCGGCCGGGCCGAGCGGCATGGTCAGCCGGTGCCGCAGGTAGCCGAACGCCCAGCCGTGGATGGGCGGTTTGACGAAGTTGCGGAGGATCTCGGAGTGGGTGACCGAGTCGGGCAGCGCCCCGGTCGCGTCCTGGTGGTCGAAGGGCAAGTGGTACTGGTCCCAGGCCAGTTCGGGCTGTCCGGGTGCCAGGGCAAGGGCGTTGAAGCAGTGGTCCCAGCTCCAGACCTTGTCCATCCAGTGCTTGGACATCAGGACGCCGGGCCGGGTGACCAGCCCCGCCGGGTGGACGGTCGCGGACCACACGACGTAGGCCGCGAGTTCGGCGGCCGGAGTGGCGGACGAGCGCCAGGGGGCCACCGTGTCGACGAAGTCCGCGAAGGAGCTCTGCGCGGCTTCGGCGGTCTTGTCGAAGGAGGCCCTCCGGGCATACGCGGGGCGTGCGGTGTCGAGTTCCTCGATCGCGATCTCCCAGACGCCGTCCGCCTCGGCGGCGACGGTCAGGCCGCGGTCGGCGCTGCCCAGGGCCTGGCTGCCGAAAGCGTCGGTGACCGTGCCGGAGAGCACGGTGACGCGGTAGCGCCGCCCGGTCTCGTACGAGGTGAACACGTACGCGCCGACGGACGCGTCGTGGAAGAAGTAGGTACCGCCGAACGGCGTCAGCGTCCGGGCCGCTGCCGCGACGCGCAGCGGCAGCCCCCCGCCGCGCAGGCGCACCGTGTCCGGTGACTCGTAGGCGAGGTCGATACGGCCGGCGGCGCCGGTCCAGCTCAGCAGGCCCGGAACCGCTGCCACGCGGGTCTCCGCCCGCTCCCCCGTCGCGGCGTCCAGCGGCACGAGGCTGAGCACGGCGTGCATGCCGTTCTGGTGCGAGACGAGGTGGAGGTCCTCGGCGCGCTCCTTCTCCGCGAGCACGGGGGAGATGCCGAACCAGGAGCCGTACGTACTGAAAGGGATGTCCTGGACGGAGAAGGCCGGGCCGGGTCGGGCGGCGGTCATGAGATGTCACTCGTTTCTCGGGCAGGTGCACCGGCCGCCCCGGAGGACGGCACGGCCGTGGCGAAGAGGGAAGGAACGGGGAGGAGTCAGTCCTTGACGGCGCCGGCGGTCACGCCTGCGGCGACGTAGCGCTGGGCGAGGACGAGGATGACCGCGGCCGGCAGCGAGGCCACGACGGCGGTGGCCATGATGGCGTTCCACTCCTGGTTGTTGTTGCCGATGTAGTGGTAGATACCGAGGGTGATCGGCTCGTGGGCGCCGCCGTTGACCAGGGTTCCGGCGAAGACGAAGTCGGACCACGACCACAGGAACGCGAACAGGGACACCGTGACGACGGAGTTGCGGCTCATCGGCAGGACGATCGACCAGAAGGTACGCAGGGGCCCGGCCCCGTCCGTCTTCGCCGCCTGCATCAGCTCGCCGGGGATACCGGACATGAACGCGGTGAAGATGAGCACCGCGAAGGGAACGGCGAGGGTGGAGTCGGCGACGATCAGGCCGGGGACGGACTGGAGCAGGCCGAGCTGGAGGTAGATGGCGTAGAAGCCCATCGCCATGATGATGCCGGGGATCATCTGGGCGACCAGCAGGACGAAGCCGAGGACGCCGCCGCCGCGCGGGCGCAGCTTGGCCAGCGCGTAGCCGGCCGGTGCGGCCAGGGCCACGGTCAGGGCGACGGTGCCCAGGCCGATGACGAGGCTGGTGCCCAGGTAGGGCAACTGCTCGGCGAGGACCGTGCGGTAGCCCTCCAGGGTGGCGTCGACGGGGAACAGGTCCGGTGGGCTCTTGCGCATGTTCTGGTCGCGGGTCAGGGACACGTTCAGCATCCAGTAGACCGGGAAGAGCATGATCCCGGTCAGCAGGACGCCGATGGCCGTCTTTCCCCAGGTGCGCTTGCCGGCCGCCCGGGTGCGCTTGGTGATTGCCCGGGGGTGCGTGGTGCTCAGGTTCATGACCAGGCCTGCTTTCGCTGCACCCTGATGTACACCAGGCCGAAGACCAGGGCGGCGATCACCAGCAGGTTGCCGACGGCCGCCCCGGGGCCGAAGGCCGGGAGCATGTTGCCGAATCCGAGTTGGTAGGACCAAGTGGCGAAGGTGGTGGAGGACTCCGCGGGGCCGCCCTTGGTCATGATCCAGATGATGTCGAAGACCTTGAGCGTGTAGACCAGGCCCAGGAGCAGGGTGATCGCGGACACCGGGCGCAGGAGCGGGAAGGTGATGCTCCAGAACCGTCGCCATGCGCCGGCCCCGTCCAGAGCCGCGGCCTCGTACAGGCCGGCCGGAATGGACTGCAGGCCGCTGTAGAGCACGACGAGGTTGAACGGTACGCCGATCCAGATGTTCGCGATGATCACCGAGATCAGTGACCAGCTCGGTGAGGTCAGCCAGTTCACCGGGTCGATGCCCACCCCGTGCAGGACGGTGTTGACGATGCCGGAGTCGCTGTTGAGCATCCACGACCAGGTGGAGGCCGACACGATCAGCGGCAGCAGCCACGGCACCAGGAACAGGGCCCGCAGCGTGGCGGACAGCCGGAAGTGCTGGTGGAAGAAGACCGCGAGCGCCAGCCCGATGACGTACTGGAAGACCAGGCACACCACGGTGAACAGGGCGGTGTGCAGCAGGGCGGGAAGGAAGGTCGCGTCGGCGAAGACCGTCCGGTAGTTCTCCAGGCCCGTGAACGGGGCGTCGCCCTGGACGAAGGAGCGGACGGTGTAGTTCCGCAGGCTCAGGTCGATGTTGCGGTAGAGGGGGTAGGCGTAGAAGAGAACGAGGTAGAGGGTCACCGGGGCGAGGAAGGCCCAGGCGGCCCACTGCTGGGAGGAGGGGCGGCGCCGCGCAGGGGGCGGTGCGGGAGGGGCCGCCTCGCGGGGGCCGGTATCGGCCCCGGTCAGCGGCACTTGCGTCAGGTGACTCATCAACGGACCTTGTTGCTCGGCTACTTGACGGCGGACTGGGCTGCGGAAAGCGCGTCCTTCGGAGACTTAGAGCCGCTGAGGGCGGACTGCACGGCCTTCCACAACTGCTCGGAGATCTTCGGGTACTTGGTGCCCAGGTCGTCACTGGTGCGGCCCTTGGCCGCGTTGACCGCGTCGACCCACGGCTTGAGCCCGGGGTCGGCCGCCAGCTGCTTGCTCTGCACCTCGGCGGTGGGGGCGACGTAGGAGAGGGTGGTGTCGGTGTCGTACAGGTTCTGGGTGCTGGTCAGACAGGCCGCGAGCTTCTGCGCGGTGGCGTAGCGGCCGGTGTCGCTCTGTACCGGGAGGGTGACGAACTCGCCGCCGGTCGGGGCCGCGGCGCTGCCGCCGGTGGCGCCCGGTATGGGCAGGACGCCGTACTCGAAGCCCGCCTTCTTGGCGTTGGCGAGCTGCCAGGTGCCGTTCTCGGCGAAGGCGTAGTCGCCGCTCGCGAACTCCTGCCAGCTGGTGGTCTGGGTGTTGTTGAGTACGGAGTTGGGGGCGTAGCCCTGGCCCAGCCAGTCCTTCCACAGGGACAGCGCGGAGACGGCCGCCGGGGAGCCGATGTCGGTCAGTTCCGCGCCCGAGCCCCAGAACCACGGCAGGAACTGGAAGCTGCCCTCCTCCGTGCCGATCGCGGAGAAGGTGATGCCCTTCTTGCCCGTCTTCTTGACCTTCGCCAGCGCCGCCGTCATGGTCGGCCAGTCCTTGACCGAGGCGATGTCCACCCCGGCGTCCTTCAGGATCTTCTTGTTGTAGTACAGGGCCAGGGTGTTGGCGCCGATCGGAGTGCCGTAGGTCTTGCCTTCCGACTGGCCGGCCGCGAGCAGGTTGGGGTTCACGCCCGAGGTGTCGAGCTTGTTCTCGTCGGCGGTCGTGAGGGCGCCGGCCTCGGCCAGCGTCGACACCACCGGGTTGTCGACGACGAGGACGTCCGGGGAGTTGGCCTGCTGCGCGGCGAGGAGCGCCTTGCTGGTCAGGTCGCTGGTGTCGAAACCGGTCCGCTTGATCTTCACGTCCGCCTCGGCGCCGCACGCGTCGAGGAGCTTGCTCCAGGCCGAGCCCTTGGCGAACTGCGGGTAGGGGTCCCAGACGGTGTACGTGCCGTCGTCGGCGCCCTTGGCCCCGGTGCCTCCCGAGGAGCCGCAGGCGGTGGCGCCGAGGGCGACGACCAGGGTGGTCGCGGCCAGGATCGTGATGCGGCGCTGTCTGGCGGAGCTGTTCATCGCGGGTTCCTTTGTCTTGAGCATGCGGGTGCCGAGGGTGGTGAGCAGGTGAAGGAAGGCGGGTGGTGAGCGCGCGGGCATGCCGAACGGCGCGGACGGCCGGTTCGGGCGCCGAGGGGTCCGGACCGCGGGGCGTGGTCAGGGAGCAGTCAGGGGCGGGCAGTCAGGGCGTACGGGCCCCGGGGTCCGCCGAAGAGGCCGCGCCGGCCGGCCCGGTGCTGGCCCGCAGGGACACCGGGGGCACGAGGAGGTGGTGCCGGGGCGGTGCGCCGGGGTGGGCGAGCCGCTCGACCAGGAGGTCGACGGCGAGACGGCCGAGCTCCGCCGCCGGTACGTCCGCCGCGGTGAGCTGCGGGGTCACCGTCTGGGCCCAGCGGCTGGCCACGACGCCGGTGACGGAGAAGTCGCGCGGCACGTGGCGGCCGGCCTCGCCCAGCCCCCGGTAGAGGCCGCCGAGCGCGGCCTCGTTCAGGGTGACCAGAGCCGTGGTGTCCGGGTCGTCGTGCAGGATCTGCTCCACACACGTCTGGCCCGAGGCGGGGTCGTCCCCGCAGCAGTACGTACGGGCGGCCGTCAGCCCGCGCTCGGCGGCGGCCTTCGTGAAGCCGTCCAGGCCGCGCTGCGCGGACTCGTACCCCGTACGCAGCAGTTGCTCGGGGCGGTTGACGAAGGCGATGCGGCGGTGGCCGAGGTCCGCCAGGTGGTGCACACACGCCTCCACCAGCGCGGTGTGGTCGATCCCCGCCCACCAGCCGGCGTCGGGACGGGCGGTGCGGCCGATGGCGACGAACGGGAAGTCCACGGCGGACAGATGGTTCACCCGGTCGTCCTCGAGGCGGATCTCCATCAGGATCGCGCCGTCGACGCGCCGCTCCCCCAGCAGCCGCTGGAAGGAGCGGTCGCTGTCCACTCCGCTGGGGGACAGCAGTACGTCGTAGTCGTACGCCGCCGCTGCCTCCACCACGCTGCCGATGAAGTCCAGTTGCATGCCCGTGTAGTGGTTCCCGGCCGGCGGGAAGACCAGGCCGAGCGTGCTGGTCCGCCCGTTGGCCAGGGCGCGGGCGCTGGCGCTGGGCTGGTAGCCCAGCTCGTCCACGACCTGCTGGATCTTTCTGCGGGTGTCGTCCGAGACGGGACGCTTGCCGCTCAGGGCGTACGACACGGTGCTCCGCGAGACACCGGCCCGGCGGGCGATCTCACCGATGTTCACGGCAACTCCTTCATCGAACCGGTTCGCATGGAGTGAAGGTAGAAACCGTCGGAGCGGCTGTCAATACCCGGGACACACTTCACCAATCCCGCCAGGCAAAGGGAATTTCCTTGTGTCGGAAGGATTGCTGGCCGCTTGGCCCGGTGCTAGCTTCGCCGAACCGGTTCGACTAGGGAGGCCCTGGACCGACCAGCGAACCGAGCCGGCCCCTCCGCTCCCCCGGAGGGCGCCCCCGTTCGGATCATCCGGGCCGAACGGGTTCGACGTACGCCTCCCCCGCACCCTCCCTCCGCACGGGAACGGCAGATGGACGAGCCGCCGGCCGAGGAGGGCCGCCGGCCCGACCCCTGACTGAAGGATTGAGGACGCTCTCCATGCCATCCGCTGACAGATCCGCCCGCCGCCGGAGCTCGGCCGCCGTGGCCCTGACTCTCGGCGCGGGCCTGCTGGCCGCACCCGCCGTACCGGCGCAGGCGGCCGACGTGCCCCGGCCCGCCGCCCACTACACCTTCGACCAGGACGATCTCGCGTCCGGAAAGATCGGCGACAGCTCAGGCAACGGTCTGACCGCGAGCCTGCTCAACGGATCCACCGCGCAGTCCGTCACCGGCGCCGACGGAGGCAAGGCGCTGTCCCTGCCGGGCGGAGCACCCACATCCGACGGCGCCTACGTCCGGCTGCCCCGCGAAGTGGTCGCCGGAGCAAGCGACTTGACGGTGTCCGCCCGCGTGAAGTGGGGCGGCGACGCGTCGGCCTGGCAGCGGATCTTCGATCTGGGCACCAACAGCACGCGGTACCTCTTCGCCACCCCGTCCAACAACAGCGGCGTGCTGCAGACCTCGGTGACCACCGGCGGAGGAGGCGCTGAGGCGCAGACCCGCGGGTACGCGACGCTGCCGACGGACGCGTGGCGGACGCTCACCGTCACCCTCGACTCCACCGCCGGCCGGGTCACCACCTATCTCGACGGTGTGGCGGTCTCCTCGGCCGCCACCGGCGTCAAGGCCAAGGACCTGCTCGACGCCTCGGCCACGACAGCCGGATACCTCGGCAAGTCCTTCTACCCGGACCCCCTGTTCAAGGGCGCCATCGACGACTTCACCGTGTGGCACGCGGCGCTCAGTGCCGAGCAGGTGGCCGGCACGGCCGGGACCACCCTGCCCACCCTGAAGGAGCTCTCGAAGACATCCTTCGAGGTCCGCACGACCTTCGGGACCGCTCCCTCCCTCCCCGCCGCCGTCCGCGCCTCCTTCTCCGACGGCTACGACCGCGACACACCGGCCACCTGGGACGACGTGCCGGCCGACGCGTACGCCAAGCCGGGCACGTTCACCGTCGCGGGAAGAGCAGCCGGGCGCACCGTCCACGCGACCGTCACCGTGGTCCGCGAGGGGCAGCTCGACGTCGACCTCGGCTCCGACACCGGCGCGTTCCACGGTGGCGCCTCCGGCACCCTCTACGGCGTGTACGGACCGGACGTCCCCACCAACAACCTCATCGAGGGCATGGGCCTGCGCACGGTCTCCACGAAGGCGCAGGACGGCCCGCAGCACCCCGGTGCCGACGCGCTGGAGGTCGTCAAGCCGCTGGCCGACTCCACCAACGGTGACGTGTACATCTACATGACCGACATCCACCGCGGCTTCCCCTACCAGTGGCCGGGCGACACCCCCGAGCAGAAGATCAAGCTGTACGGGGAGAAGGTCGTCAAGCAGGTCGACCAGGTCCTGAAGCTGCCGAAGGAGTACCAGGACAACGTCGTCTTCGTGCCGTTCAACGAGCCCGAGGGCAACATGTTCGGCACCGGCGAGTGGAGCTACAACAAGATCAGCTGGCTGAGCGACCCGGACGACTACTTCGCCGCCTGGGACGACTTCTACCACCTCATCAAGAGCCGGATGCCCGAGGCCCGTATCGCGGGACCCAACACCAGCGTCCTCTTCGACCAGGTGAAGGGCTTCCTCACGCACACCCAGGCCGCCGGTACGCTCCCCGACGTCATCACCTGGCACGAGCTGAGCCACCCGGAGGCGGTGCGCGAGAGCGTCGCCACGTACCGGACGTGGGAGAAGGCACTCTTCAAGGGCACCGCCAGGGAGGGCACGCAACTCCCCATCAACATCAACGAGTACGCGTTCAACTACCACACCTCCGTGCCCGGCCAGATGATCCAGTGGGTGTCCGCGATCGAGGAGTCCAAGGTCGACGCCGACATCGCGTACTGGAACATCGACGGCAATCTGTCCGACTCCGCGGTGCAGTCCAACCGCGGCAACGGCCAGTGGTGGCTCCTCAATGCCTACGCCTCGATGAGCGGGCACACGGTGGAGGTGACCCCGCCGTTCCCGGGCGCCAACTACACCATGCAGGGCGTCGCCACCCTCGACGAGAAGAAGAAGCAGTCCCGGCTGCTCTTCGGCGGGTCCACGGGCAACGGCCACATCGCCTTCGACCACATACCGAAGGAGACCTTCGGCGACCGCGTGCACGCCTGGGTGCGGGAGATCGAGTGGAGCGGCCAGCTGGGGGACTCCCCCGGGCCGCAGCTGCTCGCGGAGCAGGACGTACAGGTCGGTGACGACGGCTCGGTCGTCTTCGACTTCGGCGACGGCGGACTGCCGGAGCTGAAGGAGTCCTCGTCGTACGAGATCATCCTCAGCCCGGCCGGAAGTGCCGCCGGCACCCAGTCACCGTCCACGCGCTGGAAGTCGTCGTACGAGGCGGAGGACGCCGCCCACACCGGCGCCGGCTACTCGAAGAACGGCCCGGAGGGCTCACCCCGGGACGTGTCGAAGTTCTACACCTCCGGCGGCTACAACGTGGGCGGCCTGCGCACCGGTTCCGATGTCACGCTCGACTTCACCGTGGATGTGCCCGAGGACGGCACGTACGACCTGAGTGTCTTCTCCAACTCCCTCAACACCTTCGACAAGGTGAAGGAACAGGGCCCCACGAACGTCTTCCTGCGCGTCGACGGCAAGGCGGACAGCGAGCAGGAGGTGTACCTGCCACTCGGCTACAAGTGGGTGGTGTGGGACCACGCCGACACCAAGGTGAAGCTCAGCAAGGGCAAGCACACCCTGACGCTCGCCGCGAAGAGCGCCGACGGCAAGCGCGCCACCCGGGGCGACGCCATCGTCGACCGCCTGCTCCTCTCCCTTCCCGGCGCTTCGGCCACCACCCAGGTGTACGAGGGTGAGCTGGCCTGGCTGAAGGGCGGGGCGCAGCCCACGTACACGCTGCCGAAGCAGGCCAAGGCCCCTGCCACCGGCTCGGGCGCGGTCAAGCTCGCCAAGGGCCAGACCGCCACGTTCTGGGTCCACTCCCCCGCCGACCGCGAGGCCACCCTCAAGGTCGAGACTCTCGGCGCCGCGAACGCCCGGCTCGCCGTCAACGGGCACGAGGTCCTGCGCCTGTCCCCAGGCAGGAGCAGCGTGGCGGTGTCCCTCTCCGGGGGCCTCAACAAGGTGACATTGACCGGTGGTTCGGCCACCACGCTCGTGGACCGGCTCACGGTCACGCCCACCGAGGGCGCGCTCGCCACACGTACGTACGAGGCAGGCGACGCACGTCTCGCCGGCACGGCCTCGCTCGTCCCGCTCTCCCTGGCCACCGGCAACACGGCGATCACCGGAATCGGCGGCGAACCCGGCAACGGCAACACCGCCACGTTCACCGTCGCCGCCGACCGGGCCGGCCTGTACGCGCTGCGCGTCCGCTACTCCAACCCCGAACAGTCCGAAGCCACCCACTACAACCCGGACCCGCTCGCCCGGCACGCCGACATCACCGTGAACGGCGGCGGGATACAGCGGGTCGGCTTCCCGCACAGCTTCCACAGCAACAACTTCTGGGAGCTGACCATCCCGGTCCACCTCGAGAAGGGACAGAACACGGTGTCCTTCGGCTCCGAGGAGCTGCCGGAGTTCGACGGCACCACCTACGCCTCGGACACGTTCCCCGGCGTGCTGCTCCGCTCCCGCTACGCACCCCTGATCGACCGGATCACCGTCGCGCCGTACGCACGCGAGGTGCGGTGAGGCCGTCCTCATGGTGACGCGCTAGCAGCGTTGCCCGGCACGGCCGGAACCCCGCCCGGTGAAGGGCGGGGTTCCGGTCGTGCCGCGTGCTCACTCCCAGGTTGCCGCGTGCTTACTCCCAGGTCTCGGCGGGCGACGGAGACAGCCACCGGCAACCTTCGTCCCCCGACGGCGCGCCTTTCAATTCCGGGGAACGGGTACCCGGAGTGCGAGGGTTGGACGGCGACCGCCTTGCCGGTGGCGGCAGGTTCGGATCGGAGGGCTTATGACGTCGCTGGAGAAGCAGGCGGGGGCGGCGCAGGAGGAGCGGACAAGGGAGCAGGAGCGGGGCGCAACCGAGCGGCGGGTCGCGCAGGGGTCGAAGCTTCTGAGGCTGTTGTCGACGACCGATCACAAGGTGATCGGGAACATGTATCTGGTCACCGCGTTCGGGTTCTTCCTGTTCGCCGGGGTGCTGGCGATGCTGATGCGCGCCGAGCTGGCCCGTCCGGGCACGCAGATCGTCTCCCACGAGCAGTACAACCAGCTGTTCACGGTGCACGGCACGATCATGATGCTGCTGTTCGCCACCCCCACCTTCACGGGCTTCGCCAACGCGATCATGCCGTTGCACATCGGGGCGCCCGATGTGGCCTTCCCCCGGCTGAACGCCTTCACCTACTGGGTGTACCTGTTCGGCGGCCTTCTGGTCGTCTCCGGTTTCCTCACGGCGAACGGTGCGGCGTCGTTCGGCTGGTTCGCGTACGCGCCGCTGAACAGCGCCGTGCACACTCCCGGCACCGGCGCGGATCTGTGGGTGATGGGCCTGGTGGTGTCCGGCCTGAGCACCATCCTGGGATCGGTCAACTTCATCACCACGATCGTCTGCCTGCGCGCCCCCGGCATGACCTTGTTCCGCATGCCGATCTTCACCTGGAACGTGCTGTTCACGTCCATCCTCGCGCTGCTGGCCTTCCCGGTGCTCACCGCGGCGCTGCTCGCGCTGGAGGCCGACAGGAAGTTCGGTGCGCACATCTTCGACGCCGCCAACGGCGGCGCGCTGCTGTGGCAGCACCTGTTCTGGTTCTTCGGACATCCGGAGGTGTACATCGTGGCGCTGCCGTTCTTCGGCGTCGTCAGCGAGATCATCCCGGTCTTCAGCCGTAAACCGGTCTTCGGCTACCTCGGGCTCGTCGGCGCCACGATCGCCATCACCGGCCTGTCGGCCACCGTCTGGGCGCACCACATGTTCGCCACCGGCGGGGTGCTGCTGCCGTTCTTCTCCCTGATGTCGTTCCTGATCGCGGTGCCCACGGGGGTGAAGTTCTTCAACTGGATCGGAACCATGTGGCACGGTTCCCTGTCCTTCGAGACACCGATGCTGTGGTGCATCGGCTTCCTGGTGACCTTCCTGCTCGGCGGGCTCACGGGGGTACTGGTGGCCTCGCCGCCGCTGGACTTCCATCTGACGGACAGCTATTTCGTCGTCGCGCACCTGCATTACGTCCTGTTCGGCACCATCGTGTTCGCCACGTTCGCCGGGTTCTACTTCTGGTGGCCCAAACTGACCGGACGGATGCTCGACGAGCGGCTCGGGAAGATCCACTTCTGGACGCTGTTCGTCGGCTTCCAGACCACCTTCCTCGTCCAGCACTGGCTGGGTGAGGCCGGCATGCCCCGCCGGTACGCGGACTACCTGGCCGCGGACGGCTTCACGGCCCTCAACACGATCTCCTCGATCGGGGCGTTCCTGCTCGGCCCGTCCACGCTGCCGTTCCTGTACAACGTGTGGAAGACCCACCGGTACGGCGAGAAGGTCACCACGGACGATCCGTGGGGCTGGGGCCGCTCCCTGGAGTGGGCGACCAGCTGCCCGCCGCCCCGGCACAACTTCCACGCCCTGCCCCGTATCCGTACCGACTGCCCCGCCTTCGACCTGCACCATCCCGAGGTACGGACCGAAGGCACGCACCCGGACAGAACGGCGGGCCATCACACCACCCCGGACCCCGAGACGACCAGGGAGGTGACGGGATGAAGGGCGAGGCATGGCTGTTCACGGGCGTGGCCCTCTTCTTCGCGGTGACCGGTTCCGTGTACGCGGCCTTCGCGCCCGATCCCGCCGGCATCGCGGCGCTGGCGGTGTCCGGCCTGATGTCGGCGCTGATCGCCGCCTACGTCTGGTGGGGTTTCGCGCGTATCGGGCCCCGGCCGGAGGACCGCAGGGACGCGCGGGTACGGGAAGTGGGCGGGACGCGGAAGTTCTTCCCCGCGCGCAGCTACTTCCCCGTCCTCGCCGCCGCCGGTACCGCCCTGCTCGGGCTGGGTGTCGTCCAGGGGCTGTGGCTGTTCCTCATCGGCGTCGGCGTGCTGATCCCGGGCGTGTACGGCTTCGCGTTCCAGTACGCCGACCGCGAGGGCTGACACGCGGCCGAAGACGGCCGGGCACCTCCTCAGTCCGCGTGATCCGCGCGTTCCCCGGCCGTCTTCGGTTCGTCCGGTCCGGCCAGGACGGCGCCGATCGCGCGCCGCTGCTTCTCGCTCGTCGGCGGCTGCACACTGTCCCGGTAGTACCAGCGGCTGAGCGAGGACCGCAGCCGCGCGACAACCCGTGCACGCGCCGGTCGGCGCCGGTCCGCGCGGGCCTCCAGAGGCCGGGGGAGATCCCGGGCCAGCAACACGTACCGCTTCTGGGCAGGAAGCCGTTCGTGCCCCGGGTGGTAGCCGCCCTCGACCGACTGGCGTACGTCCCCCGTCTCCTCCCCCTCCCCCAGCAGCTCGCGGTCGTGTGCCTGCAACGCGAGACAGAGCCGCCCCGTCAGCCAATAGGCCGCCACCGGCAGGACGAAGAGTGCGATGCGGAAGGTCCAGGTCAGCCCTTGGACGGGTACGTCGAAGATGAAGGCGATCACGTCCTGGGCGCCGGCGAGCAGCAGCACTCCGTACGCCGTGAGCGCTCCGACGCCCAGGCCCGTGCGGACCGGCCGGTCGCGCGGCCGGTCGCACAGATGGTGCTCGCCGGAGCCCCGGGTGATCCAGCGTTCGAAGAAGGGGTACGCGTACAGCACCAGGAACAGCGCACCCGGCAGCAGCACGCCCGGGACCAGCGGGTTCCACATCAGGGTGTGGCCCCACAGCCTGGTCTCCACGCCGGGCATCAGCCGCAGCGCGCCCTCCAGGAAACCGACGTACCAGTCGGGCTGGGAACCCGTGGAGACCTGATCGGTGCGGTAAGGGCCGTAGTTCCAGACGGGGTTGATCTGTGCGACCGCCCCCAGCACGGCGAGAACGCCGAAGACCACGAAGAACAGCCCGGCCGACTTCGCCGCGTACTGCGGGAAGAACGGCTTTCCGACCGCGTTGCGGCCCGTCCTGCCGGGGCCGGCCCATTGGGTGTGCTTCAGGTGGACGATCAGCAGGAGGTGGAGGCTGACCAGGGCGAGAAGGAGCCCCGGGACCAGCAGGATGTGCACCGGGTAGAGCCGGGAGACGATGTCGTCGCCCGGGTATTCGCCGCCGAACGCGAAGAAGCTCAGGTACGTGCCGACGACCGGAAGGGACAGCATGATGCCCTGTGCGGTGCGCAGGCCCGTACCGGACAGCAGGTCGTCGGGGAGCGAGTAGCCGGCGAAGCCTTCCAGCAGGGCGAGGAGGAACATCGTCAGCCCCACCATCCAGTTGGCCTCACGCGGCCTGCGGAACGCTCCGGTGAAGAAGACCCGCAGCATGTGCGCGCCGATGGACGCCACGAACACGAGCGCCGCCCAGTGGTGGATCTGGCGGACGAGGAGCCCGCCGCGCACGTCGAAGCTGATGCGCAGGGTGCTGGCGTACGCCTCCGACGTACGGAGCCCCTGCAGCGGGCCGTACGAACCCCGGTACACCGACTCGGTCATCGAGGGCTCGAAGAACAGCGTCAGATAGACACCGGTCAGCATCAGCACGACAAAGCTGTAGAGGGCGAGCTCGCCCAGAAGAAAGGACCAGTGGTCGGGGAAGGCCTTGCGGAGCAGTGCCCGGCCGCCGTCGGCCAGCGGGAGCCTGGCGTCGACGGCGTCCACCGCCTTCTCGGCAGCATGCCACGCCCTGCCCTCCACGCGCGCCTTCTTCTTCGCCGGCAGCATCGGTGTGCTCGCTCCTTTCAGGGCCCGGGTACGGCAACGGGTGCGTCGCTGAGCCGCGTGGCGGTTTCCAGCATCAGGGCGTGGACGAAGGCCTGGGGCAGGTTGCCGCGCAGCTGGCGTTGCTGGATGTCGTACTCCTCGGCGTAGAGGCCCGGGGGGCCGCAGGCGGCGCGGTTGCGTTCGAACCAGCGCAACGCCTCGTCCTGACGGCCCTGTTGGTGCTCGGCCAGGGCCATCACGTAACCGCACAGCAGGAAGGCCCCTTCCGCCTCGCCCGGCGGGCGTTCGTCATGGCGGAAGCGGTAGGCGTAGTGGTCGTCGGTCAGTTCCCGGGTGTACGCGTGCAGGGTGCGCAGGGTCCTCGGAGCGTCGGCCGGCACGGCCCCGCGCAGCGGGGGCAGCAGCAGGGCGGCGTCCACGCCCGGATCGGCCGGGGAGCGCTGCCACCGGCCGCTGGGGTGGGTGCATGTGGCCGCGGTCTCGGCGACGAGGGAGTCCGCGAGGCCTGCCCAGGCGCGGGCGCTTGTGGCGGGGGCGGCCCGGGCGAGCGAGCGCAGCCCGGCCGCGCAGGCGAGCCGGCTGTGGGCCCAGGCCCGGTCGTCCAGTTCCCAGATGCCGGCGTCGGGTTCATGCCGGCGCCGGGCGATGGCATCGGCCGCGATCCCGGCCGCCCGCCAGCCCTCGGCGTCCAGCCGGCCGTGCCGGTGGGCGGCGGCGAAGAGCAGCAGGGCCTCGCCGAACACGTCGAGCTGGAACTGCCGGTTGACCCAGTTGCCGATCCGGTCGTGGCCGCCCGGGTAGCCACGCAGGTCCAGCGTGCGCTGGTCGGGGACCGGCCCGCCGGTGACCGTGTACGCGGGGGCCGTGCGGGGACCGTCCTCGTGCAGGCGCGCGGAGACGAACCGCACCGCGTCGTCGAGCAGCGGGTGGGGCCCGGCCGCGGCGACGGCCTGACCGGCATAACACTGATCGCGTAACCACACATACCGGTAGTCGTAGTTGCGGCCCGCCTCCGCGCGTTCGGGCAGGCTCGTGGTGACCGCGCCGACCATCCCGCCCGTGGAGCCGGTCAGCCCGCGCAGCACGGTGTAGGAGTGACGCGAGTCCCCGGGGGCGATGTTGTTCTCCAGTGCGGGGACCTCGCGGCGCCAGGCGTCCTCGGTCGCGCGCCACGCGCGGGAGGCGTCCGGCGTCCCGGCCGGCGGGTCCTCGCCCAGCTCGACGACCAGGTCGTGGGAGGCGCCGGGGACGAGGTGGAGCTCCATGGTCAGGCCGGTGACGCCTCCGGCGCGGCGCCGGGGCCGGGCGGCCGCCGCTCCCGACCAGCGCCACCGGAGTGCCCCGCTGCGCCCGCACCAGGCACCGTCCTCGTCGCGCCGCACGTCCCGTGGGCTCGCGGAGCCGTAGTCGGCGTGCGGTTCCAGGCAGACCGTGAGTGCGGCGGGGCCCTGGACGGCGATGATCCGGCGCAGCAGCACGGCACGGCGCGGGTCGCCGGGGAAGGCGAGGGCCTCCCGGCACTCCACGATGCCGCTTTCGGTGACCCAGCGGTTGCGCCAGATCAGCGTGCCTTCCTCGTAGTAGCCGCCCCAGACGAACCGGCCGCGCGGGCTGACCGTGTAGTGGCCGTTGCCGCCGATGAGAGAGGAGAAGAGCGCGCCGGAGTCCCAGCGCGGCGCACACATCCAGACGATGTCCCCGCGCGGCCCGACGAGGGCGCCGCGCTCTCCGTCGGCGAGGAGCGCGTACTCCCGCAGGACGTGCGGCGGAGGCTCGTGCCCATCGGCCTGCGGCCCGTGCGGCTGGCTCACTCTTCCTCTTCCGGTCGGGGGCGGTCGGCGAGGCATCCGGACGCGGCACGGCCCGGCTGCTCACGGCCGGACGACACCCGGCAGGCCCTGCCCGACGCCTCGCCACCGGGCCCTCGACCACCTCGGGCAAGCGGCCGGGACGAGCACCGAGGCCGCCCTTTTCGTACCGTAAGGGTCTTTGCCGGAAGACGGGCCCCGCAGCTCCCGACACCTCGCATATTCGGCTAACCGGTGGACAGCCGGAGAAACCCGCCGCGTGGGCAAAGGAGCGGTCAAGGCGCGATCGGGCTGCGGATCGAGCTGCGACACGATGAAGGCCCGCCGCATGCGAAGCGCAGGGGAACCGGACTAACGAGGGCCTGCTCGTCGCCTACGCGGGAGGACGCCACTTCGCACCCGGCTGGTACGCGGTGCTGATGGGCTGTCTGCCGGTCGGCATGCTTGTCGGTGAGCTGGTGGGGCGACTGCTACGGCCGCCCGCCCGGGAGCGACTGGTGGTCCCGTTGATCACGCTGACGGGACTGCCGCTGGTCGGCTTCGCTGCTGAGCCCGGAGTGGGCATCTCGTCCTGTCTGCTGCTGCTCTGCGGCTTCGGACTCGCCTACGGCCTCGGCCTGCAACAGCCGTTCCTGGACGCCCTGCCGCCCGATGGCCGGGGTCAGGCCTTCGGGCTGCTCGGCTCCGGCAGCATGACGCTGCAGGGCGTCGGTCCGGCCTGCTTCGGCTCGGTGGCCGCAGGCATCGGCACAGGGGCGCCATCGCGCCGGCAGGCGGCGCGGCTGTGCTTACCGCCGGCTGGATTCTCAGCTGGCACCCGGCCGCCCCCGCCTCCCCGGTCCCCGTCCCGGACTGCTCAACGGGATGAGACAACGGCACCGACCAGCGTGCGAGCGGCTCTCGTGAGCATGAGGGCCTCTCGTCCTCGGCCGCGAACCGACACCCACCCCACCCCCGTGGCGGACTGCGTACGGGAACTTGAGACCGCGAACAGCCCATGGAAGGTTTAGGCCGCATGATCGATGAATTCGCGAAGGACAACCTGCACGGAAGACTGCGGCGGGACCGCGAGGCGCTGCTCTGGAAACTCGACGGCTTGTCCGAATACGACGCCCGCAGACCTTTGACGGCGACCGGGACCAACCTCCTCGGCCTGGTCAAACACGTGGCCACCGTCGAGGCCATGTACTTCGGCGAGGTCTTCGACCGCCCTTCCCCGGAACGGCTGTCCCGGTGGCAGGACTCCGACGGCAGCGATCAGTGGGCCGCCGGGGACGAGACCCGCGATCAGATCGTCGGGTTCTACCAGCGCACGTGGGAACACTCGGACGCGACGATCGACGAGCTTGCCCTCGACGCCCCCGGCCACGTGCCGTGGTGGCCGGAGCCTTATACCGACACGAACCTGTTCGCCGTCATGGTCCATGTCCTCGGCGAGTCCATCCGGCATGCCGGGCACGCCGATATCCTGCGCGAGGGCCTGGACGGCCGGACCGGGTTGCGCCCCGAACACGAGAAGCAGATCGACGAGGAAGCCCGTGCAGCCCATTGCACGAAGATCGAGCAGGCTGCCAGATCAGCCGCATCGATCAAGGATGAGTCCTCGAGCTGAACATGGAGGACGAGGACCCGTCCGCGTGGTCGAGCGTGGTCAGGAAGAGGACCGGTCCGCGGTTCTGGCACGCGGGGGGCGGCAGGCGGAACAGTCCCTCCAGCCTGCGCAGGGCCTCGCTGTCGCCGGACACCGACGCGTCCCCGCTCCCGATCGTCTCGGCGAGCGTGCGGGACTGGCCCGTCGGGCGGAGGAACGCCCGCTGGCCGTCATCGAAGCGAGCCTCAGCCGGGAGGGGTTCGACCTCATCCGCGCCGCGATAGAGCTCAACGGCGCCTTGGGCGAGCTGATACCGGGTGCCGTGGCCCGCGATCCACTCCGCCGTCTCCCGGCTCGTAGTGCACCGCACTGGCGCTCGGGCTCCACGTCCCGATCAGTGGTACGTCGCTGATCAGGCGGTAGACGGAGTCCGGCGGCAGGGCGACCCAGCACCGCCTGGCGAAGGTGAAGGGCGTCAGATCGAGACCGGCCAGCGCATCTCGCGGGCCGGGTGTGACGCTCTTGGACGTGGTAACGCTCGTGGCCGCTCCGTACGGTGTGAGGAGGGCAGGTAGGGGCCGCGTTCGCCCTGCGACCGTCGGCCGACGAGCGCGCTGCGGGCTCATCCTGGGGGACGGTGCGAAGGCCCGGCCACACCCTGCGGAGCCGTACCCCAGCAGGGTGAGGCACGGCTTCCGGGCCGCGCATACTCTTTCCACGCATCCGGCCCGACGGCACCAGCACCGGCACCAGCACCGGCACCAGCACCGGCACCAGCACCGGCACCAGCACCAGCACGAGCACCAGCACCACCGTCCTGGACGCAGCGACGGACTCCAGAACCCCACCTCTGTCGCCGTTCGCGGCAAGGATGTGTACGCCCTCCGCGCCGCTCACACCACGGCGACCGGTCCCAACCTCCTGGGCGCCCGCCCGAGCGGCCACTTCCGCCGCTGGGCTCGATGCCGAACACGGGCTCCGCGCCCGGTCCCACCGGCCTGAGCGCGACGCGGTTTCGCCGGGGACGTCAATCCGCGATGTCGATGCCGTAACCGCGGGCGAGGTCGGCCATGCCGTGGTCGTACCCCTGCCCGACGACCCGCAGCCGCCAGCCCTCCCCCCGGCGGTAGAACTCCGCCAGGATCATGGTGCGTTCGGTGGTAGCACCGTCGAGGGTTGCCCGGGCGGCCGGGGCCGCACCGATGCCGCACGTGGCAGTGATCTCCATGGCTCCGATATCGGCGAAGGTCGCGGCACCATCGATCGCGGCGGCGACGACGACCCGGTGCACTTCCAGGGGCAGACGCGCAAGGTCCGCGGTGACGAACTGCTCCGTCGGACCGTCCGTGCCGAGCCGCACAGTGCCGTCCGGATGCTCGGGCGCGCCGTAGAAGACGAAGTCCTCGTCCCCCTGCGCCTGTTCGTGTGCGTCAACGGCGAAGGCGACGACGTCCACGTCGCAAGGGGCCTGCTGACGCCACTGGGCGGACACGGTCCAGGCTTCACCGCTGTCGGACAGGTCGAGGACGGCTCCTCGGACGAGTACCGCCGCGTCGTCCTGCCGGTTCCCGGTGGTGCCGCGCCCCAGCGCGCCCACCATCGCGGGCGCGAGCAACCAGTCGCCGTCATGAACGGGCAGGCCGAGAGCGGCGATGCGGCTCATGCGCCTGTCCGTTTCGCTCCCGGGGAGCAGGACGACGTCGGACACACTGGCCGAGAGGTTGACCGCCGCGGAGGCACCCATATACAGCGCGCGAGCACGCGCCTCGGCGGCCTCCTCATGACCGCCGCCCAGAACAAGGACCCTGCGCCCGGTGAGCGGACGGCCCTTATGGGCTGCGGGCGCGGCCGTCACGGCCGCAGGCGCGACCGTGGCGTCCGCAGGCGCGACCGGCGTGGCCGCGCGTTGTGCCGGAACGCTCGGCACGGGCTCAGGTCGTGCGCCGGTGGCGCCGACGGCCGTCTCGGCCGCACGACTCTGCCGAGCGGCGCCCTTCGCCTGGCCGGCCCGCACGTTCTCCAGCAGTCGAAGGTACGTCTGCTCGTCCAGGAGGGGAACGCCCCCGTCCGCGGCTCGCCGCAGTTTGGAGGATCCGGTGCCGGGGTCATTGGTGACGACGACGCTCGTCTGGCCGCTGACCGAGCCGGTTACGTTCAGCCCGGCCGCCACCGAGCGGGCAACCAGTTGCTCACGGGAGACCCGGGTTTCCCCGGTGAAAGCGATTTTCATGCCCTGCACCAACCGTCCGCCAGGCGTCAGCCGGCCCGGATTGCGGTAGGCGCAGGGCGTCTTCGGAACGTACGGCTTGTAGTCCTGGCGCGGCGGGCAGTCCAGGAGCGGCAGGGCCAGCCCCAACTCCTCCGCAGCGCCCAGCGAACCGCGCAGAATGCCGGAAAGGACCCGCACGTCGTCCTGCGCGTCGTGGGCACGTTCCTGGCGCACCCCGTAGTGCGCGGCGAGGGTGCCCAGCTTGAGGTCGGGCGTCGCGGGCCCGACCAGCCGGTTGAGAGCCAGCGTGCACAATCTCCTGCTCACGGGCAACCAGGACCGCGCATGGGCGAATTCGTGGGCCAGGAAGTCGTAGTCGAACTGCGCGTTGTGCGCCACCATGACGCGCTTGCCGAGCAGCGCCCCCACCTCCGGCGCGATCTCCTCGAAGGTGGGCGCACCGGCGAGACGGGCGGGGGTGAGCCCGTGAACGTGCACCGGTCCAGGGTCGCAGCCCGGATTCAGGAGCGTGGAGTACTCCCCCGTCGGGTTGCCGTACGCGTCCAGCGTGAGGATCGCGAGCGAGAGCACACGGTCCCGCCCGGGCCTCAGTCCGGAGGTCTCCACGTCCACCAGCGCCCAGTCGTGGCAGTAGTCGGGAAGAGCGGGCCACTTCGCGCTCGACGCCAACAGGGCCATACGAGGCTCCTCCCCCGGATGCGGCGGGCGGCAGGCGCCCACTCCGCGACGATGATCGACCGGATCGGATTTTCGCACGTCTCGAGCGCGATTCGTGAGGAACCTGTGAAGAAGGGCGGGCGGAGGGCCGCTGCACGGCCTCACCGAAAGCCGCCGAACGGAGGTCACCGTGATCAAGACCTGCCGGGACCACCCAACTTCACGTCATGACCAGAAGTCCGGCCTGACGCTCCTGCGGACCTCCACAGACGACGTCGGGCGAGGTGCGGTGCGGTGTCGTGAGCGGCCTGCTGGACCGGTCGCGGAGCCCCGCCTCGCCCTCGGTCCGCCAGCGGCGCATCCACTTGTGCGCCGTTGCTCTGGAGATACCCGTCTCAAGACGTCGCGGGGAGCGGGGCCAGCAGAAACGGCTGGTCAGGGCGGCCTTTTCCCATCGGGAAGTGACACGTCGGAGCCCGGAGCGTCATATGAGCGTCATGGCCAGACGGGGCCGGGAAAGGGGCGGCGTGGAGGTGCGCTCCAGTGACCCGAGTCCTGAGGTAGCGCTCGCTCCCCGTCGGCGCCCGAGCCGCCGAGCCCCTGTCCCATCTTTCTGGCCGCGCCGGGTTGTCAGTAGCGGCTGCTCACGTGGCGCCCTGAGCACTGAGGCCCCGGGCCTGGCGCGATCAGCGTCACCAGCGCGACTGAGGCCCATCGCCCGCCTCGGAGGTGACCGAGGCGGGTGATGGGGGCCGTTCGGGATCAGCGCTCGAACCGGCAGGTGCTCAGACGGAGCGCAGCGGCATGAACAGGTAGCGGTAACTGGGGTCGTGCTCGGAGTCCAGCTCGGTCCGGGCAGTGAAGACGGCGGGCTTGGTCGGCGTGGTGTAGCTCAGCTCCAGAAAGGGAGCGTCGATCATCGTCAGGCCCTCGGTTATGTAAGTGGGGTTGGCGGGGAAGCAGATGCCCTCCCCCTCGTAGTGTGCCGGCAGGGTCTCCCGGCCACGTGCCTCGACGCTGCTGCCGGCGTCCACCGTGATCTGTCCCGGCGCGAGCGTCAGTCGCATCTGCGAGTTCCGCTCGGTCACCAGGGCGACGCGCTTGGCGGCTTCGAGCAGTGCAACCCGGTCGATGACCGCGCTGCCGACGTACGTCTCCGGAAAGACGGACTGGTACTTGATGAAGTCGGTCCCCAGAAGTCGCGACGTGGCACGTCGGGGGCCGGCCCCCAGCCCGATCAGGGCGGCACCGGAGGACTCGTCCGTGGAGAGTCCGATCGACACCTCGTCGCCCTTGCTGAGCGACCGGGCGATCTCGTGGAGGCTCCTGGCCGGAACGAGCGCGACCTCCTCCAGCTCTGCCTGCGGGTCGGCGGGGCGCCACGTCACATCGCGCACCGCGAGACGGTAGCGGTCGGTGGAGACCATCCGCAGGGTGGAGCCCTTGATCTCGATGCGGACACCGGTGAGGACGGGCAGGGTGTCGTCCCGCCCGGCGGCGACGGCGACCTGGGCGACCGCCGAGGCGAAGACCGCCCCATCGATCGTGCCTAGGTGCGGGGGCATCTCCGGCAGCTTGGGGTAGTCCTCCACCGGGACGGTGGGCAGCTCGAACCGCGACGCCCCGCAGGTCAGCACCGCGTCGGTGTCATCGGTGCTGACCTCGACCGGGAGGTCGGGCAGCGATCGGGCGATCTCGGACAGCAGCCGGCCGGAGACCAGCACTGTGCCCGGCTCCAGGACCTCCGCCTCGGCGTCGAACTTCGCCGAGACCTCGTAGTCGAAGCCCGAAACGGTGAGTCTGCCGTCCGACGCCGTCAGCAGGAGGCAGGCGAGGACGGGCACGGGAGAGCGTGCGGGAAGGGCGCGCGCCGCCCAGGTCACGGCTTCGGCAAGGGCGTCGCGCCCGAGACGGATCTTCACTGGTTGCCTGCTTTCATCAGGGACGACCGGGGGTAGTGGTCAAGCTCGTTCGAAGGGAATCCGGCGCGGGGGCGGAGTCCTCGGGGTTCGGCGCCGACTGGTTCAGAGCCCACGAAGTGCGCCGCCGTCCACGGGGACCGTGATCCCCGTGAGATAGGAGGCCGCGGGCGAGAGCAGGAAGGCGGCCACGCGCCCGAACTCCTCGGGACGACCATAGCGGCGCAGTGGGATCGCGGCCTCATTCGCGGCACGGGTGGCCACCCTGTCCCCGCTCAGCGAATCGAGCTCCCGCACCCGCTCCGTATAGATCTGATTGGGCATCAGCCCGATGACCCGGACACCGCGGGGGCCGAGTTCGTCGGCCAGACCCTTGGCGGCCATCGCCAGGCCGGGACGCAGGCCGTTGGACAACGCCAGGCCGGGCGCGGGCTGCCGGACCGTGCCGGAGAGCACGAAGCCGATGACCCCGCCCTCACCGAGGACTTCGGACGCGGTCCGGGCCAGCCGGACGGCGCCGAGGAAGACGGACTCGAAGGAGGTACGCCACTGGGCGTCCGCAACTTCGGTGACACTGCCTGCCGGTGGCCCGCCCGAGCTGATGAGCACGCCGTCCAGCCGGCCGAAGTGCTCCATGGCGGCATCGACTAGCGACCGCGCGGCGTCGGGGTCGCCATTGTCCGCCACCATGCCATGCGCCACATCACTTCCGCCGAGCGCCACGACGGCCTTGTCCACGGATTCCTGGGTGCGGCCGGTCACCAGGACCCTGGCCCCCTCGGCCACCAGTTCCTTCGCCGCGGCGAAGCCGAGACCGCGGCTGGCGGCCGTGATGAGGAACGTCTTTTCTCGAAGTCCAAGATCCATGGGTTTCATTCTGCCCGCCGTGCGGTGCGGCCCGCAGGTGGTCGAACAACTCGTTCCACAGCGGGAGTTCGAAGGCTTCGCTCCCCGTGACGCGCAGCACGGTGTACCGCCCGATGATATTCGAGCGGTACACCGAGGCGAACGCCTACGGACTGACGGCAAGTCAGTTTTGTCGGGGCCCGTGCCCCCCCATGGCCGCAAGGCGTTCCTCGATCAGCCCCTCCACGTGCTGGGCGAGGGCCCTGAGACGGGGGTACTGGAAGGCCACCGTGACGGGCATGGCGAGCTTCAGCCTCTTACGCATGGCCGCCACTACGCGGGTGGCGTGCATGGAGTGGCCGCCGAGGGAGAAGAAGCTGTCGGACGGCCGGACGGATTCAAGGCCGAGGACCATCGTCCAGATCTCACCGATGAGTACCTCGATCGGGCCTGAGAGAGCGCCGTCCTCCTCGTCCGAGTCCGGCATCACCGGGTCGGGCAGCCGGTCCATGTCCACCTTGCCGCCGGGACCGATCGGCAGATCGTCCACCAGCACGATCATCTCGGGCACCATGTAGGCGGGCAGGCGCCGGGCGGACTCCTTGCGGACCGCCTCACGGTCCGGCCTCACGTCCGCCGAACCCGTGCAGTACGCGACCAGCCCCGGACCGCCGGGCAGTTCGCGCACCATGGCGACGACGCGCCCGATGCCGGCGACCGAGGACAGCACCGACTCGACCTCGTTGAGCTCCATCCGGAACCCGCGCAGCTTGATCTGCCGGTCCCCCCGGCCCAGGTACTCCAGGCATCCGTCCCGCAGCCACCGGACCCGGTCACCGGAGCGGTAGAGCCGCGATCCGTCGGTGCGGAACGGGTCCGCCCGGAAGGCGCTCGCCGTCTGGCCGGGGCGGCCACCGTAGCCACGGGCGACACCGGCGCCGCCTATGAGCAGTTCGCCGGGCACGCCGGGGGGCACCGGCCGGCCCGACTCGTCCACGACGGCCACGTTCACCCCTCGCAGCGGGCGGCCGATGTGCGGGACGTCACCGGTGATCCATCCGGCGGTGGCGTCGACCGTGGTCTCCGTGGGGCCGTACACGTTGATGCCCCGGATCGCCCCCTCGTCCGTAAGAGCGGTGATCTTCCGCCACAGCGCCGGGCTGATCCGCTCGCCGCCGACGAGGAGATGGAGCGGGCCCGCGTCCGTGGCCTTGAAGGGCACGTGGTCGATCATGAGGTCGAGGTGGACCGGGGTGATGTCCAGGTGCGTGAGCGCCGCCGACTCGATCAGCTCACCGAGGAGGACGGGGTCCTGCCGCTCGTCGTCGCTGACGACCACCACGGTGTCCCCCCGGCCGAGCCGGATCCACTGCTGCACCGACGCGTCGAAGGACGGACTCGCGTTCCACCCCACCCGGTTGTGCCCGGGCCCGGCGGCCCCGGCCTCCTCAAGGGCGGCCAGGAGGTTGGCGGCGCCGCGGTGCGTCACCTGGACGGGCTTGGGCGTGCCGGTGGACCCCGACGTGTAGATGGCGTACGCCAGGTTCTCCCCGGTGAGCGCCGCCGCGGGCACCTCCTCGCAACCGTCCGCGTCGGTGACCGGTACCAGCTGGACACCGTCCGGGCAGACGAGGTCGTCCACCGCGGCATCCTGGTCCGTCAGGACGACCCGCGCGCCGCAGTCCTCGATCATGCCCCGGAGACGCTCCGCCGGATAGGCGGGGTCCAGCGGCACGTAGTACCCGCCGGCCCTCATGGCGCCCACTATGGCCGGCACCAGGGAGACCGAGCGGCCCATGAGGATGCCCACGGGCGACTCGACGCCGACTCCGTGCGCGCGCAGCAATCCCGCGATCCGGCCGGCCCGCGCCTCCAGTTCGGCGAAGGTGAGGGAATCCGTTCCCACCCTCACCGCGAGACGGCCGGGGTGCTCGGCCGCCCGGGCGGAGATGGCCTCGTGGACCGGCACGACGTCGCTGCCGGTGGCGGGCCCCTCGCTCCACGAACGGATCTGCCGCTCCTCTTCGGGGGTGAGAGTGTCGATGCCGGACATCGCCGCGTCGGGCGAGGCGAGCAGACTGTCGAACGTGTACACGAAACGTTGCAGCAGCGCGTCGATCGTGTCGCGGCGGAACACGTCGGTGGCGTAGTTGGCCTCCACCTTCAGGCGTCCGTCGCTCAACGGGCAGTAGTAGAAGGTGAGGTCGAACCGCACCGAATCCGGGCGTGAACTGATGTGCTCGACGTCCAGGCCACCGAGGTGCGGATCGGTCGCGGGCTCCTCCGTGAGTGTGACCTGGATAGCGGTGTTCCGGGTGGGCGTGCGGTCGGGCGATATCTCCTCGACGATGCGGTCGAACGGCACCAGAAGGTGCTCGTACCCGTCCAGAGTCGTATCCCGTACCTGCCGCAGCAGCTGTCGGAACGGCGCGGACTCGTCAACCTGTGCGCGCAGCGGCAGCATGTTGGTGAACGGCCCGACGATGTCCTCGGTGCCGGGCACCGACCGGTTGGCCGCGGCCGTGCCGACGATGAGATCCCGCTGACCGGTCCACCGGGAAAGCGTCAGCTGGAAGGCCGCGAGCAGCACCATGAAGAGCGAGGCGCCCTCTTCCTGCGCCAGGCCCTCGGCCCGGTCCCTCAGCTCCTTCGCGGCCAGGTGGGAGACCCACTGGCCACGGAACGACTGCCGGGCCGGCCAGGGCCGGTCCACCGGGAGGTCCATTGTGGTCTTCGCATTCGACAGCTGCTTGCGCCAGTAGGCCAGGGCCGACTTGGCACCGGTGCCGGCGAGCCACCGCGCCTGCCACTCGGTGTAGTCCCGGTAGCGCAGCTCCACCGCCTTGAGCTCCGGCTCCTCGCCCGCCGCGTACGCCTTGTACGCCTCGGCGAGCTCCTGCATCAGGATGCCGTTGGAGAAGCCGTCGGTGGCCACGTGGTGAATCGCCAGCACCAGGGCGTGGTCCGTGTCGGAGAGCTGGAGGAGGACGGCCCGCAGCGCGCGTCCGTCACCGAGGTCGAACGGGCGGTTGACGAACTCGTGCACGGCCTCGGGCAGCGACGCCTCGTCGGCCACGGGGCGGGGCGTAAGGTCGATGCCGTACGCCGGTTCGACGACCTGCCACGGAACGCCGTCCCGGGCGGTGATGCGGGTCCGCAGCACCTCATGGCGCGCGATCAGCAGCTCGATCGACCGCTGGAGCGCACCGACGTCGACCGGGCCGCGCAGCCGCAGGCCGGACGAGTAGATGAACTGGAGACCACTCTCGTCCAGCTGGTCGTTGAACCATATGCGGCCCTGCTGCGGCGACGCGCGCAGTGCACCCGATTCCCCGGTCAGAATGATCTCGTATTCGTCCACAATATCCACCCTGCTCTTCAGTTCGGGCAATCCGAGGTCGTGTTCGTTGTCGGCAACGGCCGTCGGCCGGCGACCTCTTTATTTCCTGTCGGGATGCGCTTCCTCGACATGGGCTATGAGCTGCCGCAGCGTGACATTGTCGAAAATGACCGCCATGGAGAGTGCGGCACCTGTCTCCTTACGAATACGCCCGACCAGTCGAGCTGCGACGATGGAGTCACCACCGAGTTCGAAGAAGCCGTCGTCCTCGTCGATTCCTTCGATCCCGAGCGTCTCCTGCCACGCCCTCGCGACAGTCGTCTCCACACTCTGGGATTCGCCGCTAAACATAGATCGCCCGCTCTCGCCAGTCAGGAACAGTAAGCGCCCTTCGATCCACTTTCCCGTTCGATGTCAACGGAAGGTGGTCGATTTCCACGAAGGCCGCCGGAACCATGAAATTCGGTAGAAGTGCCGTCAGGTGGCGCCGGAGGTCCTTCCGGTCGATACCGCCGGGCCGGGCGAGCACCATCCAGGCGACGAGCTTGTCGTCGCCGAGATGGTTGGTCCGGCGCGCTACCGCCGCCTGCCTGACACCGGAGTGCCGCACGAGGGCGTGCTCGACCTCGCCCGGCTCGATGCGGCGACCGTGCAGCTTCATCTGCCCGTCGATCCGGCCGAGGTATTCCAGCAGGCCGTCCGGGCGCCATCTCACCAGGTCGCCGCTTCGGTACATCGGCCCCCGGTCGTCGTCGGCGAACTTCTCGGCCGTGAGGTCTTCGCGGCGCCAGTACCCCCTGCCGACCCCTTGGCCGCCGATCCACAGCTCGCCGGTGGACCCGGGGGCCACGTCGTCGCCGTCCTCGCCGACCACGCGTACCCGGACGTTCTGAATCGGCCGGCCGATGGGAACGGAGTCCGCGAGCGTCTCGTCCGCGCCTACGCGGTGGCAGCACGCGAACGTGGTGGTCTCCGTGGGGCCGTAGCCGTTGACGAGGACGGTTTCCGGGGCGGCCTCGCGTAGTTTCCGGACGTGCGGCACGGACAGGACGTCACCGCCGGCAAGCACCGTAGCGACGCCGCGCAAGGCGTCGACGTCCACGTCCACCTGGCTGTGCAGCAACGCGGCGGTCAGCCAGAGCTTCGTGACGCAGTGCTTCCGAAGGAGGTCGCCCATCGCGTCGGGCAGGATCTGGCCGGGGGGAGCCATGACCAGGCACCCGCCGTTCAGCAAGGGGCCCCAGATCTCGAAGGTCGCGGCGTCGAACGCGATCGGAGCCAGCTGAAGCACACGGTCGTTGTCGTCGAAGTCGCAGTAGGTGGGGCGCGTGACGAGGTTGACCACGTTGCGGTGCTCGATCATCACTCCCTTCGGCCGCCCGGTGGAGCCCGAGGTGTACATGAGGTAGGCGAGGTCGCGGGAGCGGAGCTCGACGCTCCACGCGGACTTCGCCGTCGCGCCGGAGTCCGCCGGGTCGAACGCCGTGAGCCCCAGGTTCCGGACGAGGCCCACGTCCGTCGGATCACAGATCGCCGCCTTCGCACCCGTGTCGTCCGCGAGCAGGGCAAGGCGCTCCATCGGTTCACGGGCGTCGAGAGGCACGTAGACGGCACCGACCTTCAGGACAGCCAGCAGCGCGACCGGCAGGAGCACCGACCGCTCCATCAGCACGATGACGCGCTCCCCGCGGACCACGCCGCCCTCATGCAGCGCGGCGGCGAGCCGATCGCTGCGACTGCCGAGGTCGCGGTAGGTCAGGCGATCGCCGTCCGTGACGACGGCGTCCGCGTCAGGAGTGTGTGCGGCCTGGTTCTCGAATGCTTCCACGATCGTGGAGGCGTCGGTTTTCACGTGGAGATCCCCCAACTCCGAATGAGCACAGCGCGTTGGGCTTCGGGCGGCTTCCGCTTCCTCGCCACCCGCACGGCCTCTCCGGCGTGCCGCATCGACGCCGGCCACCCTGTCGGTCCGTTCGGCTGTTGAGGAGAAGAGGCTGCCCACGGCACCCGAGCGGCCGTCGGCGAGGGCGTCACGACACGAAAGAACCGGGATCCCGCCCTACGCCGGGGCAGGACTCGCCCGCCACGACGGCTGCTGAGGCCGCAGTCTTTACCCCTGACGATCCAGAAGTCAACAGAATCGATCCCTTGGTCGCCTCAGCCTGCCGGTTATCGACTTGATGAGACAACGGCTGGCAACAGGGCGTAAATCAGCCGTAGTTCAGACACGCCATTACGCCAACGCACTTCGGTCTCCAGCGCCGGATCCACCCGACGCGGCGCCCGAATGTCACCGAGCGCCCCCATTTTCACCCGTCGCGGATGCGCCAGGCGTAGATACGACCCCCGGGGTGCTCGCCAACGTTTCCGTTCGTCGTGCAGAGTTACCGCTCGGAGATCGAACAGGCATCCGTTCGCTCGGACAGGACACAGAAGTCCACCCGCATCGGCGGACCGCAATCCGACCGGCTCCGTATCACGTCCCGCCGTCCGCTCCCGGCCGGCGCCAAGCCCTGGAGACCGCTGTGCCCCCTCCACTCGACCGGAACGAGATCATGCTCGCTGTCGTCGACGCCTGGCGCAGAGCGCTGGACGTCGAGACGGTCACAGCCACCGACAACTTCTTCAGTCTCGGCGGGAACTCGATGAGCGCCCTGCGGGTTTGCAGTCACCTCTCCGGTGAGCTCGGCCTGCAGCTGTCCATCAGGACGCTGTTCGAGCACAGCGACATCGCCGACTTCGCCGGTGAACTGGAGGTGCTTTCGGCCCGGTCGGCCGCGCCGGCGGGGGCGGGCCGATGACCGACCGCACCTTGCCGCGACAGACACCGACCGCGTCACCCTGGCTGTACGAACTCAAGGACGCCACCCGGCCCGCCACCTCGACCGTGCTGATGCTGCCCCACGCCGGGGGCAGCTCGCACGCCCTGGCCGAACTGGCGCAGGGACTCCCGGGGTCGGTGCGGGTGTTGTCCGGTCAGTACCCGGGGCGTGGACCGAGGACGGCGGAGCCCCTTGCCCCGACGCTCTCGCATCTGGTCGAGCCCCTGGCGGCCGCGGTCGAGCAGCACGTGGCGGGCCCGCTCGTGGTCTTCGGGCACAGCCTGGGCGCCATGGTGGGGTGGCAGCTGGTGCGGCTCCTGGAGTCGCGTGGACATGAAGTGCGAGGTTTCGTGCCTGCCAGCTGCAACCCCCCGCATGTGGCCCGTACGGCCGGCGGCGGCGAGGTGCCGCTGCGGGAGAAGAACGAGGTGCTCGCCTACCTGCGGCGTCTGGGCGGACTGCCCGAGGAAGTGCTCGACGAGCCCGAACTGCTGGATCTCGTCCTGGACATCGTCACCGCGGACTTCGTCCTCACCCAGGACTACCCGACCCCGGGCCGGGTGCGGCGCATCGCCTGCCCGGTCATGGCCATCGGCGGCGAGGACGACACCGCGGTGCCGACGGACCAGCTCCCTCGCTGGGCCGACTGCACCGAAAAGGAGGCGCGCTGGCGGACCTTCGACGGCGGGCACTTCTTCTACCAGGAGCACTTGACCGAGGTCGCCGGACTCCTCGCCTCCTTCTGAACCCTCACCGCGCCCGGCCGCCACCGGTCACCGGCCACTCCTTACGACCGGACGCCCACCGCCCTCTCAGCCCTGGCAAGCGCGGGCGCTCGGTCCCCACCAACGTCAAGGAGTCACATCATGCCTGAAGACAACACCCTGGCCTGGAAGGTCCTCATCAACGACGAGGAGCAGTATGCGCTCTTTCCCGAGCCACTGAGCACGCCGGGCGGCTGGCGGGAAGCCGGATTCACCGGCAGCGAGGAGGCCTGCGCCGAATACGTCGACACGCACTGGACGGACATGCGGCCTCGCAGCCTGCGGGAAGCGATGGACGGAGCCGAGAGCGCCGCCTGAACAGTCTGCCCGCGCCCGACGGAAGAAAGTTCGAACATGCTCCCCTACGCCTCCTTCAGATCATTGCTCGGGATCCGCGACTTCCGCCGGTACTACCTGGGCCAGACGATGTCGGCCTTCGGTGACTCGCTGGCCCCGCTGGCGATCGCCTTCGCGGTGCTCGAACTCACCGGCTCACCGGGCGCTCTCGGTCTCGTCGTGCTGAGCAGCCGGCTTCCGATGATCCTCCTCGCGCTGCTCGGCGGCGCGGTGGGCGACCGGGTCTCGCGGCGTCAGGTCATGCTGGTCACGGACTGCGTCCGATCCGTCTCCCAGGGCGTCACCGCCGTGCTGCTGCTCACGGGACACGCCAGCGTGTGGATGGTCGCCGTACTGCAACTGATCGCGGGCACGGGCTCCGCCTTCTTCAACCCGGCCGCCCAGGGCCTGGTCACCTCACTGGTGCCCAAGGACAAGCTGACCGAGGCCAATTCGCTGCTGGGGATCTCCCGGAGCACCGGCCAGATCCTGGCACTCGGTCTCTCCGGCGTGCTGGTGGCGACCGTGGGCGCCGGCTGGTCCATCCTCATCGACGGGCTCACCTTCGCGGCCAGCGCGTGCTTCCTCTACCGGTTGCCGCGCACCCTGGCCGCCGAGCGGCTGGAACGCCGCACCGGGCTGCTCGGCAGCGTCGCCGAGGGGCTGGCGGCCGTACGTACACGGGGCTGGCTGTGCATATGGATTCTGCACGTCTCGCTGGCCAACATGCTCGTCATCGCGCCGGCTGTGGTCCTCGGCCCCTTCATCGCCGACGAGTACCTGGGCGGGGCCCCCTCCTGGTCGGCGATCGGCATCTGCTACGCGATCGGCGGGCTGGCCGGAGGCATCGTCTCCGCCCGCGTCAAGCCACGCCGCCCCCTGGTGGCGGCCGCACTGTGGTTCTTCCTGATGGCGCCCTTCCCCGCCTTCCTGGCCCTTCCGGGCTGGGTACCCCTGATCGCGGCCGCCGGACTCGCGGCCGGTCTCCAGCAGTCCGTGTACGCGGTGCTGCAGACCACGACCCTCCAGAAGAACGTGCCGGGCGAGCTGATCGCCCGCGCCAGCTCGGTCTCCATGCTGGGCAGCCTGATCGGCGCCCCCATCGGCATGGCTCTGGCGGGCCCGGCCGCGGTGCAGTTCGGCGCACGTCCAGTCCTGGTCTTCTGCACGGTGACGGTGCTGGTCATCTCCACGGTGGCACTGCTGATCCCGGCGTCCTGGCGACTGGTCGCGGAGAGATCCGAGGAGCGGCAGTCCCCGAACGACGCCACGGAGAAGAAGGTCGAGGCATGAGCGGGGAACACGCTGGGACGCCGGTGGAGGAGCGGATACGCCTCCGCGCCCGGGAGACACCGGACGCGCCGGCCCTGGTCGACGAGGACCGCCGGCTGACGTACGCGCAACTGGACGCGCTCACCGACGCCCTCGCCGCGCGGATGCGTGGACTGGGCGTCGGCCCCGAGCGGGTCGTGGCCGCCTTCGTCCACCGGAAGCTGGAAGCCGCGGTGACGCTGGTCGCGGTGCTCAAGGCCGGCGGGGTGTACCTGCCGTTGGAGGCCGGAGCACCGGTCGAGCGCAAGGCGCTGATGCTCGCGGACAGCGACGCGGCGCTGCTGGTCGTCGGCAGCGGCGTGGACGCCGACGGGCTCGACACGCGAAAGCTCCACTGGGAGAAGCCGGAGGACGTGCACCCGGCCGCGCCGCCCGAGCCGAATGGTGCCCGGCCGGGCAACGCCGCGTACGTCCTCTACACCTCGGGGACCACCGGCCGTCCCAAGGGCGTGGTCATCGCCAGGGACCTGCTGGCAGAGCAACTGCGGGCCATCACCGCGGGCTTCGGGCTGCTCCGCGAGGACCGGATCCTTCAGTTCTCCCCCATGCATGTGGACACGGCGATCGAGCAGGCCCTCAGCGCGCTCACCCTCGGAGCGACGCTGGTGATCAGCGACGAAACGCTCAGCGTCGCGGGGATGCTGGAGTTCCTGGAGCGGCACCGGGTCACGGTGGCGCACCTGGCGACCGGTTACTGGCACGCGATCGCGAACTCCCTCGAGTGGCGGGACTGGCCCGGGCTGCCGCTGCGGCACATGATCGTCGGCGGCGACCGGATGTCCGTCAAGTCCGCCGAGCTGTGGCAGCGCAAAGCGGGCATCCCCCTGACCAACGCGTACGGCCCGACCGAGACCGTGATCACGCCCACCATCAGTCCGGTCACCGCGATCGACGAGGAGTTGGGCGCACCCCTGGGCGCGCCGATCGGGGACCGCACCGCGTACATCCTGGACGAGGACTTCAGGGAGTGCGGAGAGGGCATCGCCGGTGAACTGCACCTGGGCGGGGGGCTGCTGGCCAGGGGCTATCTGGGACGACGGGGCCTGACCGCGCGCTCCTTCGTCGCGGACCCGTTCAGCGACGTGCCCGGGGCGAGGCTGTACCGGACGGGCGACATCGTCCGGCGCATGCCCGGGGGGGAGCTCTACTTCATCGGGCGCAAGGACGGTCAGCTGAAGGTCCGGGGTCACCGGGTGGAACTCGGCGAGATCGACGCGGTGCTTGCCGCCCACCCTGCGGTGCGCGAAGTCGCCGTGGTGGCGCGCGAGGACAGCCCGGGCAGTCAGCGGCTGGTGGCGTACACGGTGCTCCGGCAGGACACGGTTACGCCGGCCGAGCTGCGGGCCCATGCCGCCTCGCGTCTCCCGGCGCACATGGTGCCCACGGTCTTCCGCTTCCTGGACGCCCTGCCGCTCACCTCCAACAGCAAGGTCGACCGCCGTGCCCTGCGGGGTGAGGCGTTCCGGCCGGCCGACACCAGGCGTAAGGGGTCACCCGTATGAGTACTCAGGACGTCGAAGCGGTCGGCTCGCGCGAAGCCGTCGAGAAGAAGGTCACCGCGATCTGGGAGAGTCAGCTGGATCTTCAGGGCATCGGCCCGGACGAGGACTTCTTCGAACTCGGCGGGCACTCCTTGCACGCGGTGGAGATCATCTCCCGGCTGGAACACGCCTTCGGCGTGGCGGTCCCGCTGCGCGACTTCTACCTGACGCCGACCACCGCCGGCGTCGCCGCGGTCGTGGTCTCGATGACGGGCCCCGGCCCCCAGCCGACTTCGACGCGTCACCTTCCGGCCTGACCAAGGTCACACCTTCCCTTCGCCGCCCTATCGTGCCGGCGAACCGCGAGCCGAGATTCCGGGGGTTCCTCCACCATGCGTTCCATCGAGATATCCGGACGTGCCATCGGTGACACGACCGACGGCTACACCATCGCCGAGATCGGCCACAACCACGGCGGCAGCGTCGAACAGGCCGTTCAGCTCTTCCAGGCCGCGGCGGCCGCCGGCGCGAGCGCCGTCAAACTGCAGAAGCGCGACAACAAGAGCCTCTTCACACAGGCGATGTTCGACGAGCCCTACACCAGCGCCAACAGCTACGGGCGCACGTACGGCGAGCACCGCGAGGCGCTGGAGTTCGGCCGGTCCGATTACGAGTACCTGCGCTCCGTGGCCGGCGAGCTGGGCGTGGACTTCATCTCCACCGCCTTCGACATGCCCAGCGTGGACTTCCTGGCCGAACTGGGTCTGCCGGCCCTCAAGATCGCCTCGGCCGACATCACCAACACGCCCCTGCTCGCTCACGCCGCCAAGAGCGGGCTTCCGCTGATCGTCAGCACGGGAGGAGCAGGGCTGGAGGACGTGCGCCGGGCCTGTGAGACGGTGCTGCCGCTCAACCCCCAGCTAGCGCTGCTGCAGTGCACGGCGATCTATCCGGCGGCACCGGACGACCTGCATCTGTCGGTGATCACCGCCTACCGCGAGGAGTTCCCCGACGTCGTGATCGGCTTCTCCGGCCACGACCTCGGTCCGGAGCTCAGCTGGGTCGCCTACGCGCTGGGCGCGCGGGTCATCGAGAAGCACTTCACACTGGACCACGCGGGCAAGGGAAGCGACCACCACTTCTCGCTCGACCCTGCCCAGTTCACCGAGCTGACCGAGGGCCTGCGCCGCACGCGTGCCGCGCTGGGCTCGCCGCGCAAGACGCTGGGCAACCGTGAGGCGGTCGCCGTGCGGAAAATGGGCAAGAAGCTCGTCGCCGCCCAGGCGCTGTCGGCGGGGCACGTGCTTACCGAGGGCGACTTCGCGTGCAAGTCCCCGGGCGACGGCCTCAAGCCGTACCGGATGGGAGAACTCCTCGGGTGCCGGCTCGCACAACCCGTGGCCGCCGACCAGGACTTCGCCCTCGACCTGCTGGAAGACGCCCGGTGACCCCCGATCTGTCGGGTGAGGTCGCCGTCGTCACCGGCTCCTCCGGGCGCCTCGGGCAGGTGTGGACGGCCGCCCTGGCCGGCGCGGGGGCGACGGTCCTCGGCCTGGACGTCGAACCGGACTCAGCCGCCGCGAGCGCACCGCACCTGTCGCTGCGCGCCGACGTGACGGACCGTGAATCCCTCGGGCGGGCGCTGGCGACGGCCATCGAGCAGGTCGGGCCTCCCAGCATCCTGGTGAACAACGCGGGGATCGACCAGCCGCCCAGCGCCGAGACGGGCAGCTGGCTGTTCGAGGACATCCCCGACGACCTCTCGGCGCGTGTGCTGGAGATCAACACCCTGGGGGTGCTCCGGGTCTGCCAGACCTTCGGCGCGGACATGGCCCGGCGTGGCCGCGGCAGCGTCATCAACATCGGCTCCCTGTACGGGAACGTCGCGCCCGACACCCGGCTCTACGAGCACATCGAGCTGGACCCGCCGTTCCTCAAGCCTCCGGCGTACGGGGCTTCCAAGGCCGGGGTGAGCGCGCTCACCCGCTACCTGGCCGCATTGTGGGGACCGCGCGGAGTCCGCGTCAACACGCTCTCCCCCGGCGGTGTGCTCGGCGGCCAGGACGCCACCTTCCTGGAGCGGTACACCAGCCGGGTCCCCATGCGCCGGATGGCCGAACCCGACGACCTCGCCGGCCCGTTGCTCTTCCTCGCCTCCGGCATGAGCGGCTACGTCACCGGCCAGGAGCTGCTGGTGGACGGCGGGTTCGTGTGCTGGTGACCACCGACAACGATCCAGGAACATCCCGTACGACTGGAGAATCCGTGCCCCATCCGCTGCGCCGGGTCCCCGTGCGCGAGTTCGAACGTGTGCTGGCCGCCATCGATGAACCGTACGAGCGGACACGCGCCTTCGCGGCGCTCTGCCGCGTCAACACCCTCTACATGGTGACAAGGGCAGGCTCCGGACATCTGGGATCCAGCTTCAGCGCTGCCGATCTGGTCGCCCAGCTGCTGCTCCAGGAGATGGACGAGCCCGGCACCGACGACGGCGACGTCTACTTCTCGTCCAAGGGCCACGACGCTCCCGGCCTGTACGCCGCGCTGATCGGACTCGGGAAGCTGCCGGAGGAGGACCTGCACCGGCTGCGGCGCCTCGGCGGGCTGCCGGGCCACCCGGACGTACACACACCGCACATGCCCTTCAATACCGGTTCGCTCGGCATGGGCGTCTCCAAGGCCAAGGGCCTGATCCTCGCCGACCGGCTGCGCGGCCGGCGGCGCCGTGTCTTCGTCACCATGGGCGACGGAGAACTCCAGGAGGGCCAGGTCTGGGAGTCGCTGAGGGGCGCCGTGCACCATCGGATGGACGAGCTCACCCTCATCGTCGACCACAACAAGATCCAGTCCGACACCTGGGTCCGGGACGTGAGCGACCTGGGCGACCTGGAGGCCAGATTCCTCAGCCACGGCTGGGGGGTGCTCCGCTGCGACGGCAATGAGGTGGCCGCACTCGCGGACGCCTTCGGCGCGCGGCGCGAGCGCTTCCCCGGGATGCCCGCGGTGCTGATCGCCGACACGGTCAAGGGCGCCGGGTGTGCCACCTTCGCCGCCACCTCCATGCCCGACGACGAGTGGCGCTACCGCTTCCACAGCGGCGCGCCCTGCGAGGAGGACTACCTCACCGCCCACGCCGAGCTGGTGGAGGCGGCCGCGACGATCCTCGCCCGCCACGGGCTCGGCGAACCGGATCTGGTGTCCGAGGAGCCGCGGGTGGCACCTCGTCCGGCCGGCGAGCGGCTGCCCGAGGTCTACGGTGAGGTGCTGCTGGACCGGGCCGCAACCCATCCCGGGATCGTCGCCCTCGACGCCGACTTGGTGCTGGACACCGGACTGATCCCGTTCTCCCGGGCGTACCCGGACCGCTTCCTCGAGTGCGGGATCGCCGAGCAGGACATGGTGTCGACGGCGGGCGGACTCGCGGCCGGCGGGCTGCTGCCCTTCGTCCACTCCTTCTCCTGTTTCCTCCACGCCCGGCCCAACGAGCAGATCTACAACAACGCCACCGAGGGCCGGCGGGTGGTCTACGTCGGTTCGCTCGCCGGGCTCCTTCCGGCGGGCCCAGGCCACTCGCATCAGGCGGTCCGGGACGTCTCCGCGCTGGGGGCGGTCCCCGGCCTGGTGATGCTGGAGCCCGCCAACGCGGCGGAGCTGACCGCGGCTGTGGACTTCTGCCTGGAGTCCGAGGAGAGCGTGTACCTGCGCCTGGCGAGCGTTCCTGTGCCCGCCGAGAGCGCGGCCATCGGGAGCGGCCCGCTCCAGCCCGGTCACGGACGCACCGTTCGCGAGGGCGACCGGGTCGTGGCCGTGGCCGCGGGCCCGGTGGTGCTGACGCAGCTGCTGCGGGCCGCCGATCTGCTCATGGCCGACGGCGTCCGGCTGCGGGTCGTGAACCTGCCCTGGCTGAACCGGGTGGACGAGCAATGGCTGACCGGGCTCGCCGCCGAGGCGGACACGCTGGTGGTGGTGGAGAACCACTACCGGCACGGCGGTCAGGCCGACACCGTGGCCCGGGCCCTCCTGGAGGCGCGGGTACCCCGGCTGCCGGACTTCCACGGAATCGGTCTGACCGAGGTTCCGGTGTGCGGCACCGAGGACGAAACCCTCGACGCACACGGCCTCAGCGCACCGAGCCTGGCCGGGCAGATCCTCAAGGCCGTCCGTTCCCGCTGAGCCTCACACGCCCAGCAGACCCCCTTCACAAAGGAGTTCTCACCAGTGGAGACCATCCGCAATACGATGCAGCGTCCTGATCCGGCCCTGCTCGACGCCTTCCGCGAGGTGCTGAAGGAGTACAGCCCCAGCTGTCTGGTCACCGACGCCCGTCGCCGCGTCGGCGCCATCGGCGGACTGCTGCCGGTGCTTCCGCAGCACAAGATCGTCGGCCCCGCGCTCACCGTGAACCTGTCCATCGACGACCTCGTCGACTGCATGCCGGTGCTGGCCCTCGCCGAGCCCGGTGACGTGATCGTGGTCGCCTGCCACGGCACCACCACCACGGCGATGTGGGGCGGGCTGATGTCCACCCTGTCCCTCAAGGCGGGAGTCGCCGCCGGCATCGTGGACGGGGCGGTTCGCGACGTGGACGAAATCCGCGACCTGGGCTTCCCGCTGTGGTATCGCAGCACGGTGCCGAGGCCGTCGCCCACCGCGGTCCACGACCGCACCGAACCGGTCCAGGTGAACGTTCCGGTCGTGGTCAACGGTCAGGTCATCTCCCCCGGCGACATCCTGGTCGCCGACGAGAACGGCATCGCGGTCGTCCCCCAGCTCGGCGCCGAGGACGTGCTGACCGGTGTACGCCGGCAGATGGACAAGGAACGGGTGGTCCGCGAGCGGATCAACTCCGGCGCCACGGTGCAGGAGCTCCTCGTCGAGTTCGGTCACCTGTGAGCAGCCGGCCCCCGCGGGTCTATCTGACCGGCGCCGACGGGATGCTCGGCACGGCGCTCACCGCCGCCCTGGACGCGGACCCGGCGACCGCTGACTGGCCGCTGACCGGGGTCTCCGTCAAGGACTTCGACATCGGTGACCGTGCCGCCGTGGCCGCCTCCATCGACGCCTTCCGGCCCGACGTGGTGGTGCACACAGCCGCGCACGCGATCGTCGACGACTGCGAACAGGACCCCGCGCTGGCGCTGCGGGTCAACGTCGCCGGGGTGCGCCACGTGGCGGACGCCTGCCGCCGCACCGGTGCGCGCCTGATCTACGTGTCCAGCGACTACGTCTTCGACGGGGAGCACACCCCCGACCGGGGTTACCGCGAGGAGGACCTGCCGGCGCCCCGTAGCGTCTACGGCCTGACCAAGCTCGCCGGTGAACGCCTGGCCGAGATGGCGCCCAGGCACGTCAACGTCCGCACCTCGTGGCTCTTCGGGGGTGTGGACGAAGGCCTGGACACGGTGCTCTCCGTGGTGCGCGGGCTCCAGCGGGGCGAGCGGTCCCGGCTGATCGGCGATCAGTTCAGCTGCCCCACCTACACAGTGGACCTGGCCCGGGCCCTGGTTTTCCTGATGACCGACGGGAGCGACGTCACCGGAACCCTGCACGTGACCAACCAGGGATCGGCCAGCTGGTACCAGGTCGCGTCGGAGATCCACGCGCTGCTCGGCGCGGACGCGGGTCCGGCCCCCGAGCCCGTGTTCTTCGAGGAAGCCGGATTCATCGGCGGCCGGCCGAGGAACTCCACCCTGGACACCGCCCGGCTGCGGAGCATCGGGCTGACCATGCCGAGCTGGCAGGACGCGGTGGCCCGCTACTGCGACACCCTTGTCCCGACCCCGGTGGGGAGCGGCCGATGACCCCCCGGGGATCCACCACGGCCTGGAGCAACTGGGCCAGGACCGTGCGCTGCGAGCCCCGGTACCGCATCGCGCCACGGAGCGAGGAGGACATCGCCGCGGCCGTGACGCGGGCCGCCGAGCGGGGCCTCACCGTGCGGGCGGCCGGCTCCGGCCACTCCTTCAATCCGCTTGCGCTGACCGACGGCGTCATGGTCGACCTCTCCCGCTACTCGGGGGTGGAGCACCTGGACCGGGAGGGGCGGACCATCACCGTGCGCGCCGGGACGTCGCTGGCCGAGATCAGCGCCGTGCTGGACCGGGCCGGCCTGGCCCTGGCCAACATCGGCACGCTCGCCGAGCAGACCGTCGCCGGAGCCGTCTCCACCGGCAACCACGGCACCGGTCTCAAGCACGGCACCTTCGCCGACCAGGTGGAGGGACTGCGTCTGGTCACCGCCGACGGCGGCGTGCGCGAGCTGTCCAGGGACGGCTCCGCACAGTCGCTGCGCTGCGCCCGGACCGCGATGGGCGCGCTGGGCGTGATCAGCAGTGTGACGCTGCGCTGCGTGCCGCGCTTCCGGCTTGCCGCGACCGAGCGGACCGAGCGGCTGGACACGCTACTGGAGGGCTTCGAGGAGTGGGCCGGCAGCGCCGAGCACGTGTCCTGCTCGTGGTTGCCATGGAACGACACGGTCTGCAGCCGCCTCCTGAACGCCACCGAGGACGCTCCCACACCGGGGGCGGGGCGACGGCGGTACGCCACCACGCTCTCCGAGGTGCGGTGCGGCCTGGTGGGCCTCGCCGCCGGGGCGACCCCCGCCGCGGTGCCCCGGCTGAGCGGATTCCTGTCCGGCCGGGGCGGCGAACCGGGGGCGCACGTGGACGTCAGCCACAAGGTGTTCACCTTCCCCCAGCCGGTGAAGTTCGTCGCGCTGGAGCACGCGTTGGCGCTCGGTGACGTACCCGAGGCGTTGCGGCGGCTGCGACGCACGCTGCGCCGGGCCGGCCGCTACTCGCCGTACTCGGTGCTGGTACGGGTCGGTGCCGCGGACGACGCTCCGCTCAGCCCGGCCTACGGGCGCGCCACCGGCTACGTCAACCTGACGGTCCCCCGGTCAGTGGCCTTCCTGGAACTGCTCCGCGTGGTCGAGCGGGAACTGCGCGACCTGGGCGGGCGGCCGCACTGGGGCAAGGCCCACACGGCGACCGAGCAGGTGCTGGCCCCGCTCTACCCGGAGTGGGACGCCTTCCAGGGGGTGCGTGCCGATCTCGATCCGCGGGGCCTGTTCACCAACGACTTCGTCGCCCGCGTCCTCGGCCTCGTCCGCCCGGCCGGAAAGGCGGGCTGACGAAGTGATACCCCGTGCGCTCTTCCTGGACTTCGACGGCCTTATCTGCGACACCGAGCGCGCCGCCAGACGCTCCTGGGACGAGACCTGGGCGCGGCTCGGCGTCAGGTTCCCCGAGGAGCTGTGGGAGCGGATGGAGGGCCGGGCCGACGGTGAACAGCTGGCGCTGGACGCCCTGGGCGCGGCGCTGGGCCGGCCTCCGGAAGCCGGGGTGCGGGACACACGGGCCTTGCTCAAGAAGCGGCTCAGCGAGAGAGAGCCGCTGCGCCCGGGTGTCGGCCGGCTGCTGGCCCTGGCCCGGCGGGGCGGACTGCCGCTGGCCGTGGTCTCCAGTTCTCCCGCGGCATGGGTGGAGGGTCACCTCGCCCGGCTGGGAGTACGCGACCACTTCGCCGTGGTGGTCACCAGGGAGACCGCCGAGCGGCACAAGCCCGCTCCCGACCTGTATCTGGCGGCCCTGGCGCGGATGGGCGTCGCGCCCTTCGAGGCGGAGGCGCTCGAGGACTCCGCCGTCGGAGTCCAGGCGGCGCGCTCGGCGGGGCTGCGCTGTGTCGCCGTCCCCGCCTCCGGCGGAGCGGCGGAGCGGGTGACCGAGGCGGATCTCGTGGTTGCGGACTTCGAGGAGTACCTGCGGCAGGCGGCGTGGACGGACGTGGACGAGCGACAACGCGAGAACCGGTGGGCGGGATGACTGCAGAAGCAGAAGCCATGATGACGGATCGGCATGTGGCCACAAAGACGCCTGCGTGGCTGTGGCGCTCGGGCGAGATGGTGCCCTGGAACGACGCGCTGATCCATGTCAACGCCGTCGGCCACGCCTCGGCCGCCGCGATCTTCGAGGGCATCCGTGCCTACCGCTCCGCCGACGGCCGCTCGCTGCTGCTGTTCCGCCTCGAGGACCATGTGCGTCGGCTGCTGGACTCCGCCCGAATCTGCCGACTGGATCTGGGGCACACTCAGGACGAGTTGGCCGCGGCGGTCGTCTCGGTGCTGCGGGCCAACGGATACCGGGAGGACGCGTACGTCCGCCCGTGGGCGTTTGCCAAGGGCTTCGTCAAGGAGCAGATGGTGCCGGCGGACAGCCTCTGCGAGGTGGTCGTGGACAGCTGGCCGTTCTCCAGTGAGCTGGCCGCGCCGGACGGCTGCCGGGCGGCGGTGAGTTCCTGGACGAGGATCAGCGAGGCGTCGATGCCGCCCCGGGTGAAGGCGTTCTCCAATTACCACAACGGCCGCCTTGCCGCTATGGAGGCCCGGGCCAACGGGCACGACCACCCGATCCTGCTCAACGAACGGCACAAGGTGAGCGAGGGGCCGGGCGCCTGCGTCGCGCTGGTACGGGCGGGGAGGGTGATCACGCCTTCGCTGACCAGCGGGGTGCTGGAGAGCGTCACGAGGGACACCGCGCTGCACCTGCTGAGCGAGGTGATGGACATGCCGGTCGAGGAGCGCGAGGTGGACCGCACCGAGCTCTATCTGGCCGACGAGATCTTCTTCATGGGAACGGCCTGGGAGATCCTGCCCATCACCTGGATCGACGGGCTCCGGGTGGGGTCGGGGAGTCCCGGACCGGTCGCACGACGGTTGCGTGAGATCTACACCCGGGTGGTGCGCGGCGAGTCCGCTTCCCACCGGCACTGGCTGACCGAAGTCCCGACGACCGGAGACGAAGAATGACCGACGTTCAGAACTGGCTGCGCACCTGGTCCGTCGCGGGCACGGGAGAGGAGGCGCGGCGGGCGGTCCTGCTCTGCTTCCCGCCCACCGGGCTCGGCGCGTCCACCTTCCGCCCCTGGCAGGAGCACCTGGGCTCCCGGGCCTTGGTCGCGGGGGTCCAGCTGCCCGCGCGGGAGGAGCGGATCGAAGAGGAGCCGCCCCGCACGGTCGAGGAGGTCGCGGAGGCGGCCGTCGAAGCGCTGGACGCGCTGGTACCGGCGCGGGGCCTCGCGCTCACGCTGGTCGGGGTCGGCTCGGGCGCCGCACCGGCGCTGGAGGCCGCCGCGCTGCTGCGGGACAGGGGCGGGGCGGTGCGCAGACTGGTGGTGGCCACCGCCCGGCCGCCGCACTTCGTGGGGTCTCCCGGCGACGAGACCATCGACCAGGCCACCGGCATCCTGAACCAGACCGACGAGGAGATCGTGGCGTCCGGCTGCTCCTGCCTGCCGGGCCTGGAGGTGGCCGCCGAGCTGGACAGCTGGCTGGTCGAGCGCATGCTGGTGAGCTTCCGCGGCACGGTGCGGATGATCGCCGGCTACCGCTGGACCCACGAGCCGCTGACCTGCCCGGTCGAGGCGTGGCACGGAGCCGACGACCGTCTCGTGCGCACCGAGCACAACGAGGGCTGGCGGCAGTACGCGGCGGGCGGCTTCTCGGCCCGGTCCTTCCCCGGCTGCCACGACTACTTCACGGTCAGCCGCAACGCCATGCCGCCGGCGCTGGCCGCGCTGCTGGACGTGGACGAGGCCGCCGCGACCCACGTCGACTAGTCCAGGAACGACGCGGCCGCGGCAACACGACACCGCCCGAACGACAGGACGAGAGAGCATGGAACCCAATAGCCCCGCCGTGGCACCACGGGCACTGCTGTGCCAGGCGGCACGTCCGGACGCCGCGGTCGTCGTCTACGCCATCGCCCACGCCGGCGCGGGGGCGGCGCCGTGGAATCCGGTCGCCGCCGCCCTGCCGGATTCGGTGGAGCTGAAGTCGGTCAGGCTGCCCGGCCGGGAGAGCCGCATCGCCGAGCCGACGCACACGACCGTGCCGGAGGCCGCCGAGGAGGTCGCCCGGGTCATCGCCGCCGACGCCCGTGAGCACGGCAAGCCGGTCCTGGTGGTCGGATCCTGTTTCGGAGCCATGGTCGGACTCGCGGCACTCGGTCTGCTGCCCTCCGATGTGGCGGCGCTGGGTCTGCTGGCCGTCCGTCAGCCGATCCCCGGCCACATCGCTCCCCCGGGCGGGGCCCGGCCCGCGTCGATGGACGCCCGGCAGCTGCGGGCGTGGCTGCGGGACTACCGACTCACCCCGGCCGCGCTGCTGGACGACGACCACGTCTACGAGTTCTTCGAACCGCTGCTGCGGGCCGACCTGACCATGACCGACGGGTGGTCCTTCGACGGGCCCCCGCTCCGGGCGCCGGTGTTCCTGCTCCAGGGGACCGACGCCGGCCAGGCCCTCGACGCGGAGGCGTGGTCGGCTGTGACCAGGGCTCCGGTGCACGTCCACGGTCTTGCGGCCGGTGGGGATCCGCTGACGGAGCATCCCGCGCTCCTCGCCGACGCCATCGCCTCGGTCGCCAGACAGGCGCTGACGGGGGTGGCCCGCCGCGCGCCGGCTTCCCCCGCCCAGCGCAGGCTGTGGTTCGAGGACGTGATGCACCGCAGGGAGGGGCGTCCCGCCGCCTACCACTCGGTGATGTCGGTGCGAATGCGCGAGGCGGTCGACCGGGACCTGCTCGCGGACTCGCTCGCTCTGGTGCGGACCCGCCACGAGGTCCTGCGCACCCGCCTGGAGCTTGCCGACGGTGAGCTCCACCAGCTGATGGACGCCCCGGGAACGCCGGTCCGGCTGCCCCTGGTGGACGTTCCCGGCCGGACGCCGCAGGAGCGTGAGGAAGCGCTGCTGGAGCTGATGCGGGCGGAGTTCGAGAAGCCTTTCGACCTGGGCGCGGACGCCGTATTCCGCGCCCAGCTCTTCCGACTCGCCCCCGACGAGCATGAGTTGCAGCTGGTGGTCCACCATGTCGCCACCGACGGGTGGTCCATGGATGTCCTGCTGCGCGAACTGTCCGACGCGTACGCGGCGAAGGCCGAGGGCCGCCCGCCGCTGCTGCCGGACCTCCCGATCCAGTACGCGGACTACTCGGTGCGCCAGCACAAGCGCATCGCGTCCCCTGCCTTCGACGACGAACTGGCCTACTGGCTCGCCCACTTGGAGGAGGCGCCCCGGGTCCTGGAACTGCCGACCGACCGGCCCCGTCCCCCCGTGCAGTCGTACCGGACCGGAAGTCTGACCTTCGCGTTGCCGGACGACCTCGCGGCGCAGGCGTGCCAGGTCGCGAAGGAGCAGCGGGTCAGCCTCTACATGTTGCTGCTGACCACGCTCCAGATCACCATGTCGCGATGGACGGGCCTGCACGACCTGGTGATCGGCACGCCGGTCGCCAATCGCGCGATGCCCGATACCCAGCGGCTGATCGGCTTCTTCGTCAACCTCCTCCCGCTGCGACTGCGCACGGACGAGAGCCTCACCTTCGCCGAGGCACTGAAGAGGACCCGGACCGTCGCTCTGGACGCCCACGACCACCAGGCCGTCTCCTTCGATCAGCTGGTCGAGGCGATCGCCCCTGAGCGCAGCCTCACGCACGCGCCGGTCTTCCAGGTGCTCTTCTCCCTGGCCGAGCCGCACGACGGCGGCCCGAACGCCCTCGGTGTGCTCTCCGACGTCGACTACGGGGTGGAGAGCAACCTCGATCTCACCTTCGTCGCCGAGACTCAGGGACCCAAGGGCGAGGGCCTGGCCCTGTGGACCGCGTACTCCTCGGACCTCTTCGACGGCGAGACGATCCAGCGGCTGCTGGAACGCTTCACCGAGGTGCTGCGGTCCGTGGTCGTACACCCCGGCGCGACGCTCGCGACCCTGCCCGTCACCACCGAGGCCGAGCGGTCGCGGCTGGGCACCTTCGCCTCCGGTCCCCGGCTGCCCGTGGGCGGCCGCCTCGTCGACGTGCTGCGTACGGGCGAACCGGCCCGGGGGCGGCAGGACGAGATGGCGGTGGACGACGGCGGGGCATCGCTGACCCACCGTGAACTGCACCGGCGCTCCGACCGCATCGCCCGGCATCTTCTGGAGCACGGCGTGGGCCCGGACAAGGTCGTCGGCGCCTGCCTGCCGCGCGGCGCCGACCTGGTGGTGGCGCTGACCGCCGTCATCAAGGCGGGCGGCGTCTACCTGCCCCTCGACCAGGCCCACCCCATGGACCGGCTGCGCTACATGGTGGACGACAGCGCCGCCTGCGCGGTGCTCACCGATGCCAGAGGGACGGCCCTCGACTGGCCGGCGGAGCGCCCGGTGCTGGAGGTGGCGGCGCTCACGGAGCCGGATACCGAGGAGCCCGCGGAGACGCCCTGGCCCCCGGTCCATCCGGACAACCTTGCCTACGTGATCTACACCTCCGGCTCCACCGGCCGCCCCAAGGCGGTGCAGGTCACCCATCGGGGTATCGACAACTTCATCGCCTGGTACGTGGACGAGTTCCGGCTCACCGCCGAGGACCGGGTCTCCCAGCTGGGCACACCCAGCTGTGACGCCAGCCTGCTGGACATGCTTCCCGCGCTGACGGCCGGCAGTCGGCTGGTCGTCGTCCCGGAGGACACGCACCTCGCCTTCGACCAGCTCTGGGACTACTTCGCGCGGACCGGCGTGACTGCCTCGTTCATGGTCACGCCCACGCTTACCGCGAGCGCGGCGGGCGCGCCCGCCGCCCACCCCACCCTCACCCGGCTGGGAGTCGGCGGTGAGCGGCTACCCTCCGTGCCCGAGGGGCTGCCGTGTCCGCTCAGCAACCTCTACGGGCCGACGGAGGCGACCATCGCCGCCACGGCCGGACGGCTCGTCCCCGGGGCTCCGTCGCACGTCGGCACCGCGCTCGCCAACACGCGCACCTACGTACTGGACCAGTGGCTCCGCCCGGTGCCGCCGGGTGTCGCAGGTGAGCTGTACCTGTCCGGACCGCACCTCGCCCGCGGTTACAGCGGCCGTTCCGGGCTGACCGCGCGGACCTTCCTGCCGGACGTGATCGCCGGCGACGGCGGGCGGATGTACCGGACGGGGGACCAGGCCCGCTGGACCGAGGACGGTGCGCTGGACTTCCTCGGCCGGATGGACCGCCAGGTCAAGGTGCGCGGCTTCCGCGTGGAGCTCGAGGAGATCGAGCGGGCGATCGCCTCCGCACCGGGCGTACGGGAGACCGTCGTCCTGCTGCGTGAGGACCTGCCGACCGGTGCGGGGCTCGTCGCCTACTGCCGGGTGGCGCCGGGCGACGCGGCGGAGAGCGGGTGGGTCGAGAAGACACACCGGCATGCCTCCGAGCACCTTCCCGCGCACATGGTGCCGTCGGCCTGGATCGGCATGGAGCACTTCCCGCTCAACAAGAACGGCAAGGTCGACCGTAAGGCGCTGGCGGTGCTGGAGGTGCCGAAGGACGGCGGTCCCACCGGTGAGTACACCGCTCCCGAGGGGGCGATCCAGGAGTTGGTGGCCGAGGTCTGGCAGGAGGTCCTGGGGGCGGACCGGGTGTCCGCCATGGACGACTTCTTCCACCTCGGCGGGCACTCGCTGCTCATCGTGAGGGTGGTGTCCCGGCTGGAGGCAGCCCTCGGCATGAAGATCAGGATGACCATGGTGTTCGAGTACCCGGTGCTGCGCGAACTCGCCGCACGGCTGGAGGAGTCGGTGCTCGCGCACCTCGCGGAGGTGGAGGCATGAGTACAACGTCGGCCGACGGGCCCGGCCGGGAGGACCGGAAAGAGGCCCAGCTACGCGCGTTCCTCGCCCGCCGCCGGGGCGTCGCGGAGCGCGGCGGGATCGATCGGGCCGACCGCACGGCTCCGGTGCCCACCTCGTTCGGGCAGCGCCGCCTGTGGTTCCAGCGGGAGCTCGACCCGGAGGCCGGCAGCCGCAACCTGATCTTCGCCTGGGCACTCGACGGGCAGCTGGACCCGGCGGCCCTGTTCCGCGCGGTCGAGCTGGTGGTCGGCCGGCACGAGGTGCTGAGGCTGCGCATCGAGGCCCGGGACGGCGAGCCCTACCAGAGCGTCGCGGACCCCCGCGGCCTGCCGGTGGACGTGGTGGAGGTCCGGGGGAACACGGCTCAGGAGCGGGAGCGGGAGGCCCGTCGGCTGATCGCGGAGACCATGCGGCCGCCGCTGCCGCTGGACTCCGGCCTGCTGCTGCGGATGGGGCTCTGGCGGGTGGCACCGGAACGGCACCTGCTGGCCCTCGCCGTCCCGCACATCGCGTTCGACGACTGGTCGGTTGGGCTGCTCTTCACCGAGATGGCGGCGGGCTACGAAGCTCTGGTCAAGGGCGAGAAGGCCGTCCTGCCCGCCCTGCCGGTGCAGTACCCCGACTACGCGGCATGGCAGCGCGGCCTCTACGAACAGGAGGGTCCGCGCGCCTGGGTGGAGGAATGGGCCGAGTCCATGGCGGACGCGCCGCCCGTTCTGGAACTCCCCGCCGACCGGCCCCGGCCGCAGTCCGGCGCCGTGCGCACCGAGACCGTCGACATCGCCGTCGCCCCGCGGCTCACCGGCGCGGTCGAGCGGCTGGCCGAGGCGGAGGCCGCTACGCCGTTCATGGTGTACCTCGCCGTGTACTGCCTGCTACTGGCCGAGCTGTCCGGCGGCGAGGACGTCGTGGTCGGCACCCCGGTGACCACGCGTACCGTGCCGGCCCTGGAACCGCTGCTGGGCTTCTTCGTCAACACGCTCATCCTGCGTGCGGACGTCGACCGTGCCGGGAGTTTCGAGCAACTGCTGCGCCGGGTGAAGAGCCGGGTGCTGGAGCTGATTGAGCACTCCCACACCCCGTACGAGCTGTTGGTGGAGCGGCTGAACCCGGCGCGCGTCCCCGGAGTGAACCCGGTGATCCAGACCATGCTGACGTTGCAGAGCGGGTCGGCGTCGGAACTGCGGCTCGCCGGTCTCCGGGCCGAGCCGATCGGCGTCGGCGACGGAGCCAGCGAGTACGACCTGGTGGTAGCGCTGGCACCGGGCGGGGAAGGCCCGTCCGGCAGCGGGGGCCTGCGCGCCCGGCTGTTCTACTCGGCGGATCTCTTCGACCGGGTGACGGTCGAGGGTTTCGGCCGCCACTACCTCTCCCTGATCGAGGCGTGCACAAGCGAGCCGAAGGCGCCGTTGTGCGCCCTGGAGGCGACCGGGGACTCGCCCGGTACGTCCGGGCTGGCGGGGCCCATCGCACCGGTCGCGGTCGTGGAGAGTTATGACGTCGGCCTGCGGGTGCGCGCCGGTGCCGCGGCCCACCCCGGCCGGCGGGCCGTGCTCGCCGACGACGGCGAGCTGACCTTCGCCGAGCTGGACCGGCGCGCCGACGTCCTCGCCGGGGTCCTGCTGCGGTCCGGGGCCGGGCCCGAGCAGGCGGTGGGTGTCCATCTGCCGCGCTCCTGCGCGCTGGCGGTGGCCGTGCTGGCGGTCTGGCGGGCGGGGGCCGTGTTCGTACCGCTCGATCCGAACCACCCCGACGGGCGGCTGTCGGGGATCGCCGCCGACGCGAACCTCAAGGTCCTCGTCAGCGCCGACGGGACCGGTCCCGGCTGGTGGCGCGGCGAGACCGTGTCCGCCCTCGCCGGCGCCGGCGAGGGGACCGGAAGGAACGAGGCCCTGCCGGTGCCGCACCCCGCTTCCCTCGCCTATCTCGTCCACACGTCGGGGACGACCGGGAAGCCCAAGGGCGTCGGGGTCTCCTACGCCAATCTCACCAACCTCGCCTGGGCGGTCGGCTCACTGGCCGACTTCCGCGCGGAGACGGCCGCCAACGTTCTGGCGCCCTCCTTCGACGGCTGGATCTGGTCCATGGTGCTGCCACTGGCCCATGGCAAGGGTGTGGTCATGGCCGACCCGGTGGGCGAGGAGGGCCTGGACGAGCTGCTGACCCGGACCGGCGCGGGCGCGGTCACCGTGACCCCGTCCCTGCTCAGCGTCTCGGAACGGCTGCCGGACACCCTGGACACACTCGTTGTCGCGGGCGAGCCCTGCCCGCCCGCCCTGATCAGGCGCTGGGCCCCCGGCCGGCGCTTCGTCAACGCCTACGGGCCGTCCGAGATCACGGTCTGCGCCACGTGGGCCGACTCCCTGGCCGGTGACGACGTCAGCACCATCGGCAGGCCCATCGGCAACTACCGGGTCCACGTGACCGACCGCTACCTGCGGGCCGTACCGCCGGGTGTCACCGGGGAACTGCTCGTCGGAGGTGCCGGGGTCACCCGCGGCTACCGGAAAAATCCCGGGCTGACCGCCCGGCGGTTCGTCGCCGATCCCTTCTCGAAGGACGGCGGCCGCCTCTATCGCACCGGCGACCTGGTCCGCCAACGGCCGGACGGCACGCTGCAGTTCGTGGGGCGGCTGGACCAGCAGGTGAAGATCCGCGGCTTCCGGGTCGAGCCGGGTGAGATCGAGCGCCGCGCGGTCGAGGTGCCCGGGGTGGCCGACTGCGCCGCGGTCGTCCTGGAGGGCGGCCATGTGGGGACGCTGGGGCTCGCCCTGGTGGCCGACGAGGGCGGGACGGGAGCGGCGAGCGCTCTCGTGCGCGGGGTGCGGGACGTGCTGGAGCGCGAGCTGCCGCCGTTCATGGTCCCCACCCGGATCATCGTGGTCGAGGCGCTGCCGCTCACCCGGGTCGGCAAGCTGGACCAGGAACGGCTGGTACAGGACTTCGCGTCGGCCGCGGCGCCGCGGCAATCGGCGTCGATGACGGCCCTGGAGGCCGTGATCGCCGGTCTGTGGGCGGAGGCGCTGGACTGCCCCGTGCTGGACGCGTCCGCCAACTTCTTCGACCTGGGCGGCCATTCGCTCGTCGCGGCGAAGCTCATGCCCCGGCTGTCGGAGGCGCTGGGAACCAAGCTGTCGGTACGGCATCTGATGACCCGTCCGACCGTGCGCGCCCTCGCGGGCGAGGCGGAGCGGCTGGGCGCCCAGGTCCCGCGCCCGTAGAAAACGACACATGGTCAGGCATCCGGGCCTCCGGGTGCCTGACGAATCAGGACGCAGTGAACACTGCCCGCGTACGGAAGGACTTGCCGCATGCCCTCGTCCCACCTCACCAGCGTGGACCTCGCGGACCCGCACACATTCCTCGATCGTGACCTGCACGAGCTGTGGCGTTCCCTGCGCACGGACTCCCCCGTGTACTGGAATCCGCCGTCGGAATCGGCCCCCGGGTTCTGGGCCGTCATGCGGTACAAGGACATCGTGAGTGTCTACCGGGACCCGGAGGAACGTTTCACGTCCACGCGGGGCAACGTCCTCGCCACCTTGTTGCAGGGACACGACTCCGCCTCGGGTCAGATGCTGGCCGTCAGTGACGGGCCCCGGCACCGTGCCACCCGTGCGCTCCTGCTGAAGTCGTTCACACCCAAGGCCCTGGCCCCGGTGATCGCCAAGGTGCACGCGCGTACGCGGCGGCTGGTCGCCCAGGCCATCGACCGCGGCGAGGTGGACTTCGCGACGGACGTGGCCGACCAGATTCCGATCAACACGATCGGCGACCTCATGGACGTGCCCGAGTACGACCGTCCTCAGCTGGTCGACTGGAACACCATGTCGTTGGCGAGCGACGGTGCGGGCGGCGGCGAGCTGGACGAGATCCTGGCCCGCAACGAGATCCTCATGTACTTCGCGGACCTCGCGGAGCAGCGCCGCCGCGAACCGGGCGACGACGTGGTCAGCGCACTCGCCAACGGGACCATCGACGGGGAGCCACTGACAGAGGACGAGATCGTCCTCAACTGCTACAGCCTCGTCCTGGGCGCGGAGCAGTCCAGCCGGATGTCGTCGATCGGCGGTGTCCTCGCGCTCGCCGAGTACCAGGACGAGTGGCGCAGGCTCAAGGACGGGAGCGTGGGCCTGGACACGGCCACGGAGGAGATCCTGCGCTGGACCACGCCGGCGATGCACATGGGGCGCCGGGCCCTGGCCGACGCCGAGATCGGCGGGCAGGCGATCGCCAAGGACGACATCGTCACCCTGTGGAACACCTCGGCCAACTTCGACGACGAGGTCTTCACCGATCCGACGCGGCTCGACCTGGGGCGCAAGCCCAACAAGCACCTCGCGTTCGGTCTCGGCGCGCACTTCTGCCTGGGTGCCTTCCTCGGACGAACCCACCTCACGGCCGCTCTGGAAGCCGTCCGCGACCTGGTCAGGACAGTGGAGGTGAGCACGCCGCCGAGGCGGCTCTTCTCCAACTTCGTCCTCGGTTACACCAACGCCCCGGTCCACCTGCACGGTGAACCGGGTGCGGCCGGGCAGTGACGTCGCGGCCGGTGCCCGCCCCAGCGGCACACAGGGCCGCGCGATGAGGGCGTCCCGGGATCCTCGCGCTGCCCGACCGCGCCGGGACGCCCTACTCCGGGGACGTGAGGGGCAGGGGCAGGCCGACGGAGCCCAGGGGCTCGTCCGGGTGCCTCGTGGCGTGGTCGAGAGCGGCCGCGTACGCTGCGGCGAGCGCTTCGACGGTCGCCCGGTCCCACAGGTCCGAGGCGTACGCGACACTGAGCTGGTCACCCCGTTCGCCGGTGACCTCCAGGGCCAGGTCGCGCTGCACGTCGATGTCCTGCGCCGGGATTTCGGCCACGGTCAGCCCCGGCATCGTGACCGGTTCGATCACACCGGACTTGTAGGTCATCGTGACCTGCACCAGCGGGTTGTACGCCGGACTGTGCGTCACGCCGGCGCTGTCGAGGATGAGCTCGAAGGGGACGTCCTCGTGCTCCCGCGCGTCCAGTACCTGCTGCTTCACCTCTTCGAGGTGCTCGCGGAAGGTCAGCCCGTCGCGCACCGTGTACCGCACGGGAAGGATGCTCGCGAACGGCCCGATCATGTCGTCGGTCTCCGGCAGCGGCCGGTGGTTGACGGCCGTCCCGACGACCAGGTCCCCGCAGCCCGTCCACCGGGCCAGCACGGAGACGAACACGGCGAGCGTCACGATGTGCGGAGTCGCGCCGGCCTCCCCGGCGAGGGTGTCGACGCGTCGTACGGCCTCGGACGGCAGCGGGGCGCGCAGGCAGTCGCCCCGGAAGGACTGCGTCGGCCGGCGCGGCCGGTCCGTCGGCAGGGGCATCGGCTGCGGCACACCGGCCAGCGCGTCGCGCCAGAACCTGACACCGTCCGCGTACCGCCCGTCGGCCACTTCCCGCCGCTGCCATTCCGCGAAGTCCAGGTACTGCAGGGACATCGGTTCGATCGCCTCACCGGCGTAGAGCGCGGCGAGATCCCGTTGCAGTACGGAGACCGACCAGCCGTCCAGGGCTATGTGATGGATGATCAGCACAAGGATGTGCTCGTCGTCGGCGACGTTGAACAACCGCGCCCGCATGACCCGTCCGCTCGTCAGGTCCAGCCCGTCCCGGGCGGTTTCGGCGAGGGCGGACCGGAGGTCCTGCTCCGGGACACCCGTCGTGGCGGGTACGGGCTCGGGCCGCAGCTCCAGGGAGTACGGGGGACGGACGTCCTGCCGGACCAGATGGCCGTCGACGTAGAAGCCCGTCCGGAGTATTTCGTGCCTCTCGACCAGCCGGTCGAGCGCTCGAGACAGCGCCTCGGCGTCGAGTGGGCCGCTCATCCGGTAGCTGTGCTGGGTGGCGAACCCCGTGGCGCCCCCCTGTATCTCCTGGGCGAGCCACAGGCCCAGCTGGGCAGGAGATGCCTCGACCGGAACACTCCGGTCGACCCGCGACAGTTCCCGGTCGGGCGCGGAGGCGGCCGCCAGCCACTGAGTGAGGATGTCCGCTCGGCGGTTGTCGGTGGTCACGTCGTAGCTCCTCGTCGCAGGCGTCAACTACCGGTCGGGGCAGGGGCTGAGGGGGTGGCGGAGGAGGCGCACTTTAGCAGGCACGCCTGGTCTGCGGGCATCGCGGGTGACCGTCTGAGGCCCGGCGCACACTCTGATCAAGGGTTGATTGTGGGGCCGCATTACCGAATAATCCAACTGGGTTCATCCGAGCGGCCGTTCGCACGGATTCCGACCGGATGCGAGGGCGGCCGATGGCAGGGCGGTACGGCCGAGCTCGCCGAATCCGCAAGGGCGACGGTGTCGCGCCTTCCGCGCATCACCCGGTTCCTCGTACTCCTGACATCAGGCGCCCCGGCCCGTGTGCCGGCCACCCGACCGCACGGCGACCGGGCCCGGCCGTCGGCACGGCGGCGTGAACCCGGTCGAGCTCTCCCCCGGCGATCCCCGTACCCGCCCCCTTCTCGCCACCGATACGGCGCAGTGAACCTCCGGAAGGCTGAATCATGACGCGAACTCCCGGCCATGCGGCGGGGGCGCCCGAGACGAACGATTCCCCTCTGGCGCCCGTGACCCCTCCGCAGCTCGCCATGCTGATGCACGGTGACGAGGATCCCGAGTCGGCCGTATACGGGATCGCGAATCTCCTGCGGGTGGACGAGGAGGTCGGCGCCGAGGTGATCGCCGAAGCGTGGCGGACGGTGATCGCCGAGTTCTCGGCGCTGCGCAGCGGATTCACCCTCGATGCCCGGGAGTCCTGGGCGATCACCACGGCCCCTGCGGCCACCGGCATACCTGTCCACCTGTGCCGTTGCTCCGGTGACAACGTCGACGCGCACCTGAACGCCCGTACGCGGGACGCCGCGGCCGAGGCGGCGGACCGGCACCGGCCGGTCCGGATCGAGGTGCATCTGGCGGACCGCCCGCATGTGATCTTCGCGTACCATCACGCGCTGCTGGACGGGTGGTCCGCCGCTGCCGTCATCAGCCGGTCCCTCGCCCATATGCGCCATCTCGCGGGTCTCGGCGATGCTCCGGCCCCCGCGCCGGATGTCATGCCGGAAGCCCAGAAGAGCCTTCTCGCCGCTGCCGGGTCCGCCGACGCGAACGACTTCTGGCACCAGGCGATCCGCCGGATGCCGCCGTCGCTGCTCGGGCAGCGGGCGGCCGGGCCGGCCGACCATCGCGAACTGGTCGAAGAGATCGACCGGGACCTGTGGGATGCGCTGGTGGCCGTGGCACGGCGGCTGGGCGTCACACTGCCCATGCTCGTCATCTCGGCCTACGCGGCGGCACTCTCGAAGGCACTGGGGCAATCGGGCGTGACGTTCGGTCTGGTCACCTCGCTGCGCGGGATCGTCGAAGGCATTGAGGAAGAGGCGATCGGCCTGTTCCTCAATACGCTGCCGTACGGCGTGGACCCGGGCGCGGCCGAGGACTGGGCGCAGTTGGCGCGAACCGTGCGCCGGAAGACGGCCGAGGCGTCACAGCACAGCGCTGTCGACGTCGCGTCGTTGTCGTCGGTGACACACCCGGTGTCCCAGCTGATGAACACCGCTCTCGCGTTCCAGACGTATCCCGGCGCGAAGGGTCGCTTCTCGGACCCGTCGGCGTCCGACGGCCGCCGGGGCATCGTCACCGTCCGCGTGCAGGACCACACGCACTACGCTCTCACGGCCTGCGTCTACCCCGCCGACGACGGGCGGTGGGCCATGCGCGTCTCCTACGACGCGGCCCGGGTGGCACCGGCCGTGGTGGCGGACCTGGCCCAGGACCTTCTGCTCGGGCTGAGGGACATCATCGAGGACCCGGCCCGGCCGACCAGGTGTGCGGCCCCGGCGGACGCCGCCGTCGGTCCGCAGACGCGGCCCGACCCCGGTTCCGGCGCGGAGGACGTGCCGCTGATCGCCGACTCGCCGGCGGCCTCGGCGGTGGCGGCGGCGTGGAAGGACCTCCTGGGGCGGGAGTTCGACCCTTCCGAGGACTTCTTCCTTTCGGGTGGAAGCAGCATGTCGGCGATGAGGCTGGCGATGCGCCTGCAGAGCGGCCTCGGCATTCGCGTCCCCGTGCGCGCCGTCTTCGAGAGCCGCACCGGGCTGGAGATCGTCCGGTACCTGGAGAAGGCTGCTTTCGAGTCGGGCCAGGAGTGAGGCGGAGCACGTATGCGGATGTATGACACGCGGATCGGGGCCGAGGGATGACACTGCTCAGTGCCGACTTGCTCGACCCACAGGTGCACGCCACCCGTGACCTGACGGAGGTCTTCGGGTGGCTGCGGGAGCACGATCCCGTGCACTGGCACGACGGTGCGCCGGGCTTCTGGAGTGTGACCCGGCACGCCGACGTGATGCGGGTCGTGCGCGACGAACAGCGCTTCACCTCCTTGCGCGGCAACATGCTCGCCACGCTGCTGCGGGGCCACGACCCGGGTGCCGGCAAGATGCTCGTGGTGAGCGACGGGCCGTACCACAAAGCGCTGCGCCGGTTGCTGATGAGCGGTTTCGGGCCGAGGTTCCTCGGCCCGATCACCGAGTCGATCGCCCGGGCCACCCGCACGCAGCTCAGGGCGCTGGTCGCTCGTGGTGGCGGCGACTTCGTCTCCGAGGTGGCCGCACAGGTGCCGTTGCAGGCGATTTGCGAGCTGCTGGGAGTGCCCGCGCGCGACCGGGGCGAGATCCTGGAGCTGACGAACTCCGCCATGCTGGCCGCACCTCCCGGGGAGGCCATGAGTTCCCAGGCGCGCATCGCTCAGAGCGAGCTCCTCCTCTACTACATCTCCCTGGCCGCCGAACGCCGGGACGCACCTGGGAGCGACATCGTCAGCCTGCTCGTCCAGGGAGAGGTCGACGGCAGGAGGCTGACCGAGGAGGAAGTGCTCCTCAACTGCTACAACCTGATCATCGGAGGCGACGAGACGGCACGTCTCGCCATGGCGGGCGGGCTGCTCGCACTCGTCGAGCACCCGGCCCAGTGGGCGCGGCTGCGCTCCGACCCGGGTCTGGTCGACAGCGCCGTCGAAGAGGTCCTGCGGTGGACGACGCCGGCGCGGCATGTCGGCCGGACGGTGCTGTCGGACACCGGGCTGGGCGGACGCACCCTGCGCGCGGGCGACGTGGTGGTGTTGTGGAACATCGCCGCGAACCGGGACCCCGCGGTGTTCTCCGAGCCGGAGGTCTTCGACCTGGCACGTACACCGAACCGGCATCTGACCTTCGGCTATGGTCCGCACTTCTGCATCGGAGCACAGCTCGCCCGGGCGGAGATCCGGACGATGCTGACGGAACTGCGTACGACGGTCTCGGCGATCGGACTGACGAGCGAAGCGACGCGCATCCCGTCGACGTTCATCACCGGCCTCGAAACCCTTCCCGTCGCCTTCGTACCGGCCGAGGGGCAGGGAAGCTGACGGCGGGCGCCACGGAAGCGGACCGTGGCGCCTCCCGCCCGGACAGAACACCCCCGTTCCGCTCTCAGGAATCGCGTTCCAGCAGGTGGAGCTTGTGGATCAGATAGCCTGCGTGCAGCCGGTTGCGGGCGTCGATCCGCCGCATGATGCCGGAGAGGTGGCGCTGATACGTGCGCAGCGACATGCCGAGGCGTTTGGCGATGACCTTGTCCTCGTATCCCTCGACGAGAAGGCGGATCACGGCGAGCTTGAGGTCCTCCGAGATACTGAGGACGTGCTCACGGTTGTAGGCGTAGGGGAAGGGGGTCCCCTGGGACCACGTCCGCTCGAAGGAGGCGACCGCGAAGTCCACCACGTTCGGGTCGCGCACCACGACGGCCCCGGCCGGGTGGTCCCGCAGCGGCATAACGGCGACCTCGCCGTCGAAGACCAGCAACTCGGCGAAGGCGTCGCCGACGGTCCGGACCTCTGCTCCCCGTTCGGTGAGCATGCCCACGAACTCCACGGTCGGCTGGCTGAATTGCGCGGTGTGGTGATAGAGGGTGCGGACTCCCGCCCCCCGTTCGAGTAGGCGCGCGGCGTGCTCCTGGGACTCCTGCAACGCCTCCTCGGGCCGGGCCCCGCCGGGCCGGGAGGCGAGCACTTCCTTGGTGCAGTGTGCGGCGAGTTCGGCGATGGCCCGTCGTACACCCGCGTGGTCCGTGATCACCTGGGTCGCGCACCGGTCCATGCCCCCCCGGGCGCTGGACGCGTAGACCGGTGTCAAAGCGGCCAGCCCGGCGTAGGCGCGGTCGAACTCCCGCTGGTGTTCCTGGAGTGCGCGCATCGCCGGCAGCAGCAGGTCCGCGCTCACGGTGGCCGGCGGAACCGCGACGAGCCGTTCCGGGTCGCCGCCGGTCGCGCGCAGCAGCCCGAGCTCCATGAGCTGGTGAACGGCCGCGAGGACTTCGTCCTCCGCCGCGGATTCACCGGACGCCATGAGCAGTTCGGCTCTGGATACCTCCTGGCGCCCCTCCGCGTAGGCGTACAGCGTGACGCCGATGTCTCCGATCGGTGCGTCCGATTTGCCGGGATTCGTCGCGCGGAAGTCCGAACGCTCGTCCCTGACCATGCGGTGCAAAGCCACGGATCCCCCCGTGCGCGTGGATGACACCGCCCCCATAACGGCATCACACATGTCCACGCGTTCGCTGCGGACCATATCTCAAAAACCTCGGAATACGCCCGCGCCCCTGGAATAACCGTCGTCTCGCCGACCGTGGACGGAGGCCGCCGGTCCGGTTCGTCACGCCAGCGTCCACGACTGGTTCGCCGTGCCGCCGCAGGTCCACATCCGGAGCTGGCTGCCGTCCGTCGTGCTCCAGTCCGTGACGTCGAGACACTTGCCCGAAGCCGTGGTGACCAGGCTGCCGTTGGACCCGTCGCCCAGGACTGGGCGCCGGAGCCGTTGCAGTCGCAGAGCTGCACGTTCGTACCGTCGGCCGTGCCCGCCGCCGGGGACTGCAAGACGTTCAGCCCTGTCTCATTCGCTGGTGACGGAGGTAGGCGCTATCCGAGGAGGATGCACTGGCGGAGCAGGGTGAAGCCTGCATCGAGCACGGGTCCCCGGCTGAGCCGGTCGGTGGCGCCAAGTCGGACGAGCAGTTGATCGCGATGCTGGTCGACCGGGCCCGGAGTGAGGGCATGCAGCTGACCGACGTCGGTCCGGTCGAGGACAAGGTGCCCCGAGACGTGGAGGGCGGCTTCGAGCCGCAGATCGTGCGCAAGCGGCAGCGCCGGCTGACGGGCGTGGACGAGATGGTGCTGTCGCTGTCGGCGAAAGGTCTCACCCACGGGGAGATTTCCGCACACCTGGCCGAGATCTACGGCGCCGAAGTCTCCAAGCAAACCATCTCCACCCTCACTGACCGGGTGATGCAGGGCATGACCGGATGGCAGAACCAACCGCTTGACCGCGCTTGAGTTCTATCGGTGGTTGCGAACGTTCCCGAAGGAGAGCGTTCGGATGCCGAAGTACGCCCCCAACAAGATGTCGACCTCGGTGAAGAAGCGGTACTTCGAGCTGCTGCGCGAGGGCTACAAGGGTGCCGCTGCCGCCCTGGTGGTCGGGGTCTCCACCGGATGCGGCTCGCTGTGGTTCATCGATGCTGGCAGCATGATCGTTCCTGACCCCGGCCCGATATCGCCGCGCTTCCTCACCCAGGACGACCGGATCGCCATCGCTGACGGGCTCAAGGGCCTCCCCGACGCGGTCGAGACCCTATGGCCCCGCACCAGCGTGCACGCGTGCATCGTCCACCTCCTGCGCAACAGCTTCCGATACGCCTCGCGTGCGGACTGCGACAAGATCGCCAAGGCGCTCAAGCCCGTCTGCACCGCGCCGAGCGAGGGCGCGGCCACGCCATGGTTCCCGGAATTCGCCGAGACTTGGGGCAAGAGATACCCAGCGATCGTCCGCCTCCGGGAGAGCGCCTGGGTCGAGTTCGTGCCCCTCCTCTCCTTCGACGTCGAGATCCGCACCGTCACCTGCTCGACGAACGCCATCGAGTCCGTCAACGCGCGGATACACAAGGCCGTCCGGGCCTGCGGACACTTCCCCACCGAAGCCGCCGCCCTGAGATGCATCCACCCGCGGCACTGATGAGCCTCGACCCGACCGGCAAGGGCTGCAAACGCTGGACCATGCGCTGGAAGGCCCCCTCAACGCCTTCCAGATCGCCTTTGTCAGCAGCCTGCGCGCTTCACGTCGTGCACTTCGAAAAACAGGTCGAGCACGCCCGGCCACCCTGGCTGATTCACATGAAATAGCAGGTCAGAGTCCCTTTTCTCTGCGCAGCGTGAGTGCGCCCAGAGCGTCAAACGAGCGTCCCGGTCGATAGCCCCTCCCGCCCACTCGGGCCAGACGGGGCTGGCACGACCAGACCGCCCACGCACGCTTCCTCCTCGAGGACAAGCACGCCCACTACATCGCACTGATCAAGGGCAACCACCCCACCCTGCACCGGTGGCTGAAGGCCCTGCCATGGCGGCAAGTACCACGCCAGGACAAGGCCCGGGCCACCGCACACGACCGCGACGAGATCCGCCGGATCAAGCACGCCACCGTGACGGGGGTCCCCTTCCCACATGCGGTGCAGGCCATCCACATCGTGCGCCGCAGACAGATCGTCACTACCGGCAAGGTCACACTGGAACGCATCTACGGGATAACCGACCTGGCTGCGGAGCAGGCCGACGCAACCGAGATCGCAGGCCGCGCCCGCAACCACTGGGGCATCGAGAACAAGATCCACCACGTAAGAGACACCACGTACGCCGAGGACGCCTCCCGCGTACGCACCGGCACTGCTCCACATGCCATGGCATCCCTGCGCAGCCTGGCCATCGGTGCTCTCCGACTCGCCAGCCAGACGAACATCGCCGCCACAACACCTGCGATGCAAACCGTCCACTGATCACCCTCGGCATCATGTGATCAACCAGGACACGTCAGCTGAACGACGCCGCGCTGGCATCAAACCACCGGCTGCTCGCGTATTGGGAAATCGGTGTGTCCTGCTCCGGAAAAGGACGGGCCGGGGCGGCGTGCAGGCGAAGCGGGCACGGGTGTGGCGAACGAGGCTGAGAGGTGGGTAACACGCCGCGAAAGGAGCACGTTCGCCGGTCAGCGGGGGATGTGCTGAAAGGCTGGCGCTTGCGCAGCAAGGAGACTGCGGTCGGTTGATACACGGCCGCGTCCAGAACAAGGGAGATTCGCATGCCGGGGATTGTTACTGTCACTGACAAGGACTTCGAGGACGTGGTCCTCAAGAGCACCAGCGGCAAGCCCGTCCTTGTCTATTTTTGGGCGCCGTGGGTTGGACCGTGCAGGGAGATGACGGGCCACGTTGAAAAGATCGCCGAAGAACATGACGAGCTCGTCGTCGTGAGGGTCAACGCTGACGACGGCCAGAAAAGCATCGAGCAGTGTGGAGTCCGGGTCCTTCCCACCCTGGTACTCGTCCGCGAAGGTCACCACGACGGGGCGTGGCAGGGTTTCATGACGAAGGAAATGATCGAAAATAAGGTTCTCGCATAGACCGGTGGCGAGAGGTGTTCGTACTGGTCGTGAGGAGAGGGGAATGCCCTGCGGACGGGCGCGCGGGGCTGACCGCGCCGATACGTCCGGCCCCCTCATGGCTTTCTGTGGAGCATCCTTCGCGGTATCGGCGGTGTCCATCCCCCGACGCCTGACAACCAAGAACAGTGCGTGTGCCGTTCCGAGGAAATGTCACCGCGACGGCGCCTCGGAACGGCACCTCAGGGGCCGGCAGCGGACGCTCGCGCCACGGCCCCGCGTCCGGAGCATCTGTAGCGCCTCCCGAGGTCGTGAAAACATCCGAGAAGGGCCGCCGGTCGTAGTGCCGCCCGAACTGCTGTCGAAACGCTGCTCATTGTGAACCCGGCGCATCGACGTCGACGGCAGTGACGCACACGTCATCACCCAATAAAAGCGCCTTGGCCGCCTCCTGCTCCGGGGGACGAACTCGCGGCCGCCCCGGACGCCCAGCGCGTCTCATGACGCCGTGGCAGGAGTTGAGATCCCCGCACTGGCGCAGTGGGCTGGCAGGGCTGTCGGCCTCATCGACGACCGGCCTTCCGCAGTCGGCCAGGCCGGTCCCTCGCCGCCCAGGGGGGATGGAGCGCTGACCGCAGCCGCGAGGACGCGGCCTCACCCTCCCTGGGGGCCGACCTTCTTCTTCTGGAACGGTGCCTGGTCCTGGCCCAGCTCCTTATCGATCAGGTACTGGCCGGGTACTTTGGTGTGCTCGCCCAAGGCCACCAGGTGGAAGCTACCGGAGGGATTCTCGAAGTAGTAGAAGAGAGTGACGCTCACGTCTGCCCCGGTTTTGCCGGCGCTGGCGTGGAGGACCTGCCGCTGTACGCCGTCGACGACGTGGCTCCCACTGTCCTTCCCTTTGCCGTCGTACGCATGATTCAGCGCCTGGCCCAAATCGGTGACTTGCCCAACGCCTACGTAACCCTTCAGGCCCGCCATCGCCTTGACCTGATTGTCGTAGGTCCTCAGCGTCCTCGTCATGACAACTCCTTGTCGATGCTTTTCTGTTTCCTTCGGACAGTCTCCGCATCACGTCCCTGCCTCGGGGCACGGCAACGGCGCAGGGCCGGCCAGTCAGCCCGATGAACGACCCCGGGCCAGAGCCAGCTGGCCCAGCGAGCGAACGAGGGCGGCGGAGCATATGTCTCCGTCGCTGCCAGGGCTTGGCCCCGTACCAGGTCCTGGCACATCTCCAATCGAGGACGCCGGTCCGGACGGGGTGGTCCGAGCCAAGCCATGAAGGTCGTGGACGGGGTGCCGGTATGCGACCAGCGAGCGGGTACCGGCGTTCCGCGGACGAAGACCCATTGGTCAGGATGCGGCGCAAGCCGGCCCCGGGGCAGCGTCCGGTCGTAGTCGGCGGGTCAGACGGCTGGTACCACCTGGCTCTCCCCGGCGGCTGACGCGAGCGGACCGGCTGTCAGCGCCAGGGTGCTGCTGAGCGAGAGGCGCAGCGCCCTGGTGCAAGCGGTGCGAGGAGAAGTTCACCGGCTACAACCCAGGGAGACGGGCCTCCGGCAGGAGGTTGCATGCTCTGCACGCAGTCCGGAGTTCGGCGCTGACTGCATGCCTTTCCCCTTTTCCTGTGCTTGGGGCAGAGTTTCAGCGCCAGGAGGTGCCCACCAATTCATGCCACTTGTCATTTTTGGTGTATTCATTCACTTTTTCCTGGTATTGGCGGAAGGTGAAGGTTGCAGGATGACTCCTTTTCGGAGGGAAGTGGGCGATCTCTCCGAGTTTCGGGTGGCCAACAAATTCGTAGCCGCACGATTTGAGACCGATCAGCTCACGGGAAAACACGGTAAAGCCGGGCCTGAATGTCCTGCTCGGCTTGAACCAGTCAGGACGGGCCGTCCGGTAGAGGTTTTCTTTCGTGCGGGGGGAGGCGAGGAAGAATTCTGCGGCGCAGTGCGCCCCTCCGAGCAGCCAGGCGTCGTTCACGAGGATCGTCCACTTATCCGAGTCGAGGACCTGCCCCTCCCCGGGCTTGGTGAGCTCACTGATGGTCCTGAAGTTTTTGATGAGGGCGTCGTCGATGCCAGGGATGTCCTCTGTGGCGATTACTTCGTCCTGGTCCAGTCGGTTTCCGGCAACCAGCCCCTTGTCTTTATGGCTTTGCACAGACCACTGGGCGGCCCGGTAGACGCTGAAAGCTACGCCTACGCACTCGTCGGAGAAGGCGTCTTTCATTCTCGTTTTGTCCTCTTCCCCGGCCGACTCAATATACAAAGGGCGGGCCTCTTCTACTGCCCGATCGAAGGCGTGCCGGTCCTGGAACATTTAAAATTTCCTCTCGTGAACGTATTGCGGAGTTTCGTTGTCTTCCCGGCCGGCATGCGTGGGGCAGGCCGGCATCGCCAGCGCGCACGTCTCAAGGCGTGTCCGGGCGGGCGGTGACGACTATGCCCAGAGCGCGCAGATCCCGCAGTCACAGCTGGGTGCGGTCACTCCATAGGGTCAGAGGGAGCGTTTCTGCGTGCGGCGAATGAGGCAGCGCAAAACGGGATCACTCAGGGGGCGCACGTGTAGTGCGGTTCGGCACCTTTTCGCTCCCTCTGCGCCGCCTGTCCGGGCAAGGGCAGGGGTACGACTTTCGAGGGGCTCTGCGTGTCGGGACGGCGGGCGGAAAGATAGCGCTAAAGGATCACTTCAAGATCCACTGCCAGGTTGAGGGAGCACCCGATGACCGAGACGAAGAAGAAGCCCACGACGGCTACGACGACGGCGACGAGGAAGAGAACGACGGCGGCGAAGGCGACAGCCGGCACGCCGGCCCCGGGCGGGCCCGGCGGCACGGGCTCCGGACCGCGCATCCAGAAAGCCCCGCTCATGCCGGACGTCCCGACCATGCCGGGCGGGATGACGCCGCCGGTCGATCTGGGGGCGGAAATGTCCATGCCGTTCGACCAGATCATCGGCGGCCCGCTGCAGGGAGTCATCCGGGCCAGCGCGATGGCCGCGAACGAGACCGCCAAGTTCATCAAAGACGTCGGCTTCACCAAGCAGGGCGCCGTCGAAATGGTGACGTTCAATTACACCTCGAAGGAACCCACGAACACCAACGGCACCCCCGAAACGAAAGACGTGGTGAAGAAGGTGGAGGTGCCCCTTCTGGCGGTGGTACCGATCCCCTATCTCCAACTCTCCAAAGTGACGCTCGACTTCAACGTGAAGATCGACTCGGTCTCGACCCAGAAGCACGATACGCAAATCGCAGGCGAGGCATCGGCCAGTGGCGGCTTCTGGGGCATCACGGCCTCGGTCAAGGCCAGCTACGACAACAGCAGCTCGAGTTCCGACACGGTCACCCGAAGCGCGGCGATGTCGGTCCACGTGGAAGCCGAGCAAGGACCTATGCCGGCCGGCATGGAAAAAATCCTTTCGATGCTGACCGACAATGCCGTCACCGTCCAGAAGAGCGAGACTCAGAAGAACAACGAGACTGAGAAGAAGACCGAGACTGAGAAGAAGACCGAGCCTGAGGGCTGACGGACTCCGGCACCGAATCTACCGGCGCCGAATCCTCGTGTGTTCGTCTCCGGAAACCCGGGTGCGGGACTGCATCGTCCCGGTCGCAGTGCCGCACCCGGGCCCCCTCAGTACCCGGCGCCCGGCCCGTTCCTCATCGTTCGGCCGCCGCGCCCTTCCCGCTCCTCCCATTCCCTCGTTCGGGTTGCTCTCCGTTATCGGGGGAGGCGATGGTCACCGCCACCGCCAGAATGAGGGCCCGAGCCGGGAATTATCTAACCTAGGAATATTTTATGAGTGAGTTGACGATGCGTCAGCTGCTGGAGAATCTGCAGCAGGCGGTAGCCGAAGCCGACCAGACGGTGCGCGAGGCCCAGAAGCCGGGCAGCGACTGTGTGGGAATCCAGCCGCAGATGGCCATTGACGAGGTTTCCTTCACCCTCTCCTTCGTGGCCGACCAGATCCCGCCAATCACCCCCTCCGCTCCATCCGGGCCCTCCGCGGCAGACGTCCGCATCGCCGTCGACCAGCAGACCCTCGCCGACGCCAAGCACGTGAACCAGGTCTCCTTCACCATCCGCAACCAACCCGTCGAGCGGCTCGAAGTCAACGGCCGCCATCACATCGTCCCGGCGGGACCTGCGGGGGGTGAGCGATGAGCGAGGACAACGTCCCGGTCAGCGCACTGCTCGGCGCGGCATACGAGGCGGTGGTCCACGGACAGGGCTTCGCCGCACGCGAAGCGGTCGACCTGGTCCGGGATCTCGGATTCGAGAAGGACGGCACCGCGAAGCCATTCCGCTTCGCCTACCAGCGCACCGAGGCAACGGAAGCCGGCCCGCAGGTGCGCACCGTGCACGCCACCGTGCCGCTGCTGTCGCTGATCAACCCGCCGGTCATCAGCATCGACAAGGCCGAGATCAGCATGAGTCTCCACGTGATCAGCCAGGCCGTCGAGACCGGGCCCGCCGATACCGCCATCGCGAACGGGGCGCCGGCGGCGGAGAAGACCACGCCCAAGCTGGCGGGGCGCATTGTTCACCAGAACGACAACAATGCCGTCCTCACGATCGCGTCCACCCTCAAGCAGCGCGACCTGCTGGGCAGCAGCCGGCTCACACAGCTGCTCGACGCGGCGGTCAGCGACCGCGACCACGTCTGGTACCAAGTACTCGAGCGGGCCGAACCGTTCCGGGAAGCCGCCACCGCGTTCATCAAAGCCGTCGATGACGACGGCGCCACCGGGACCGGCGCAGGGGTGCACAAGTGGCTGCAAGAGCTGTGGCAGCTGAAGGAGACCGTCACAGAAGCGGTCAGCGCCTTCCGCGACGGGCAGCCGGAGAAAATCCCCCAGCTCCATGAACGTTGGAACACCCAGTGCAAGGAACTGGAACAGAACTGGGTCGACCGGCATACCGAGCCCAAGCCCATGACGCCGCTGCGGCGTACCTTCCTCGCCACCGCCACGCACGTGTGGCACGCCCTCCTGCCCGGCGCATATGTCGCCGAATTCGGCCCGCCCACCATGGAGCAGCTGCAAGCCCAGTTCAACGCCGCAGTCGCGGCATTCGCTGCGGCCGTACCGAACCTGAACCGTCTGCTTGGGCAGCTGAACCAGCTCGAAGGGGACGTCGCGCAAGGCTGCACCGCTCACAAGTACGAGCAGCAGGATGCCGTCGCCCAAACTCTTGCCCGCTACAACACGACTGCAGCGGAGATCCGGATGATGTGGTACCCGTCCACGCTGAATCCCGATTCCCGGGCCAAGCAGGATGATTTGATCGAAACTGCCAAGACGGTATGGGATGCGCTGGTACCACGCACGGTCCCGGTCGACTTCCGCGTCGCCAACGAGCTGGAAGCGGCATGCAATCTTCAGCTTTACTCACTTCGTGAGCTTTTGAAAAAGCTCAGGCTGGGTGTCCTGCGCGATGCCGTCGGCCACGCCCAAACAGCATTGCTTCTCACCAGGCCCGCTTGGGAAGCTGGGGAGCAGGTCACAGACCAGCAGATGCAGAAGGTCAGCCAACTGCTCAACGACTTCAACACCGAAATCGACAGGGTCCGCCCACAAACGAGATGGCCCACTGGACTCGGTGGCAGCATCATGAACCCCGCGGCTTCGTCTTGGGACAAGCACGCCGACACATTCTGGGGACACCTCATCACCGAAAGCCACACGGTGACCCACCTCAACATGCGCAAATGAGCTGCCCGCACGACGCGCTGCGCGCGGAAGGAGAACAGGGCCCGGCACAGGTCGCGCCCCTGGCCGCGCTGCTCGCCGGGGCCTGCCGCACGGTGCTGGACGGGCAAGTCATGGCGGTGGGCGCCGGCCTGGCGTACGCGGCCCGGAACCTGCTCACGTCCGGTGACGACGGCCGTCCGCAGCCCGTCGCCCAGATCGCGGCTGTCGCTGGACCGGTCCGCAACAGGCACATCGCTCTTGCCGACCTGTGCGGATGGCCTCTCTACAGCGTCGAATCCGCCAGCATTACCCTGCGCCTGGCCACACCCGCACCCGGCCCGGACGGCATCCTGCACCCCTTCATCCCGGCAACGACCGCCAATGCGACCATGACCGCGACCATCCAGCTGACCACCCGGCCCGGTCCCCGGCCGCTCGCCGACGACCTCGTCGCCGCCGCACTCACCCCCACCCCGCCCACCACCGACAGCGACCGATACCCGGCGCCGGCCCGGCGGGCCGTCGCGGCCTGGAGACACCTGCCGCGCCTGTACCGCCTGGCCGAACGGCTGACCAGCGAGGCACCCGACCACCCCGCCACCCCTGGGGCGGTCCGGGCCGTGGAAGACCTGGCCGCGGCCGTGTGCAGGTGGTGCGCGGGCGGGCCACCGGTCGGCACCCGCCTCATCGCAGACGCTCCCCACGCTGAGGGCCTCGGCCCGAATCCCCCGCCCGCCCTGTCCGCGCTCGCCGACCAGGTGTCGAAACTCGACCGCGCCCTCAGCACGCCGGACAGTTCCTGACCCACCCGCCCGGCACCGCCCCACGCGCTCGATTTCCCCGGCCAGGTACCCCGGACGGCTCACCAGCCACTGAACGGCACGCTGTGAACAGTGCCTGCATCCGGAATTCCCGGACGCAGGCACTGCGCTGTGGGCTGGCGCCCCCGGAAGACACTCGTCGGCGCCTCTCATCCTCATGGCGCACCCCGGGGACCGGGGTAGACGACGCGCGGGGCGGGAGCGGATATCGAGGACCGGGCAGGATTGGTCGGGGGCGGCCGGTGTGCCTGGCAGGACACGGGGCAAGGACCATAGCGATCACTCCTCTGCGCAGGGGTGAAAAGGGCGCGCCGCCACCTGGGGAGGTCGAGGCGCGCCCTTTCCCTTGGACAGCTCTGACCGGTCTGGGGGTGGAGTGGGTGGCGTGGCCGGACGGAGTGATGCCTCCTGCCCTGTGAGCGTGAAGTGGAGGGCTCGTCGTTGATGCGAGCGGGGCACAGGCGCTGGGCCTTCAGCCTCTGCTCTCCTGCTCGACCGGGTCGTTCGCTGCCGCGCCTGAGCGGCGCGTCTCGGTTGCGGATACAGGGAATCACGACGATGTCGAACAGCGAACTCCGGGCACATCTGTCCTTTGGAGGATCAGCAGGGCTATCCACGAGATGCCGTCGGCCGTGGCCGGGTTCAGCCCTGGCACCACTCATATGAGGGACGAACGCGCCTCGGCCGTCGCCCTTCCCCTCTACCTTGACAATCCCATCCGCACCCTCGAGTGGAGCCGGAGTGGCGAAGTACGCAGTGTCTGCACCGCAGGCCGACTTGCTGCGCGAGCTCGCGGCGGTCTCCGATGCCGTGCGCACTCCACCCGGCCGTACGCACTCCACCCGGCCGTACGCAGGTCGCCTGGGCGCGGGAGCAACGAGGGCTGATCAAGAGGACCTGGCGCGGCAGTGGTCACGTCGCCGTGTAACTGCGGACGGCCGCTACTACCTCAAACACGGCAAGCATCCCCGGCAGGTCCAGGCGGAGAAGGAGCGGCTGGCGGGTGACAGCGCTCAACCCGCGCTCGCTCCGGCACCGTCGCGACTGTCGCGGCCTTGAACCGCAGCACCGTCACGACTCCGACCGCTCGCCCACCCCGACATGGCCGTCCTCGGCAGGCTCTCACCGACCCTCACCGGACGTGCTCGATCATCTCTCCGCAGAACAACGAGCGTCCCTGATCGAGGAGGGCATCCAGGTCTGTCGGGGCCGTGGCCCGGCGCCTGCGCAGAGATCAAGTGGCGAGGTGAGCCCGTCGAGATCAACGCGATGAGCCGCCATCTCGTTCGCGTCTACGGACGCTCGGAAGTCCGCGCGCTGTTCATATCAGCCTCCGGATTCACCGGGCCCGCCATCAAGGAATGCGAGCGGGCCCTCAACCAGCGAGTGATCGTTCTCGGTGAACTACGAGAACTCGTCCTCCTACTCGAACAGGAAGGTGATGTCGCGCACTGGCTGCGCGAGAAGATCCGCATCGCTCAGCTCGATCGCCGCCCGCTCGCTGTACTGGGCGCCGACTTCTGAATCACCATCGCCCAAGACCGGAACAAGCCGACGGGGCCCACCGAACCGCGGCCGAGCAGCGCCACGTCAGCGGCCCGCAGGTCGACGAGGGCCAACATCTGTCACGTCCGTGTCACCAACAGCGTCGACGCACCTGAACCACCAAGACCAAACCCGCGTGAACGGCGCCGAACTGGACCACGTGGACGTCAGAAGACGGTCTTGCCTACCTGTGCCATGTGGTACAGGTAGGCCCGCTCCCCAGCGCTACGGAGTCCTCACCGAGATCCGGACCAGGTGCGGACCGACTAGCCTTCGCAGCGGACGACTCCGCTCGTTTCCGCAGGCCAGAAGTGCGATCGAGCGTGTACCACCAGCAGACGAAGAACCCGCTGGCACTCTGCGCAGGTGGCTGAGTGGGACCGCTCAGCACCACGAAATTCCCAGCACCTTGCCGCACCCGTACGGTCAGGAGGCCGCCCGACCAGCGGTGCAATGCGTCTGATGGCGCATCAGAACGAGCGTCAAGATGCCTCTGAGAGCGTCATTTCAGCGTCAAGATATCGCCCGTAACGCCCACACCGCACATAACGCACACCACTCAAACCCGCAGGTCAGGCGGCCTTTGTGATGGGTTCAAGGATCGCGACGCACTCCACATGATGCGTCATCGCGAAACATGTGGAACAAATACAGGTGAAAAAAGGCGCAGGCCAGGCAGCCCTACTGCGCAAATCTGGTTAATTCACCTGTGAGCACTATGGGCGTTGCGGGCGCTTCGTGCGGCCAGTTGACGCACGTCTACAGGTACGGCGCCAGCCCTTCGGCGTTGGTTGACGCCGTGTCGTGTCACCGACTACCGCTAAGCCGCCCGACACACCGACCAGCGGAGTTAGCGGGTCACGCTCAGCCCACCGGCAAGAAGGGCGCCGACACCGAGAAACACTCGTGAGCACCCATCCCCGCTTCGGCTACGCCCCGCCAACCGGCTGCGCTTCAACTACCACGGAGATTCCGCGCTCACATCGCCTGCACGCACGTGCGGCAGGGTCAGTCGCCGCGTCCCACTGCGACAACCGGAGGAGTCTCGGCGCGGAATGTCAGCGCCCTGCCGAACAGCGCGGCGGCGGGGATGATCACCAGCCCGTAGACCGCCGCCGGCACGGCCAGGGCGCTGCTGTTCAGGACGCTCACGGCGATGGTGATGGCGAGGGTCGCGTTGTGGGCGCCGATCTCGAAGGACGCGGCAATCGCCTGTGCGCGCCCCACGCGGACGGCGCGCGGCACGACGAAGCCGAGGGTGAGGCTGAGCGCGCAGAAGGTCACCACGGCGACGCCGACGGAGGCGATGTAGTGCGGGAGGTTCTCGCGTTCCGTCCAGGCGGAGCCGAGGACGGCGAAGACCAGGACGGCGGACGACCCGATCCGCACCGGCCGGTCGAGGGCCGAGGCGAGTGACGGGCGGAAGTGGCGCAGCACCATGCCGAGGGCAACGGGCACGAGCACGATCGCGAACACCTCGAGCATCTTGCTGAACTGCAGCGTCACCTGACCGGCGCCGAGGTCCGGCTTGAAATAGGTCAGGCCGAAGTTGGTGACCAGCGGGATGGAGACGATCGCGACCACCGAATTGATGGCGGTGAGCGTGATGTTGAGGGCGACGTCGCCGCCGAAGAGATGGCTGAAAAGGCTGGAGACGGTGCCGCCCGGCGACGCCGCGAGGAGCATCATCCCGGCGGCGAGCACCGGCGGGACCTGCAGCGCGATCACGAGCCCGAAGCACAGCGCGGGCAGGACCACGAGCTGCAAGGCCATGGTGACCGCGGCGGCCCGGCGGTGGTTCTTGACGTTGATGAAGTCCTGGACGGTGAGGGAGAGTCCGAGACCGACCATGACAAGGGCCACGGCCGCGGGCAGAAATGCCGAGATGATCGGTGAGTTCACGAATGCGGCTCCAGCCGGGAGGCTAAGCCGGGGCCCTAAAGGCACCCGGCGCCGGGCGTCATTGCCCGCCACAGCGCAACGTAGGCGCCCTGTGCGATCACGCGGACTGGTGCGGGAGGACGAAACGTCGGCGCGATGTCGTGCGCTGACCCCAAGAGCCGCTGGCCGCCGGATACCTAGCGTGGCCGCCACCCGTCGGTCGGCAGCACGGTCGGCACCGCATTCCAGGAGGCTTCTCCATGACAGATCTGACCGGACGCCGCGCCCTTGTCACCGGCGGAGCACAGGGCATCGGCCGCGCCATCGCCGAGCGCCTGATCGCGGCGGGCGCCCGCGTCGCGATCGCCGACATGAACGAAGAGGGCGCGCAGGCCACCGCCAAGGAGCTCGGCGGTGACACGGTCGCCATTCGCTGCGACGTGCGGTCCGCCGACGACGCGAAGGCCGCCGTCGCCCAGGCCGTCGAGGCGCTCGGCGGGATCGACGTGCTGGTGAACAACGCCGGCATCGAGATCGCCAAGCCCATCACGGAGCTGACGGACGAGGAGTTCATGCGGTGCCTCGACGTGAACGCGGGCGGCACGTTCCGTGTCACCCAGGCCGCGATCCCGGCTCTCGCCGCGTCCGGCAGCAGCGCCATCGTGAACCTCGGCTCGGTGGCCGGCATGTCCGGCGGCCCGGTCCTCAGCGCGTACTGCGCCTCGAAGGGCGCGATCCTCCGGTTCACCGAGTCCGCGGCCATCGAGCTGCGGCAGGCGGGCATCACCGTGAACGCGGTGTGCCCCGGCATCGTCGCCACCGAGATGGCCGACCGCCTCGTCGCGCCGATCGAGGCGGTGTCGCCCGTCCCCTTCGAGACGCTGATCAACATGCGCCAGGGCCGCTCGGGCCGCCCCGAGGACGTCGCCGGGGTCGTCGCCTTCCTCGCCTCGGACGAGGCCCGCTTCATCACCGGCGCGAGCTACGCGATCGACGGAGGGCTCACCGCCAGCCTGTTCTGACCCTCGCCGGGCCTGCATACTCCGCCCCGTACACCGGCCGTCACCTGCGCCGTTGTCCGGGGCCGAGGTGCATCAGAACATTGCCGTGGGCCGGTCCCCTCTGTCAGCATGGAGGTCGCCCGCGCCGCACCGTGCCCGGGGGAACCACCGGTACGGGGAGAGCATCGTGGCCCGGCAATCGCTCACGAATGACGAGACGAGCCGCCTCGCCGAAGCCCGGGTCGACGCCCTCGCCCGCCATATGCGAGCCCATCTGGCCGAGCTGACCGAAGAAGTGCACGCGGTCCTGGCCGAACGGGTCACCGAGCTCCAGGGCGACCGTCGGCTCCTCGAACTGCTCTACGGCAGCACCGAGAGCAATCTGGAGACCATCACCGACGCGATGCGGTACGACATCCCGGCCGAGGAGATCGTCACCCCCTCCGCCGCCGAGGAGTACGCCCGCCGGCTCGCCCGGCGCGGCACGTCGTCGACGGCACTGATCCGCGCCTACCGCCTCGGCCAGGAGTACGTGCTCGACCGGGCCTTCTCCTGGATCGCCGCCGAGGAGCCGGACCCGACCGTCGCGTACGCCGCCGCCCAGCTGTTCACCCGCATCACCTTCCAGTACATCGACAGCGTCTCGGAACACGTCGTGCATGTCTACGAGGCCGAGCGCGAGCGCTATCTCGCCAATCGAGACACCGTAAGGGCCGCCATGATCAGGTCGCTCCTCGCGGGCGAACAGGTCAAGGTCCCGGTCGCGGAGAGCGCGCTGGGCTACGCACTCGGGCAGCGCCACCTGGGTGTCGTCATCTGGGGCGCGGATCTGCGGACGTCCACGCAGGAACTGCAGCACTGCGAGACACTGCTCGCCGAGGTGGCGGCCGCGGCGGGCAGCCGGGGCCAGCCGCTGCTCGGCCGCAACGACGGTTCGGGAAGCTGGGGCTGGGTCCCGCTCGGGCACGGCGCGGAACCGCTCGACTTCGCACGGATCGAGAAGATCGTGGCGGCGTCCGGAACCGGGCTGAGGGTGGCGATCGGTACCCCTTCGCCCGGCACGGCCGGGTTCCGGCAAACCCACCTCGACGCGCTCCGGGCTCGCTCCGTGGCCCTCGCGGCAGGCGACCGGGCCCGCCCCGTGACGCCGTTCACCGACCCTGGCGTACGCGCCGCCGCGCTACTCGCGGCCGACCTGGAGGCGACCCGGCGCCTGGTCGCGGACACGCTGGGGGCGCTGGGCGCAGACACCAAGGCGGCGGCCCGGCTGCGCGGAACCCTGCTGGCCTTCGTCGCGGAGAAGGGCAGCTACGTGGCCACCGCCGAGCGCATCCACCTGCACAAGAACACGGTGAAATACCGCGTCGACCGTGCGGTGGAGGAGCGCGGCAAGCCCCTCGGTGAGGACTGGCTCGACCTGGAACTGGCCCTGATCGCCTGCGCATGGCTGGGCACTGCGGTTCTTCCCACTCCGACCGTCTGACCCCGTCCTTTATTCACGCCTCCTCCGCGTCCCTCACCGGCCCCACCCAGCTCCCCCGCGCTCACGCCCCGCTTGGCCTCTCGGGCACGAAGCGGGGGCCAAGCTTTGTGTTCCCGGGACAAGGACCCCGGCCTGCCGCACGCCTAGCTTCAGTGCACATCACTGAAGCTTCGAGCAGGAGGATTCCCATGAGCGAGGATCTGAGCGGCAAGACAGCCGTCGTCACCGGAGCCGCGAACGGCATCGGTTTCGCGATCGCCGCCCGGCTCGCCGAGGCGGGCGCGAGCGTCGTCGTCTCCGACATCGACGAGAGCGCCGCCAAGGCGGCGTCGGACAAGATTCCCGGCTCGATGCCCTTCGCCTGCGACGTACGCGACGAGAACCAGGTGAAGGCACTGGTCGAGGCCACCGTAGAGCGGTTCGGCGCCCTGCACGTCATGGTGCCCAACGCGGGTGTCGCCAAGGCCATGCCGCTCGTCGAGATGGACCTGGCCGCCTGGCGCGAGGTCACCTCGGTCAACCTGGACGGCGTCTTCCTCGCCATCCGCCACGCGGCCCCCGCGATCATTGCCGCGGGCGGCGGCAGCATCGTCACCCTCGGCTCGGTCACCGCGCTCGCGGGCACCCCGCTGATCGGCCACTATGCCGCGTCCAAGGCGGCCGTCGTCAACCTCACCAAGACTGCGGCCACCGAGCTGCGCGCCCACAACGTCCGGGTGAACGCGGTCCTCCCCGGCTTCGTCGGCACCCACCTGGTGACCAGCCAGGTCGACAGCTTCGAGCAGCAGCTCGGCGTCCCGGCCGGCGGGTTCGCAGCGCTGATGGACCAGAAGCAGGGCCGCCTGGGCACGGTCGAGGAGGTCGCCGAGGCGGTCCTCTTCCTGGCCGGCGACCGCTCCTCGTTCTGCAACGGCTCGGGCCTGCTCCTCGACGGCGGCCTGAACGCGTCGCTGTTCTGACGCCGCGAGCCCGGTCCCGTACTCCCGAAAGGTACCCGCACCATGTCCCTGACCTACCTGCCCTGGCGCCGCCCCGCCGCGTACGACGCGCGGCCGTGTGTCGGTGACGAGCAACAGGCGCTCACCTACGCGGAGTTCACCGACCGCGTCGAGGCGGTCGCCGAGCAGTTCGCCGAGCGTGGTGTCGGCCCGGGCTCGGTGGTCGCGATCATGCTGGCGAACCGGGTCGAGCTGCTCGTCTGTCTGGTGGCCGCCTGGCGGGTGGGCGCCGCCGCGACCCCGGTGAACCCGGTGTTCACCGCCACCGAGGCCGACTACCAGATCGCTGACTCGGGTGCGGTGCTCGTCGTGACCGCGGGACCGGGCGCCCCCGACGGGGGCCGGCCCTCCATCACCGTCGACGACCTTCGCCGTGCGCCGGCGGGTGGCGCGCTGCCCGCCCCGGCGACGGCTCCCGGCGACCGGGCCCTGCTCATCTACACGAGCGGGTCCACGGGCCGTCCGAAGGGTGTGATCCTCGACCACGCCAACGTCGACGCGATGGTCTCCTCGATCTCCGCTCACCTGGAGATCACCGGGGACGACCACTGTCTCCTCGTACTGCCGCTGTTCCATGTGAACGCCATCTGCGTCAGCTTCCTCAGCACGCTGCGCGCGGGCGGCCGGCTCTCCGTCCTGAGCCGTTTCCTCCCGGTGGACTTCCTCGCCGCCGTCGAGCGGCTGCGCCCCACGTTCTTCTCCGCCGTGCCCACGATCTACGCCCATCTGGTCGGTCTTCCGGCCGAGTCGACCGTGGACACCTCCTCGGTGCGGGTGGCGATCTGCGGCGCGGCGCCCGCCACCGAGGAACTCCTCGCGGCGGTGGAGTCCCGCTTCGGGTTCCCGGTGATGGAGGGCTACGGCCTGACCGAGGGCAGTTGCGCCTCCACCTCCACCCCGCTGGGCGGCCCGCGCCGCGCGGGCACGGTCGGCGTGGCGCTGCCCGGCCAGCGGGTGGCGATCAAGGGCCCCGACGGCACGCTGATGCCGACCGGCGAACGCGGCGAGATCGTCATCCAGGGTGACAACGTGATGCGCGGCTACCTGGGACGCCCCGACGCCACCGCCGAGACCCTGCGCGACGGCTGGCTGCACACCGGCGACGTCGGCATCCTCGACGACGATGGCTATCTCCGGATCGTCGACCGCATCAAGGACATGATCATCCGGGGTGGCGAGAACCTGTACCCCAAGGAGATCGAGTCCGTCCTGCACCAGCATCCCGCGGTGCAGGAGGCGGCCGTCGTCGGCGCCCCGCACGCGACATACGGCGAGGTGCCGGTCGCGTACGTATCCGCCTATCCGGGATGCCCGTTGGACACCGACGAGCTCCGCGTCCTGTGCGCCGAACGGCTCACCAAGGTGAAGATCCCGGTCGCCGTGCACGTGCTCGACGCCCTCCCGAAGAACCCGGTCGGAAAGATCGACAAGCCCGCCCTGCGCGCCCGTCTCGCTGCCCCCGCCACCCCCACCGCCACGGATTCGTCCGCCGACACCCTTCAGGGAGCCTGACCATGGGATTCCTCACCCCCGATCCCCCACAGGAAGACCCGCAGACGCTCCTGGCCCGCCCGTTTCTGGAGCGGATCAGAATCCTCAGCACGCACTGGGTCGAGCACGGCTTCGGCGCCGCCCGCGCCGTCTCCTGGATCTATGTACTCAAGTTGGCCGTGCTCTACTGCCTGGGCGGTCTCCTCGTCGTCCGGTACACCTCGGACGTCGGCCCGTTCTCGGACTTCACGTCGTGGTGGAGCGAGCCGATCCTGTACCAGAAGCTCATCCTGTGGACGGTGCTCCTGGAGGCGCTGGGCCTCGCGGGCTCCTGGGGTCCGCTGGCCGGGCACTTCAAGCCGATGACGGGACCGGTCCTGTACTGGCTGCGGCCGGGCACGTTCCGGTTGCCCCCGTGGCCGGGCAAGGTCCCGCTGACCGCCGGTGACACCCGCACCGTCGGCGATGTCCTGCTCTACGTCGCTCTGTTGGCGAGCCTCGTCGTCGGCCTGGTCCTTCCGGGCTCTGCGGACAGCTCGCTCACCACGACACTGCCGGACAGCACGGGCGGCCTGGTGATGCCCGCCGTGCACGTCGTCGTCGCCGTCCTGCTCGTCCTGTGCGGGCTGCGTGACCGGCTGATCTTCCTGGGCGCCCGCGGCGAGCAGTACCTGCCCGCGATCGTCCTGTCGGCGGCCCTCGGCTTCACAGACATGATCATCGCCTGGAAGCTGCTCATGGTCGTGGTGTGGATGGGCGCCGGCATCTCCAAGTTCGGCAAGCACTTCACCAACGTCATACCGCCGATGATCTCCAACGGTCCGTTCCTGCCGTCGAAGTGGCTGCGGCGGGCGCACTACCGGGACTACCCGGACGACATCCGCCCCTCCCGTCTCGCCTGGGTCATGGGGCACATCTTCGGCACCACCGTCGAGCTGGGCCTCCCGCTGGTCCTGCTGTTCTCGCCGAACCGCACGGTCACGGTGCTCGCCGCGGCCGCGATGGTGCTCTTCCACGTGTTCATCCTGTCCACGTTCCCGCTGGCGGTGCCGCTGGAGTGGAACGTCCTGTTCGCGTTCGGCGCGGTCTTCCTCTTCGTCGGCTACCCGGCGCAGAACGGATACGGCGTCCTGGACTTCTCCCAGTGGTGGATGCTGCCGCTGATCTTCGTCGCTCTCGCGTTCATCCCCGTCCTGGGCAACTTCCGGCCCGACCTCGTCTCGTTCCTGCCGTCGATGCGTCAGTACGCCGGCAACTGGGCCTCCGCCACCTGGGCGTTCGCCCCCGGCTGCGAGGAGCGCCTGAGCGAGCTGGGCACCCCCGCGGACATCCAGGTCGAGCAGATGCAGAAGATACTCATGGCCTACGACGAGGGCGCCGCCCAGGTCGCCATGCAGATGCCGCTGGCCTGGCGCTCGCTGCACAGCCAGGGCCGCGGCCTGTACTCCGTCATGACGCGTCACCTGCCCGACATCGACAACTACACCGTCCGCGAGGCCGAGTTCGTCTGCAACCAGCTCACCGGCTGGAACTTCGGCGACGGACACCTGCACGACATCCGGCTCATCAACGCGGTGCAGAAGCGGCTGAACTTCGCGCCCGGCGAGCTGACCGTCGTCTGGGTCGAGTCCCAGCCGATTCACAAGGACACCCAGAGCTACCAGATCATCGACGCCGCCCTCGGCGTAGTGGAGCGGGGCACCTGGAAGGTCGCGGACTGCGTGGAGCGCCAGCCCTGGCTGCCGGAGCCGCTGGGCCCGGTGCCGGTCGAGGTCGCATGGGTGCGCACGGACGACGACCAGGTGCCGGACTCGCTGGTCGCAGGGAGCTGAGCCAGATGAGCACAGCAGTCGTCGTGGGCAGTGGCCCCAACGGTCTCGCCGCCGCGATCCGGCTCGCGCAGGCCGGGCTCGCGGTCACCGTTCTCGAAGCAGCGGACCGCCCGGGCGGCGGCACACACACGTCGGAGCTGACCCTGCCGGGGCTGCTGCACGACGATTGCGCGGGCATCCACCCGACGGGTGTCGCCTCGCCCTTCCTGTCGTCGCTCGGCCTGGACCGCTTCGGTCTGCGCTGGCGCTGGCCCGAGATCGACCTCGCGCACCCGCTGGACGACGGCCGGGCCGCCGTGATCGACCGCGACATGCAGCGCACCGAGGCGTCCCTCGGCCGGGACGCGGCGGCGTGGCGGCGGCTCTTCGCCCCGCTCGCCGCCCGCTTCCCGAAGATCGCCGAAGAGGTCCTGCAGCCGGTGCCTCATCTGCCGCGGCACCCGGTGGCTCTCGCCCGCTTCGGGATGTTCGCCCTGCCGCCCGCGACGTGGACGGCCCGCCTGTGGCGGGACGAACCGGCCCGCGCCCTGTTCATGGGCGTCGCCGCGCACGCCTTCGGCCGGCTCGACACGCCGCTGAGCGGCTCGGTCGGGATGCTGATGGCCGTGGCGGGCCACGCTGTCGGCTGGCCCGTCGCCGAAGGCGGCACCTACGCGATCACCGCCGCGATGATCCGGCTCCTGGAGAGCCTGGACGGCGAGGTCCGCACCGGCGTCACGGTCACTGGGCTCGATCAGCTGCCCGACCTCCTCGGCCGTGCACCGGACTTGGTGCTCCTGGATACAGGGCCGCACGCCGCCGCCCGCATAGTCGGCGACCGGCTGCCGCCCCGGGTCCGCCGCGCCCTGAACCGCTACCGCTACGGCCCGGCCGTCCACAAGGTCGACTTCGCGATCGACGGAGACGTGCCCTGGACCAACGAGGACTGCCGCCGCGCGGGCACCCTCCACCTCGGGGGCGGCGCGGCTCAGATCGCGGCGGCCGAGGCCGCCTCCGGGCGCGGCGTCATGCCGCGCCGGCCCTTCGTCCTGGTCGGCCAGCAATACCTGGCCGACCCGTCGCGCTCCGTCGGCAACGCCAACCCGCTGTACGCCTACGCGCACGTCCCGCACGGCTACGCGGGGGACGCCACCGACGCGGTCGTCGGTCAGATCGAACGCTTCGCCCCGGGCTTCCGCGACCGCATCCTGGCCACACATTCCCGCACGACACAGCAACTCGGCGCCGGTAACGCCAACTACGTGGGCGGCGACATCACCGGCGGCTCCAACCACGCCCGCCAGCTCGTCCTGCGCCCCCGGCTCACCACCCATCCATACAGCCTGGGCGTGCCCGGCGTGTACCTCTGCTCGGCGTCGACCCCGCCGGGCGCCGGCGTGCACGGCATGTGCGGGTTCAACGCGGCGGAGTCGGCCCTGGCCCACTTGGACACATCGCCCCGCAGCCCGGCCGAGGCCACCCGATAGCCGCCCGTAACCACCCCCGCAAGGAAAGGCCCCGTACCCGTGCAGACCTGGTCGTCCGACCGCAGCATCGCCACCCCGCCCGCCCGCTTCATCCGCGCCGACCGCGTGGAGCGCGACGACTCACCGCTGAACGCCACGCTCTACGAGTCGCGCGTCCTCGACGCGTACACGATCGGTGTGCAGGCGTACGTCTACGGCTGGCCGACAGTGGCGAACTGGCAGATCCGCTCCCGGATGCTCGACCCGGACTTCCCTCAGCACGCCCCGCTGGGCGCGTTCCTGCACGAACCACTGCCCGCGGACCACCACTACCGCCTCTTCGTCACCCCGAACGCGGACCTGCTCTACTCCGAGGCGTTCGTGGACCTGCGCGACGAACCCACACTGCTGCACGTCCCGAACACCGGCAACATGCGCTACTGGGCGGCGCAGATCCTGGACAGCTTCACCGACACCGCGGCCAACATCTCCAGCCGCTCGGTGGGTTCGGGCCCGGGCGACTACGCGCTGACGGGGCCCGGCTGGGACGGTGTGCTGCCGCCGGGCGTCACGCAGGTGCGCGTTCCCACCCGTACCTGTTTCATCCTGCTGCGCACGCTCTTCGAGACCGAGGCGGAGCTGCCGGCCACCCGCAAGATCCAGCAGCAGTTCACCCTCGCCCCCCTCTCCCACGTCCTGGCCGGCACCGCCTACGAGCCGCCCACGATCACGGCGGCCGACCCCCGGCGCGACGTACCGCAGGACGAGGAGGAACTCTCCACATCCCTCTCCTTCTTCACCGTCCTGAACCGCTGCCTGACCGAGGGCGGCGTGCGCCCCGGTGAAGAAGGGCTGCTGCACCTGTTCGCCCGGATCGGCGTGGGCCCCGGCCACGCCTTCGACCCGGACACCCTGGACTCCGCCACCCGCGAGGGCCTCACCCGGGCCCTGGCCGACGGCTGGACACTCGTCCAAGCCCGCTCGGCCACCGCCCGCACCGTCTTCCGCAACGGCTGGGTCCTGCCCGACCCGATCGCGCAGACCGGTTCCTACGGCCACGACCACCTCCAGCGCGCGGGCGTCGCCCACCGCGGCATCTACGCGAACACCGCGGACGAGTACGCCGCCCTGCCCGCGGTCCTGGACTCCGTGGGCCGCCCGCTGGACGGCGGACACACATACACGATCCACATGGACGCCGACCAGATCCCGCAGGTCGACTCCTACTGGTCCATCACCCTCTACTCGCTCCCCGACCGCGCCCTGACGAACCACCCGTCGGGCCGCACGACGGTCAACAGCCTCCAACCGGAGCTGCGTTACGGATCCGACGGCTCGCTCGACATCACCATCCAAGCCGACGCGCCGAGCCCCGACGACCGCGCCAACTGGCTGCCCTGTGTCTCCGGGCCGTTCCAGCTCATCCTGCGCGCATACGGCCCCACCGACCCCTCCATGCACCGGGGCGAGTGGCCCGCACCCGCCATCAAGCGTGCGTAATAACTATACTTTTGACGGACTTCTACACTTTTGCTACGAGGGGCGAGCGATGACTCACCTGCACGACGCGCGGCTGACGGGCGACGAGACGATCGAGACCTCGTTCGGGACGCTGAAGCTCGAACACACCTTCCCCACCGACGAGACGTCCGCGCTGCTCTACGACCGGATGGACGCGCAGCGCGCCGCCCAGGCGTACCTGTGGGCGCTGCCCCTCGTCGGGTTCGCGACCTGGCGGGAGCGGGCCGCCGAGACCTTCGGGGCCACCGGATTCGGCGACTTCGTCGTCTACGACTCGCTGCGCGAGAAGCGCGGCATCGTGACCGCGAACCTCACCACCCCGTACATCATCAATTTCACGAACCTCGCGGGCGGCCCCGTACTCATCGACTACCCGGCGGGCCCCACCGCCGGCGGTGTCCTGGACTTCTGGCAGCGCCCGGTCGTCGACCTCGGCCAGACCGGGCCGGACGCGGGCAAGGGCGGCGGCTACGTCATCCTGGGTCCCGGCCACGACGAGGCGCCGTTCGCGGACTCCGGCCGGTACGTGGTCCGCTCCGAGACGGTGAACATCTTCATCGCCTTCCGCGTCCTTACACAGGACCCTCAACTCATGGCCTCGGCCAAGGAGGGGCTGAAGCTGTCACGGGCCGGAGCGGAGCCCGCACCCGTGCGGTTCATCGAGAACGTCGACCGCGAATGGAGCGCGACCCCCGCGCGCGACCTGCAGTTCTGGAAGGACCTCGCGACCATCCTGTCGGAGGAGCCCGTCCGCCAGGTCGACAAGGCACTCACCGCGATGCTGGAGCCGCTGGGCCTCGTCAAGGGCGAGCCCTTCGCACCGGACGAGCGCCAGACGCGCATCCTGGAGGAGGGCGCAGCCCTCGGCGAGCTGTACGTCCGCAACCTCCAGGTCAACCCCCGCTACACGGAGCCGTATTGGAAGGACACCAGCTGGTACAAGAGCTTCGACTTCGAAGTCGAGCAGGAGACCGGCACCACCCTGCAGCTCGACCAGCGCGCCACCTGGTTCTACGAGGCCGTCACGAGCACCAAGGGCATGGTCCACCCGACGCCGGGGGCGGGCCAGGTCTACATGACTGCCAAGCGCGACAGCGAAGGCCACCTCCTGCGCGCGGACCGGACCTACCGGCTGCACGTGCCCGCGAACGTGCCCGTCGCCCAGTTCTGGTCAGTCACCCTCTACAGCGAGGACACCCGCCGCCCGTACGACAACGGCGGCACCGAGATCCGCAGCGTCAGCCTGGACAGTCACGACGAACAACTCCAGGCCAACGACGACGGCAGCATCGACCTGTACATCGGCCCGTCCGCCCCGGCCGGCACCGAGAACAACTGGATGAAGACCGTCGCCCAGGACGGCTGGTTCGTCTACTTCCGCCTCTACGCCCCGACCGAGCCGTTCTTCGACAAGACCTGGGCACTGCCCGACTTCCAAGCCCTGTGACGAAATCAAACTCGTCGACATCCCCGCCTGGCGCCTCGCCGAACTCACCCAGCTCCCCGTTCCGGCCAGACTCACCAAACCCCACTCCCTCGTGGCCGCCCTGCAACAACGGCCACAGCCCATGGGGCTCACCAAATCCATCCAAGGCCGAGCCCTGCGCATCATCCAGGCCCTCATCATCGCCACCGAATCACAAGGCCATAAGGCAGCACTCGGAACCACGCAAGGCGCTCCCCCACCCCACCGTCGCCGCAGCGCACCACCGCTCACCATCACCGCCCAAGGCGAAAGCGTCGGATTCCTCGTCCTTCAAGAACAGGACCGCAGCGAACACATCCCCACGACAAGGAACTCGCCGACGCCAAGAAGCACTCATGGATGCGCATCGCCCGCTTCGACTACACCCCCTCAAACCGCGTGCGCTTCATCCTCCGCGGCGGCAGCCCGCACCGTGCGAGCGAATGGGCCGATGTCCCCGACCGGCGCCCGGCTCCAGCACCTCACCGAGTCCGCCGCAGCGCCGAAGCTGCCCACCCCGCCCAAGCCCAGCGGCGACGACCTCAAGCCTTTCCTCGGCCACTGGAGCCCTTACGGACCCCGTTCCTACTGAGCCTTAAATCAGGCGATATCGAGCACCGGTTCACCAAGAGGCGGTAAAGAGGGAGCCCCCTCAAGCCGTACTCGACACACCGCCACCTGCAGAAACGGGCATCTGGCACCACATCAGAACGTGCGTCAAACGTGCGTCAGAAGGGCCCGACGTGCGTCGAATATGCGTCAAGATATCGCCCGTAACGCCCAGAGCGCACATAACGCACACTCGGCGAAACCGCAGGTCAGGCACCCTTTGCGGCGGGCTCAAGGATCGCGACGCACTCGACATGATGGGTCATCGGAAACAGGTCGAACGCCCGCAGCGTCCGCACCTTGTAGCCGCCCTCGGCGAAGTACGCCAGGTCCCGTGCCAGTGCCGCCGGGTCGCAGGCCACGTACGCGATCTTGCGGGCCCCGAGCTCCGACAGGCGCTTGACGACCTGCTTGCCGGCTCCCGCTCGCGGCGGGTCCAGGACGATCAGGTCGCACTCGGTGATGCCCGTGCGGGGCAGGACCTGGTCGACCTTGCCGTGCTCGATGCGGACCCGCTCCAGGTCCTTGAGGTTGTGGCGGGCGTCCTCGACCGCGCGCTTGCCGGACTCGATGCCGAGCACCGCGCCCTTCTCGCCGATGCGCTGGCCGATGGCGCCGGCGAAGAGGCCGACGCCGCAGTAGAGGTCGAGCGCCGTGTCGTTCTTGCGGGGCAGCAGGCCCTGCATGACGGCGCGGACGAGGGTGTCCGCCGCCTGGGGGTGGACCTGCCAGAAGCCGCCGGAGCCGACGCGGTAGGTGCGGTCGTCGGCGCGTTCGCGCACGAAGCCGCGGCCGTGGACGCGGTGCACGCCGCCGTCGCGTTCGTCGACGCGCAGCACCGAGACCGGCTTGTCGAGCTCGACCAGCGGGAGGCGGCCGCCCTCGCGCGGGGTGAGGATGACCTGGCGGTCGTTGGAGCCGGTGGCGGCGATGGCCTCCACCGTGGCCATCTGGGGCCAGTCCTGCTTCTCGATGCCGAGTTCGGTGACGCCGGGGGCGGCGATCATGCACTGGTCGATGATCTCGATGTCGTGCGAGCGGTGCTTGCGCAGGCCGACGCGGCCGTCCTCGTCGATCGCGTACTGGACGCGCGTACGCCAGGCCGGAACCTCGCCCGCCGGGAGCTTGTCGCCCTCGGCCGGCATGACGGTGCCGTCCCAGCCCGCCTCCTCCGGGGTGAGGCCCGCGAGGCGCTGGAGCTGCTCGGCGATCACTTCGCCCTTGAGGCGTCGCTGGGCGCCGGGCTTGGCGTGCTGCCAGTCGCAGCCGCCGCACTTGCCGGGGCCGGCGAACGGGCACGGGGCCTTCACCCGGTCCTTGGACGCCTCGATGATCCGCACCGCGTCGGCGCGCAGGAAGCGGGAGTCGGTGGCGCCGTCGGTGACCTTGGCAATGACCTTCTCGCCGGGCAGTGCGTGGCGTACGAAGAGGACCTGGCCCTCGGAGGTGCGGGCGATGCAGTGGCCGCCGTGGGCGACCGGGCCGACCTCGACCTCGTACTCCTGCCCCACGAGCGATTCCGCGGTCTGCGGCGGAGTGGATTCGTTCTGCATGCGGGGAGGGCTCCAGAGATCAGGGGAACGGCGAACGGCCGGACAACAACCTACGAGTCTACGTGGGTGTCGTCCGGCCGCTTACCAGGAACGGATACCGCAGGAACCGCTACGGGGCGTCAGCGCCGCCGCATCAGCCCCGCGCTCAGCTCTTGTGCGTCGGCTCCTTCGTCCTGCGCTCCACGGGACCGCGCCGCACGGCGCCCGGGGCGTTCCACTCGGCCCGCTTGCGGGCCCGCTTCTTGGCCGCCTCGGAGGACTCGAGCTGGTAGGGCACCGAGGTGACCATCACGCCCGGGGTGAAGAGCAGCCGGCCCTTGAGCCTGAGGGCGCTCTGGTTGTGGAGCAGGTGCTCGTACCAGTGGCCGACGACATACTCCGGGATGTAGACGCTCACGACGTCGCGCGGGCTCTCCCGGCGCAGGCCCTTGACGTACTCGATGACCGGGCGGGTCACCTCGCGGTAGGGCGAGTCGAGGATCTTCAGCGGTACGTTGATGCCGCGCCGCTCCCAGTCCTCCTTGAGCGCCTTCGTCTCGGCCGGGTCGACGCTGATGGACAGCGCCTCCAGGTGGTCCGTGCGGATCAGCTTCGCGTACGCGAGGGCGCGCAGGGTGGGGCGGTGGAGCTTGGAGACCAGGACGATCGAGTGGACCCGGGAGGGCCGGACGCTCTCGTCGGAGGGCGTCTCGTCGGCGGCGATCTCCGCGGCGACCCGGTCGTAGTGCTTACGGATCGCGGTCATCGTGCCGTAGAAGATCACCATGCCGAGCAGCGCGACCCAGGCGCCGTGGGTGAACTTGGTGGCGAGGACGACGACGAGCACCAGACCGGTGAAGAAGGCGCCGAAGGTGTTGATCGCGCGGGAGCGGATCATGTGGCGGCGCTTGGCCGGGTCCTTCTCGGCGCGCAGGTGCCGGTTCCAGTGCCGGACCATGCCGGTCTGGCTGAGCGTGAAGGAGACGAACACGCCGACGATGTACAGCTGGATCAGCCGGGTCGAGTCGGCTCCGTAGATCCAGACCAGCAGGATCGCCGCACCGGCCAGCAGCACGATGCCGTTGGAGAAGGCGAGCCGGTCGCCGCGGGTGTGGAGCTGGCGGGGCAGGTACCGGTCCTGGGCCAGGATCGAGCCGAGCAGCGGGAAGCCGTTGTACGCGGTGTTGGCGGCCAGGAAGAGGACGAGGGCGGTGGCCGCGGCGAGGATCACGAAGAAGAACGTGCCGTCGCCGAAGACCGCGGCCGCGACCTGGGAGATGACCGGGTCCTGGACGAAGGACGAGCCGACCGGGGTGCCGTTGTTGATCAGGTCCTTCGCCGGGTTCTCGGCCATCTTGACGTCGGTGGCCATGGCCAGCCCGATGATGCCGCAGAACATGGTGACGGCCAGCAGGCCCATCATCGCGAGCGTCGTCGCGGCGTTCTTGCTCTTCGGCTTGCGGAAGGCGGGGACGCCGTTGCTGATGGCCTCGACACCGGTCAGAGCCGCACAGCCGGAGGAGAACGCGCGCAGCAGCAGGAAGACCAGGGCGAAGCCCGCCAGCCCCCCGTGTTCGGCCTTGATCGTGTAGCCGGAGGTCGGGGCGTGCATGGCGTCGCCGAGGACGAGTCCCCGGAAGGCGCCCCACGCGATCATGATGAAAACGCCGGCCACGAAGAGGTACGTGGGGATGGCGAAGAGCTTGCCGGACTCCTTGACGCCCCGCAGGTTCATCAGCGTCAGCAGCACGATGGCCGCGATGGCACAGGGCGTCTTGTGCTCGACGACGAACGGAACCGCTGAACCGAGGTTCTCCACCCCGGAGGCGATGGACACCGCGACGGTCAGCACGTAGTCGACAAGCAGCGCGCTCGCCACGGTCAGTCCGGCCTTCGGGCCGAGGTTGGTCGTGGCGACCTCGTAGTCGCCGCCACCGCTCGGGTACGCGTGCACGTTCTGCCGGTAGGAGGCGACCACGGTGAACATGAGGACCACGACGGCGACCGCGATCCACGGGCTGAAGTGGTACGCCGACACGCCCGCGATGGACAGCACCAGGAGGACTTCTCCGGGCGCGTACGCCACCGAGGACAGCGGGTCGGATGCGAAGACGGGGAGGGCGATGCGCTTGGGGAGGAGCGTCTCCCCCAGTTTGTCGCTGCGCAGGGCCCGGCCGATCAGGATCCGTTTGGGCACGTCGGTCAGTTTGGACACGCTGAGGATCGTAAGGGTTCCGTACGCGGGCCACCCACCCACCACCCCCGTGGCCGCGCAATCTCCTGCGCCTGGCCGGAAAAGCCACGGAATCCTTAACGGAATCCTTGCACCGTGACCGCCCGGAAGCCCCTCGAAAGGCTCTTCGAGGGCAGCCCGGGTACTTCGCGGCACGTCGCCTTTGCCACAGTGCCCCCGGGATGAGCACACTCGGATGAAGCAACGCACCCGGCGCCGCTTAAGCTCATCCTGGGCAACGGGAACAACCGTTGCCCCATTGTTTGCCCGGCCAGCCGAGGAATGAGTGTGAGCAGGGTGTTTTCGCAGGTCAGCCGGACGACCAGGACTGCGAGGTAGGCGCAAGGTGCACATCGTCATCATGGGCTGCGGGCGTGTGGGGGCCGCTCTCGCGCAGACCCTGGAGCAGCAGGGGCACACGGTCGCCGTCATCGACCGGGACCCCACGGCGTTCCGGCGCCTCGGATCCGGCTTCGGCGGCCGTCGCGTCACGGGCGTCGGGTTCGACCAGGACACCCTCCGCGAGGCGGGGATCGAGGAAGCCGGCGCGTTCGCCGCCGTGAGCAGCGGCGACAACTCCAACATCATCGCGGCCCGCGTGGCGCGCGAGATGTTCGGCATCGAGAACGTCGCGGCCAGGATCTACGACCCCCGGCGTGCCGAGGTGTACCAGCGCCTCGGCATCCCCACGGTCGCCACCGTGCGCTGGACGGCCGACCAGATGCTGCGCCGGCTGCTGCCTTCGGGCGCGGAGCCGCTGTGGCGTGATCCGAGCGGTGGTGTGCAGCTCGCGGAGGTCCACACCACGCCGTCCTGGATCGGCCACAAGATCAGCACCCTGCAGGAGGAGACGGGCGTGCGCGTGGCCTTCCTCACCCGGTTGGGCGAAGCCATACTGCCGTCGTCGCAGACGGTGCTGCAGGAGGGCGACCTCGTCCACGTGATGATGCGTACGGACGAGATCGCGAAGGTCGAGGCGGCCTTCGCCGAGGGCCCCGAGGAAGGCGGTCACTGATGCGTGTCGCGATTGCCGGGGCCGGCGCGGTGGGCCGTTCCATCGCGGCCGAGCTGCTGGAGAACGGGCACGAGGTGCTGCTCGTCGACAAGGCGCCGACCGCCATCTCGGTGGAGCGGGTGCCGATGGCCGAGTGGCTGCTGGCGGACGCCTGCGAGATCACCTCGCTGGACGAGGCGGCGCTGCAGCGCTGCAACGTCGTGATCGCGGCGACCGGCGACGACAAGGTGAACCTGGTCGTCTCGCTGCTCGCCAAGACGGAGTACGGCGTGCCGCGCGTCGTCGCCCGGGTGAACAACCCGAAGAACGAGTGGCTGTTCAACGAGTCGTGGGGCGTCGATGTGGCGGTCTCCACGCCGCGTCTGATGTCGGCTCTGGTCGAGGAGGCGGTGAGTGTCGGCGATCTGGTCCGGCTGCTGCGCTTCAGCCACGGCGACGCGAACCTGGTCGAGCTGACGCTGCCGCCGGAGTCGGCGCTGGCGGGCACGCCGGTCGGGGAGGTCGCCTGGCCGGAGGACACCTCGCTGGTGACGATCATCCGCGGGCAGCGCGTGCTGACGCCGAGCGTCGAGGAGACCCTGGAGGCCGGGGACGAGCTGCTGTTCGTCGCCGCCCAGGCGCGTGAGGAGCAGCTGGAGGACCTGCTGTCGGTGCGCCAGGGCGACCCGGAGAACTGAGAGCGACTGAAGCCGTGAGAGGGGCCCGTGACCGCCGGTGGCGGTGACGGGCCCCTCTCACGTCGGACGTGCTGCTCAGAAGTCCTGGCTGCGGGCCGCTTCGGCGGCGGCTGCTGCCTTACGGGCCTTCTCGGCCTGCTCCTGTGCCTCCATCTCGGCGAAGACGTCGATGGGCGGCGGCGCCTTCGCGAGGAAGACCCAGGTGAGGTAGACCGCCAGCAGGAACGGCGGGATCTTCAGGGCGATCAGGACCCAGCCGAACTGGGTGGTGTCGGCCCACCAGTACAGCGGGAAGAGGATCGCGCACTTGGCGAGCAGGATCAGTCCCCAGGCGTAGCTGGCCTTGGCGTAGGCCTTCTTCCGGCCGGGGTTGCGGGTGCGCCAGGAGAGGTTCTCCTTGAACACCGGGCCCAGGATGAGGCCGATCAGCGGGAGACCCGCGAGCGCGGTGATCAGGTAGGCGAGGGCCAGGCCGAGCGTGTAGATCATGCCCGGGAGGTAGAAGTCCTTGGCGTTGCCGGTCATCTTCGCGAAGACGACGCCGAAGGCCACCCCGAAGACGCCGCTGAAGGCGTGCTTGACGGTGTCCCTGCGGATCAGCCGGACGGCCACGAGCACCAGCGACACGGCCACGGCCGCGATGGCCGAGTTCGTCAGGTTCTTGTCGATGGTGAAGATCGTGACGAAGAGGAGTCCGGGCAGGACCGTCTCCACCATGCCCCGGATGCCGCCGAAGGCCTCGAAGAGCGCGGCCTCCGTGACCGCCTTCGCGTCGGCCTGCTGCTGGTCGGTGGTGCGGTCCGTGTCGGACGTCGGCTTGTCGAGAGACGTCACCGGCTACTCCTTGCCGAGCGGTCGGAGTTCGTATTTGGGGTTGAACAGCACCCGGCGCCCGTGACTCATGGAGATGCGGCCGGAGGCGATGAGCTTGCGGCCCGGTTCGATGCCCACGATGGAGCGGCGGCCGAGCCAGACCACGTCGAGCGGCGCGGTGCCGTCGAAGAGCTCCGCCTCGAGGGCGGGCACTCCGGCGCGCGGTCGCAGGGTGACCGTCCGCAAGGTACCAGTGACCTTCACGATCTGGCGGTCGGTGCACTCGGAGATCCGGGTGCATCCGGATGCCTGCGAGTCCTCCTCCAGCTCTTCGCACTCCAGATCTTCCTGGGAGGTGGAAAGCCGGTCGAGCATCCGCCGGAAGCGCCCGGACGGCCGCCCGGCCTTCTGGGACTTCTCGAATCGAGGAACAGCACTCATACCCGAAGGGTACCGGTCCCCGGAGGTCCTGGAGGGTGGCCGCCGTCTCACTCGAACGGGTGAGGCGGAACTCCTTCCGCGGGCTTACGGGCCGGCTCGAAGCGGTAGCCCATCCCGGGCTCGGTGACGAAGTGCCGGGGGTGCGAGGGGTCGGCCTCCAGCTTGCGCCTGAGCTGGGCCATGTAGACCCGCAGGTAGTTGGTCTCGGTGCCGTAGGACGGCCCCCAGACCTCCTGGAGCAGCTGTTTCTGGCTGACCAGCCGGCCGCTGTTGCGGACGAGGACCTCCAGCAGGTGCCACTCGGTGGGGGTGAGCCGTACGTCGCGTCCCTCGCGGTGGACCTTCTTCGCGGCCAGGTCGACGGTGAAGCCCTCGGTCTCCACGAGCACGACCGCGTCGCCGCCGTCCTGGCCGACGGGCTCGGCGCGGCGCACCGAGGCGCGCAGCCGGGCCAGCAGCTCGTCCATGCCGAACGGCTTGGTGACGTAGTCGTCGGCCCCGGCGTCCAGTGCCTCGACCTTCTCGTCGGAGGTGTGCCGGGCGGAGAGCACCAGGATCGGTACGCGGGTCCAGCCGCGCAGCCCCCGGATCACGTCGACGCCGTCCATGTCGGGCAGCCCGAGGTCGAGGACGACGACGTCGGGGTGGCGGGCGGCGGCCAGCTGGAGCGCGGTGGCCCCGTCGGGCGCGGCGTCCACCTCGTACTTGCGCGCCTTCAGATTGATCACGAGGGCGCGTACGATCTGCGGCTCGTCGTCGACCACAAGCACCCGGGTCATCGCGGTCCTGCCTTTCTGCTGTACGTGGATGTGCGGAGGTCCTCGCGGGTCATGAGGTGACCCGTGCGGGCAGGTCCGGGCCGGCCGGGACGTGTCCCGGGGCCGCCTTGAGGGTCAGGACCATGGTGAGCCCTCCGCCGGGGGTGTCCTCGGCGTCCAGCGTGCCGCCCATCGACTCGACGAAGCCGCGGGCCACCGCGAGGCCGAGGCCCACTCCGGCTCCGCGCGGGGCGTCGCCGTAGCGCTGGAAGGGCTCGAAGATGCGTTCCTTGGCCTCGTCGGGGACGCCCCGGCCGCCGTCGGCCACCCGTAGCTCGACCCGGGCGCCCAGTGCGCTGGCGGCCACCGTGACGGGTGCGCCGTCGGGGCTGTATTTGACGGCGTTCTCGACGATGTTGGCGACGGCCCGCTCCAGCAGTCCGGGGTCGACGGCGACCATGGGCAGCGTTTCGGGGATGTCCAGCTCGACGCTGTCCTCGGGGACGCCGCCCAGGGCCATCGGCACGACCTCGTCGAGGTCGATCTCGCGGATCAGCGGGGTGACGGTGCCGGTCTGCAGGCGGGACATGTCGAGGAGGTTGCCGACGAGGTGGTCGAGGCGGTCGGCGCCGTTCTCGATGCCTTCGAGGAGTTCGGCCTCGTCCTCCTCGGACCAGGCGACGTCGTCGGAGCGCAGGGAGCTGACGGCGGCCTTGATGGCGGCGAGGGGCGTCCGCAGGTCGTGGCTGACGGCGGCCAGCAGAGCGGTCCTGATCCGGTTGCCCTCGGCGAGCCTGCGGGCCTCCTCGGCCTCGCCGACCAGGCGCCGGCGGTCCAGGACGACGGCGGCCTGGGCCGCGAAGGCGCCGAGCACGCGGCGGTCCTCGGCGGGCAGCACCCGGCCGGAGAGCGCCAGGGCCATGTGGTCGCCGACGGGCATGTCCACATCGGCGTCCTCGGGCCGCGCGACCGGCGCCGGGCCGACGCTTCCGGCGCACGTCCACGGGTCGACGTCGCTCTGCCGCTCCAGCAGGGCGACGGACTCCATACCGAAGGTCTCGCGGACCCGGTCCAGGAGTGCGTCCAGGGTGGTCTCGCCGCGCAGCACGCTGCCGGCCAGGAAGGAGAGGATCTCGGACTCCGCGCGCAGCCTGGCGGCCTGGTGGGTGCGGCGGGCCGCGAGGTCGACGACCGAGGCAACCGCGACGGCCACCGCGAAGAAGATCACGATGGCGACGAAGTTCTCGGGGTCCTGCACGGTCAGGGTGTGGGTGGGCGGGGTGAACCAGTAGTTCAGCAGCAGCGAACCCACGGCGGCCGACGCGAGGGCGGGCCGCAGTCCGCCGAGCAGGGCGGCGGCGACGGTCATGAAGAGGAAGAGCAGGACGTCGTTGGCGAGCCCGGGACCGTTCTCCATGCCCTTCAGGAGCAGCGACAGGAGGACCGGGCCGCCCACGCCGACGAGCCAGCCCCAGATGATGCGGGCCCGGCCGAGCCGGGCGCCGCGGGCGATGGGCAGGCCGCGGCCCTTGGCGACCTCGTCGTGGGTGACGATGTGGACGTCGAGGTCGGTGCCGGAATCGCGGGCGACGGTGGCGCCGACGCCGGGGCCGTAGATGTACTGCCAGGCCTTGCGGCGGCTGGAGCCGAGGACGATCTGGGTGGCGTTGACGCCCCGGGCGAACTCGAGGAGCGCGGAGGGTATGTCGTCGCCGATGACGTGGTGGAAGGTGCCGCCGAGGTCCTCGACGAGCGTGCGCTGGACGGTGAGCTCCTTGGGCGAGGCCGACGTCAGTCCGTCGCTGCGGGCGATGTAGACGGCGAGGATCTCGCTGCCGGATCCCTTGGCCGCCATCCGGGAGGCGCGGCGGATGAGGGTGCGGCCCTCGGGACCGCCGGTGAGCCCGACGACGATGCGCTCACGGGCCTGCCAGGTGGTGCGGATGTTGTGCTCGCCCCGGTACTGCTGGAGGTACTCGTCGACCCGGTCGGCGACCCAGAGCAGGGCCAGCTCGCGCAGGGCGGTGAGGTTGCCGGGGCGGAAGTAGTTGGAGAGCGAGGCGTCGATCCGGTCCGGCTTGTAGATGTTGCCGTGGGCCATCCGGCGGCGCAGGGCCTGGGGCGACATGTCGACCAGTTCGAGCTGGTCGGCGCGGCGGACCACCTCGTCGGGCACGGTCTCGCGCTGGCGTACGCCGGTTATGGACTCGACGACGTCCCCGAGGGACTCCAGGTGCTGGATGTTGACCGTGGACACCACGTCGATGCCGGCCTGGAGGAGTTCCTCGACGTCCTGCCAGCGCTTGGCGTTGCGGGAGCCCGGCACATTGGTGTGCGCGAGTTCGTCCACCAGGGCGACGGCCGGGGCCCGCTCCAGGACGGCGTCGACGTCCATCTCGGTGAAGGCGGCGGAGCGGTATTCGATCGTGCGCCGCCGGATCTGTTCCAGGCCGTGCAGCATGACCTCGGTGCGCGGGCGGTCGTGGTGCTCGACGAAGCCGACGACGCAGTCGGTGCCCCGCTCGACCCGGCGGTGCGCCTCGGAAAGCATCGCGTACGTCTTGCCGACGCCGGGTGCCGCACCGAGGTAGATCCGAAGTTTGCCGCGCGCCATGGCCTCATTGTCTTTCTGAAACCGGGCTCTGTTCGCCGAGACCGGCGGCGGCCCATGCGGCAGCCACTGTCGAAACTACCGCGTGGATTTCCGGCATATCGGGCGAGGGGTGGAGGCTCGGTCCCTCTTGACGTAATTCTGATGCCTGGGCGGAGGGCCGGCAGCGCGTGCGCGGGTGGCCCAGGACGGGGCAGCGCCCGGGTCCGGCCTCAACGGCGGACCCGGGCTTTCGGCGCGTTCAGCCCGTTCCCGGGCCGTTCACGAGGTCGCGCAGCGCGATGTTGAGCTGGAGGACGTTGACGCGGGGTTCGCCGGCGAAGCCGAGGATGCGGCCGTGGGTGTGCTGGTCGACGAGCTCCCGGACCTGGGCGGCGTCGAGGTGGTTGCGTGCGGCGACGCGGTTCACCTGGAGCTGTGCGTACGCCGGGGAGATGTCCGGGTCGAGGCCGGAGCCGGAGGAGGTGACGGCGTCGGCCGGCACGTCGGAGGGGCTGACGGGGTGGCCGGGGACGGAGTTGTCCCTGACGACGGCGGCCTTGGCGGCGGTGACCCAGCCGATGAGTTCCCTGTTGTCGCCGGAGCGGTTGGTCGCGCCGGAGAGGAGCAGGGAGTACCGGGTGTTCACGCTGTTGGTGCCGAGGCCGTTCGAGGGGCGGGGCTGGAACCACCGGAGGTCGGGGGCCGGGGTCTCCTGGCCCTTCTTCAGCGGCAGGTCGTAGCGCTGGCCGATGAGTGCGGAGCCCGCCACCTTGCCGTTCGCCGTGATCTCGGAGCCGTTGGCGCGTCCGGGCATGAGCCCCTGGGCGATGCCGGTGACGGCGAGCGGGTAGAGGACTCCGCAGACCAGGGTGAGGACCAGCAGCGCGCGCAGTGACGCCCAGAGCAGCCGGGCGGGGTTTCCTGGGGAGTTGTTCATGACAGGTCAGCCGATTCCGGGGATGAGGGAGAGGAGCAGGTCGATGATCTTGATGCCGATGAACGGGGCGATCAGCCCGCCGAGCCCGTAGACGCCGAGGTTGCGCCGGAGCATCGCGTCGGCGCCGCTGGGCCGGTAGCGGACGCCCTTCAGGGCGAGCGGGACCAGCGCGACGATGATCAGCGCGTTGAAGATCACGGCGGACAGGATCGCGGACCGCGGCGAGGACAGGTCCATGATGTTGAGCTTGTCCAGGCCGGGGTAGACCGCGGCGAACATCGCGGGAATGATCGCGAAGTACTTCGCGACGTCGTTGGCCAGCGAGAACGTCGTCAGCGCTCCGCGGGTGATCAGCAGCTGTTTGCCGATCTCCACGATCTCGATCAGCTTGGTGGGGTCGGAGTCCAGGTCCACCATGTTCCCGGCCTCCTTGGCGGCCGAGGTCCCGGTGTTCATGGCCACGCCGACATCGGCCTGGGCGAGCGCCGGCGCGTCGTTCGTGCCGTCGCCGGTCATCGCGACGAGTCTGCCGCCCGCCTGCTCCCGCTTGATGAGGGCCATCTTGTCCTCGGGGGTGGCCTCGGCGAGGAAGTCGTCGACGCCCGCCTCCTCGGCGATGGCCTTCGCGGTGAGCGGGTTGTCCCCGGTGATCATGACCGTACGGATGCCCATCCGGCGCAGTTCACCGAACCGCTCCCGCATGCCCTCCTTGACGACGTCCTTGAGGTGGACGACGCCCAGGACCCTGGCGCCCTCCGCGTCCCGGCGGGCCACCAGCAGCGGGGTGCCGCCGGCCGCGGAGATGCGGTCGGTGAGCGCCTGCGCGTCCGGGGAGACGCTGCCGCCGCGCTCCCTCACCCAGGCGACGACCGATCCGCTCGCACCCTTGCGGATCTCGTGTCCGTCGACGTTCACGCCCGACATACGGGTCTGGGCGGTGAAGGCCACCCACTCGGCGTGGGCGAGTTCGCCCCGGTGGCGTGCGCGCAGGCCGTACTTCTCCTTGGCGAGGACCACCACGGACCGGCCCTCGGGTGTCTCGTCGGCCAGCGAGGAGAGCTGGGCGGCGTCCGCGAGCTCGGCCTCCGTCACGCCGGCCACGGGGAGCAGGGCGGCGGCCCGGCGGTTGCCGAGGGTGATGGTGCCGGTCTTGTCGAGCAGCAGCGTCGAGACGTCGCCCGCCGCCTCGACGGCGCGCCCGGACATGGCGAGCACGTTGCGCTGGACGAGGCGGTCCATGCCGGCGATGCCGATCGCGGAGAGCAGCGCGCCGATGGTGGTCGGGATCAGGCAGACCAGCAGCGCGGCCAGCACGGTCACGGACTGCTCGCTGCCGGCGTAGACGGCGAATGGCTGCAGGGTCACGACGGCGAGCAGGAAGACGACGGTGAGGGATGCCAGGAGGATGTTCAGGGCGATCTCGTTGGGCGTCTTCTGCCGGGCCGCGCCCTCGACGAGGGCGATCATCCGGTCGATGAAGGTCTCCCCCGGCTTGATGGTGATCTTGACGACGACGCGGTCGGAGAGCACCTTCGTACCGCCGGTGACAGCACTGCGGTCGCCTCCGGACTCGCGGATGACCGGGGCGGACTCGCCGGTGATCGCGGACTCGTCGACGCTGGCGACGCCCTCCACGGCGTCTCCGTCGCCGGGGACGATGTCCCCGGCCTCGCAGACGACCAGATCGCCGACGCGCAGCTCGGTGCCGGGGATCCGCTCCTCGTCCGAGCCGGTGACCCGGCGGGCGACGGTGTCCGTCCTCGCCCTGCGCAGGGTGTCGGCCTGGGCCTTGCCACGCCCCTCGGCGACGGCCTCCGCCAGGTTGGCGAAGACCGTCGTCAGCCACAGCCAGAGCGCGATCGCCCAGCCGAACCAGTCGGCCGGATCCAGCGCCGCGAGCACGGTGGTGAGCACGGAACCGACCAGCACCACGAACATCACCGGCGACTTGGCCATCAGCCGTGGGTCGAGCTTGCGCAGCGCGAGGGGGAAGGAGGCGATCAGCATGCGGGGACCGAACGGCCCGGCGCCGACGCGCCCTTCGGGAGCGGACCCGGCCGGGGCGTCCTGGTGCGGTGCGCGGGGCGGGGTGACTGTGGACATGGAGTCCTCCTGCTTCGTACGGAGGGTCATGACGCCAGCCCCTCGGCCAGCGGTCCCAGAGCGAGGGCCGGGAAGTAGGTCAGACCGGCGATGATCATGATCGTGGCGACCAGCAGTCCGCTGAAGAGCGGTTTGTGGGTGCCGAGGGTGCCGGCGGTCGCCGGTACGGGCCGCTGCCCGGCCAGCGAGCCGGCCAGGGCCAGGACGAACACCATGGGCAGGAACCGGCCCAGCAGCATCGCGAGCCCGATCGTGGTGTTGAACCACTGGGTGTCCGCGTTGAGCCCGGCGAACGCCGAACCGTTGTTGTTGGCGCCGGAGGTGTAGGCGTAGAGGATCTCCGAAAAGCCGTGCGCGCCCGAGTTGGTCATCGAGTTCCCCGGTGTGGGCAGGGCCATCGCCACGGCGGTGAAGCAGAGCACCAGGGCCGGTGTGACGAGGATGTAGCAGGCGGCGAGCTTGATCTCGCGGGTGCCGATCTTCTTGCCCAGGTACTCCGGCGTACGGCCGACCATCAGACCGGCGATGAACACCGCGATGACCGCCATGATCAGCATCCCGTAGAGGCCGGATCCGGTGCCGCCCGGCGCGATCTCGCCGAGCTGCATGCCGAGCATCGTGATGCCGCCGCCGAGGCCGGTGTACGAGGAGTGGAACGAGTTGACCGCGCCGGTCGAGGTGAGGGTGGTGGCCACCGCGAAGAGGGACGAGCCGCCGACACCGAAACGGTTCTCCTTGCCCTCCATCGCCCCGCCCGCGATGTCGAATGCGGGCCCGTGATGGGCGAATTCCGTCCACATCATCAGCGCGGTGAAGCCGAGCCAGATGACGCCCATGGTGGCGAGGATCGCGTACCCCTGCTTCAGCGAGCCGGCCATGCGGCCGAAGGTGCGCGTGAGGGCGAAGGGAATGACGAGGATCAGGAAGACCTCGAAGAGGTTGGAGAGCCCGTTGGGGTTCTCGAAGGGATGGGCCGAGTTGGCGTTGAAGTAGCCGCCGCCGTTCGTGCCCAGCTCCTTGATGACCTCCTGGGAGGCGACCGCGCCGCCGTTCCACTGCTGCGCGCCGCCCGTGAACTGCCCGACCTCGTGGATGCCGGAGAAGTTCTGGATCGCTCCGCAGGCGACGAGCACGAGCGCGCCGATCACCGAGATCGGCAGCAGGATGCGCACGGTCCCGCGGACCAGGTCCGCCCAGAAGTTGCCGAGTTCACCGCTGCGGGTGGCGGCGAAGCCACGCACGAGTGCCACCGCGACGGCGATGCCGACGGCGGCCGAGACGAAGTTCTGCACCGCCAGGCCGCCGGTCTGCACGACGTGACCCATGGCCTGTTCGCCGTAGTACGACTGCCAGTTGGTGTTGGCGACGAAGGAGGCCGCCGTGTTGAACGCCTGGTCGGGGTCGATCGAGGAGAAGCCGAGCGAACCGGGCAGGGAGCCCTGGATCCGCTGCAGCAGATACAGGAAGAGGACGCTCACGGCGGAGAACGCCAGGACGCCGCGCAGATAGGCGGGCCAGCGCATCTGTGTGTTCGGATCGGCGCCGATGGCCTTGTAGATCCACTTCTCCACCCGCAGATGGCGGGGCGAGGTGTAGACGCGGGCCATGTGGTCACCGAGCGGGCGGTACGCCAGGCCGAGCGCCACGACGAGCGCGAGTACCTGGAGCACGCCGGCGAGGACGGGGCTCATAACGGGCTCAGAACCTCTCCGGGTACAGGAGGGCGAGGACGAGGTAGCCCAGCAGGGCCACGGCCACGACGAGGCCGGTCACGTTTTCCGCGGTCACAGCTTCGCCACCCCCTTGGCGACGAGTGCCACCAGCGCGAAGACCGCGATCGTGATGACGACGAAGGCCGGATCGGCCATCGGATGCTCCTGGATGAGGTGCGGATTTCTCGGACCTCTTGAGCAAACCTCCCGCCCGCACCCTTGTGACCTGCGTTGATGGCTTCCTTACGGGAACGGGCCCGGCCTTGACGGCGTCTGTACGTGCCCGATACGCGCCCCATACGGCGCGCACCGCCCACGCAAAAGGCCGGTGGCCCTGCCCCTGCGAAGGGGTAGGGCCACCGGCCGGTGCTTACGGGGTGCGGGTCAGCGCACCTCGGTGATCTCGGGGCCACGCTGGAGGCCCGCCATGCCACCGGAGAACTTCGAGCCCTCCTGCTCCTCCTGCTGAACGCCCTCGGGAACCATCTGGGCGTCGTTGGGGAGCTTGAGGACGATCGGGTCGCGCGGGGCCATCGGGCCGTCGCCGCGGACCACCACGGTGTCCCGGAAGACCGTCTCCAGGAGACCGGCGGCCTCCGGCTGCACCGCGCCCTGGCCGGAGATCACTCCGCGCAGGAACCAGCGCGGGCCGTCGACACCGACGAAGCGCACCATCTGCACGCCGTTCGCCCCGTCCGGGAGCTGTACGGGGACCTGCGCACGCAGCTCCCAGCCCAGCGGGCCCTCGACCTCGTCGATGATGCCGCCCTGCTGGGTGATGCCGGAGGCGATCTCCTCGCGGACCTCGCCCCAGATGCCCTCCTTCTTGGGGGCGGCGAAGGCCTGCAGCTGGATCGCGCTGTCGCGCAGCACGACCGTGGCGGCGACGATCGCGTCACCGGCGACCTCTACGCGCAGCTCCATGCCCTCGACACCGGGCACGAAGATGCCGCCCAGGTCGACCCGGCCCTCGCCGGGCTGGGAGACCTCGGCGATGTCCCAGGGTCCGTCGGGCCGCGGCGCCGGCGGAAGGTTCGTCCGGCGCGATCCGCCCTGGGCGTCATCGAGCCCGTCGACGACCTGCTCGGCCTCGCGCGCTTCGTCCGCCGTGTCATCGGCGGAACCACTGTTCTTGCGACGTCCGAACACGTCACTTTCCTTCCCGGTCGGATTCGACCGAAGCGTAGCTGTTCCCGCCCTGGGGAACCCCGCCCCGGACGCCATCAACATCAACGGCGGCATGACCGCCGGTGGACCCGAAGCCCCCTTCGGCCCGCGCCGAACCGGGAAGCTCCGACACTTCGTGGAAGCGCACCTTCTCGACCTGCTGCACGACCAGTTGGGCAATCCGGTCGAACCGCTCGAACCGCACGGACTCGCGCGGGTCGAGATTGATGACGATCACCTTGATCTCTCCACGGTACCCGGCATCCACCGTCCCCGGGGCATTCACGAGGGCGACTCCGCAGCGGGCGGCGAGGCCCGAGCGGGGGTGCACGAACGCGGCGTACCCGTCCGGCAGGGCGATCGACACGCCGGTCGGCAGCACGGCCCGCTCGCCGGGCGCCAGCTCGGCGGCCTCGGTGGTGACCAGGTCGGCTCCGGCGTCGCCCGGATGCCCGTACGCCGGAATCGGCACCTCGGGGTCGATCCGGCGGATGAGGACGTCGACGGGGTGGCGCATCAGGGGTTCACCTCGAAGGCCCGGGCCCGCCTGACCTGGTCGGGGTCGGACATCGCCGCCCGGATCTCGGCCGGGCGGCCGTTGTCGATGAAGTGGTCGACCTTGACCTCGATGAACAGGGCCTCGGCACGGACCGCCACGGGCCCGTCCGGGCCGCCGATCCGACCGGTCGCGCGGGAGTAGATCTTCCGCCCGTGCACGGCGGTGATCTCGGCGTCCAGGAACAGCACGGTGTCCACCGGCACGGGGCGGACGAAGTCCGTCTCCAGCCGTCCGGTCACCGCGATCACGCGCAGCAGCCAGTTCAGCGAGCCGAGCGTCTCGTCCAGCGCGGTGGCCAGCACCCCGCCGTGGGCGAGGCCCGGGGCGCCCTGGTGGGCGGCCTGCACGGTGAACTCGGCGGTGACGCCGACGCCCTCGCCGGCCCGCGCCTGGAGGTGCAGCCCGTGGGACTGGCCGCCGCCGCAGCCGAAACAGTGTTCGTAGTGCGCGCCGAGCAGCTCGCCGGGTGCCGGGGCGTCGGGGTGCCGGACCGGTTTCACCGCGTCGGCGGGGGGCTTCAGGGCCGCAGATGTTCCACTCACAGGCGCAGACCTTACCCGCGCGGGTACCCGCAGGTCGCGCCGTGCCAAGCTTGGGTCCATGCAGCCTTCCACCCCGCCGTTCGACGAACGTCTCACCGCACCCCGTTCGTGGTGGCTGATCGCCGCCCTGGTCGGCGTCGCCTGTGCGCTGATGCTCCTGCCGCTGGGCACCCTGCCGCTGCTCGCCGGGCTGGCGGGCGGCACCGTGCTGTCGGCGGTGGCGGTCAGTTCGTACGGCTCCGCTCGGATCCGGGTGGTGGCCGGCGCTCTCGTCGCGGGCGACGCGCGGATCCCCGTGTCCGCGCTCGGTGAGGCCGAGGTGCTGGACGCCGAGGAGGCGCGCGCCTGGCGCTCGTACAAGGCGGACACCCGGGCCTTCATGCTGCTGCGCAGCTACATCCCGACGGCGGTGCGCGTGGAGGTCACGGACCCCGGGGACCCGACGCCGTACGTCTATCTGTCGACGCGTGAGCCGCAGGCGCTGGCGGCGGCCCTGAAGGCGGCGAATCCGGCCTAGGGGCTGTCCCGCAATTCCTGGTGGATCAGCGCGCGGCGTCAGATGCGGTGCATCGCAAGGCGGAGAGGCGCCCGCATACTGGATGTATTCGGGCGTTTCGACAACGCGGCGAGGTGCCGTAGCTGTCGTCGCGCGCCCGCCAGGAATTGCGGGACAGCCCTTAGGGTCGTTCGTTCGGGTCCTGGGGGTCTTTCGGATCCCCGGCGCCATGTGATTCCTCGGCGCCGTGCGGGTGCTCGGTCAGGACCGGGTACGGGCTCTCGGGGCGCTCCAGCGGCGGCAGCTCCGGCAGGTGGCCCCAGGGGACCTGCCGCTTGCGCAGGTCCTTCCTGACCCGCTCGGCGAGCTTCCTGGTGTCGCGCCGGTTCATCATCGCGCCGACGGCGGCGCCGATCATGAACGGGATGAGGTTGGGCAGATCGCGGATGGTGCGCTTCATGATCTGCTGGCGCAGCTCGCGCTTCATCTGGCCGCCGAGCGCGGCGTTGACCGTCGTGGGGTGGGTGACGTCGATCCCGCGCTCCTCCGTCCAGGACGTGAGGTAGGCGGTGGAGCGCTGGCCGATGTTGCCCGGTGGGCGCAGACCGTAGACCTCGTGCAGCTCCGCGACGAGCTTCATCTCGATCGCGGCCACACCGGTGATCTCCGCGGCCAGCTCGGCGAGCATGGCGGGCGGGACCGGCATCATGGCCGCCGCGCCGATTCCGGCGCCGACGGTCGCGGTGGCCCTGCTCGCGCCGGCGACGAGCCGGTCGGCGATCTCGTCGGGCCCGAGGCCCGGGAACTGCTTGCGCAGGGTGGCGAGGTCGCGCACAGGGACGCGGGGAGCGATATCGATGATCAGGTCGGCGATATGACCGATCGCCGCCTTGGCGCTCTCCCCGCCCTTGCGTACGCCCCGTTTCACTGATTTCAGACGGCCTGCCCCGGTCACGGGCTCCGTCCTGTCGACCTGTCCGGCCCTGTCGGCCGCGTCGACCTCCGCTGCCGCCTCAATGGCCGCGACAGCTGCTTCGACTGCTTCGAGCGAGGCCTGGAGGCCTCGCTCGTCGTCGTGTTCGCCCGGCGTGGGTGGCAGGGCGGACCGCTCGGCAGGCGCTGCTACGCCCTCTGCCGGGCCTGTACCGCCCTGTTGCGCCTCCGGCGCTTCCTTGCGCCGGGAACGCCGCTTCCGGAACGGTGAGTCCCCTGCCACGGCCGACCGGACCTCAGTCGCAGTCGCGGCAGATCGGCTGGCCGTTCTTCTCGCGGGCCAGCTGGCTGCGGTGGTGCACGAGGAAGCAGCTCATGCACGTGAACTCGTCGGCCTGCTTGGGCAGGACCCTTACGGCGAGTTCTTCGTTGGACAGGTCTGCGCCGGGCAGCTCCAGTCCTTCGTTCGCGTCGAACTCGTCGACGTCGACGGCGGACGCCGACTTGTCGCTCCGGCGAGCCTTGAGCTCTTCAAGGCTGTCCTGATCGACGTCGTCGTCGGTCTTGCGTGGGGTGTCGTAATCCGTTGCCATTTGTCGCTCTCCCCCTCTGGGTGTCTGCGGTGTCTCAGCGCTCGTAACGCGTGAGAGGCCGGACTTGTGCCCGACCCGAGGCGGAGATTTTGCCTCACATCAAGGTCTGTTACTCAATCGACACCCAAAAGGACCGCTCGAGAGTGATCGGCTTGGGTGGCGATGGGGACCGTACACGGTCCCGGAGGCACTGTTCGCCAGCGCCACCCCGTGTACTTCCCGTGATATCGGGCCCTGAAAACCCGACTTTTGCCGGTTTTCCGGTGGGATCCCTGATCACGGAGCGTGGACGGGCGAAAAATCGCTCCTGTGATCGATCACACACGGCCCCTCCGGGATCGAGTCCCGAAAATTCCGCTCAAAGCGAACAAAAATAATCCGTTCGCTACTCGCCCTGTCCAGCTTCTCAGACAGGCAGTGAGACGCGCATCACAAGACCACCGCCCTCGCGGGGCTCGGCGATGATACGGCCTCCGTGAGCGCGCGCGACGGAGCGTGCGATCGACAGGCCGAGCCCGACCCCCTTGTCGCTCCCCGTGCGCTCCGTACGGAGCCGCCTGAAGGGCTCGAAGAGGTTGTCGATCTCGTAGGCCGGGACCACCGGTCCGGTGTTCCTGACGACCATAAGAGCCTGCCCCGGCATCAGCTCGGTGCTGACCTCGACCCAGCCCTCCTCCGGCACGTTGTAGCGCACCGCGTTCTGGACGAGATTGAGCGCGATCCGCTCCAGCAGGACGCCGTTGCCCTGGACGACGGCCGGGGCCAGTTCGGCCCGCATCTCCACGCCCTTGGTCTCGGCCTCGCCCCGGGCCTGATCCAGCGCCCGGGAGGCCACCTCCGCCAGGTCGACGGGCTTTCGCTCGACGATCTGGTTGTCGCTGCGGGCCAGCAGCAGCAGGCCCTCCACGAGCTGCTCACTGCGTTCGTTGGTGGCCAGCAGCGTCTTGCCCAGCTGATGGAGCTCCGGGGGCGCCTCGGGGTCGGAGAGGTGGACCTCCAGCAGCGTGCGGTTGATCGCCAGCGGGGTGCGCAGCTCGTGCGAGGCGTTCCCGACGAACCGCTGCTGCGCGGTGAAGGCCCGCTCCAGCCGGTCCAGCATGTCGTCGAAGGTGTCGGCCAGCTCCTTGAACTCGTCGTCGGGACCGTCCAGCTCGATGCGGCGGGACAGATCGGTTCCGGCCACCCTGCGGGCGATGCGGGTGATCCGGCCCAGCGGCGAGAGCACCCGGCCCGCCATGGCGTAGCCGAAGGCGAAGGCGATGACGCTGAGGCCCACGAGGGCCAGCAGCGACCGGTTGAGGAGCGTGTCGAGCGCCTGCTGGCGCTGGTGGTTGACGCAGGAGTTCATCGCCGCGTTGACGGCGCTGGGCGAGCTGCCCTCCCCCAGCAGGTTGCAGACCTCGCTGGACACATGACCGTCGACGATCTTGAACGGCAGTTCGCTGCCCACATGCAGGGCCTGGGCGGCCAGCATGTAGATGATCGACAGCAGCAGAATGCCGGCGATCAGGAACATGCCGCCGTACAGCAGCGTGAGCCGTATCCGGATGGTCGGGCGCAGCCAGGGGTACGGGGGCTCCTGCTGCTTGGGCTCCCAGGTGGGTTTGGGGGGCGCCGACGCGGGCGGCGGGACGGTGGGCACCGGCCTCAGATCCGGTAGCCGGAGCCGGGCACCGTGACGATCACCGGGGGCTCGCCGAGCTTGCGCCGAAGGGTCATCACGGTCACCCGCACCACGTTGGTGAAGGGGTCGGTGTTCTCGTCCCAGGCCTTCTCCAGGAGCTGCTCGGCCGAGACGACCGCGCCCTCGCTGCGCATCAGGACCTCCAGCACCGCGAACTCCTTCGGAGCGAGCTGCACCTCCTGGTCGCCGCGGAAGACCTCACGGCGGTTCGGGTCGAGCTTGATTCCCGCGCGCTCCAGCACGGGCGGCAGCGCGACCGTCGTACGCCGGCCGAGCGCCCGGACCCGCGCGGTCAGCTCGCTGAAGGCGAAGGGCTTGGGCAGATAGTCGTCCGCGCCGAGCTCCAGGCCCTCCACCCGGTCGCTGACGTCCCCGGACGCGGTGAGCATGAGCACCCGGGTCGGCATGCCGAGCTCGACGATCCGGCGGCAGACGTCGTCGCCGTGCACCAGCGGGAGGTCCCGGTCCAGGACCACGACGTCGTAGTCGTTGACCTCGATGCGCTCCAGGGCCGCGGCGCCGTCGTACACGACATCGACGGCCATGGCCTCACGGCGCAATCCGGTGGCCACCGCATCGGCGAGCAGCTGCTCGTCCTCCACGACGAGTACGCGCACGGCGCTTCCTTCCCTAGAACTTCACGGTGGACTTCACGGACCGGCGGGGCGTCCGGACGGACCCGTGGTCCATGATCCGGACCGCGTCCCGGCACGGTCTGTGCGGCTCCATCCTGCCCGTAACGCGTATAAACCGGCGGTAAGGCGGCGCGGCCCGACCTGCGGCTTCGGGGAATCCGGAGGATTTCCGGGCCAGTTGAGGTTTCTCTGAGGTCCGGGCAGGGGAGGACGAATTCACACCCGCGATCACGTCTTGTATGTGGCGTGCCACAGGCACCTCCATCCCCCGGAGTGTGCGTGATCACCCGCCCTACCGCCTCGGCGGAGGGAAACCCGGGCACACCCCCGTGCCACCGACCCACGATGAGGGGGCGCTTCATGGACGCTTTCACCGCAGGTCTGCTGCAACGCATCCAGACCACCGAGTCCGACCTCACGAAGGCACGTGAGACGGGCGACGACTTCCTCGCGGACGTCGAGCAGGGCGAGCTGGACGACCTGCGCCGCCTCGCTGCCGAGCATGGTGTTCACATCGGCGCCACAAGCGTCTGAGCCGTTACGAGAGGGCCCCGCGGTGCCGTATGCGCATCCGCGGGCCTTGTCGGTTCCGCTCACGTCCACGGCCCGCTCAGGGCCCCTCGCAGGCCGTGGGCGGCCGGTTGTCAGTCGTGCCAGGCGCCCAGTTCCTCGAGCAGGGCCTGGAGGGGCTCGAAGACCCCGGGCGCCGCGGCCACCGTCAGTCCGCCGTCGGCGGGCAGTCCGGGGCGGCCGCCCGTCAGCGCGCCCGCTTCCCGGGCGATCAGGTCACCGGCGGCGAGGTCCCACGGTTGGAGGCCGCGCTCGTAGTAGCCGTCGAGGCGGCCGGCGGCGACGTCGCAGAGATCGATCGCCGCCGAGCCGCCGCGCCGGATGTCGCGCAGCCGCGGGATCAGCACGCGTGCCACGTTCGCCTGGTGCACGCGGACGTCGGCGACGTAGTTGAAGCCGGTCGACACGAGCGCCTGGTCGAGCGGCGGGGCCGGCCGGCAGCGCAGCCGCGCGCCTTCGCCGTAGGTCCCGCCCTTTGCGTACGCACCGCCGCCGAGGACCGCGTGGTAGGTCTCCTGGCGCATCGGGACCTCCACCACGCCCACGATCCGCTCGCCGTCGCGTTCCGCCGCGACGGAGACGGCCCAGGTGGGCAGTCCGTAGAGATAGTTCACCGTGCCGTCGAGCGGGTCGATCACCCAGCGGACACCGCTGCTGCCCTCGGTGCTGGCACCCTCCTCGCCCAGGAAGCCGTCGTGCGGGCGGTGCTCGGACAGAAAACCGGTGATGAGCTGCTCGGCGGCGATGTCCATCTCGGTGACGACATCCACCGGACTGGACTTGGTCGCGGCCACTCCCAGGTCGGCGGGGCGGCCGTCGCGCAGCAGCGCACCGGCGCGGTGGGCCACGTCCAGGGCGAGGTCGAGCAGTTCGGGCAGCAGGGGGTCGGTCACGGCTCTCCCAGGGTGAGGGTTACGGGTGGAATCGGCGGGTTCTACGCGTACGGGCTGTCGGCCCCCGCGGCGGCCGGCTTGAGCGCCCGGGCCGGGCAGCAGCCCACCGGGCACAGGTCGTGGCTCGCCCCGAGGCTCCCGAGGGCGCACCGCTCGCGGACAAGGCCCTGTTCGGTGGCGGCGCGCTCCAGCACCAGGTCGCGCACGGCAGCCGCGAACCGCGGATCGGCGCCCACCGTCGCGGAACGGCGCACGGTGAGCCCGAGCTCGGCCGCCTTCGCGGTGGCCTCCGTGTCGAGGTCGTACAGGACCTCCATGTGGTCCGAGACGAAGCCGATGGGCGCCATCACCACGGCGGGGACACCGGCACCGTGCAGCGTCTCCAGGTGCTCGCAGATGTCGGGTTCCAGCCACGGGATGTGCGGGGCGCCGCTGCGCGACTGGTAGACGAGCCGCCAGGGGTGCGCGACGCCGGTCCGCTCGGCCACGGCCGCCACGATCAGCCGGGCCACGTCCAGATGCTCCGCGACGTACGCACCGCCGTCGCCATGGGCCTCCAGCGGGCCGGAGGTGTCCGCGGCGGAGGTCGGGATGGAGTGCGTCGTGAACGCGAGGTGCGCGCCCTTGCGTTCCTCGGGCGTCAGCCCGGCCAGCGAGGCGAGGACGCCCTCCACCATGGGCTCGACGAAGCCGGGGTGGTTGAAGTAGTGCCGCAGCTTGTCGACACGCGGCACGGGCAGCCCCTCGGCCTCCAGCACGGCCAGTGACTCGGCGAGGTTCTCGCGGTACTGCCGGCAGCCGGAGTACGAGGCGTAGGCGCTGGTCGCCAGGACGGCGACGCGGCGGTGCCCGGCCCGGACCATCTCGCGCAGGGCGTCGGTCAGGTAGGGCGCCCAGTTGCGGTTGCCCCAGTACACGGGCAGATCCAGCCCGTGCTCCGCGAAGTCCTTGCGCAGGGCGTCGAGCAGCGCCCGGTTCTGGGCGTTGATCGGGCTGACGCCGCCGAAGAGGAAGTAGTGCTTGCCGACCTCCTTCAGCCGCTCCTCGGGGATGCCCCGGCCGCGGGTCACGTTCGCCAGGAACGGAACCACGTCGTCCGGGCCTTCGGGTCCACCGAAGGAGAGCAGCAGCAGGGCGTCGTAGGGAGCGGGATCGCGCAGATCGGACATGCCGTCGATCCTGCCACCCGCCCACGGCCCGGCTCCCACCGACACCTGCCACCCGGCCACGCCCGTCCGGGCCCGGGCGATCGTAAGCTGTATCGGCCACATTCACCCCTGACAACGCGTGTGATCACGCACGCCGTAGCGGAGCCCTCCTTGCCCAGTCCCTACCGCGCGATCTTCGCCGCCCCCGGCTCCAAGGGGTTCTCCTCGGCCGGCTTCTTCGGCCGGATGCCGCTGTCCATGATGGGGATCGGCGTGGTGACCATGGTGTCCCAGCTGACCGGCCGGTACGGGCTGGCGGGCGCGCTCTCCGCGACGCTGGCGATGTCGGCCGCCGTGGTCGGACCGCAGGTGTCCAGGCTGGTGGACCGGCACGGACAGCGCCGGGTACTGCGCCCGGTGACGCTCGTCGCGCTGGCGGCCGTGGCCGGGCTGCTGGTCTGCGCGCAGCAGCGGCTGCCCGACTGGACCCTGTTCGTCTTCGCGGCGGGGGCGGGCTGCGTGCCCAGCGTCGGATCGATGGTCCGGGCCCGCTGGGCGGAGATCTACCGCGGCTCGGCGCAGCAGCTGCACACCGCGTACGCGTGGGAGTCGATCGTCGACGAGGTCTGCTTCATCTTCGGTCCGATCATCTCCATCGGACTCTCCACCGCCTGGTTCCCGGAGGCCGGCCCGCTGCTGGCCGCCGGGTTCCTGCTGGTCGGGGTCTTCTGGCTGACGGCCCAGCGGGCCACGGAACCGGTGCCGCACCCGCACGCCCGGCACGCCACCGGTTCGGCGCTGGGCTCGCGCGGGCTGCAGGTGCTCGTGGTGACCTTCGTGGCGACCGGGGCCATCTTCGGGGCGGTCGACGTGGTGACCGTCGCCTTCGCCGAGGAGCAGGGCCACAAGGCCGCGGCGAGCCTGGTGCTGGCGGTGTACGCGCTGGGGTCCTGTGTGGCCGGCGCGGTGTTCGGCCTGCTGCATCTCAAGGGCCGGCCGTCCACCCGGTGGCTGGTGGGGGTGTGTGCGATGGCCGTGAGTATGATCCCCCTCCAACTGGCCGGGAGCCTGCCGTTCCTGGCCGTGGCGCTCTTTGTCGCGGGCCTCGCCATCGCACCGACGATGGTCACGACCATGGCCCTCGTCGAACAGCACGTACCGCGCACCAGACTGACCGAGGGCATGACCTGGACCAGCACCGGGCTCGCCGTAGGCGTGGCGCTCGGCTCCTCGGCCGCCGGCTGGGTGGTCGACGCGTCCGGGGCGAAGGCGGGGTACGCGGTGCCCGCCGTGGCGGGAGCGCTCGCGGCCGCGGTGGCGTTCCTGGGGTACCGCCGGCTCACCGGGCCGGTTCCTAGGGAAGGGCGCGGGGAAGATGACCGACACCTACGCACGGACGACGACGAGCACGTGGCGTAACTGGGCGGGGAACGTCACCGCCCGTCCGGTGCGCGCCGTGTCCCCCGCCTCGGTCGGCGAACTCGCCGAGGCGCTGCGCAGGGCGTCCGAGGACGGGCTGAAGGTGAAGCCCGTCGGGACCGGCCACTCGTTCACGGCGACCGCGGCCACCGACGGGCTGCTGATCCGCCCCGATCTGCTCACCGGCATCCGTGAGATCGACCGTGCGGCGATGACGGTCACCGTCGAGGCCGGCACCCCGCTGAAGCGGCTCAACGCCGCGCTCGCTCGCGAAGGACTCTCGCTCACCAACATGGGCGACATCATGGAGCAGACGGTCGCCGGAGCCACCTCGACGGGCACCCACGGCACGGGCCGCGACTCGGCCTCCATATCCGCGCAGATACGCGCCCTGGAACTGGTCACCGCGGACGGCACGGTCATGACCTGTTCGGAGACGGAGAATCCCGAGGTCTTCGCCGTGGCCCGGATCGGCCTGGGCGCGCTGGGCGTCATCACGGCGATCACGTTCGCCGTGGAACCGGTCTTCCTGCTGACGGCCCGTGAGGAGCCGATGGCCTTCGACAAGGTCACCGCGGACTTCGATCAGCTGGTGGCGGAGAACGAACACTTCGAGTTCTACTGGTTCCCGCACACGGGAAACTGCAACACCAAGCGCAACAACCGCAGCGCGGGCCCCGCGGCCCCGCCCGGAAAGGTCAGCGGCTGGATCGAGGACGAGCTCCTCTCCAACGGCGTCTTCCAGGTGGCCTGCTCGCTCGGCCGGGCGGTCCCCGCCACGATCCCCTCCATCGCCAAGCTCTCCAGCCGGGCCCTGTCGGCGCGTACGTACACCGACATCCCGTACAAGGTCTTCACCAGCCCGCGCCGGGTGCGGTTCGTGGAGATGGAGTACGCCCTGCCGCGCGCGTCCGCCGTCCAGGCGCTGCGCGAGGTCAAGGCGATGGTGGACCGTTCCCCCCTGCGGATCAGCTTCCCGGTGGAGGTGCGCACCGCCCCGGCGGACGACATCGCGCTCTCCACGGCCTCGGGCCGGGAGAGCGCGTACATCGCCGTCCATCTGTACCGGGGCACGCCCTACCAGGCGTACTTCACGGCGGTCGAGCGGATCATGACCGCGCACGGCGGCCGCCCGCACTGGGGCAAGGTCAACACCCGTGACGCCGAGTACCTGGCCGGGGTGTACCCGCGCTTCGGCGAGTTCACCGCCGTACGGGACCGGCTGGACCCGGACCGGCTCTTCGCCAACGACTACCTGCGCCGGATTCTGGGCGACTGACCTCGTACCGGCGGGCCGTGGCCGCTCACTCCCCGGTGTCCGTACCGGCGGGTGCGGGGTCCTCCTGGGCCGGGGCGCTGCCCGTACCCGTCGGGTCGGGTGCGGAGCCGGTGCCGGTGGCCGTCGGGCTGGGCACGGGCGTCGGAGCCGTGCCGTCCCCGGCGGATTCCGAAGGGGTGGGTGTGGGCGTCGGATCGGCCGTGGAGGCGCTGCCCGGGTCCTGATCCGGGTTCGCGCTCCGTCCGTCCTCCGGGTCGGGGGCGGGAGCCGTCCCGTCGTCCTCGCCGGGCGCTGTGGCGTCCTGCTGCGGGCCGGTGCTCGGGGACGGTGCCGGGCCGGAGGAGCCCGAGCCGTGCTCGCCGCGCACGACGGAACCGACGGTGGTGCCCCGGCCGCCGCTCAGGTCGTTGCCGGAGACCAGCTCGAACGTGGTGATCCCCATCATCGACACGACGAACACCACGGCGGCCCCGACGGCCGAGCGCTTCCAGCCGCGGACGCGGGTGCCGTGGGTGGTCGCCTGCGTGAACGCGTCGTCCGGCGCCGCCGCGAGCCGCCGGGTTCCGTCGAGCGCCCCCATCAGCTGGGTACGGTCGGGCTCGGCGCTCACCTTGCGCAGCACGGTCGTGGCGTCAAGGTTCTTCGGGGCGCCGCCTGCCGGTTCCACCGGGCGCAGCACGGTCGTGGCGTCGAGGCCCGCCGTGCGCAGCACCGTCATCGCGTCGACGTCCACCGTCGCCTCGCGGCCCGGGTGCTTGACCTGGACGGTCACCTCGCGGATCTGCTCACCGGTGCGGCGGAAGAAGTGCTGGAAGACCGAGCCGCCGCACGTCGCCACGATGCTCATCACCCCGGCGCCGGCAATCGTCCCGTACACGCCCAGTTGGGAGGCCGCCACCGCCGCGGCGACCGCCGCCATCGCACTGCCCGCCACCTGGGGCAGGCTCAGATCTATCCGCTTTTCTCCGGTTTGTATGTCACTTTCTGGCTTCTGCACCATTTCCAGCCCTTGATCGACATCTCTCCCGCCATGCAACAAGTAGGGACATTCGAGCGAAGCGGATAGTTCCGTTTGCGGTGATTCTGTGAAGCAGGACACGCATTGCGGGCATCCCGTCTCCAACTGGGTATCTCAACTCCCGTGCCGCACGAGAACTTCGGCGGCGCGGCGTTCCACCCCCGTGGCCCGAATGGAGTACTGTGGCGAGCCCTGGGGCCGGACTCCCGCACGGAAGTCCGGAACCTTCGGGAGGGGGCCGAAGGAGGCACTCGATCCGGCGGCGCCGCGGCATCGCACGGGGGCCAGCTACGAAGAGTGACGATCGGTTACTTTACGTTGCGCAAGAGGTCACCGTGTCATACCGGCGATCAAGGGCTCACGCCCGACACGCCGGGCAACACGGCAATGTTGTGGCAGGCTGCACCCGGGCAGGTCACACTCGACTAGCGGAAGCAGCGACGCACGTGACGTCGGCAGGCACCACCCGGGAGGTCCCCATGCCCGAACTGCGTGTCGTGGCCGTCTCCAATGACGGCACACGACTGGTGCTCAAGGCTGCCGACAGCACGGAGTACACACTTCCGATCGACGAGCGGCTGCGAGCCGCCGTGCGCAACGACCGCGCGCGGCTCGGCCAGATCGAGATCGAGGTGGAGAGCCACCTCCGTCCCCGCGACATCCAGGCCCGGATACGAGCCGGCGCCTCCGCGGAGGAGGTCGCTCAGTTCGCCGGGATTCCGGTCGACCGTGTCCGCCGTTTCGAGGGCCCCGTGCTCGCGGAGCGCGCCTTCATGGCCGAGCGGGCCCGGAAGACCCCGGTACGCCGTCCCGGAGAGAACACCGGCCCCCAGCTCGGCGAGGCGGTGCAGGAGCGCCTCCTGATGCGCGGCGCCGACAAGGAAACCGTCCAGTGGGACTCGTGGCGCCGCGACGACGGCACCTGGGAGGTCCTCCTGGTGTACCGGGTCGCCGGCGAGCCGCACTCGGCGAGCTGGACCTACGACCCGCCGCGCCGGCTGGTCCAGGCCGTCGACGACGAGGCCCGCTCGCTGATCGGCGAGACCGACGACGTCGCCGCACCCGAGCCCAGTTTCCCGTTCGTCCCCCGGATCGCCCGGCTGCCGCGCGACCGGCCGCTGGACCGCGCCCTCGACCGGCAGATGGAGCGTCCCTCGCCGCCTCCGCCGCCGGAGCCGGAGGAGCGCATCGGCGGGGTCACCGCGAGCGAGCGCGATTCGCTCACCAGCCTGCTGGAGGCGGTACCGAGCTTCCGCGGCGACATGGTCGTACCGGAGCGGCCCGCACCGCCCGAGCCCCCGGCGCTCGAACCCGCCGTCCACGAGCCGGAGGCGGAGGAGCCGCCGGCCCCCGCGGCCTCGGCCGGCGCGGGTTCCGCGTACGCGGACGTCCTGATGCCGCGCGCGGTCGCGGGTCACCGCGACCGGCTCACCGGGACGACGGACCGGCAGGCCGAGGCGGACGGGGTCCGGCCCGGCCGACGGGCCGCGGTGCCGAGCTGGGACGAGATCGTCTTCGGCACGCGCCGTAAGAAGCAGGACTGAGAGAGTCCGGGAGACAGCAGCGTGACGAGGGCCCGTACGCAGCCGCGTACGGGCCCTCGGGTGCTTCGGCGGGGCGGCCGGAGCCGAGCGGCGGCTCCTCCGTTACTGCGGATCGGGGCCGGTGGCGACCGGCCGGGACTCGTCGCGCGTCCAGTGAGACCAGGAACCCGCGTAGAGGGCGGCGTCCGCGAATCCGGCGATCTCCAGTGCCAGCACCTGGTGGGCGCCGGAGACCCCCGAGCCGCAGTAGACGCCGATCTCCCCGGTGTCCTCGGTGGCGCCCAGCGCGGAGAACCGGGAGGCCAGCAGCTCGGCGGGGAGGAACCGTCCGTCCGCGCCGGCGTTCTCCACCGTGGGGGACGACACCGCTCCCGGGATGTGGCCGCCCACCCGGTCGATCGGCTCCACGTCACCCCGGTAGCGCTCCGCGGCCCGCGCGTCGAGCAGCAGGCCCGAGCGGGCCAGGGCGGCCGCGCCGTCCGCGTCCAGCACGGGCAGCGCACCGGGCACCGGTACGAAGTCCCCCTCCGCCGGATCCGGGATCTCCTTGGACAGCTCGCCGGTCCAGGCCGCGAGACCGCCGTCCAGCACCCGGACATCCCGGTGACCCGTCCAGCGCAGCAGCCACCACGCCCGGGCCGCCGCCCAGCCCTGGCCGCCGTCGTAGACGACCACCGCGCTGTCCCGGCCGATCCCGGCACGGCGCATCACGGCACCGAATTCCACCGGGTCGGGCAGCGGGTGGCGTCCGCCCTCACCGGCCGGACCGGCGAGCTCCGCCTCCAGATCGACGAAGACGGCGCCGGGGATGTGGCCGGCCTCGTAATCGGGCCGCCCGTGGGGACCGCCGAGCTGCCAACGTACGTCCAGGAGGACGGGGGGCCGCGGCCCCGCCGACTCGCTCGCGTATTCGAATGCGGAGATGATGGGCTTCATGCCTGCCATCTTCGCGCAGAGGCCGGCGCACGCGTCACAATGCCGAAACGGATGTTCCGCCCCAAACCGGACCACCTCTGTCGAGATCACGGAAATTGCGGCGCGGCCGGGACGCATCATGCGCCCGGTGGTGCAAGCATCTGCACGGGGCGTACACATCCCGTACCGCACAACGGCGCGCCGGCCCCGTTTCCCCGTTACGGCCACCACGATGGTCCGAGGAGAGTGTGACGATGACCGAGGCTGCCGCCCGGCGTACACCCGGAACACCTTGCTGGGTGAGTCTGCTCGTGCACGGCCTGCACACGACCCAGGAGTTCTACGCCGGTCTGTTCGGCTGGGAGTTCGGCCCCGGTCCCGAGCAGCTCGGCCCGTACGTCCGGGCCCTGATCGACGGGCAGGAGGTCGCGGGCATCGGACAGTTGCCGCCCGACCGGCACCTTCCGGTCGCCTGGACGACCTATCTGGCCACCGACGACGCCGATGTGACGGCGGAGACGATCCGCGCCTGCGGCGGCACCGTCGGCGTCGGACCGCTCGACGCCGGGGAGGCGGGCCGGATGGCCATCGCGTCCGACCCGGGCGGGGCCGTGTTCGGGATCTGGCAGGCCGCCGCGCACGTGGGCACCGCGCTGGCCGGCGCACCGGGCACTCCGGTCTGGAACGAGCTGGTGACGCGGGAGACGGCGACGGTCGCCAAGTTCTACCAGGCGGTCTTCGGCTACGGGACCGAGGCGGTCGTCTCGGCCGACTTCGACTATCAAACGCTCCAGCTGGACGGCCGCCCGGTGGCCTCGCTGCACGGTGTCGGCCACGCCCTGCCCCGCGACCGGGGCCCGCACTGGATGACGCACTTCGAGGTCGCCGACACGGACGAGGCCGCACGGCGGGTGGTGGAGCTCGGCGGACACGTCCTGCAGCCCCCCAGGGAGGAAGCCGGCGGCAGGATGGCAACCGTCGCGGACCCGGAGGGCGCGGCTTTCACGATCGTGCGGTCGGCGGGGCACTGAGGCGTTCGCCCGCCGGGCCGGAGCGGGCGGCCCCTGCACCACCCGGGCCCCGTCGCCCGAAGGGGCCCCGCTCCTCCTTCAGCTGCCGGTACGAGCCCGGCGGCCGAACGCGAAGTAGAGCCCCAGCAGCACGGCGCCCACCACGGCGACGACGGCCGTGACCTTGCCGTCGGCCAGCGCGCCGACCACGATGACGATCAGGGCGTAGAGGACGGGGAAGATCACGTTCGGGTTGGTGACTGCGGTCTGCGGTCGCTCGCTCATGGCGGTGTCCTCTGCTCACTTGTCGGTACGCCGTGCGCGTGGCAAGTGCGGCGGGCGGCGTGTGATGTGTGGCGTGGGGGGTGATTGTGAACGCGCGGGGGGCCTGAAACTCGCGTGATCATGACATCGCGGTCCGCAGCGCAGGTGCCACTTTGCGATCTCATTGCACGGCCGTGCGTGCACACGCGGCGGCGACGGGCGCCCTGACCCCGTTCAGCGCCTCCCCGGCCGCTTCCTCAGTCGGAGCCCACCGGCAGGACGTCCGGCGAGAGCACGCCGGCATGGACGGACGCGCTCGTCATACGGCGACGGTGGTGACGCCGGCACAGCACCTCGTAGCCGACCTCCGCGGCGGGGCTGCTCACGTCGCCGACGACCACCTGCTCACCTTCCACGACCATCTCGCCGTCAACCGTCCGGGCGTTGTGGGTGGCGCGGGCGCCGCACCAGCACAGGGCCTCCACCTGAAGCGCCTCTATGCGGTCGGCGAGCTCGATCAGCCGCTGGGAACCGGGGAAGAGCCTCGTACGGAAGTCCGTGGTGATGCCGAACGCGAAGACGTCCAGCCCCAGGTCGTCGACGACACGGGCCAGCTGGTCGATCTGTTCCGGAGCGAGGAACTGCGCCTCGTCGACGATCACATAGTCCACCCGGCCGCCCTGGGAGAGCTGACCGACAAGGTGCGCGTACAGGTCCATGCCCTCGGAAGCCTCGACCGCCTCCGTGACCAGGCCCAGCCGGGAGGACAGCTTGCCCTCTCCCGCCCGGTCGTCGCGGGTGAAGATCACGCCCTGGAGCCCGCGCGCCGAACGGTTGTGTCCGATCTGGAGGGCCAGCGTGCTCTTTCCGCAGTCCATCGTTCCGGAGAAGAACACAAGCTCGGGCATGGGGGTTGAGCACCTTTCAGGACGGGCGGGGGGGGGTGGGCACGCGAGCGAGCGTGACTAGGTACGCACTTCGAGGAGGGGGACGAGCTGCTCGACGGGGGTCATCGAGCCGTGCATGCCGACCATCGCGGACTCGTGCGGCTCGTTGACCGACGCGGTGATCACCACGTCGTCGTGGGCCGCCGCGACCACGTCGCCGATCCTGCCGCGCACCCGCTCGTCGATCCGCGGGCCGAACCAGCCCGCCTCGATGGCCTCGTCACGGCTCGCCACCCAGAACTGCTCGCCGAGCACCTCGCGCCAGACGGTCAGCACATCGGCCTCGGCGCCCGGTACGGCATAGACATGGCGGGCGCGGCCCTCGCCGCCGAGCAGTGCGACGCCCGCGCGCAGCTCCCAGTCCTCGTCGAAGTCGATCCTGGACTGCTCGTCGAACGGGATGTCGATCATGCCGTGGTCGGCGGTGATGTACAGCGCGGAGCGCGGCGGGAGCTGCTCGGCGAGGCGCCGGGCCAGCCCGTCGACGTACATCAGCTGACCGCGCCAGGCGTCGGAGTCGACACCGAAGCGGTGCCCCTTGCCGTCGACCTCGCTGTAGTACGTGTAGACGAGGGACCGGTCACCGGCGGCCAGCCGTTCGGCGGCGACGTCCATCCGTTCCTCACCGGCGAGCCGGCCGAGGAACGAGCCGCCGCTGAGCGCGACCTTGGTCAGCGGGGTCTGCTCGAAGGTGGGGGCGGACACCTGGGCGGTACGCACGCCGGCGGCGTCGGCCAGCTGGAAGACGGTCGGGTACGGCTGCCAGACCTTGGGCGGGGTCCACGGCTTCCAGCGCAGCTGGTTCATCAGCTCGCCGGTCTCCGGATTGCGGGTCGTGTAGCCCGACAGGCCGTGCTCGCCCGGCGGAAGCCCGGTGCCGACGGACGCCAGCGAGGTCGCGGTGGTCGCCGGGAATCCCGCGGTGAGCGGGCGGCCGGTGCCGCCGCGCGAAGTGGGCAGCAGGGAGTGGAGGAACGGCGCCTCGTCCGGATGCGCCTTGATCTGCTCCCAGCCGAGGCCGTCGATCAGGAAGACGCAGTTGCGGTCGGCGGGGGTGAGCTCGGGCATCGCCGCTGTGAAACCGGGAACGCCCTGCCCCGCGACGAGCGTCGGCAGCAGATCGGCCAGCGAGCCGCTGCCGTACTCGGGTACGGGGGCGGTGTCGACGGGCAGCAGTACGGGATCTTCCCAGGCCGGCTGGGCCATCAGCGGCCGGCTGCCGCGGTCGCGGCCGTGGCCTCGGAGAGGGCCTGGGCGAACGCGAGCGTCTGGCGCACGGTGTCGGGGCCGTCGCCGGCCTCGCTGACCCGCAGGCTCAGGTCGTCGGCGGTGGAGCTGCCGGTGTAGCCGTGGTCGGCCTCGCAGTTGGGGTCGCCGCAGGCGGCGGGCTCCAGGTCGATCCGGGAGACCGCGCCCCAGCCGATGGTCAGGACGACCTCGCGGGGCAGCGTGCCGGGGACGTACTTCTCCGGGTTGGCCACGACGCGGCTGACCACGACCGAGGAGATCCGGTCGAGCTTCACGGATTCCGTGGAGGTGGTCGCGTACGGCGTCGGGGAGCTGGTGTCCGCGTTCTGCTCGTCGGTGTGGCTGACGATGAAGCGGGTGTCCGTGAGCACCAGCACCGTGACGTGCCTGCGCACCTCGTTGGAGTCGAAGGTCGTCTCCTGGTGCACCAGGTACGAAGCGACCGGCTCACCGCCCACGGCGGCCTCCACCGCCTCGGCCACGAGGGCCGGGTAGTAGCCGCTGCGCTCGATCGCCGCGCGCAGCCCCTTGGTCGTCGTACCGGTCTTTGCCATACGCACCATCCTACGGGGGGCGGATGACTGCCGGGGACGTCCTGCCGCCCCCGCCGGGCGGGCCCGGGGCGGGTCAGTAGTTGGACAGACGGCGGGGGCCGAGGTCGGTACGGGCCGGGGGCGGCGAGAGCCGGACGCTCGCGCCGAGGACGGTCAGCCCGTGGGTCGCGACCACCACCGGCTCCAAGGAGAGCGAGACCACCTCGGGGTGGTCGTCGACCAGCCGGGAGACCCGCAGCAGCAGCTCCTCCAGCGCGGCGGTGTCCACGGGCGCCGCTCCGCGCCAGCCGAAGAGGACCGGGGCCGCCTTGATGGACCGGATCAGTTCGGCGGCGTCACGGTCGGTGGCGGGGACCAGGCGGTGCGCGGTGTCGCCGAGGAGCTCGGAGGGTGCGCCGGCCAGGCCGAAGGAGAGGACGGCGCCGGCCGCCGGGTCGATGGTGGCCCGTACGACGGTGTCGACGCCGCGCGGGGCCATCGACTGCACGACGGGCCGGAGCTCGGCGGGCTGGCCGAGCAGGCCGGTCAGCTCGCCGTACGCCCGCCGCAGCGCGGCCTCGCCGTCGAGGTCCAGGCGGACTCCGCCGAGGTCGGCCCGGTGACGCAGATGGGGCGCGGTGGTCTTCAGCGCCACCGGGTAGCCGAGCCGCGCCGCCGCGGCGACGGCCTCCTCAGGACCGGGGGCCGGCAGGGTCGGGCGGACCGTGATGCCGTAGCGGGCCAGGAGCTCGCGCGCCTCGTCGTGTTCCAGTGGCCGGCCGCGCGGATCGGGGTCCGGGCCGAGCAGGGTCTCGATGAGGGCGGCCGCGGCCGGCTCGTCGATGGTGTCGTCGAGGAACTCGGGCACCTTCCCCGGTACGGCGGTCTCGCGTCGCCACTGGGCGTACCGCACGGCCTCCGCGAGCGCCCGGACGGCGCGTTCGGCGGCGGGGTAGGCGGGGATCCGGCCGAGGGGGCGGGGTGCTACGGGGGCATCTCCGGCAGCGTTCTCGGGGGCTGCCTCGGTGGCGGCGGCAGTACGGGCAGTGGTGGCGGGGGGTGCCGGTACCGCGAGGGCGGGCGGCGGCGGCGCCGGACGCTGTTGCGCCACCGTGCTGGTCGCGGCGGCCAGCGCCTCCGCGAGGCCGCCCATCTCCACATGGACCACGGCCACCGGCTTGGCGGGGCCGGACGCGGCCGCCGCGTGCAGGGCCGTGGCCAGGACCTCCCCGTCCCCCGACTCCGCCTCGCCGTTCTCCCCCACCCACGGGATCGCCGTCACGACGACCGCGTCGCAGCCGCCGTCGGCCAGCGCCTCGGCCAGCGCTTCCCGGAAGTCCTGAGGGGTGGCGGCCGTGGTGAGGTCGATGGGCGGGCGCGGTCGCAGCCCCTCCGCCAGGCAGGCGTCGTACGTGAGCAGCCCGAGCGACTCCGAGTTGCCGAGGATCGCGACGCGCCCGCCCGCGGGAAGCGGCTGGTCGGCCAGGAGCAGTCCCGCGTCGACCATCTCCGTCACCGTGTCGACGCGGATCACGCCCGCCTGCCGCATCAGCGCGGACACCGTCGCGTCGGGGATCCGGCTGACGGGGACCGCGTGACCGGGGGGTGTGGAGCCGCTGTGCCGGGCACCCTTCACCACGACCACCGGCTTCACGGCCGCGGTCCGCCGGGCGAGCCGGGTGAACTTGCGGGGGTTGCCGAGCGACTCCAGGTACAGCAGGGCGACGTCGGTGTCCGGGTCCTCGAACCAGTACTGCAGGAAGTCGTTGCCGGAGATGTCGGCGCGGTTGCCGGCCGAGATGAAGGTGGAGAGCCCCGCGCCTCGCCGGTAGAGCCCGGAGAGCAGGGCGATGCCGATCGCGCCGGACTGGGTGAACAGGCCGATGCGCCCGGGGGCGGGCCGCTCGGGCGCGAGGGAGGCGTTGAGCCGGACCGCCTCGGAGTTGTTGATGATGCCGAAGGCGTTCGGGCCGATGATCCGCATGCCGTACGCGCGCGCCTGGCGCACCAGTTCGCGCTGGCGCTCGCGGCCCTCGGCGCCCCACTCGGCGTACCCGGCGGACAGGACGACGAGTCCCTGGACGCCGTGTTCTCCGCAGTCCGCGACGGCCTCGGGCACCCGCTCCGCCGGGACGGCGACGACGGCGAGGTCGACGGATTCACCGATCTCGCCGAGGGAGCGATGGGCGGGCACGCCGTCGATCGTGGCCTGGTCGGCGGCGAAGGCGCGGTTCACGGCATAGGCGCGGCCGGTGAAGCCGGCGCCCAGGAGGTTGCGCAGGACGGTGCGGCCGACGCCGCCGGGGGTGCGGCCCGCGCCGATGACGGCGACGGAGCCCGGGGCGAGCAGCCGCTGCACGGAGCGGGCCTCGGCGCGCTGTTCCCGGGCGCGCTGGACGGCCAGCGACTCGGCGGTCGGTTCGAGGTCCAGGGTGAGGTGGACGGCGCCGTCCTCGAAGCTGCGCTGCTGGGTGTAACCGGCGTCCCGGAACACCTTGATCATCTTGTTGTTGGCGGGCAGCACCTCGGCCGCGAAGCGGCGGATGCCGCGCTCGCGGGCGACGGCCGCGATGTGCTCGAGCAGGGTCGAGGCCACGCCCCGGCCCTGGTGCGCGTCCTGGACGAGGAAGGCGACCTCGGCCTCGTCGGCCGGGGCCGTGGCGGGCCTGCCCTGCGCGTTGATCCGGTCGTAGCGGACGGTGGCGATGAACTCGCCGCCCACCGTGACGGCCAGCCCCACCCGGTCGACGTAGTCGTGATGGGTGAAGCGGTGGACGTCCTTGGCGGAGAGCCGGGGGTAGGGGGCGAAGAAGCGGTAGTACTTCGACTCGTCGGAGACCTGCTCGTAGAAGCTGACCAGCCGTTCGGCATCGTCCGTGGTGATGGGCCTGATGCGCGCGGTGCCGCCGTCGCGGAGCACCACGTCCGCCTCCCAGTGATCGGGGTAGGCGTGATGCGGACTCTGCTCCGGAGAGGGCTGCATGGCCAAAGCGTACGGCTCCGCCAGCGGTCGCGTGGGTGCCGGGGCGGGGGCAGTGTGAGGGTTGCCGGGCGACGGTGCGGCGTGGTGGGAAGGGGGCGGCGGGTCGGCCGGAGCATCGCGCACTGCATGAGAGACTGGTCTAGACAACCATTGATTCGTGAAGGGCAGAACCATGGCTGAGCGCCGCGTCAACGTCGGTTGGGCCGAGGGCCTGCACGCCCGCCCCGCTTCCATCTTCGTCCGTGCCGCCACGGCTTCCGGCGTCCCCGTCACCATCGCCAAGGCCGACGGCAACCCGGTGAACGCGGCCTCCATGCTCGCCGTGCTCGGTCTCGGCGCGCAGGGCGGCGAGGAGATCGTGCTCGCCTCCGACGCGGACAACGCCGAAGCCGCCCTGGACCGCCTGTCCAAGCTGGTCGCCGAGGGGCTCGACGAGCTTCCGGAGACCGTCTGATCCCGTCGGGTCACGCACTGCGGGAATTCCCGCGCGAGAGCCGCGGCACCCTTGACGGGGAGCCGCGGCTTTTTCGTACGGACACATGCGCTCGCGTCACCGCACGGCTCCGCCATCAATGAATTCGGGCAGCGAAAAGAAAGCCCTGCGGAATGCCTATTCTTTGTATACGGCGCAATTGTTAATGCCGGCCGCTCGGGGTGTTTACGACATGTTGCGAAGTCCTCACCCGGGCGGCGTCCGGCCGGCCGGGGCGGCGCAGCCGGTACGCGGCGGTGGCCCGCTCGGCGTGCTGGGCGGTCAGCGCCCTCGCCCTCTCCGCGTCGCCGCGCGCCACGGCGTCCACGATCGCTCCATGCTCGGCCCAGGAATCGGCCGGACGGGCCGGCTGCTCGATCGTGTACATCCAGGCGGTCTTGTGCCGGAGCTGGGTGAGCAGCGCGATCAGACCGGGACTGCCGGAGGCCTGCGCGAGGGTTTCGTGGAACCAGCCACCCAGGGAGCGCAGGTCCTCGCCCTCGCCCCGGCGGGCGCGCTCCTGACCGAGCCTCACCAGGCCGCGCAACACCTTGAGGTGCGCGTCCGTGCGGCGGTGGGCGGCGCGGGCCGCGCCGAGCGGCTCCAGCAGCGTCCGGACCTCCAGGAGGTCGGCGGCCTCCTGCTCGGTGGGCTCGGCGACGCAGGCTCCGGCGTGCCTGCGGGTGACCACGAATCCCTCGGATTCCAGGGTGCGCAGCGCCTCCCGTACCGGGACGCGGGAGACCCCGTACCGGCGTGCGAGCACCTCCTCGGTGAGTCGGCTGCCGCGTTCGTAGACACCCTGGACGATGTCCTCACGGATTGCCGTGCATACCGAATGCGCCGGAATGCGCATGTCCGAACCTCCGCCTTAATCCCCGCGAAACGCGGCCGATCGACGCCTGCCCTGCGACTCTATTGCAATGCGGTCGCATTTCCGACGGCGGGTGGAAATTCATGAATATCTTTTGGTCTCCGGCCACCCGGGCACACCGGTGCGTGCAGCCCTCCGGTACGCGGAGACGGCGAAGACCCCGGCGTGATGCCGGGGTCTTCGAGTCTTCGGAACGGCTGTCCGGGGATCGGCTGTTCCGGGTGGGTCAGGAGGGTCAGACGAAGACGCCGTGGGCGCGCAGGTAGGCGACCGGGTCCATGTCGGAGCCGTACGAGGGTGTGGTGCGGGCCTCGAAGTGGAGGTGCGGGCCGGTCGAGTTGCCGGTGGAGCCGGAGAGGCCGATCTGCTGTCCGGCGCCGACGCTCTGGCCGACGGACACGCCGATCGACGAGAGGTGGCCGTACTGGGTGTACGTGCCGTCCGTCATCCGCAGCACGATGTTGTTGCCGTATGCCCCGCCCCAGCCGGCCTCGACGACCGTGCCCGAGCCGACGGCGACGACGGAGCTCCCGGACGCGGCGTGGAAGTCGATGCCGGAGTGGCTTCCGGAGGACCAGAGCGAGCCGCTGGACTTGTAGCCGGTGGTCACGTACGAACCGGCGACGGGAAGCTGGAAGGCGCCGAGCCGGGCGCGTTCGGCGGAGCGCGCGGCGCGGGCGGCGCGCTCACGGGCCTCCTCGGCGCGGGCGACGGCCTTCGCCCTCGCGGCGGCCTTCGCGGCGGCCTTGGCTTTGGCGTCGGCCTTCGCCTTCGCGGCGGCCTTCGCCTTCTTGGCCTCGGCCTCGGCCTTCTTCTCGGCGACGTCGGCCTGGTGCTGCTGCGCGTCCGCCTGCGCCTCGATCCGGTCGGCGAGCACGTTCTCGATGGCGATGACCTGGGTGAGGCCGGTCTCGCCGGCGGCGGGGGTCTCGGTGTCCGCGGCGAGGGCCGGCGAGGCAAGTCCGCCGATGACGCCGGTGGTGGCCAGGGTCGCGATGCCGATGGCCTTCGCGCCGCTGCGCGTCAGACGGCCCGGGGCACGGTGCTTCCCGGAGGCACGGGTGAACGCCATGAAGTGGCTGGTCCTTTCCTTCCTTCTCGCCTACCGGGTTAGCTGACGGGTTCGGAGCAGGAAGGTCTCCTACGGATCCACCCGCCTCGTACGAGGCGCGGGCATCCGATTCACCCCAGGGACTGCGTGGGTCCCCGGCTCCCCGGGCTCGCGCCTGACGGGGACTCGGCGATGACTGCCCGGTACGTCGCGGATGCGGCATACGAGTGACGGACAGCGGAGCCGACGCTAGGCGGGGGCGCTTGCCCGCACCAAACGGACAGGCCGTTTTGTCGTGTATCCCACAGGGCAGACAGGCAACCTCTCCCGCAAAGCGGGCAAAAGGGAAGACCCCGACGGAGTCCGCTCCGTCGGGGTCTTCCTTTTGCCCCGGTATCAGGGGAAGTGGCCGCGGCCGTCAGTTCAGCCGTCAGCCGGTAACGACCGACACCTCACCGATGCCGAGGGCCCTGACGGGCTCCGCGATCTGCGAGGCGTCGCCGACCAGGACCGTGACCAGCCGGTCGCCCGGGAAGGCGTTGACCACGGCCGCGGTCGCCTCGACCGTGCCGGTCTCCGCGAGGCGCGCGTACAGCTGTGCCTGGTAGTCGTCCGGGAGGTGCTGCTCGACCTGGTCGGCGAGGGTGCCCGCGACGGAGGCAGCCGTCTCGAACTTCAGCGGGGCGACGCCGACGAGGTTCTGCACGGCCGTCTCGCGTTCGGCGTCCGTCAGCCCTTCGGCGGCCAGGGTCCGCAGGACCTTCCACAGGTCCTCCAGGGCCGGGCCGGTGGACTCCGTGTCCACGGAACCGCTGATGGCGAGCATCGCGGCACCCGTCGCCCCGGACGCGGAGCCCGGGGCCGAGGAGCGCAGGACCTGGGCGAAGGCCCGTACGCCGTAGGTGTAGCCCTTCTCCTCGCGCAGCACCCGGTCGAGCCGGGAGGTGAGCGTGCCGCCCAGGCAGTACGTGCCGAGCACCTGGGCCGGCCAGACGCTGTCGTGCCGGTCCGCGCCGATCCGGCCGATCAGCAGCTGCGTCTGCACAGCGCCGGGGCGGTCCACGATCACCACGCGGCCCGTGTCGTCGGCGGTGATCGGCGGGACGGGCCAGGGCTCGGCGGTGTTGCCCGACCAGTCCCCGAGGGTGTCGGCGAGCAGCGCGTCCAGGTCGATGCCCGTGAGGTCCCCGACGACCACGGCGGTCGCGGTCGACGGACGGACGTGCGCGTCGTAGAAGGCGCGCACGGCCGCGGAGTCGATCCGGGCCACGGTCTCCTCGGTGCCCTGGCGGGGGCGCGACATACGGGCCGTAGCCGGGAAGAGTTCCTTGGAGAGCTGCTTGGCGGCACGGCGGGCCGGGTTGGCCTGCTCGTGCGGGATCTCGTCCAGCCGGTTGCCCACCAGCCGCTCGATCTCGCTGTCGGTGAAGGCGGGAGCCCGCAGCGCCTCGGCGACCAGGCCGAGCGCCTTGGCCAGCCGCGAGGCCGGAACCTCCAGGGAGACCCGGACGCCAGGGTGGTCGGCGTGGGCGTGCAGGGTGGCACCGCAGCGTTCCAGCTCGGCGGCGAACTCCTCGGCGCTCTGCTTGTCGGTGCCCTCGGACAGCGCTCGGGACATGATCGTGGCGACCCCGTCCAGGCCCTCGGGCTCGGCGTCCAGAGGGGCGTCGAGGAAGATCTCGACGGCGACGACCTGCTGGCCGGGGCGGTGGCAGCGCAGCACCGTGAGGCCGTTGGGCAGGGAGCCGCGCTCGGGCGCGGGGAAGGCCCATGGCCTGGCCACGCCGGGGGCGGGCTGCGGGTGGTACTCCATCGGAACTCCAGTCGCGGCAGCGTCGGTCACTTGTCCGCTCCTTCGTGCGCGTCGGTGTCGGTGGCGGCGTCCGCCTCTTCGGCGGCCTCGGCGGGCGCGAGCGGCTCGTAGACCAGCACGGCCCGGTTGTCGGGCCGCAGCTGGGCCCTGGCGGCCGCCTTGACCTCCTCCGCGGTCACGTCGAGCACCCGGTGCACGGCTGTCAGGGCGAGCTGCGGGTCACCGAACAGCACGGCGAACCTGCACAGTTCATCGGCGCGGCCCGCGACCGTACCGAGGCGGTCCAGCCACTCGCGCTCCAACTGGGCCTGGGCACGCTCCATTTCTTCGGGCGTGGGGCCTTCCTCGGCGAACCGGGCCAGCTCCTCGTCGACCGCGGTCTCGATCTGCGCCACCTCGACGCCGCCGGACGTCTTGACGTCCAGCCAGCCGAGCGAGGGCGCGCCCGCGAGCCGCAGCAGCCCGAATCCGGCCGCGACGGCCGTCCGGTCGCGGCGGACCAGGCGGTTGTGCAGCCGGGACGACTCGCCGCCGCCCAGCACGGTCAGTGCGAGGTCGGCCGCGTCGCACTCGCGCGTGCCGTCGTGCGGCAGCCGGTAGGCGGCCATCAGCGCACGCGCCGGCACCTCCTCGCGGACCTCCTCGCGCAGCTGGCTGCCGATGATCCCGGGGAGCGTGCCGTCGCGCGGCGGCTGCTTGCCGTCGTGCGAGGGGATGCTGCCGAAGTACTTCTCGATCCAGGCGAGCGTCCGCTCGGGGTCGATGTCGCCGACGACGGAGAGCACCGCGTTGTTGGGCGCGTAGTACGTACGGAAGAAGGTCCGCGCGTCCTCCAGTGTCGCCGCGTCCAGGTCGGCCATCGAGCCGATCGGGGTGTGGTGGTACGGGTGGCCCTCCGGGTAGGCGAGGGCCGTCAGCTTCTCGAACGCGGTGCCGTACGGCACGTTGTCGTAGCGCTGGCGGCGCTCGTTCTTGACGACGTCACGCTGGTTCTCCATGGACTCGTCGTCGAGCGCGGCGAGCAGCGAGCCCATCCGGTCGGCCTCGAGCCACAGGGCCAGCTCCAGCTGGTGCGTCGGCATCGTCTCGAAGTAGTTGGTCCGCTCGAAGCTGGTGGTCCCGTTGAGGGAGCCCCCGGCGCCCTGCACCAGTTCGAAGTGGCCGTTCCCCTTGACCTGGCCGGAGCCCTGGAACATCAGGTGCTCGAAGAGGTGAGCCAGGCCGGTGCGTCCCTTGACCTCGTGGCGCGAACCGACGTCGTACCAGAGGCACACCGCGGCGACCGGGGTCAGATGGTCCTCCGAGAGCACCACGCGCAGGCCGTTGGCCAGACGGTGCTCGGTCGCTGTCAAGCCGCCGGAGCCGGCCTCGGCTGTGGCCGTGTGACCCATGGGCATGTACGTCCCTTCGATCGCGATACTGGATGCTGGTTTCGAGAAGTTGATGCGAGACCTGCCACTGTAAGCAAGCGCACCGGCACCTGGCGAAGTTCCCGTGTCGCGAAAGTTCGCGGGAAAGAGGGTCCCGGGCACCTCGGGACGGGGTGCGGAACGCCCTTTGGGACGGGTCGAGGTCCGGGTTGTCAGTGGGGCGGTCCACAATGGTGCGCGTCAGAACCTGAGGTTGCCCGAACAGAATCCGTGAAGGAGTCGCAGCAGCGATGGCCCGCCGCAGCACGAAGACCCCGCCGCCGGTCGACTTCGAGGAGAACATCCTCGACATCGACGTCGTCGACGAAATGCAGGGCTCCTTCCTCGAGTACGCGTACTCGGTGATCTACTCACGGGCCCTGCCGGACGCCCGTGACGGCATGAAGCCGGTGCACCGCCGCATCGTGTACCAGATGAACGAGATGGGCCTGCGCCCGGACCGCGGCTTCGTCAAGTGCGCCCGCGTGGTCGGCGAGGTCATGGGCAAGCTGCACCCGCACGGCGACGCGTCGATCTACGACGCGCTGGTGCGGATGGCCCAGCCGTTCTCCATGCGGCTCCCCCTCGTCGACGGACACGGGAACTTCGGCTCGCTCGGCAACGACGACCCGCCGGCCGCCATGCGGTACACCGAATGCCGGATGGCCGACGCGACGTCACTGATGACGGAGTCGATCGACGAGGACACCGTCGCCTTCCAGTCGAACTACGACGGCCAGGAGCAGGAGCCGGTCGTCCTTCCGGCCGCCTATCCGAACCTCCTGGTCAACGGGGCGACCGGGATCGCCGTCGGCATGGCCACCAACATGCCCCCGCACAACCTGGGCGAGGTCATCGCGGCCGCCCGGCACCTCATCAAGCATCCGGGCGCGGACCTGGAGACCCTGATGCGGTTCGTGCCCGGTCCCGACCTGCCGACCGGCGGGCGGATCGTGGGGCTCGGCGGCATCAAGGACGCGTACGCGGGCGGTCGCGGCTCGTTCAAGATCCGCGCCACCGTGGCCGTGGAGAACGTCACACCGCGCCGCAAGGGCGTGGTCGTCACCGAACTCCCCTTCACCGTCGGCCCGGAGAAGGTGATCGCCAAGATCAAGGACCTGGTCTCGGCGAAGAAGCTCCAGGGCATCGCCGACGTCAAGGACCTCACCGACCGCTCGCACGGTCTGCGCCTGGTCATCGAGATCAAGAACGGCTTCGTCCCCGAGGCCGTGCTGGAGCAGCTCTACAAGCTGACGCCGATGGAGGAGTCCTTCGGCATCAACAACGTGGCGCTGGTCGACGGACAGCCGCTCACGCTCGGCCTCAAGGAGCTGCTGGAGGTCTACCTCGACCACCGCTTCGACGTGGTGCGCCGGCGCAGCGAGTTCCGGCGGACCAAGCGCCGCAACCGGCTGCACCTGGTCGAGGGCCTCCTGATCGCCCTGATCGACATCGACGAGGTCATCCGCCTCATCCGTTCCAGCGACAACTCGGCGCAGGCCAAGGAGCGGCTCATCGAGCACTTCTCGCTGAGCGAGATCCAGACCCAGTACATCCTGGACACGCCGCTGCGCCGGCTGACCCGGTTCGACCGGATCGAGCTGGAGAGCGAGCGGGACCGGCTCGACGCCGAGATCGCCGAGCTGACCGCGATCCTCGACTCGGACACCGAGCTGCGCAAGCTCGTCTCCACCGAACTGGCGGTGGTCGCGAAGAAGTTCGGCACCGACCGGCGCACAGTGCTGCTGGAGTCGGCGGGTTCGCAGGTCGCGTCCGTGCCGCTGGAGGTGGCGGACGACCCGTGCCGGGTGCTGCTGTCCTCGACCGGCCTGCTGGCGCGTACGGCCAACGACGACCCCATCGTGTTCGCCGAGGACGCCAAGCGGGCCAAGCACGACGTGATCGTCTCGGCGGTGCCGGCGACGGCGCGCGGCGACGTCGGCGTGGTCACGTCGACCGGGCGGCTGTTGCGGCTCGCGGTGATCGATCTGCCCCAGCTGCCGGACACCCATGCGGCGCCCAGCCTGTCGGGCGGGGCGATGGTCGGCGAGTTCCTCACCCTGGAGGCGGACGAGGAGGTCGTCTGCCTCACCACCCTCGACGAGTCCTCGCCCGGGCTGGCGATCGGCACCCTGCAGGGCGTCGTGAAGCGCGTGGTGCCCGACTACCCGGCCAACAAGGACGAGCTGGAGGTCATCACGCTCAAGGACGGTGACCGGATCGTCGGGGCGGCGGAACTGCGGACGGGCGAGGAGGACCTGGTCTTCATCACTTCGGACGCGCAACTGCTGCGCTACCCGGCGGCGCAGGTGCGCCCGCAGGGGCGTCCGGCCGGCGGAATGGCGGGCGTGAAGCTCACCGCCGGAGCGGAGGTGCTCTCGTTCGCCGCGGTGGATCCGGCGGTGGACGCCATGGTGTTCACGGTCGCGGGTTCGCACGGCACGCTGGACGATTCGGTGCTGACGTGCAAGCTCACCCCGTTCGACCAGTATCCGCGCAAGGGCCGGGCGACCGGTGGGGTGCGCTGTCAGCGGTTCCTGAAGGGCGAGGACGTGCTGGTCTTCGCCTGGGCGGGTGCCACGCCTGCCAGGGCCGCGCAGAAGAACGGCACGCCGGCCTCGCTGCCCGAGCCCGATCCGCGGCGCGACGGTTCGGGGACGCCGCTGGAGAGCCCGGTCGCGGTGATCGCCGGCCCCGTGTAGGCCGCGGGCCCGGCGGCTTCGGCGCTACGCGTCGTCGCCGGGCTGTTGCACGTACCGCAGGACGCCCCACATGGATCGCTCGTGTGCGGCGTCCTGCGTCGTTTCCCGCCCCGGCTCCCCCGGCGTGCGGCACCCCTCCAGCTCCTTGCGCAGGGCCTGGGCGTCGATCCCGGAACCGATGAGTACGAGCCGGGTCAGCCGCTGCTCGCCGCGTGCCCAGGGCCTGGGGGCGAACCGCAGGAACCTGCCGACGGCGTGCACCCCGTACGCGTGGTCCGCGTCGCCCGTGCCGAAGTCGACGTAGCCCTTGATCCGGTAGAGGCCGCCGGGCCGGGAGTCCAGGAACTCCATCAGCCGGCGGGGATCCATCGGCGCGGCGGAGGTGAAGTCGACGCTCTCGTACGCGGTGTGCAGATGTTCCCCGTGCTCCTCGCCGGTCTCCCACGCCCGCTCTTCCAGGTACAGGTCCTCGAAGGTGAGCTGCCGCGCCTTCTCCTCGCCGTCGGGCCGCAGCGCCGGGTCGAAGAGCAGCTCAGGGTCGATGCGTCCGTACGTGGCGGGCACGACCGCCGCCACGCTGCCGGTCGCCGCGACGGCCTCCCGGACGCGCGCCTGCTCCCCCTCCCCGGCCCGGTCCGTCTTGTTCAGCACGACGAGGTCGGCGACGGCGAGATGGCGGTCGATCTCCGGGTGGCGTGCGCGGGTGGCCCCGAACTCGGCGGCGTCGACCACCTCGACCAGTCCCCCGTACAGGATGTGCGGGTTGTCGCTGGCCAGGAGCATCCGTACGAGTTCCTGGGGTTCCGCGAGTCCGCTCGCCTCGATGACGATCACGTCGAGGCGGGCGGCGGGCCGGGTCAGCGTCTCCAGATAGGTGTCCAGTTCGCTCGCGTCGACCGCGCAGCACAGACAGCCGCCGCCCAGCGAGACGGTCGAGCCGACCTGCCCGGAGACGGTCATGGCGTCGATCTCGATGGACCCGAAGTCGTTGACGATCACACCGATGCGGTTTCCCCCGCGATGGCGCAGGAGGTGGTTGAGCAGCGTCGTCTTGCCGGATCCGAGGAACCCCGCGAGGACGATGACGGGGATCCGGCGGCCGGGGGGCGGGGGCGACGCGTTCAACGGAGGGCCTTCCTGCGGTGTCGGAGACCGCCCGGCAGCCTCTCAGACTGCCGGGACCGGCTGCGGCGGGGGCGGGCCGACATAGCGGGCCGCCGGGCGGATGATCTTCGAGTCCTCCGCCTGCTCCAGGATATTGGCGCTCCAGCCGACCACCCGCGCCGTGCAGAAGGTGGGGGTGAACATCTCGCGCGGCAGCCCGCAGAGCTCCATGACCACTCCCGCGTAGAACTCCACGTTGGTGTGCAGTTCGCGCCCCGGCTTGAGCTCGGCGAGGATCGCCTCGACCTGCCGTTCCACCTCTACGGCAAAGTCCACGAGCGGGCCGCCGAAGCCCTGGGCGATGGACCGCAGCATGCGTGAGCGCGGGTCCTCGGTGCGGTAGACCGGGTGCCCGAAGCCCATGATGCGGTCGCCGGCGAGCACGCGTTCGCGGATCCAGCCGTCGATGCGGTCGGGAGTGCCGATGGCGTCCAGGGTGTCGAGGGCGCGGCTGGGCGCGCCGCCGTGCAGCGGCCCGGAGAGCGCGCCGACGGCGGCCACCAGGCAGGCGGCGACGTCCGCGCCGGTGGAGGCGACGACACGGCCGGTGAAGGTCGAGGCGTTGAAGCCGTGGTCGACGGTGGAGATCAGATACTGCTCGACGGCCCGGACCCGGTCGGCGTCCGGTACGGAGCCGGTCAGCATGTAGAGGTAGTTGGCCGCGTACGGCAGGTCGTCGCGCGGCTCCACCGGTTCGAGGCCGCGGCCGAGCCGGTGCAGGGCGGTCAGCACCGTGGGGACGGCGGCGCACGCGGTCAGGGCGTCGGCGCGGCGCCGGTCCGTGTCGATGTCGTACACCGGCCGGAATCCGGCCGAGGCGCCGAGCAGGGAGAGTGCCGTGCGCAGCCCCGCGAGCGGGCCTGACAGGGCGCCCGCCCGGGCTATGGCGGGCAGCGCGTCGCGGACCTCGGCGGGCAGGCGGCGCAGCCCTGCGGTACGGGCGGCGAAGTCGGCGCGGGCCGCCGGACCGGGCAGCTCGCCCTCGGTCATCAGGTACCAGACGTCCTCGAAGCTGCGGCTCTGCGCGAGCTCGATCGCCGAGTACTGACGGTAGTGATAGAAGCCCTCGCGGCCCCGGACGTCACCGAGGGCGGTGTCGGTGACGACGACGCCCGCAAGGCCCCGGGGGATGTCGAGCGGTGGTGTGGCGGTGCTGGTCGTCATTGCTTCCTCCAAGGACCTTGCGCCGGGCACCGTTTCGGCTCGGATGTTCCGGCGACTGATCTGCGGCGACTGCTGGCATTGATTCGACTGTCCATGCTTGACTTGTGTTCTGTCAATGTTGATTGAATCAATATGGATACGGTGGACAGCATGACGGATCAAGCAGGCGCGGCCGGCTTCACCGGCCCGCCGACCCCACGGCTCACCACACGGGAGACGGCGGAACGCCTGGGCGTGAAGCCCGAGACGGTGTACGCGTACGTGAGCCGGGGCCAGCTCAGCAGCAGCCGCGCCCCGGGTGGGCGGGGGAGCACGTTCGACGCGGCGGAGGTCGACGCCCTCGCGCGCCGTACCGGGCGCAGGGAACCCGCCGCCGCGGCGGGCGCCCTGTCGTTCCCCACCGGCATCACGCTCATCGACGGGGACCGGTACTTCTTCCGGGGCGTGGACGCCACGGAGCTGGCCCTGTGCCATGCGTACGAGGAGGTCGCGGAGTGGCTCTGGACCGGGGAGCTGCGGCCCGGCATCCGCTTCACGGCGCCGGCCGAGGCGCTCGCCGCGGCCCGCCGGGCGGTCGGCGCGCTGCCGTCGCACTGCGGGCCGACGGACCGGCTGCGGGTGGCGGTCGTCGCGGCGGCGGCAGCGGATCCGCTCCGGTTCGACCTGTCGCGCGAGGCGGTTCTGGGTGGCGCCCGGAGCCTGATCCCGACCCTGGTGGCGGCGCTGCCCACGGTCGCGGAAGGGGACGGGGACGGGGACGGGGACGGGGACGGGGAGACGGTCGCGTCCGCCCGGCTGGCGCGTCAACTATGGCCGAAACTCACCGGCCGCCCGGCCGACGAGGCGTCACTCACAGTCCTGGACACCGCACTGGGCCTGCTGATCGACCACGACCTGGCCGCCTCCACCCTCGCGGCGCGGGTCGCCGCCTCCGCGCGCGCCCATCCGTACGCCGTGGTCTCGGCGGGCCTCGGAGTGCTGGAGGGCCCCCTGCACGGCGCCGCGAGCGGGCTGGCGCACCGCATGCTGACCGAGGTCCTGGAGCGGGGCGGAGCGGCTCCGGTGGTCGCGGACCATCTTCGCAGCGGACGCCGAGTACCGGGACTCGGGCATCGGCTCTATACCGGCGAGGACCCCAGGGCCCGCGCCCTGTTCGACCTGCTCGCCGAGGTGCCGCGGGCCGAGCCCGCCCTGGCGGCCGCCCGCGACGTCGTCTCCACGACCGCCCGGCACACGCCCCTGCACGCCAATGTCGATCTGGCGCTCGCGGTCCTGTCCGTCTCCTCGGACATGGCCGTGGAAGCGGGAGAGACGGTGTTCGCGGTCTCCCGCACGGCCGGCTGGATCGCGCACGCCCTCGAGGAGTACGGGGAGCCTCCGCTGCGCATGCGTCCCAGCGGTCAGTACACGGGTCCTCAGCCACCCCAGCCGCTACCTGCCGCCATCACGCAATAGACGATTACCGCAGCGCAAATCGGCGACGATCAGCGGGAAGCGCTGCGCGGGGGCTGGGCCGTCGAGCCGCGCACGACCAGCTCCGGCTCGAAGAGCAGCTCGTCGGAGGGGACCTTGCGGCCTCCGATCTGCACGGTGAGCAGTTCGACGGCGGCCCGCCCCATGGCCTCGATCGGCTGGCGGACGGTCGTGAGCGGCGGCTCGGTGCAGTTCATGAACGCCGAGTCGTCGTAGCCCACGACGGAGACGTCCTGGGGCACCGAGAGGCCCCGGCGGCGCGCCGCCCGGACCGCCCCCAGGGCGAGCGGGTCGCTGGCGCAGATGAAACCGGTGACCCCCTCCTCCAGCAGTCGCATGGCCGCCGCCTGGCCGCCTTCCAGCGAGAACATCGCCCGGGCCACCCACTCGTCGGGAATGGCCGTGCCGGACGCCTCGGCGAGCGCCCGGGCGGCGGCCAGTTTGCGCTGCGAGGGCATGTGGTCGGAGGGGCCGAGCACCAGACCGATGCGCTCATGGCCCAGCGAGACCAGATGACGCCAGGCCTGCTCGACGGCCACGGAGTCGTCGCAGGAGACGCAGGGGAAGCCGAGGTGGGCGATGGCCGCGTTGATCAGGACGACGGGGATCTTACGGTCGGCCAGCACCTTGTAGTGGTCGTGCGGGGCGTCGGCCTGGGCGTAGAGGCCACCGGCGAAGACCACGCCCGAGACCTGCTGCTGGAGCAGCAGCTCGACGTAGTCCGCTTCCGAGACCCCACCCGTGGTCTGGGTGCACAGCACGGGCGTCAGGCCCTGCTGTGCGAGTGCGCCGCCCACCACCTCGGCGAAGGCGGGGAAGATCGGGTTCTGCAGCTCGGGCAGGACCAGCCCGACCAGGCGGGCCCGCTCACCGCGCAGCTGGGTCGGGCGCTCGTAACCGAGCACGTCCAGCGCGGACAGGACGGCCTGCCGCGTGGCGTCGGAAACGCCCGGCTTGCCGTTGAGTACCCGGCTGACCGTGGCCTCGCTGACCCCAACCTTCTGTGCCACCTGAGCAAGTCGTCGCGTCATGTGTGCAAGATTAGCGCAAGAAGCGCAAGCTAATTGCGTGGAACGGGAAACGAGACGAATTTCGGAAAGCACCGGAATGCCCTCTACCGTTCATACGATGAGCGCCCCACCGCCCACGACCAGGAGACCGCGCCGGCTCGGCTGGCCCCAGCGGGTCTTCTCGCAGGTACTGCTGATGCAGCTGGCCATCGCCACCGGCGTCACCGTACTCGCCACCGGGCTGTTTCTGGCACCCCTCAGCGCCCAACTCGACGACCAGGCGATGCGCCGGGCCCTGTCGATCGCGCAGAGCACGGCCGCCCAGCCGCAGATCGCCGAAGGGCTGCTCACCACCGACGCGACGCCCCGGGGCCCGGTGCAGGCCGCCGCGGAGCGGATCAGGCGGGCCACGGACGCCGAGTACGTCGTCGTGATGGACCGCCGCGGGGTGCGCTGGTCACACCCTGACCGTTCCCGGATCGGGCAGGTCGTCTCCACCGACCCCGGCAGGGCGCTCGAGGGCGGCGAGGTGATGGAGATCGACAGCGGCACGCTCGGACGCTCCGCCCGGGGCAAGGTGCCGTTGCGCAACGCGTCCGGACACGTAGCCGGTGCGGTCTCCGTCGGGATCGCGTACGACAACGTCCGCGCCCGGCTCCTCGCGGCGATTCCCGGCCTGCTCGCCTACGCGGGCGGGGCGCTCGCGGTGGGTGCGCTGGCCGCGTATCTGATCTCCCGGCGCCTGCAGCGGCAGACACACGATCTGGCCTTCTCCGATATCGCCGCGCTGCTGACGGAGCGCGAGGCGATGCTGCACAGCATCCGGGAGGGGGTCGTCGCACTCGACCGCGGCGGCCGCATCCGCCTGCTGAACGACGAGGCGCAGCGGCTCCTCGGGGTCGGGCCCGAGGCGTCGGGCCGTCCGCTGGCCGAGGTGTTCGGCACCGGGCGGACCACCGATGTGCTGGCCGGTGACGTGGCGGGCGAGGACCTGCTGACCGTCCGCGGCAGCCGGGTGCTGCTCGCCAACCGCATGCCGACAGCCGACGGAGGAGCTGTCGTCACCCTCCGCGACCGCACGGAACTCGAACACCTGGGCCGCGAACTCGACTCCACCCGCGGGCTGATCGACGCCTTGCGCGCCCAGGACCACGAGCACGCCAACCGCCTCCACACGCTGCTCGGCCTGCTGGAGCTGGAGCTGCACGAGGATGCTCGGGAGTTCGTCACCGAGGTCGTCGGCGTCCACCGGGCCACCGCGGAGCAGATCACCGAGAAGGTCCACGACCCTCTGCTGGCCGCGCTGCTGGTCGGCAAGGCGACAGTCGCCGCGGAGCGCGGCGTGGCGCTGCGCATGGCCCCCGGCACCCTGCTCCCGGACCGGCTCGTCGACCCGCGCGGGCTGGTGACGATCGTCGGCAACCTGGTCGACAACGCCCTGGACGCGGCCGCCGGATCGGCCGGCGCCCTGATCGAGGCGGGCCTGCGCGCCGAGGGCCGTACGGTGGTGCTGCGCGTACGCGACAGCGGCCCCGGCGTCCCGCCCGGTCAGCGTGAGTCGATCTTTACGGAGGGCTGGTCGACGAAGGAACTCCCGGCGCACGGCAAGCGCGGCCTCGGCCTCGCGCTGGTGCGGCGTCTGGCCGAGCGGCAGGGCGGCAGCGTGAGGGTGGGCACCGCGGACGAGGGCGGGGCGACCTTCACCGTCGTACTCCCCGAGGCCATCTCCGAAGACGAATCCGACAAGGCGGGAGCGGCGCAGTGATCGAGGTCCTGGTCGTCGACGACGACGTCCGTGTCGCGCGGATCAACGCCGCCTACGTCGCGAAGGTGCCCGGCTTCCGGGTGGCCGCCCAGGCGCACTGCGCCGCCGACGCGCTCGCCGCGGTCGAGGCGGGCCCCGTGGACCTGATCCTGCTTGACCACTACATGCCCGACCGCAGCGGGCTGGACGTGGTGCGGGAACTGCGCAGCCTCGGCCACCGCACCGACGTGATCATGGTGACGGCGGCGCGCGACGTCGCCACGGTCCAGGAGGCCATGCGCCAGGGCGCGCTGCAGTACCTCGTGAAGCCGTTCACGTTTGCGGGGCTGCGGACCAAGCTGGAGGCCTACGCCGCACTCCGCCACACCCTGGAGAGCGGCGGCGAGGCCGAGCAGGGCGAGGTGGACCGGCTCTTCGGGGCCCTGTGGGCAGCGGGCGAGCCCGATCTCCCCAAGGGACACTCGGCCACGACGGCCGAGCTCGTCCGCACGGCGCTCCGCGGCGCCGAGGGCCCGCTCTCCGCCCAGGAGATCGCGGACAGTGCGGGAATGAGCCGGCAGACGGCCCAGCGCTACCTCAAGCTGCTGGAGCGGTCGGGACGCGTCCGGCTGACCCTGCGGTACGGCGAGACGGGGCGCCCCGAACACCGCTATGCGTGGGTCCCCGGCGGCCGATGACCGCGGCGGCCGGCCCTGCGCTCGGGGATGCTCCGCGTCGTAGGCGCTCTGGCCGAGCCCGATGCCGGGGTTGCGGCCGGCGCAGGCGCGGACTCCCCGTCACACCGCTCCGGCTCCCGTCAGCGCACGCACCTCCGTCTCGGCGTGCTTGGCCTCGTCGGGCGGCTCGACCGAGGTGACCGTGCCGGCCCAGCCGGCCAGGAAGCCCAGCGGGATGGAGACCAGGCCGGGGTTCTCCAGCGGGAAGAGCTGGAAGTCCACACCGGGGAACAGAGACGTGGGACTGCCGGACACGACGGGCGAGAGCAGGACGAGCAGGACAGCGGGAAGCAGACCGCCGTAGACGGACCACACCGCCCCGCGCGTGGTGAACTTCCGCCAGAACAGTGAGAAGAGCAGCACCGGCAGGTTCGCGGATGCGGCGACCGCGAAGGCCAGGCCCACCAGGAACGCCACGTTCAGATCCTGCGCGAGCAGTCCCAGTCCGATGGCGGCGACCCCGATCCCGGCCGCGGCGACCCGTGCCACGGCGACTTCGCTGTACTGCCGGGAACCCGGCCGTCTGAGCGAGGCGTAGAGATCGTGGGCGACGGACGCGGACGAGGCGAGGGTGATACCGGCGACGACGGCGAGGATGGTCGCGAAGGCCACCGCCGCGACCACGGCGAACAGAATCGTTCCCCCCGTCGAGCCCTCGCCGCCGCCGAGGACGAGGGCGAGCAGCGGAACGGCCGTGTTCCCGGCGGGATTCGACTCTCGCACCTCGGCCGAGCCGACCAGCGCCGCGGCTCCGAACCCGAGCACGATCGTCATCAGGTAGAAGCTGCCGATGAGGCCGATGGACCAGACGACGGACCGGCGGGCGGCACGGGCGGTGGGCACGGTGTAGAAACGCGACAGGATGTGCGGGAGGCCCGCCGTGCCGAGCACCAGGGCCAGCCCCAGACTGATGAAGTCGACGCGTGCCGTCCAGCTCCCGCCGTAGCGCAGCCCGGGCGAGAGGAACTCCTTGCCGTGACCACTGCGGCCGGCCGCGGAGTTGAGCAACTCGTTGACGTTTCCGTGGAAGTGGACCAGGACCAGCACGGTGAGCACCACGGTGCCCGACATCAGCAGGACCGCCTTGACGATCTGGATCCAGGTGGTGGCGCGCATTCCGCCCAGCGACACGTAGACCACCATGAGTGCCCCGACGCCGATGACCGTCCAGGACCGCGCGGCTCCGCTCGTTCCGCCGAGGAGCAGGGCGACGAGACTGCCCGCCCCCACCATCTGCGCCACCAGGTAGAGCACGGAGACGGTGACGGACGATGTCCCGGCCGCGATCCGGACGGGACGCTCCGCCATGCGCGCCGCCACCACGTCGGCGAGGGTGAACCGCCCGCAGTTGCGGACGAGTTCCGCTACGAGCAGCAGGACGACGAGCCAGGCGACCAGGAAGCCGACCGAGTAGAGCATGCCGTCGTAACCGTAGAGGGCGATCACCCCGGAGATACCGAGGAACGATGCGGCCGACATGTAGTCGCCGGCGATGGCAAAACCGTTCTCCATGGGCGAGAACAGCCGCCCGCCCGCGTAGAACTCCTCGGCCGAACCCTGCCGGTTGCGGCTCACCCAGGTCGTGATGCCCAGGGTGACGGCGATGAAGGCGCTGAACAGCAGGAGCGCCAGGGTCTGGTGGTTCCCGCTCAACGTCCGATCCCCCGCGTCATCTCCTGGGTGTCCCAGCGCAGATCGAGCGCGGCCCGGTCCCTGCGCAGCCGTGCGTGCCGGGCGTACGCCCCGGTGAGCAGGAACGTGGTGAGGAACTGCCCCAGCCCCGCGACCATGGCCACATTTACCGCTCCGGCCACCGGGCGGGCCATCAGGGCGGGTGCGGTGACCGCCGTGACGACATAGGCGAGGTACCAGACGAGGAAGGCGAGGGTGGCGGGGACGACGAATCGCCGGTACCGGCGGCGCACCTCCTGGAAGGCCTCGCTGCGCTGAACCTCCAGGTAGATCTCCGCGGCACTGGGGCCGCGCCCGGGTGCGGCGGCGCCGGGCGGCGCGACGGGCGCGAAGCTTCCCGTTCCGTCCAGTTCCCCCCATCCGGAGGCCAGCGCGTCGTACCACGGGTCGTCGAGCCGCATCCCTGCGGCCTCGCGTCCTGCTTCCTTCTCCACCGAACAACTCCCCTGATCCACGGACCACTTCGGCCGCGTACCCAAGAATGGTCAGATCGGGAAGATCCCGGGCACTTCATTCCTCAGACTTCACCTCTTCAGGTGAAGGATGTCCCGGGCGGCCGTGCGATTCCTCGAACGTACGCATAGCGGACCGCCTGGGCCCGGTCACGGAGCCCCGCCTTGGCGAACAGGTTGTTGATGTGGCTCTTCACCGTGGCCTGCGAGATGTGGAGGCTGCGGGCGATCTCGCCGTTGGACATCCCCTCGGCGATCAGCACGAGCACCTCGGCCTCGCGGGGGGTCATCCCGTCGGGCAGCTCCGGCTCACCGCCGTCCGCACGCGGCGGGCCCTCGGTGACCTGTTCCAGCAGACGGCGCTGAATGGCGGGCGAGAGCCCCGCCTCGCCCGAGAGCACGGCATGGACGGCCCGCACGATCTCGTCACCGCCGGCGTCCTTCGTCAGATAGCCGCGGGCCCCCGCCCGGAGCGCCGGGAAGAGCGAATCGTCGTCGTCGAAGGTCGTCAGCACAACGACCTGCGTGCCGGGGAAGTCCCTGCGGATCCGGCGTGTCGCCTCCACCCCGTCGCAGCGGGGCATCCGCAGGTCCATCAGGACGACATCCGGCGCGTGCTCGGCCACGAGGGCGACGGCCTCCTCCCCGTCCTTCGCCGATCCGACCACCTCGATCCCGGGCAGCAGCCCCAGCAGCATCACGATTCCCTCACGCACCACCGACTGATCGTCGGCGACCACCACTCGCGCGCTCACGCGGGCACTCTCAGACTCACCACGAACCCCTCCTCGCCGGGACCGGCCTCCAGGCTGCCGCCCAGCAGTTCGGCACGCTCCCTCATCCCCAGCAGACCGTAGCCGGAGCCACTGACAGCGAGGTCTCCGCCGCCACCGTCCCCTCCCGAATCGCTGACCTCCAGGGCGACCGCGTCCGGCTCGTACGCCAGCCTGATGAGCACTCCGGCCCCCGGCGCGTGCTTGCGCACATTGGTGAGCGCCTCCTGCGCCACGCGCCGGATCGTCTGTGAGGCCTCGGCGGTCAAGGTCCGCCGCTCACCCTCCACCCTGACCTCGACCGGCTCGGCCCCCACCAACTGCCGCAGGAACTCCTCCACGGGCGACACCTCGCCTCGTAGGGCGGACAGCGCCTGCCGGGTCTCCGCGAGCCCCTCACGGGCCATGGAGCGGGCCGCGACGACCCGCTTCAGCACCTGGTCGCGGAACTCCCCCGCCGGCTCCCTCTCGATCAGCAGCCGCGCCGCCTCGAGGTGCACCAACTGCGCGGAAAGACTGTGTGCGAGCACGTCATGGATCTCCCGGGCGATCCGGGACCGCTCGTCCAGCGCCGCCGTTTCGGCTTCCGCCACCCGGGCCGCCCGCTCCTGAGCCAGGAGCCGCTGCGCGCTTCCCCGGGCCTCGGCGTCCAGTCGCAGCACATACCCCGCGAGACAGAGCCCTCCCGTGGTCACGGCCGCGGTCCTCCAGTCGTCGCTCCCCACCACGGCGTACGCGCCGAGCGCCACGGCCGTGGCCGGAACACCGGCCGACAGCGGCAGCCGCTCCAGGGCCGTGACCGCGCAGCCGCACCAGAGCACCACGGCAGGCACGTCGGCCCCGGCCCGCTGCGCGCCGAACGCCGCCAGCATCAGCAGGGCCAGCAGACCGAGCGAGGGCCACAAGCGGTTCTCCAGGGTGGTCCGGAAGAAGGCCACGGCGACCGCCGCACATCCCGCGACGCCGGCCAGACCGACCACCGTCTCCCACGGGCCGAACAGACCGCCCGTGAAGGTCCCCCACAGCATCGCGGTGAGCAGCCCGGCCCTCACGCACCACCCGATCACGGCCCGTGACCGGGTGCGGGTCTCGCGCGAGAGCGCCTCCCTCGAAGGCCAGCTCGTCCAGGCAGCGGGTGTCACACACGGTCCTTCCACGTCGGCCGGAACAGCGCGCTCCCGGCGGGGCCACGGCCCGCGCCCTCGGCAGGAGCACCGCCCGTCTGCGCCATCCCTGCGGCCCGCAGGGCCAGCGCACCGCTGCGCACCAGGAGAGTGACCGCGAGAGCCATCATCAGGGCCGGGCCGCCCTGATGTATGCCCATGGCCGCGCCGAGCCCGTACAAAGCCGCTCGCAGGACCAGTCCACCGGTCCAGACGCAGACGGTGGCCCTGGTGCCCTTGCTCCACAGCGTGCCGTCCTCCGCGCGCCAGAGCCGGCTGGTCCAGGCCCAGCCTGCGCCGGTGACCAGACCCACGGCCAGTTCGGCTCCCAGGACGACGACGGACAGCCCCTCATGGTGCGGATCCACGAGTCCGGGCTCGCGCAGAGCCATGACGAGCAGCACGCCCGGCAGGACCCACCAGCGGCGGTCGCCCGAGATCCGCTGCGCCGAGCACTGGCGGACCACGACGACAACGATGACCGCGATGACCACCAGGACATTGACGAGCCCGGACATGGGCGCCTCCGTTTTGCGGGAAGTTCTTTCACTCCGACGCTACGGAAACGGCCTGCTCAGCGGATCGGCTCACGGGTGGATCACGGGTGGAGCCGTGGTCTCCACCCGTGGGTGGAGACCACGGCTCCGTGCTGCGGGATGCCGGGATGGACGCGGGCTCAGACGTCGATGCGCGAGCGGTCCAGAGTGGCCGCCGAGCTGGTGATGAACTCCTTGCGAGGCGCCACTTCGTTGCCCATCAGGAGATCGAAGACCTTCTCCGACGATTCCAGGTCGCCGATGTTGATCCGCCGCAGCGTGCGGTGGCGAGGATCCATCGTCGTCTCCGCCAGCTGGTCGGCGTCCATCTCACCGAGACCCTTGTAACGCTGGATCGAGTCCTTGTACCGGACGTTCTTCCGCTGGAGCTCCAGCAGCCGCTGGCGCAGCTCGTTGTCCGAGTACGTGTAGATGTACTTGTCCTGCCCCTTCTTCGGCTGGACCAGCTCGATCCGGTGCAGCGGGGGCACCGCGGCGAAGACCCGCCCCGCCTCGACCATCGGACGCATGTACCGCTGGAAGAGCGTCAGCAGCAGGATGCGGATGTGGGCCCCGTCCACGTCGGCGTCCACCAGCAGCACGATCTTGCCGTAGCGGGCGGCGTCGATGTCGAAGGTCCGGCCGGACCCTGCTCCTATGACCTGGATGATCGCCCCGCACTCGGCGTTCTTCAGCATGTCGGAGACGGATGCCTTCTGAACGTTGAGGATCTTGCCGCGGATCGGCAGCAGCGCCTGGAACTCGCTGTTCCGTGCCAGCTTGGCGGTGCCGAGCGCGGAGTCGCCCTCCACGATGAACAGCTCACTGCGCTCCACGTCGTCACTGCGGCAGTCTGCGAGCTTCGCCGGCAGCGAGGAGGACTCCAGAGCCGTCTTGCGACGCTGCGCGTCCTTGTGCTGGCGGGCGGCGATCCGGGTGCGGGCGGCTGCCACCGCCTTCTCCAGAACGGCCCTGGCCTGGGCCTTCGCGTCCCGCTTGGTGGAGGTCAGGAACGCCTTGAGCTCCTTGGCCACGACGTTGGCGACGATCCGGTTGGCCGCCGAGGTGCCCAGCACCTCCTTGGTCTGCCCCTCGAACTGGGGCTCCGCCAGCCGGACGGTCACAACCGCGGTGAGCCCTTCCAGCGCGTCGTCCTTGACGATGTCGTCCTCGGCGACGCGCAGCATCTTCGCGGAGCGGAGCACCTCGTTGACCGTCTTGGTCACCGAACGTTCGAACCCGGATACGTGCGTGCCGCCCTTGGGGGTGGCGATGATGTTGACGAAGGACTTCAGATTGGTGTCGTATCCCGTGCCCCAGCGCATCGCGATGTCGACGACCAGCTCCCGGGTGACCTCGGTCGCCGTCATGTGCCCGACCTCGTCGAGCACCGGGACGGTCTCCTTGAAGGTGCCCTGTCCGGTCAGGCGCAGGACGTCGCAGACGGCCTTGTCCTGGGCGAGGTACTCGCAGAACTCGCTGATCCCGCCGTCGTAGCGGAACGTCTCCTGCGACTTGCCCTCTCCGTCCAGGCCGCGCTCGTCGTGCACGACGATGGTGAGGCCGGGGACGAGGAAGGCCGTCTGGCGGGCCCGCTGGTGCAGCGTCTCCAGGTTGAGCTTGGCGTCCTTGAGGAAGATCTGCCGGTCTGCCCAGTACCGCACCCTCGTGCCGGTGCGCGCCTTCGGGACCCGCTTGCCCTTGAGCAGCCCGTTGGCCGGGTCGAAGGGGCTGTCCGGCCCCTGCTCGGTGAACATGCCCGGCACCCCGCGCCGGAAGCTGATCGAGTGGGTCGCGCCGTGGAGATCGACCTCGACGTCGAGCCGGGCGGAGAGGGCGTTGACGACGGAGGCGCCGACCCCGTGCAGACCGCCGGAGGCGGCGTAGGCGCCGCCGCCGAACTTGCCTCCGGCGTGCAGCTTGGTCATCACGACCTCGACGCCGGACAGGCCGGTCTTGGGCTCGATGTCGACCGGGATGCCCCGGCCGTTGTCCCGCACCTCGACGGAGGCGTCGTCGTGAAGGATGACCTCGATGTGATCGCAGTACCCGCCGAGGGCCTCGTCGACGGAATTGTCGATGATCTCCCAGAGGCAGTGCATGAGGCCGCGGCTGTCGGTGGACCCGATGTACATGCCGGGGCGCTTGCGAACCGCTTCGAGCCCCTCGAGTACGAGCAGGTGCCGCGCGGTGTAGTTGGAACCGTCTCGGTCTGCTCCGGTCAGCAGCGCAGTGGACGGCACGGACGTATCGGCGGTCACGCGGTTCGCTCCTCGCTGAATTTCATTTGGGGCCCAGTGGGTCACGGGCTCGGCTTCGGTCACCGCTGAGAGGGTACCGAGGCCTGGTAGAGCGGGTGTAACGCCACCCTCGGAGAACGCTCACACTAGTCCAGCCTCGCATGCACGTTCGATCCCTCGTTGGAGTGACATGCACATCACGTTCCCTTCCAGGCATGAACCATTTAGGCTCCGGGCACGTCCTCATCAACAACCGGCAAGCCAGCCGGCGGGACCGACCAAGACAAGCAACGCGAAACCGTAGCGCCACGCAATACGGCACATTCGCCGCGAACCGGCAACAGACAGCCATCCTGAGAAGAATTTTCGAAAAATGCCACGAGCGGGAACGTTTTCGGCCTGGTTGGATGTTGACCCTGGTACGACAGCTCGTCGAGCTAGAGAAGAGGCGACGTGACTACTGTTCTGACCCCCGCGAGCCCGCTGACCGCAGCAGACCGCTGTGACCGTTGCGGCGCCCAGGCCTACCTGCGCGTCGTACTGATCAGCGGCGGTGAACTGCTCTTCTGCGCCCACCACGGTCGCAAGTTCGAGCCGGAACTCAAGAAGATCGCCGCGGAAATACAGGATGAGACGGACCGGCTGACGGCCGTGCAGGCCCAGGCGGCCGAAGAGGAACAACACTGACACCTCGCATCCACGACGAGCCAGGGGCTGGTCCCGACCGGCCGACGGGCGGCTCCCCCACGCGGGGAGCCGCCCGTTCTCGTATCCGTTTCCCCGCGCCGGTCAGCCGGCGCCCTCCATCCACGTGAGGGCGGCGGAAACCCGCGTGTAGACGCCCGGGCTGCCCGCGCGCCCGCACCCGCTCCCCCAGGACACGAGACCGACGAGCCTCCCCTGGGCCACCAGGGGCCCTCCGCTGTCTCCCTGGCAGGCGTCGTACCCACCCCGGGGTTCGCCCGCGCAGAGCATCGCGGATGCGTCGTACGCGCCGTTGACGGCGCCCGGCGGATAGGCCTGCTCGCACGAACTGTCCGGGAGCACGGTCACATCCGCGGACCGGAGCGACGACGCGTAGTCACCGTTGCCGGTCGTATCACCCCAGCCGTAGACCACCGCGGCGGCTCCGGAGTCGTACGCGGAATCACCGGCCCCGGCCATGGGAATGACGCTGCGCTCCGGCAGCGCCTCGGCGAGGGTGAGCACCGCGACGTCACCGCTGTTGGTGGCAGGTTCGAAACCGGGGTTGACCCACGTTCCGCTCACCGCGATCTCCTTGCCGCCTGCGGCGTTCAGCTCGTCCCGGCCCGAGATGATCCGCAGATCGCGTACCTGGCCGACATCGACGCCCAGCGCCTCCCGGCTCAGACAGTGCGCGGCCGTAAGGGCCTTCTTCGGCCCGACCACGACGGCTCCGCAGAACTGACCGGCGCGGGTTCCACCGAACCGGTCACGGCTGGACAGCGCCACCACCCAGGGGCTGTCCTTGACGTGAGCGGGCCGGCCGCCGATGACGATGCTGTCGGCGACTGCCGAGGCAGGTGACGCGAGCGGTATCGCGGCCGTTGCGGCGGTGAGGGCGAGCGCCCCGGTCATGGCGCGGAAGACGGTGCGGGACATACCTGCTCCTGACTCTGTGATGGACGATGCCCACCCAGAGTCATTCCGCAGACCATGACCCGCACCCTCACGGAGCCGCCGCCCCCTGTCGGCACACAGGCCGAGGGCCCGGATCCCGCAGGGTGCTGTTGGTCCATTCCAACGGCACCCCGGGTATCCGGGCCCTCGGCCTTGCGACTGAGCCGGCCTAGTCGAGATAGTCGCGCAGGACCTGCGAGCGCGACGGGTGGCGCAGCTTGGACATCGTCTTGGACTCGATCTGACGGATGCGCTCACGCGTCACGCCGTAGACCTTGCCGATCTCGTCCAGCGTCTTCGGCTGCCCGTCGGTGAGACCGAAGCGCATGGAGACCACGCCCGCCTCACGCTCGGAGAGGGTGTCGAGCACCGAGTGCAGCTGCTCCTGGAGGAGCGTGAAGCTGACCGCGTCCGCCGGAACAACGGCCTCGGAGTCCTCGATCAGGTCACCGAACTCGCTGTCCCCGTCCTCACCCAGCGGGGTGTGGAGGGAAATCGGCTCACGGCCGTACTTCTGGACCTCGATGACCTTCTCGGGGGTCATGTCGAGTTCCTTGGCCAGCTCCTCCGGGGTGGGCTCACGGCCCAGGTCCTGGAGCATCTGGCGCTGCACGCGCGCAAGCTTGTTGATGACCTCGACCATGTGCACCGGGATACGGATGGTGCGGGCCTGGTCGGCCATGGCGCGGGTGATCGCCTGACGGATCCACCAGGTGGCGTACGTGGAGAACTTGTAGCCCTTGGTGTAGTCGAACTTCTCGACGGCACGGATCAGGCCGAGGTTGCCCTCCTGGATCAGGTCCAGGAAGAGCATGCCGCGGCCGGTGTAACGCTTGGCCAGCGAGACCACGAGGCGGAGGTTGGCCTCCAGCAGGTGGTTCTTGGCGCGGCGGCCGTCCTCGGCGATGATCTCCAGCTCGCGCTTGAGCTTGGGAGCGAGCTTGTCGGCATTCGCCAGCTTGTCCTCGGCGAACAGACCCGCCTCGATGCGCTTGGCGAGCTCGACCTCCTGCTCGGCGTTGAGGAGCGGGACCTTGCCGATCTGCTTCAGGTAGTCCTTGACCGGGTCGGCCGTGGCGCCGGCGACGGCGACCTGCTGAGCAGGTGCGTCGTCCTCGTCGTCGTCGGAGAGGACGAAGCCCTTGTTCTCGCCCTCGCCCTCCTCTTCCTCACCCTTGGCAGCCTTGACTTCCTCGACCGCGTCGTCGCCGTCGAGCATCTCGTCGTCCTGCTTGCCGGCCTTCTTGGACGCGGTCTTCTTCGCCGCCGTCTTCTTCACGGCGGTCTTCTTGGCAGCCGTCTTCTTGGCTGCCGCCTTCTTCGCAGGTGCGGCCGCGGCGGCGTCATCGGCCACCGCGTCCACGGTCTCGGCCGACGGGGCGGCGGCCGCAACGGTCCGCGTCACGGCCGGCTTGGCCGCGACGGTCTTGGTGGCGGTGCGCTTGACCGGGCTCTTCGCTGCGACGCTGCTCTTGCGGGCGCGCTTCGACGGCTCCGCGGCACTGACCATCAGCGTCACACCCTCTTCCTCGAGGATCTGGTTGAGGCTGCGCAGAACGTTCTTCCACTGGGTTGGCGGAATCTGGTCAGCCTCGAAGGCCCGACGCACGTCATCGCCGGCGATCTGCCCATCAGCCTTTCCCCGCTCGATGAGCGCCATGACAGATTCGGACTCGGCGATCTCCGGCGGGAGCGTACGGGATGTGCTGGCCGACACGAACAACCTCTCGGAACGATGGAAACGGCTTCCGGCCCGGCCCTGAGGGGCTGGAACCGACGACCGTCGGGCTGGGAATGTACCGACGGCGCGGGCTACGCCTTAGAACTGCACAGCGCACTGAACGGCTGCTGTATTCCTTCCGTGGCGGTCACCTCTTAAGTCATCGCGCTGTTTCGAGGAGTGTTACGCCCAATCCGCGTGGCCCGAGTCACACCCCATGGGGTCACGAACCAGATCAAGGGTGACATCTCTCCACAATTGTGCCGCCGGACCGTCGCGGTCCGACGACACATGGCCCGTACACCCTGACCGCGCGCCGCGGTCAGTGCTCGCGCGGCGCCGGCACGACTCGCTCCACCTGCACCACGAGCAGCTGACGCATGGCCGCCTCGGCGCCCGCGGAGTCGCCGGTCGCGAGGGCGTCGACGATACGGGCGTGGTGGCCGAGCGATGCCTCGTTGGGCCGGTCGCAGCCGGTCACCGGACCGCCGGAAACCTGAAGCGCGGCCGAAACGATGCCGGAGAGGTGCTCCAGCATGCGGTTGCCGGCGGCCTGGATGAGCAAGGAGTGGAACTCCGCGTCGGCGCGGGCACAGGTGATCACGTCGCCCTGCCCGAGCGCGTGCCCCATGATCTCGACCATGTCCCCGAGCCGCTGCTGGAGATCGTCACGCTTGTGACCGGCGGCGAGCCTGGCGGCCAGAGGTTCGATCGTCCACCGGAGCTCCGCCAGCTCACGACGCTGGTCGTCGCGCTGCGGGCCGAACGCGCGCCATTCGATGATGTCGGCATCGAGCAGATTCCAGTCACTGACCGGCCGGACCCGGGTGCCCACATTGGGCCGGGCACTGACCAGCCCCTTGGCCTCCAGCACGCGCAGTGATTCCCGGACAACGGTGCGGGAGACCTCGAATCGCTGGCCGATCTCCTCCGGGACCAGAGGCCGGTCGGCACCGAGGTCACCGGAAACGATCATCTGACCCAGCTGCTGAACAAGTTGGCCGTGCAGGCCGCGGCCCCGGCTGGCCGATCCGCGCCGGCCCACCCGGCCGAGTTCACTGTCGGGATCCCCCCAGGACCGGGCGGCGGCACGCTCGCCGGCCGGCGCATCCGCGTGGGGGTAACGGTCGAGTTCGCCCGGGCCGGCGAGGCCGGTGTCGGCAGTGCGGGCGGCGGTCATCATGGTGTGCGCAAGGGTACTCACGCATCATTTGTCGGCGCGGCCCAGCCACCCCTTGAGGTCTTTGGTGAAAAGCACACGAAAGGGTGATCGGCACTCGCCTGCCAATTGACGCCTTACTGGCACAAACCAGGCATTTCTTATGGAGTTGTGGATCTTTACGGATTCGGATTCCCTTCAGCGATCACCAACGCACTCTGCCGCGAAGGCTCGTGAACAGATACGCGCAGACAAGGACGGACAACGACAAGGTCAGCGCTGCTCCCACGGGGTGCGCCACGACCCGCACCAGGGCCAGCACCCACCGGTCGGCCTCCTGCGGCCACTGCAGCCAGGCCAGTTCCCCGAGCCGGCCCGGAAGTCCGCTCATCGACCGGGCGGTCGGCGCCTTCGGCATCGCCTGGATGAGCGGAACCATCAGCACGGGAACGGCGAGTACGGCCGCGACGCCCGCCGCCGTCACGCGGAAGATCCCTGCCGCCAGCAACCCTGCCCAGGCGCAGCCGACCGCCAGACCCGACCAACTCACGGCCAGTGAGACCGCGTTCGAAGGGACCCTGACCAAGTCACCGCCGTACACAAGACGGAGAGACTCTGCCGAGGCGAGCACGACGAACAGCGCCAGGAACAACGCGACGCCCGCCGACACGGCCAGCTTGGCGAGGAGGAGGCCGAGCCGGCGGGGAACGGTCCCGCGGCCGGCCGCGAGCGCGGGATAGCGGAACTCGTCGCCGAAGGAGAGGGCGCCGAGCAGTCCGGCCCCGAGGGCGGCGGGTGGCAGCGGCAGCAGCGAAGGCCAGGCGACCAGCACGTGCGGCAGCGGCGTACGGCCGTTGCGGGCGAGCACGACCGACAGCATCGCCGAGGCGACAAGAGTGACGGCGATGATCAGAGTCGTGGTCCTGACGCCGAAGAGGCGGCGCAGTTCATAACGCACCGGACGCAGCGGACCGCGCGCCGGGCGCCGCCTGATCGGCGGCGGCAACTGGGCCCCGCCGGAGTCCGCGGCCGCCCCGGAGGCGTCTTTGGCGGCGGCAGCGCCGATCGCACGGGAAGCGGCGCCGCCATCCGTGGCGGCACCGCCGGTATTCCTGGTGGCGCCGACAGCCGGCGCATCACCAGGGAGGCCGTCGCCCGGGGCACGAGAGGCGGGACCCGTGTCCCCGACCTCGTCGGCGAGCTGATGGACCGGAATCCGGTGGCGGAACGCCGCGTCACCGACCTCCGCACAACTGCTGCCGTAGACGGAGAGGCGGCTGCTGCTCTCCTCGGTGACGACTTCGATGGAGCGCCGGGCGACGCGCGCCTCGCGGCTGACGATCGCGGCGAGGCGTGCGGCGTGCGGGGAACGGACCGCGACGCGGGGGCGCAGACGGGTGCGGGAGAAGTCCGCACCGTCCTGGTCGGCGACGAGACGTCCTGCGTGGATGGTCACCACGTGGCCGGCCGACCGCGCGGCTTCCTTGGGGTTCTGCGTGGTGTAGAGAACCGTCCCGCCCCGATCGGCATGGGACCTGAGCATTCCGTGCAGCCAGTCCGCCTCCCGGGCGCCGAGACCTTCCGCCGGTTCGTCGAGGATGAGCGTGTGAGGGTCGGCGAGCAGCGCGGAGGCGAGCGCCAGCCTGCGGTCCATGCCCGGGGAGAGCGTGCCGATGCGCTGGTCCCCCAGCCCGGCGAAACCCACGGCGTCCAGCACCTCGTCGGCCCTGGACGCGGGCACTCCCCCGGCGGCGCAGAGCATGCGGAGCTGTCCACGGGCCGTGCGCGCGGGGTGCCCGGGCACGTCCCCGAGCACCACGCCCACCTCCCGGGCCGGATGGGCCACGCGGTGCAGCGGCCTGCCCCGGAAGTATGTGATGCCACGTCCCGGCTCGAGTTCGAGCATCAGGCGCAGGGCCGAGGTCTTGCCCGAGCCCGGTGGGCCCAGGAGCGCGGTCACACAGCCGGGCCCCGCTTCGAACGTGAGGTCGTCCACGGCGGGCGGAAGTCCGCGGTGGCGGGCACTGGTGAGTCCGATGGCCTGGAGCATCGCTTCTCTCGCAGGAGGTGAGGCCGCTCGACGGCAGGAGTACCGCAGCAAGATAACCCGACATATCAGACTTTTTGCGCAAGGCCGGATCCATGGCGTTCCGACGGATCACCGCACCGGGCCCCGGCGAACCGGACCCGGGTCAGGCCGCGGGACCTGGTCTCCGGCGTCCGGACGCCAAGCGTCAGACCTCGGGCCGCAGCATCGGCGGATTCAGCACGGTGGCCGAACCGGACCGGAACAACTGGGCGGGGCGGCCGCCCTGCCTGGTGGTCGTGCCGCCGGCGGGCACCAGGAAGCCGGGCGTGCCCGTCACCTTGCGATGGAAGTTCCTCGGATCGAGCACCACGCCCCACACCGCTTCGTACACCCTGCGCAGCTCGCCGACCGTGAACGCCGGCGGGCAGAACGCGGTGGCCAGGGAGGAGTACTCGATCTTGGAGCGGGCCCGCTCCACTCCGTCGGCGAGGATCCGGGCGTGGTCGAAGGCCAACGGCACCTGGTGTTCGCCGTCACGCCCGTAGCCCTCCTGCGCACCGAGCAGGTCCTCGACGGGTGCCCAGCGCGCGCTGTTCGCGTCACCGCCCGCCCGGGGAGCGGGCAGGTCGGGGGCCAGCGCGAGATGAGCGACGCTGACGACCCGCATGCGGGGATCGCGCGCGGGGTCCCCGTATGTGGCCAGCTGTTCCAGGTGGGCCCCGTTGCCGACCGCAGGGGTGGCCGGGTCGTGCGCACACAGCCCGGTCTCCTCGACGAGCTCGCGCGCCGCCGCGGCACCGAGGTCCTCGTCGGCCCTGACGAATCCGCCGGGCAGCGCCCATCGGCCCTGGAACGGCGTCTCGCCCCGGCGTACCACCAGCGCGCAGAGCGCGTGACGGCGCACCGTGAGCACGACCAGGTCGACGGTGACAGCGAAGGGCGGGAAGGTCGACGGGTCGTAGGGCGGCATGCCGTGATCATAGTCGTCTGCCTGACGATAAACACTCCCTTCGCGATGCTCTTCATCGGTCACCGCGATGGTCCTCATCGGTCACGGTGCCCGGTGGAACCGAGCGGTGCGGTGCCGGAATCCGGCACCGCACCGCTCTCACCGTCCGGTCCTGGTCCCGCGGCGGCCCTGAGCGCGCGGCCGGCCTGCGCGGCCCTTGCCGGCCACCGTGCCGGAACGGGCGGCTCCGGACCGCGTCCGACGCCGCGCAGCCGCCTGCACGCGCACGGAACGGGCCCCCGCGACCCGTCCGGTACCGTGCCCCCGCCGCGCCGTCCGTCCGCCGCTCTCACCGCGCAGGCAGCGCCGCAGCGTCTCCGGATCGAGGCCCTGGTTACAGGCCTCGTGCAGCAGCTGGGCGAAGGTGTATCCGGGATCCAGCCTCAGGGCGAGGCCCAGCGCGACCCTCGCCGCCGGCTCGTCACCGGTCGACCACGAGACCCAGCCCGCCAGGGTGAGCGGCGCCGCCGCATGCTCCTCGTACGGTGCGACGCACCGGCGCGCCAGCGCCCGCCACAGCCGCAGCGCGGGCTGCGCCCCGGGCCCTTCCATCCACTCCGCGGCCCTGTCCCGGGTCTCCCGGTCCTGCAGACCGAGGATCAGCGCGGCGGCCTCCTCATCGCTGATCAGCCGGTCGTCGTTGAGGTCGGACAACGAGGGCGTTGCCGCCGGGGCCTGTCCGAGGCGCTCCATGAGCCGACGGGCGAGCTCCAGGGTCGTGTCGCCCACCTCCTTGCGGCTCTCTTCGTCGAGAAGCTTCGGCACCAGCGCGGACCCGGCCGCGTCCAGAGCCCGTTCCTGCTCCCGGCCTTCCCCGCCCGGCTGGGGCACAAGCCTGGCCTCCATCTCCCGCAGCGAGCCCCGCACCTGGATGCCGGCGTAGGCCGCTGCCGCGGCCATCACCGAGGTGCCCTGCATGGCCAGCGGATTTCCCTCGGCCGGGCAGCAGCGGGCGTCGGGGCAGACGTAGGACCAGAACCTGTCTCCGGAGATGCAGAGCGCTTCGAGCACCGGCACGTCCAGCGCCCCGCAGGCGGTGCGCAGCCGCTGGGCGAAGGGCCGCAGCCGCTCCATGGTCTGGTGGCCCGATTCTCCTTCGGCCGGGTCCTGGCAGAGGAAGACCACGATCGCGTCGGGCCGGCCGCCGCGCCGCTCGCTCCCCTTGATCAGGCACTCGGCCAGCTGCTCGGCCACCGATGGCCACTCGTGCGCGGACTGCGGGATGCCGAGCCTCAGCCGCCCGCCGAAACGGCCGCGGCCGCCGTGCAGCGCGACCATGACCACGCTGTCGTTCGGATGGAATCCCATGAGATACGGAAGGGCGTCCGCCAGCTCGGCCGGCCCTCGCAAGGTGATCTGCTGGTCGTCGGACGGTCCGGTGGGTTCGTGGTGCTTGTTCATGGGATGACCGTCCCCCGACGGGCCACATTCCGCGACCCCCTGTGGATAACTTATCCACAGGGACCGCGCGGGCGTTCGCGCTTTGTCGTACCCATCGGGTTGCATGGGGGTATGACCAACGCAGACCGTGCAGAGCTCAGGGCCTCGGCCGATTCCGTACTGGCACGACTCGTCGGGGACGCCTCCGGCACTGCCCGGCTGCGCGAGGACCAGTGGCGGGCCATCGAGGCGCTTGTCGCGGACAAGCGCAGGGCGCTGGTCGTCCAGCGGACCGGCTGGGGAAAGTCCGCCGTGTATTTCGTCGCCACGTCGCTGCTCCGTGCGCAGGGCAGCGGGCCGACGGTGATCGTCTCGCCGTTGCTGGCGCTGATGCGCAACCAGGTGGCGGCCGCGGCCCGGGCCGGGATCAGCGCGCGGACGATCAATTCGTCCAACACCGAGGAGTGGGACACCGTGCAGGCCGAGGTGGCCGCAGGTGAGGTGGATGTGCTGCTCGTCAGCCCCGAGCGGCTCAACAACCCCGATTTCCGGGATCAGGTCCTGCCCAGGCTCGCCGCCGCGACCGGGCTGCTCGTGGTCGACGAGGCGCACTGCATCTCCGACTGGGGCCATGACTTCCGGCCCGACTACCGGCGGCTGCGGACCATGCTCGCCGATCTGCCCGCAGGCGTGCCCGTCCTCGCGACCACCGCCACGGCGAACGCCCGCGTGACGGCGGACGTCGCAGAGCAGCTGGGGACCGGCGCCGGTACGGACGCGCTCGTCCTGCGGGGCCCGCTGGACCGGGAGAGCCTGAGCCTCGGCGTCCTGCAACTGCCCAACGCCGCGCACCGGCTGGCCTGGCTCGGCGACCACCTCAAGGAGCTCCCCGGTTCGGGGATCATCTACACCCTGACGGTCGCGGCGGCCGAGGAGGTCACCGCGCATCTCCGCCAGTGCGGCCACACCGTCGCCTCGTACACCGGCCGTACCGAGAACGCCGACCGGCAGCAGGCCGAGGACGATCTGCTCGCCAACCGCGTCAAGGCACTGGTGGCGACCTCCGCGCTGGGCATGGGATTCGACAAGCCCGATCTCGGATTCGTCGTCCACCTGGGCTCGCCCTCCTCCCCCATCGCCTACTACCAACAGGTGGGCCGTGCCGGCCGCGGCGTCGAGCACGCCGAGGTGCTGCTGCTCCCCGGCAAGGAGGACGAGGCGATCTGGCAGTACTTCGCGTCGGTCGCCTTCCCCCCCGAGGAGCAGGTCCGGCGCACGATCGACGCGCTCGCCCAGGCCGGCCGGCCGCTCTCGCTGCCCGCACTGGAACCGCTGGTCGACCTGCGGCGCACCCGCCTGGAAACCATGCTCAAGGTGCTCGACGTCGATGGAGCGGTCCGACGGGTCAAGGGCGGCTGGACCGCCACGGGCGAGCCCTGGGTCTACGACGCCGAGCGGTACGCCTGGGTGGCGCGTCAACGGGCGGCCGAACAGCAGGCGATGCGCGACTACGCGACGACGGACGGCTGCCGGATGGAGTTCCTGCGCCGCCAGTTGGACGACGAGGTGGCGACCGCCTGCGGACGGTGCGACAACTGCGCCGGATCCCGCTTCGACGAGGCCGTCTCCACGGCCGCCCTGGACACCGCACGGGGGGAACTCGGCCGGCCGGGCGTCGAGGTGGAGCCGCGCAAGATGTGGCCGACCGGTCTCGCCGCGGTGGGCGTCGACCTCAAGGGCCGGATCCCCGCCGGAGAGCTGGCCGGCACCGGCCGGGCGCTGGGCCGCCTCTCCGACATCGGCTGGGGCAACAGGCTGCGCCCCATGCTGGCCGCGCAGGCGCCCGACGCCCCGGTCCCGGACGATGTGGCCACAGCGGTGGTGACGGTGCTGGCGGACTGGGCCAGGGGCCCGGGAGGCTGGGCACCCGGTGCGGTGAACGCCGTCCCGCGGCCGGTCGGCGTCGTCACCGTGGCCTCCCACAGCAGGCCCCAGCTCATCCAGTCGCTCGGCAGCCGCATCGCCGAGGTCGGGCGCATGCCCCTCCTGGGCAGCATCGGCTACGCCCCGGGAGCCGAAGGGAACCGGATCTCGCAGACCAACAGCGCCCAGCGGGTCCGCGCCCTGCACGAACGGCTCGTGGTGGGGCCGGAGCTGGCCGAGGCGCTGTCCGCAGCGGACGGGCCCGTCCTGCTCGTGGACGACCGCTCCGACACCGGCTGGACCCTGGCGGTGGCGGCCCGGCTCCTGCGGCGGGCCGGGGCGGGCGGCGTGTTTCCGCTGGTCCTCGCTGTTCAGGCGTGACGGATGGCGTCACCAGGTGCCGGACTGGGCAGGGATATCCGTGTCATTCCGGCTGATTACCGTCAGCCGCACCAATTGCTCGTTGCCGCCTGCCGATACGCCAGGGAGAATTGGACTCGCTCCCCGCACGGTCTTTTCGCGGGCCCGGAAGGGCTGTGCCGCGGCGCGCCCTCACCCGACCCTGCCCGCATCGTGGGCGCGTATGCGAAGGGAGGACCGTGACCTTCGGATTCGCACCGTCCGCAGCCACATCGATGTCGCCGGCCGCCGACTCCGCCAACCGCCTTGCCAGGATGCTCGAACCGGCCGAGTGGGCAGCGGCGGGCATACCGCTGCTGCGCAGCCCGCGTGAGGTGGTGAGCGGCCTGCACGCGAGGCACCGGCCGACCGCGCAGACAGCGGTCGTCGCCGTGCTCGACCACGAGGAACGCCTGACGGCCAGCGCCTCGTTCGCCCGTCGTTCGGTGACGGCGGACGGCTGGGAGTTCCGTAACGCCCTGCTGGCGCACCTGCGTCGGGTGATCCCGCACGATCTTCGCCGCCGCACGCCCGTGCGTACCGCCGTGCTGCTCTACTGCCGCGAGGGGGACGAGCGTTGGACGGAGGAGGACGGGGCCTGGATGTGGGGACTGCGCGACGCCTGCACCCTGCACGGGCTGCGGTGCGGCGCGTACATCACGCTGACCCGCGGCGGCTGGCAGGTGCTGGGAGAGGGCCGCGGCGGCCGTCGCCCCCACTCCATGTCGCAGCCGTCCTCGCTCGCCGACACTGCGCTGGACCAGGATCCCGGCCCGCTGCGGACGGGCGGTGGCGCGGTGCAGGCGTTGCACCGCACCGCGGCTCGCTGACCCGGGCGGAGCGAACCGGCGGTGCAACCGGGGAAGTGCAACCCCGGCGGTGGGACCCGGCCGCCCTCAGTGGCAGCCGGGTCACCGGGATGGTTCCGGACGCACCGTCAACTCCACGCGGGCCCGTCCGGATACCCGCACCGAACGCACCCTCGACGACGCTCCGCCTCAGACGCCCGCGCCGAGCACGGCGTTGACCCGCTGCGGATCGCCGCAGACGATCAGCAGGGCTCCGGCACGGCGCTGCGCCGCCGACAGCGCACGCGCGGCGGTGTCGTCGTCCACGCTGTTGACCGCGATGATCACCACCGGTCGTGACATCACCCGGTCCGCTGCTGCGGCGCCGGCGAAGAACACGTCGTCGCCCGCTTCGTGCTGGGCCCAGTAGGCGGCCTCGCCGAAGGAGAGCTCGTGCGTCGCCCACGGGTGCTGCTCGCCCGTGGTGAGCACCAGGATGTCGCCGGGTGCGCGGCCGGAGTCGAGCAGCAGGTCCACCGCCTCGTCGGCGGCGTCGAGCGCACCGTCGGCCGCGGCGGGGATCACCTGGAGCTGGGGTGCGGAACGATTCTCCGGCCGGGCCGCCTGGGGCTGGCCGGAGGTGGGGTGCGGGCGCGGCGCCGGGGGCGCGGGCCTCGCGGGGCCGGGACCCGGACGACCGGGGCGCGGCGTGGCCGCGGAACGCGGACCGGGTACGGGACGAGGGGTCGACGCGGTACGGCCGGTGGCCGGTGTGACGCGGGGACCCTGGGCGCTCTCGTGAATCTGAGGCTCCTCGGGGATGAGAGGCATGGGTGGTTGTCTATCAAACGCCGGCGCACGAGGCGTCGGCGGGTGGGCACATGTGCGCGATCAGAAGTCGAAGCCGAGCTGGCCCCCGCTTTCCAGTGCGGCCGCCTCGGCGGAGAAGCGGACCTTCTTGAGGTGCTGCCACCTGGGCAGCGCGTCGAGGTAGGACCACGAGAGGCGGTGGTGGACCGTGGGGCCCCGCTCCTCCAGCGCGGCCCTGTGCACAGGGGACGGGTAGCCGGCGTTGGCGTCGAAGGCGAAGTCCGCGTACTCGCCGGAGTCGGCGCCGAGTGCGGCCATCACGGCGTCCCTGCGGACCTTCGCGATCACCGAGGCCGCGGCGACCGCGACGCAGGACTGATCGCCCTTGATGACCGTACGTACCTGCCAGGGCAGACCCAGATAGTCATGTTTGCCGTCCAGGATCACCGCGTCGGGTCGCACCGGCAGCGCTTCCAGGGCCCGCACGGCGGCGAGCCGCAGCGCAGCGGTCATCCCGAGGTCGTCGATCTCCTGCGGGGTGGCGTCGCCGAGCGCGTACGCGGTGACCCAGCGCTCCAGCAGCGGCGCGAGCTCCGCGCGGCGCTTGGGGCTGATCAGTTTGGAGTCGGTGAGTCCGGCGGGAGGCTTACGGAGGCCGGTGACCGCTGCACACACGGTGACCGGTCCCGCCCACGCTCCGCGTCCGACCTCGTCGACACCGGCGACGGTCTTGGCACCGGTGGTGGCGCGCAGTGAGCGCTCGACGGTGTGCGTGGGTGGTTCGTACGGCATGGCGCCAGCCAGCGTACGCCGATGACGGCGCGGGGAACACCCCGGGGCACACCTGAGCGCTCGCCTTCCGACGCCGGGCCGCCGGAAGGCGGGCTGAAGACGACCGGAAGTGCAATGGAAGGCGAGCGGGACGCGGCCGAAAGGGCACCCCGCAGTCGCCCGGGACGCGGCCGAAAGGGCACCCCGCAGCCGCCCGGGACCCAGCCCAAAGGGCACCCCTCAGGCGCCCGGACCCGGCCGAAGAGGCACCCCGGAGGCGAGCAGGAGACCCCGGCCGGCCATGGGGAGCCAGGCCGGGAGCCCCTGTGTCAGCGAGGCCCCGCGCGGAAGAACGGCACCGCCACCTGATCGATCAGGTCAGTGATGTCCTCGTCGGTCCATTCACTGCCGCACACCTTGCTGCGATACATCATCATCGCCGGGATGACGTCGAAGGCGAGCCCGCGCAGCGCGTCGGGTCGCACCTCACCGCGGTCGACCCCCCTGCTCACGACCTCTCTGATGAGAGCGGTCGTCGGGCCGATCACGCCACTGAGGATCACCGCCTGGAACCGTTCGGCCGTGTCCGCGTCGCATTCGTGAAGGACGGCGCGCAGCGCGGAGCCGGACTTGGAGAGCATGGCGTCGCGGAGGCGGCAGCACAGCTGGTAGAGGTCCTCGCGAATGTTCCCGTGGTCCGGCGCGGCGCCGATCGCCGGCAGGGCGCTGCGCAGCGCGTCCGCGACAAGTTCCTCCTTGGAGGGCCATCGCCGGTAGATCGCGGCCTTGCCGGTCTGGGCGCCGGCCGCGACTCCCTCCATCGTCAACCCGCTCCAGCCGACCGTACTGAGCCCTTCCAGTGCGGCATCGAGGATCGCGCGTTCGAGTACGGGCCCGCGGCGCCTCAGGGACACCACCGGCTGCCGGGCGGCGGCTGCCGATCGCGAAGTAACCATGAGCTTCTCTCCATCGGAACAGGTCAGTACGCCCGCACCGGCCGGCCGGTGCTCGGAACCGGGCGGACAGGAGCAGGACGGGCGCCTGAAGGGGTCGGCGCGGGACTGAGCAGGTCCCGGCCGGGACGGTGGATCCGGACCCGACACGGAAACGAAGGATTCAGTGAACGCTTGCGTTCACTGAAGGGGACTCACTAAGTTGACGCGACAGTGAACGGATCCGTTCACTAATTCACTTGTGGGGGACCCATAGTGACAACCTCTCAGTTGGAAAAACGAAGCGCACCGGGCGCGGCACGACGACAAGGGCGCCCGGGGATCGCCCTGGCCGTCATCGCGGCCTGTCAGTTGATGGTTGTGCTCGACTCGACGATCGTCAACATCGCCCTCCCGCACATCCAGGACGCACTGAGCTTCTCGACCACCGATCTCTCCTGGGTCCTCAGTGCCTACACGCTCACCTTCGGCGGTCTGTTGCTGCTCGGCGGCCGGGCCGGGGACATCCTCGGCCGCCGCCGCGTCTTCATGACGGGCATCCTGGTCTTCACGCTGGCCTCGCTGCTGGGCGGTTTCGCCCAGGAGCCCTGGCAGTTGCTCGCAGCCCGCGCGCTCCAGGGCATCGGTGGCGCCATCGCCTCACCGACCTCCCTGGCCCTGATCACCACCACCTTCCCCGAAGGCCCCGAGCGCAACCGCGCGTTCGGCGTCTTCGCCGCGGTGTCCGCGGGTGGCGGTGCCATCGGGCTGCTGGCGGGCGGACTGCTCACCGAGTGGCTCGACTGGCGCTGGGTCTTCTTCGTCAACGTACCGATCGGCGTACTGATCGCCGTCCTGGCACCGATGTACATCAACGAGTCCGAGAAGCACCCGGGCCGCTTCGACATCTCGGGGGCCCTGACCTCGACCCTCGGCATGGCCTCGCTCGTGTACGGGTTCATCCGGGCCTCCGAGGAAGGGTGGCGGGACTCCCTCACCCTGGGTTCGTTCGGCGCCGCGGTGATTCTGCTCGCCTCGTTCGTCCTCATCGAGATGCGGGCCAAGGAACCGATCACTCCGCTGCGGATGTTCGCCGACCGCAACCGTTCCGGCACGTACGTGATCATGCTCAGCCTGGCCGCGGCCATGTTCGGCATGTTCTTCTTCATCGTCCTGTTCGTGCAGAACGTCCTGGCGTACAGCCCCATCGAGTCGGGCCTGGCGTTCCTGCCCGTGACCGTCGCGATCGTCGTGGGAGCGGGTCTCTCCCAACGGTTCCTTCCGGTGCTCGGGCCGAAGCCGTTCATGGTCACGGGGTCGGCGTTGACCGGTGTGGGCCTGGTCTGGCTCACGTTCATCTCCCCCGACAGCTCCTACCTGTCCGGAGTCCTGGGGCCGATGCTCGTGTTCGGCTTCGGCATGGGGCTGAACTTCGTGACCCTCACGCTGACGGCGGTCTCCGGGGTCGCGCAGCACGAGGCCGGAGCCGCCTCCAGCCTGCTCAACGCGAGCCAGCAGGTCGGCGGTTCGCTGGGACTCTCCATCCTGGTCACCGTCTTCGGTACGGCCAGCCGCACCGAGGCGGAGAAGCAGGTTCCGCAGTTCCTGGCGCACGCGTCACCGGAGCAGAAGGCGGAATTCGCCAAGACGCACGAGCTGACCGGCAGCTGGGGGCACGCGGTGCTCTCCCAGGGCATCTCGACCGCGTTCCTCGCCGCGGTGGCCATGGCCGGTCTCGCCCTGCTGACCGCGCTGCTGGTGATCCGGGTGCGCAAGAGCGATCTGGAGGCGCTGAGCGGAAGGGCGGCGGCGGGAGGACCTGTCGCGTAGCGTGCGGACGGCTAAGCCGTACGGACGACAGGAAGCGGGCCGCCCCGAGGGGACGGCCCGCTTCCGGCCCGGAGCGCTCAGGGGCTCGTCGCCTGTACGCGCGCCGGCGATCAGTACGGGTCGTAGGGGTCGTACGGATCGTCCGAGTCGCCGCGTTCGCTCCCGTTGTCGCCCGAGCCGGGACCTCGGCAGTCGCGGGTGCGGGAGCCCGGGTCCCAGTCGCCGAGGATGTCCCTCGCCCTCGCCTCGCCCCAACTCGTGGCGTACCACGGTTCGTCCGAGCTCCGAAGTGACCGCTGGATGTCCTCCAGGGCGCAGGAGCGCAGGGGCTCGGGAAGGGTGTCGAGGGCCGGTACGGCGTCGGCCGACAGGCCGCGGAGGTACTCGATGTCGATCGAGTGGTGGCGGCTGTACCGCTCGACGTTCTGTTCGGCGATCAGGCCGTCGGGCGAGACGAGTCCGAACGCCAGGACGCCGATGGCCGCGCTCGCCGCGACGGCGCGCGGCAGCAGCTTCGCGCCGAAGATCCCGGCCGCCATGATCAGCAGGAGGACCACGCCGAGCCACAGTTCGACCGCCGCGACCGAGATCCGCAGCCTGGTCAGGCCGTACGCATCGACGTACAGGTCCATGCGCCGCAGTGCGGAGGCGACAACGACGAGCGTGAGCAGGCACAGCGTACCGAGCACGGCGCGGACGAGCGTACGGTCGCGAGCTCCGCCGCGCGGCGCCCAGCGCAGCGCGAGGGCGATGACCAGCAGGGTGAGCAGCGTGGCCCAGAGCAGCTGCCAGAAGCCCTGGCGGGCGTACTCGGAGTAGCTGAGATCGGTCTCGGCCATCACCTTGTCGTACCCGCCGAGCAGCACCGTGAGCTGGATGGCGAGGAACGCGGCGAACAGCAGGTTCAGCACGACCAGAGGCAGGGCCCACTCCAGGCGCCCGCGCGCCTTGCCCGGGCGTACCGTCAGACCGTCCCAGCGGATGGGGGCCGCAGCCGTGTACGCGGCGGCGAGCGCGCCGACGAGACCGAGCACGCCGAGGAAGAACCTCCACGGGCTGTCTCCGACCGACACATCGGGCATCAGGCTGCCGAGTACGTCGGCGAACGCGGCGTCGGCGCTCGCGAAGAGCGTTCCGAACACGACGAGCAGGACGACCGCCACGAGCGTGGAGCGGAAGACCACGCCCCAGCGTCCCCGGGAGCCGGCCATGCGGTCGCGTACCCCTCGGGCGCCCCAGCCCAGTGATTCGGCGACGGACGTGAGCAGGCCCAGCGAACCGAGGAAGATCCCGAGCCAGCTGCGGCTGCCGTGCAGCGCGAGGGAGCCGAGCGCGAAGGCGGACACGATGGCCAGGAGACTCGGCCAGCCGGCGTCCCGGAGTGCCGGGACGACGAGCAGGGCCGGCCCGCCGACCGCCCAGACGGCGGTCCAGGGACGCAGCCGACGGCCCGCGCCACGGGCGGCGAAAGCGGCCGCGAGTGCTGCGGGGACCGCCACGAGTAGCAGGTTCAGGCCGATCCCGTCGCCCAGCAGCAGGGCGCTGAGCAGTCCGGTCGCCAGTACGGCCCAGAGTGTGGCGCTCGGGACCGCACCCGGCTTGGCCGGGCGGAGCCGCGAGAGTTCCGAGGGGGGTGTCCGCTTGGGCTGTCCCCACGGGTTGGCCTGCGGCGGCCGCGCGCCCTGCGCGTAGGCCGGTATGCGCGGAGGCTGCGGTCCGGTGTCCTGCGGCTGGGGTCCGGTGCCGCGTGGCGGCGGGACCGTGGGCGTCCCGGACTCCGGTGCCCCGGCTGCCGGGGACTTTGCAGGCTCCGGCTCAGCCCGGGACGCTCCCGACGGCTCGGCGGCGCCCGGCACAGTCTCCGGCCTGGCTGGTTCTGGCGTGTGATCGTGATCGGGCACTAGACCCCTCCCCACCGAGGTCCGCTCACGCGAGCCCTGGGCAGCGCAGCCCCCCGGCGTCTCATTCGGTGCTCGCCCGTCGTGATGATCACCGCGGGCGGCGTGGCCGAAAGAGTAACCCCCCGTGACGGCCGTCAGCCTTACGGGGCAACGCTGTGGCAGTTCCGTGACAGTCCGGTGCCCGGGAGCGCCCTGCGGCCTACCGCGCCATCCAGTCGGGCAGCTCTTCCGTCTGTGCCGTCCACGGAGCGGGCGGCGCACCCGCCGTGCCCGCCGCGACCACCCCGCCGACGATCGCGCACGTCGTGTCGACGTCGCCGCCGGCCTGCGCTGTCACCCAGAAGGCCTGCTCGAAATCGCCGAGACTGCGTGCCGCGGACCAGAGGGCGAAGGGAACCGTGTCGTGGGCGCTCGTACGCCGGCCGTTGCCGAGGACCGCGGCGACCGTGCCCGCGTCGTTGTAGTCCAGCATGTCGCGGGCCCTGCGGAGCCCGGCGCCGACCGCGCTGCGCGGTACGAGCGCGATCACGCCGTCCAGGAGGTCCGCCGGCGCCGGCGGCCCGGTGGGCGCCGCCGCGAGGGATGCGGCCGCCGCGACGGCCATCGCGCCGACGACGGCTTCCCGGTGCTGGTGGGTCGTGTACGAGGAGATCTCGGCCTGGTGCGTGGCCTGCTCGGGGTCGTCCGCGTACCAGGCGCCGAGCGGGGCGATGCGCATCGCCGAGCCGTTGCCCCACGAGCCCTGCCCCTTGAAGAGCGCCGAGGCGAGTTCGCGCCAGTCGCCGCCCTCCCGGACCAGCCTGAGCAGGCGGTTCACGGCGGGGCCGTATCCCCGGTCGAAGTCGTGGTGCACGGCGAAGGAGTGGGCGAGGGCATCCTGGTCGATCCGGCCGTGCCGCGACAGCACGGCCAGCACCGAGGCGGCCATCTCGGTGTCGTCGGTCCACTGCCAGGGCCCGGGGGGCAGGGCGCGCTCCTTCAGGAGCGGATAGTTGGCGGGCACGAAGAACTGGGAGCCCAGGGCGTCCCCGACGGAGAGGCCGCGCAGGCTGGCAAGGGCGCGTGCGAAGCGCGGATCGGAAGCGGATTCGGTCATCGGTTCCACTCTATCCGGTGATGCCGTACGGCTCAGGGGTGCGCCAGCGCTCGAACGGCCTGTCCAGCGTGTAGCGGCCGTCCTCGCCGAGCACCAGCGTCCGGGATTCCCCGTTGCACGGGTTGGAGAGCGATTCGAATTCGGCCACGGACCAGTGGAACCAGCGCATGCAGAAGAGCCGCATGGTCAGTCCGTGCGTGACCAGCAGGACGTTCGGGGGGTGGTCGGGGTCCTCGAAGCTCCGGTGCAGGCTCTCCAGGAACGCGCCGACCCGGTCGTACACGTCCGCGCCGGACTCGCCCTGCGCGAAGCGGTAGAAGAAGTGACCGTAGGCGTCCCGGTAGGCCTTCTGGAGGCGCACGTCGTCCCGGTCCTGCCAGTTCCCCCAGTCCTGCTCGCGCAGCCGGGGCTCCTCGCGCACCCGGACGCGTTCGAGATCGAGCCCGAGGGACCTGAACGTCTCGTGCGTCCGGCGGTAGGGCGAGACGTACACGCTGACCCGCTCCTCGCCGAAGAGCTCCCGCAGCCGCACCCCTGTCTCGCGGGCCTGCCGCAGCCCGTTCGAGGTCAGCCTCAGTGCGTGGTCGGGTTCGCGCTCGTACACGGTGTCGTCGGCGTTTCCCTCGGACTCGCCGTGTCTGACGAGGACAATGCGTTGCGGTCGTGCCATGTACCGACCCTAGAACGAGTCCGGGGCGTTCGAGCACTTGTCCGGAACTCGACGGTCCATGTCGCCTCTGGACCGCGACCGCGACCGCACCGGTCGGTCACACCGTCCATGCCCGTTCGAGCTGGACGACGTCCCCGGCGAGCGAGGCCACGTCGTCCTCGGTCCGCGCGCGCTGCGAGAGCCGTTCGACGCTCGCCGGCCGGTACTTGCCGCGCTCGGCGCTCGACTGCCACATGGACAGGACCAGGAACTCGTGCCCGGGCGCCTCGCCGCACACGCCGCGCAGCATCCCGGGTGATCCGGCCATCGCGGGATTCCACACCCGCTGCTGCATCAGCGCGAAGTGCTCGACACGGTCCCCGTGGACCCTGCTGTGCGCCACCCTGACCACATCGGCGTCCGTGAAGTCGGGTTCGAAGCCGGTCTTCACATCGAAGCGGAACTCGAACAGCTTGACCTGGATGTCGTGGCACGTGCCGGCCTGCGCGGCGGCCAGGGCGTCGTGCCCCCGCGCCATGAACGAGTCGTAGAAGACCCGGTTCTCCCAGAACGCGAAGACGTGGGCCACGTCGGGACGGCTGCGGCTCCAGCCGCCGCCCTGCCCCCTGAACCCCGGCTCACCCAGCAGCCCCGCCCATTTCCGCTGCCCCCGCTCGAAACCTCGACGGTCCCCCACATTGCAGCGAATCCACTTGACCAACACAGCGCCATCGTACGGGGGGCGGACGTGGCGTGGGTCACGCTCCGACGGAGTGCGTCAGAACCGGTCACGGGTGATCGCACAGTGATCGTCATGTCCTCGCTGTACACCAACCCGCCGGGGCGCATCCCTCATTGAGACACCCGGGCCGCCGCGATGGCCCGATTCCGTCGTTCGCCCCAAGACGGTTGGTCCTGCGGGCCGTTGCGGACACGATCGGGTGATAGAACCGGACCGACGGCCCCGCGCGAAGGAGCGAAGTCCGATGAGCACTCCCAACAAGGACCTGGAGAAGGTCGAGGTCAGGGTCAAGTGGGATCCCAGTCCCCACGGCGAGCCCGCCAACGACCTCGACATCATCGCGGCGACCTATCCGGCCGGGGAGCCGTACGGGAGCCCCGCGTACCTAGTGCACTTCGACAGTCGTGCGCCCGATGGCACCATCACGCTCAACCGCGACAGCAGGACCGGCCAGGGCCTGGGGTACGACGAGGTCATGACGCTGGAGCTGGGCCGGGTCTCGGAGGCGTACTCCCGGGTGGTCGTCGGGGTCGCCATCCAACAGCGCGACGGGCACAAGACGTTCGGGGCCATAGAGAACACCGGGGTGCAGATCCGGGAGGGCTACACCATCCTCTCCGAGGACGACTTCTCCGGAGTCGGGACGGCGACGGCGGCCGTCGTCGCCGAGTTCGTACGGGATTCCTCGGGGATCTGGCGGTTCCACGACTCGGTTCGGGGATTCGACGGGGACGCCGACGCGTTCGCCGCGGCGATGGGAAGCCGTTCGTTCGGGGAGTGACAGAACCGAACGAAAAGGGGGCGGGCAGGAACTCCGCCATCGGAGTCCTGCCCGCCCCCTTCGGTGAGGCCGTGGCCCCTCACGGGGCACCGGGTCCGGTCAGCTGCAACCGCTGGTCGAGCCGCAGCCCTCGCAGATGTAGCAGGAACCGGCGCGCTGCATCTTCGTACCGCAGGAGAAGCAGAGCGGGGCGTCGGCGCTGATGCCGAGCTGCATCTCGACGAGCTCCGCCGAGGTGTGCGCCGTCCTCGGAGCCGGCGTGCCGGCCTCCTCGACGGTGGTGACCACCTTCAGCGGCTCCGGCTGTGCGGTCGGAGCCGACTGGGCCAGGCTCTCGGCCTCCAGCTGCTCCTCCTCGAACGTCGGCTCGTAGGAACCGGTGTCGAGGTGGCGCTGGCGCTCCTCGGCGGAGTGGATGCCGAGGGCCGAACGGGTCTCGAAGGGCAGGAAGTCCAGCGCCAGGCGGCGGAAGATGTAGTCGACGATCGACTGCGCCATCCGCACGTCCGGGTCGTCCGTCATGCCGGCCGGCTCGAAGCGCATGTTGGTGAACTTCGAGACGTACGTCTCCAGCGGGACGCCGTACTGCAGACCGACCGAGACGGCGATGGAGAAGGCGTCCATCATGCCCGCGAGGGTCGAGCCCTGCTTGGACATCTTCAGGAAGACCTCGCCGAGACCGTCGTCCGGGTAGGAGTTGGCGGTCATGTAACCCTCGGCGCCGCCCACCGTGAAGGAGGTGGTGATGCCGGGACGGCCCTTGGGCAGACGCTTGCGGATCGGGCGGTACTCGACGACCTTCTCGACCGCGGTACGGATGGTGTCCTCGGCCTTGGCCGTGACCTCGTCCTTCTTCTCCTCCCACTTCTTGGTGGAGAGCGGCTGGCCGACCTTGCAGTTGTCGCGGTAGATCGCGAGCGCCTTGACGCCCATCTTCCACGCCTCGAAGTAGACCTCCTCGACGTCCTCGACGGTGGCCGTCTCCGGCAGGTTCACCGTCTTGGAGAGCGCGCCCGAGATCCACGGCTGGATGGCCGCCATCATGCGGACGTGGCCCATCGCCGAGATGGAACGCTCGCCCATCGCGCAGTCGAAGACCTCGTAGTGCTCGGTCTTCAGGCCGGGGGCGTCGATCACGTTGCCGTGCTCGGCGATGTGGGCGACGATCGCCTCGATCTGCTCCTCCTGGTAGCCCAGGCGGCGCAGGGCCTGCGGGACGGTGCCGTTGACGATCTGCATCGAGCCGCCGCCGACGAGCTTCTTGAACTTGACCAGGGCGAGGTCGGGCTCGAGGCCGGTGGTGTCGCAGGACATCGCGAGACCGATGGTGCCGGTGGGGGCGATGACCGAGGCCTGCGCGTTGCGGAAGCCGTTCTTCGCGCCGAGGCGGATGACGTCCTGCCAGGCCTCCGTCGCTGCGGCCCAGACCGGGTTGTCCAGATCGTCGGCGTGCACGGCCACGGCGTTGGCGTCGGCGTGCTGCTTCATGACGCGCTGGTGCGGCTCGGCGTTACGGGCGTAGCCGTCGTACGGGCCGACGACCGCGGCCAGCTCGGCGGAGCGCTTGTACGAGGTGCCGGTCATCAGCGAGGTGATGGCACCGGCGAGCGCGCGGCCGCCATCGCTGTCGTACGCGTGACCGGTCGCCATCAGCAGGGCGCCGAGGTTGGCGTAGCCGATGCCGAGCTGGCGGAAGGCGCGGGTGTTCTCGCCGATCTTCTCGGTCGGGAAGTCGGCGAAGCAGATCGAGATGTCCATCGCGGTGATGACCAGCTCGACGACCTTGGCGAAGCGCTCGGACTCGAAGGACTGGTTGCCCTTGCCGTCGTCCTTGAGGAACTTCATCAGGTTGAGCGAGGCAAGGTTGCACGAGGTGTTGTCCAGGTGCATGTACTCGCTGCACGGGTTCGAGCCGTTGATCCGGCCGGACTCGGGGCAGGTGTGCCAGGCGTTGATGGTGTCGTCGTACTGGATGCCCGGGTCGGCGCAGGCCCAGGCCGCCTCGGCCATCTTGCGGAAGAGGGACTTGGCCTCGACCTCTTCGATGACCTCGCCGGTCATGCGGGCGCGCAGCCCGAACTTCCCGCCGGACTCGACGGCCTTCATGAACTCGTCGTTCACCCGGACCGAGTTGTTGGCGTTCTGGTACTGGACGGACGTGATGTCGTCGCCGCCCAGGTCCATGTCGAAGCCCGCGTCACGCAGGGCGCGGATCTTCTCCTCCTCCTTCACCTTGGTCTCGATGAAGTTCTCGATGTCGGGGTGGTCGACGTCGAGAATGACCATCTTGGCCGCGCGGCGGGTGGCGCCACCGGACTTGATCGTTCCGGCGGACGCGTCCGCGCCGCGCATGAAGGAGACCGGGCCGGAGGCGTTGCCGCCGGAGGAGAGGAGCTCCTTGGAGGAGCGGATACGGGAGAGGTTCAGGCCGGCGCCGGAGCCGCCCTTGAAGATCATGCCCTCTTCCTTGTACCAGTCGAGGATCGACTCCATGGAGTCGTCGACGGCCAGGATGAAGCAGGCGGAGACCTGCTGCGGCTGGGGCGTGCCGACGTTGAACCAGACCGGCGAGTTGAAGCTGAAGATCTGGTGCAGGAGGGCGTACGCCAGCTCGTGCTCGAAGATCTCGGCGTCCGCGGGGGAAGCGAAGTAGCTGTAGTCCTCGCCGGCCTTCCGGTACGTCTTCACGATCCGGTCGATCAGCTGTCGCAGACCGGTCTCGCGCTGAGGGGTGCCGACAGCCCCGCGGAAGTACTTGCTGGTGACGATGTTGACCGCGTTCACCGACCAGAAGCCGGGGAACTCGACGCCACGCTGCTCGAAGTTGATCGAGCCGTCGCGCCAGTTGGTCATGACGACGTCACGGCGCTCCCACGCCACCTCGTCGTACGGATGCACGCCGGGGGTGGTGTGGATGCGCTCGATACGCAGGCCCTGCTTGGTCGCAGTCGACTTGGGCCCCTTGGTGCGGGAACCTCGTGCCTGGCCGCTCGCCGTCTCTGTCATGCCGCCTCCCATATGTGGCATACGTGGGCAAAAACGCCCTGAGGTGCCGAGAACTTCCCCGGGCACCGTGTGTGTCTGATGCTTCGGACGCCGCGTACGTCATGCGCCGCCCGGAGCAGGTCCAGGTGCCGGCCCGCGGCCGATCATCGGATCAGCGGGGCCGGCGGGTGCCGCTCAGTCGGCGGCGACGGCGGGAACGGGGACCTCCAGGGTCTCGCCGGTCCCGCATCCTTGTACGGGAGGCCGCCGCTCGCGGAGTTCCACGATGGCGGCCTCGAAGTCTTCGAGGCTGTTGAACGCCCGGTACACGGACGCGAACCGCAGGTAGGCGACGAGGTCGAGTTCCTGCAGGGGGCCGAGGATGGCCAGACCCACGTCGTGCGTGGTCAGCTCGGCGCTGCCGGTGGCCCGCACCGCCTCCTCGACCCGCTGGCCGAGTTTGGCGAGAGCGTCCTCGGTGACCGGCCGCCCCTGGCACGCCTTGCGCACGCCGGAGATGACCTTGGTACGACTGAAGGGCTCGGTGACGCCGCTGCGCTTGACCACCATGAGCGAACACGTCTCGACCGTCGTGAAACGGCGGGAGCAGTCGGGGCACTGGCGACGCCGGCGGATCGAGGTCCCGTCGTCGGTGGTGCGACTGTCGACGACCCGGCTGTCGGGGTGCCTGCAGAAGGGGCAGTGCATGGCTCCCAACCCTCCTTCTCAGCACGACTGAATAGCCTCTTCAGGCCCGGTGGGGGGCCTTCGAAGCGGTCTCAAGCATAGGCGATGACCACACCCCCGATGGACGGGGACCACAACTTCTGGGTGGCTGTAGCAATCCAACCACTAGATCTTGGGTTTGGTCGCGCATCTGGCCCTAGCGCGTGTCGGGCACCCCGGGCGGCCGGAAGGCAGCGTACGGCCGACCAAGAGGGTACGGGAAGCGGGCGGCGCGGCGGAGTGCGGGGAGGCGGCCGCCGGGCGGCGCGAAGGGCCGGACGCAGGCATGTGGGACCACCCCCGCGCGTGGGCGCCGCGGGGGTGGAGGGTAGCGTCATGGTCCGAATTGACGGTCGCCCCACCCGGACGGGCCCTGTGGGCGGACCGAGCGGCGAAACACTCCCGGCTTCGCTCATACACCCAGCACCGAACACGCGACAGGCTTTTATTCGTTTTTCACTCGAACGTGTGTTTGGCGCAACCTTTCGAAAGCTACTACCGTTGTCCAGCTAGGGAGACCATTCGAGAGGGGCCGACGTGACCACCACCGCAGACAGTGCCATCATCACTGCCCAGGACCGCTCCCAGAGCCGACTCGAGCCGGTGCATGCCATGAATGACTCAGTCACGAACACGGAGGGGCCGGAGCCCGCGCGCCCAGCGCGCTCGCTGCCCGGACGACCTCCTGGAATCCGGGCGGACAGCTCGGGGCTCACGGACCGGCAGCGGCGAGTGATCGAGGTCATCCGGGACTCCGTACAACGGCGGGGCTACCCCCCGTCGATGCGGGAGATCGGTCAGGCGGTGGGCCTGTCCAGCACGTCCTCCGTCGCACATCAGCTGATGGCCCTGGAGCGCAAGGGGTTCCTGCGCCGCGACCCCCATCGCCCGCGGGCGTACGAGGTGCGTGGCTCGGACCAGCCCAGCACACAGGCCACGGACACCACGGGGAAGCCCGCGGCGTCCTACGTGCCGCTGGTCGGCCGGATCGCGGCCGGTGGTCCGATCCTCGCCGAGGAATCGGTCGAGGACGTGTTCCCCCTCCCCCGCCAGCTGGTCGGGGACGGTGAGCTCTTCGTGCTGAAGGTCGTCGGTGACTCGATGATCGAAGCGGCGATCTGTGACGGCGACTGGGTCACCGTGCGACGCCAGCCCGTGGCGGAGAACGGCGACATCGTGGCCGCGATGCTGGACGGCGAGGCCACGGTCAAGCGCTTCAAGCGCGAGGACGGCCATGTGTGGCTGCTGCCGCACAACTCCGCGTACCAGCCGATCCCCGGTGACGAGGCGACGATTCTCGGCAAGGTCGTGGCGGTGCTGCGGCGGGTCTGAAGCCCCGCCCCGCAGGGCCCTTGGATCCGCAGTGCGGATCCAAGGGCCCTGCTCATGTCTCAGGGGCCCGCGCCCGGCTACTTCCCGTCGGCCTTGGCCGCCGCGTCGATCGCGGCGAGCGAACGGCGTGCCTGGTTCGGGTCGGTCGTGTACCAGAAGTCGGGGAGCGAGGCGCGGAGATAGCTGCCGTACCTGGCATTGGCCAGGCGTGGGTCGAGCACCGCGACGACGCCCTTGTCCCCGGTGGCCCGCACCAGACGGCCGGCGCCCTGGGCCATCAGCAAGGCCGCGTGCGTGGCGGCCACGGCCATGAAGCCGTTGCCCCCCGCCTCCTCGACGGCCTTCTGGCGCGCGCTCATCAGCGGATCGTCGGGCCGCGGGAACGGAATCCGGTCCATGACCACGAGCTGGCAGCTGGCGCCGGGGACGTCGACGCCCTGCCAGAGCGAGAGCGTTCCGAAGAGGCAGGTCTCGGGGTCGGCCGAGAAGTTCTTGATCAGCTCCCCCAGGGTCTCCTCGCCCTGGAGCAGGATCGGCTTCTCCAGCCGGCCCCGCAGCTCCTCCGCGGCGGCCTGGGCCCCGCGCATGGAGGAGAACAGTCCGAGTGTGCGCCCGCCCGCGGCTTCCACGAGCTCGGCGAGCTCGTCCAGCATGTCGGTGCGGGACCCCTCCCGGCCGGGGGTCGCCAGATGCCGGGCCACGTACAGGATTCCCTGTTTCGGGTAGTCGAAGGGCGAACCGACGTCCAGGCCCTTCCACTGCGGGATGTCATCGCCCGCGGTGCCTTCCGGGGAGAGGCCGAGGGACGCCCCCACGCCGTTGAAGTCCCCGCCGAGCTTGAGGGTGGCCGAGGTGAGGACCACGGAGCGCTCGGCGAAGAGCTTCTCGCGCAGCAGCCCGGACACCGAGAGCGGCGCGACCCGCACGGAGGCGCCGAAGCGGTCGTGGCGCTCGAACCAGACGACGTCGTACTCGGAGCCCTGGGTGATGCGCTCGGCCACCCCGTGGATCGACTCGATCGAGGCCATCGCCTGTTTGCGGACCGCGTCCTCGTCCGCCACGGACTTGTCGCGCGTGGAGCCGAGCGCGGTGATCACCGTACGAGCGGCGTCGCGCAGCGCCATCAGTGCGTACCCGAGGTCCTCGGGCACCTCCTCCAGCCGGCCCGGCAGAGCCAGCTCCATCACCCGCTCGAAGCCCTCGGACGCCGTCTGCAGGGCGTCGGCGGCCTTCTCGTTGACCAGCTTCGCCGCGCGGCGCACCGCGCGGTTGACCTGGCCGGGCGTGAGCTCGCCGGTCGCCACTCCGGTGACCCGGGAGACCAGCTCATGCGCCTCGTCGACGATCAGGACCTCGTGGCTCGGGAGCACCGGGGCACCCTCGATGGCGTCGATGGCCAGCAGGGCGTGGTTCGTCACCACCACGTCGGCGAGCTTGGCCCGCTCCCGGGCCTGCTCGGCGAAGCACTCGGCCCCGTACGCGCACTTGGTGGCGCCCAGGCACTCCCGGGAGGAGACGGAGATCTGCGCCCAGGCCCGGTCCGAGACGCCGGGGGTGAGGTCGTCCCGGTCGCCCGTCTCGGTCTCGTCCGCCCAGTCCCGCATGCGCAGCAGGTCCTGACCGAGCTTGCTCGACGGCGCCGCGGCCTCGAACTGGTCGAAGAGCCCCTCTTCCTCCTCCTGCGGCACGCCCTCGTGGAGGCGGTGCAGACAGAGGTAGTTCGACCGGCCCTTGAGCATGGCGAACTGGGGGCGGCGGCGCAGCAGCGGATGCAGGGCGTCGACCGTTCGCGGAAGATCACGCTCCACGAGCTGGCGCTGGAGGGCCAGGGTCGCCGTGGCCACCACGACGCGCTCGCCGTGGGCCAGGGCGGGCACCAGATAGCCGAGCGATTTGCCCGTGCCGGTGCCGGCCTGGACGAGCAGGTGGGATCGGTCGTCCACGGCCTCGGCGACGGCACCGGCCATGGCGGCCTGGCCGGGTCGCTCCGTACCGCCGACGGCGGTCACGGCGGCGTGCAGGAGCTCGGGGAGGGATGGCTTCGTCATAGCCCGACCAGCCTACGGGGCCCCACTGACAACGACGGCCACTGGCGGACTCACGCGGAGGGGTGGAGCGGATTGGCCACCGTGCCGTGCACCGCCGCGTGCGGCCGCTCGGGCCGGTCGCGGTAGCCGTCCAGGTGCAGGCGGTTGCGGTTGAGACAGAGGCGCTCGATGCGGGGCGTCAGCATGTCGAACATCTCGAACCTGTCCTTCAGCTCGGGGAAGCGGGCGTGGTGGCGCAGGATCTCCGCCCGGACGAGTGACCAGAACACGCGCTCCGGGACGCCGAGCTGTTCCTCGCAGAGCGGGGACAGGAAGCGGAAGACTCCGGTGAAGAGACCGGAGTGGATGAACTGGGTGAGGAAGGCGGGTTCCTCGGTGAGCAGGACGCGGCGTACGTCCGGCGGCATGGTGTCGTGCTCGGGCAGCGGCCGGGCGCTGATGTTCACGTCGTCGACGAAGTCCTTGATCGCCAGGCGCACCGGGACGTCGCTCTCGTCGAAGACGACGATGGCGTTCTCGCCGTGCGGGGAGAAGACGGTGCCGTAGCGGTACAGGAAGTGCAGCAGCGGCGGGAGCAGCGCGGCGAAGAGCCGGGTGAGCCAGCCGGTCGGCGTGAGTCCGGAGCGGGCGACCAGCTCGGCGGTGAAGGCGCGGCCCTGCGGATCGGTGTGCAGCAGCGAGGCGAGGGTGCGGGCCCGCTCACCGGGCGCGAGGCGCGGCAGGAGGGGCTCGCGCCAGATCGCTCCGAGGATCTCCTTGAACTGGTACGGCGTCTCGGGGAGGTGGTCGTAGAGCGGATGCTCCACCGTGACCGAGGCGACCTCCCCGAGGAGGATGACGCCGCAGGTGTCGCGCAGGAACGGATCGCTGTCGCGCATCCCCTGCACCCAGTTGGTGACTGCGGGTGCGGCGAGGGTGCGTTCGGTCGGCAGGCCCCGCCAGACCAGGGTGTTGAGGATGGACAGCGGCAGCTTGACCGTGTGCCGGTCGGGCCGGGTCAGGTTGGCGAAGGTGCGGATGGACTGCTGCGGGAGCCGCAGGTCCGCATCGGCGTGCAGGGGGACGATGTCGCCGACGGCGATGGCCGGGGCGAACAGGGGCACGATCCACTCGTCCCACTGCCAGGGGTGGACGGGGAGGAAGTGGTAGCCGTCCGGGTCGAGGCCGCGGCCGCGCAGGACGGCGGCGAAGGATTCACGGACCGCGGGGTCCAGTTCCTGGGCGTAGAGCCGGCCGGGGTCGGTGAGCGCGCTCACGCCCCGGTAGGCGGCGATCCGTGAGGAGACGGCGATCCACGGCAGGGTGACCGGGGTGCGGGCCTCGGGGGTGAAGCGGGCCGCGTCGGTCGCGGAGAAGCCGAGCCGTCCCTTGTTGGCGACGATCCAGGGGTGGCCCGTCTGGTGGCCTTCGAGCTCGGCGTAGCCGAGGTCGGCCAGCTCGGCGGCGCCGAGGGCGCCGTGGTCCAGGCGGGCGTCGGCGGTCAGCGTGGTGGTGAGCTCGCGGACGAGGTGGCCGAGGGTGGCGCCGTCCAGCCCGATGAGGCGGCGGGCGCGGGCGAGGAACAGCAGCGGGTCCCGGAAGGGGACGCTGCCCGCGACCTGGCCCGGGTCCGCCGGGGCCCCGACGCCGGCGCCGGCCGCATCCGCCTCCGTCGCCTCGCCGCGCGCTTCCCGGGCTGCCGGGGACGCCCCCGGATCCGCGCCGATCACCTCGCAGGCCGCCAGGTCCGCCTCCGTCGCCGCGCTGCTCGCCTCGCGGATCGAGTCGGGGGCGACGCGCCAGCTGCCGTAGACCCCTCGGCGGGCGGTGAAGCTCAGGCTGCCACCGTCGTCGAGCACGAGGGTGTACGTGTCGCCGCCGGCGGATCGTGGAAGGGGCCGGATGACATCCTCGTAGGCGAATTCGCCGAGCATCTTGGCGAGCATCCGGGCGGCGGCCCGGTCCCAGACCGCGCGGTTCAGTTCCGGGGTGCTGAGCAGCGTGGGCGACTGGGCTGCGTCACTGCTCGCGGGATATTGCGTCACGGGGACTCCTCGGGAGAAAACCGACGGGGTTCGAGCGGCGGGGGCAGGACAGCGGATCGTTCACAGCTGGGCGCGGTGGGGCCGGTCGCGGACCATCAGCGCGGCCCGCTTCTCCGGGAGTTCGACCTCGGCGGCGAAGCGGAATCCGGCGCTCAGGAAGGCGGAGACGGAGGGTGCGTTCCCGAGGTCGGGCTCGGCGACGACCCGTGTGCACCGGGGACGGTGGTCGAGCACGAGGTCACCGACCGCGCGGAGCAGGGTGCTCCCGATCCCCTGGCCCCGCTGGTCCGCGTCGCCGATGAGGAGGTGGACCCCGGTGTCGTGCGGCCGGATCCGGCAGTGCCGGGCCAGGGGGTCGAGGTCGGCCCGGTAGATCTCCCAGTAGCTCATCGGGACGCCCGACAGCACGCCCAGGCACGGGATGCTGCGTCCGTCGCCGTCGAGTTGCGGCTTCAGGTGCCGCGCGGTGACCGTCTCGTCCCCGGCAAGCTCCCAGAAGGCCGCGACGGCGGGGTCGTTCATCCAGCGGCTGATCAGCGGGAGGTCGCGCTCCAGCCGCACGGGGACGAGCTGGAACACTCCGGCCGAGGTCGTGACGGGCTTCCACTCCGCGGGCCGGCCGAGCAGCGGACCGGAGTCCTCCGGTCCGTACGCGGGGCCTCCTGAGGCCGGGGCCCTGGTTACGGGCCCCTCCTCCCCCAGGAGCGCGAGCAGTTCGGCGGTGAGGCGCAGATCGAGCGTGTCCTCGGCGCCCGGGCCGGTCTGGGCGGCGCCGGGCCCGGGGGCCGTGGGCGCATCGGTGGGAGGCACGGTGGCGCTCTCCTCTCTCGACGGTGGGCGTCCCGGCTGGGACGGGGTGGGCCCCTCAGCCGCACAAGGGGTTGGTGAGGGTGACGTAGACGGACTGGGTGTCCACGGGCCCGACGAGTTCGTCGAGGCCGCGCAGGCGCGTCAGCATGTTGGCCTTGCAGCGCAGGCGGGGGGATTCCAGCAGCTGCGCGGGGAGCGGGGACCCCAGCGCGGTGGCCGATCCGAGGAACCGGCGGAATGCGGCGAGGAGCACCCGCTCGTCGGCGAGCTGCTGGGAGCCGAACGCCCCGATCAGTCCGAACACGTTGTTGATGCCGAGGTAGTACGCGAAGCGTTCGTCGGTGACGGCGTCGGAGACGAAGGTGTCGCTGACCGATCCGATGCCGGGGAGCCTGCGGTCGAGAGCGGCGCGGTGGGACTCGCGGAAGTAGTAGCCCTGATTGTCGCGGTAGCGGCCGCCGACCGGCCAGCCCTCGGCGTCGAGCAGGACCAGCGTGTTCTGCTGGTGCGCTTCGAGGGCGACGCCCGCGTTGCCGTCCAGCCAGAGGACCGGCCGCACCACGCGGTCCAGGTAGCGCAGGAACCACTCGGCGGCGACGGCGGTCGTGGTCCGCCCGGTGGCGGTCCCGAGGCGGCGGACGATGTCGGCGAGGCGGGAGCACATGCCGGCCCGGTCCGGCCAGGGGCGCGGCGCGGTGAGTCCGGCGATGCAGACCGCGTCGTCGTACCGGTCGAAGGGGTTGTGGCGCAGCATGACGTCGAGGCCCGGGATGTGTTCGCCCTCGGGGGTGTCGGCCGCGAGCCACGCGGGGTCCCGGACGATGTCGAACGCGGGGTGGACCGCGTGCCACTGCCGGGCGAGTCCGCTGCGCAGCAGCCGGTGGACCTCGACGCCCCGGTGGAGTTCCTTGCGGAGGTTCTCCCGGCGGGAGTTGGTGATGCGTACGCCGAGGGAGAGCTTGAGCATGAGGTCGGTGCCGGGCCGTTGCACGGTGCGCACCGAGGAGGTGGGGTGCCAGCGCTCGCCAAAGGGGCCGAGGTCGTGCAGCAGACCGGCGTCTGCGAGGGCGGCGACTTCGGGCCGCATCGCCAGTTCGCGGGCCTGCCAGGGGTGGAGCGGGATCGGCGTGGTGTGCGCGGGGTGGCGCAGGCCCTCGGCGTGGCGGGCCACGAGTTCCGCGGCGGGGACCGGCCGGCCGTGTTCGGTCCAGGCGGAGTCGGTGGCCAGTACGGACCGGTCGACGGCCATCCAGTGGAGGGGGAAGGAGCCGTGCGACTCGGGTGAGTAGAGGCGGGACTCGGAGTCGGAGAGGCCTTCCCTGCTCTTGGGCGAGGGGTGGAGCGGGTGGCCGAGGAGGAGTGACTGCTCCGCGGTGAGGAAGAGGTCCGCCTCGGGGGGCGCGGCGGGCCGGCGCCGTCGCTCGGCGATGAATCCGGCGGTCCGCCGTACGGAGTCGGCCACCCTGGCCACCATGTCGGCGCCGTCGTGGTGGTGGTCCGCCTCCCGGCCCAGGAGGGCCGCGACGGTGACGGCGTCGGCGGTGGGCGCGCCCTCGGGGGCCTGTTCCAGGAGGGGCGGGCCGAACCGGTGCCAGCCGGTGGCGGACCAGTGGCGGACGGGGACGAGCAGGGCGGTGCCGCTGGCGGGGAGCGGAATGCGCAGGGTCTCCCCCTGCGGGCGGGGCAGGTCGCACTCGCGGACCCAGCAGCGCAGCAGGTTCTCGATGCCCGCCACGTCGGCGGCATGGAGCGGGTCGGGGTGGTCCAGCGGATCGGGGTGCTCGAGCGGGCCGGCCGCCGGTGCGGCACAGGCGGTCGCCGTCCGGTGGGCGGGCCACTGCGCGTGCGGCACCTCCTTCTGGCGCGGCACGGTCGACGCCTCGACGGCGAGGTGGCCCGAGGGCCCGGCCTCTCCCGGGTGGCGGCTGGAGTCGGGGCCGTCGGCCTCGGGCGCGGGGGTGGGGTTCACGGCGGTCTTTCCTGTGAGGGTGTGCCGGGTCAGCGGATCGACCCGGTCGCGGTCCGCCGGTGCGGGGAGCGCTCGGCGGCTGCCAGGGCGTCGGCGAGGCGGTCGACGACCGCTGTCGCCTGTTCGTCGGTGAGCGTGAGGGGTGGCAGCAGTCGTACGACGGTGGAGTGACGGCCGCCGAGTTCGACGATGAGCCCGCGGCGCAGGCATTCCTGCTGGACGGCCGTGGCGAGGACGGGGTCCGGCGGCGCCTCGCCGCCGGCGCCGACCGGGGCGGCCTCGGGGTCGACGAGTTCCACGCCGATCATCAGGCCCCGCCCGCGGACATCACCGATGCACGGGTGGCGGGAGACCAGTCCTCGCAGGCTGGCGAGCATCCTGGCGCCTAGGTCGGCGGCCCGGTCGGCGAGCCCGTTCTCCCGCACGTAGGCCAGGGTGGCGGTGCCGGCGGCCATGGCGAGCTGGTTGCCGCGGAAGGTGCCCGCGTGGGCCCCGGGCTGCCAGGTGTCGAGTTCGGAGCGGTAGACGATCACGGCGAGTGGGAGGGATCCGCCGATGGCCTTGGACAGCACCATCACGTCGGGCACGATGCCGCTGTGTTCGACGGCCCAGAAGGCACCGGTCCGGCCCACCCCCGTCTGGACCTCGTCGGCGATCAGGGGGATGGACCGGGAGGCGGTGATCTCCCGCATCCGGCGCATCCAGCCGTCGGGCGCGGGATTGACCCCGCCCTCGCCCTGGACGGGTTCGAGGATCATCCCGGCCGGTGCGGGGGTTCCGCTCTTGGGGTCGTCCAGCACGCTCTCGGTCCAGCGCGCGGCGAGTTCCGCACCGTGCTCGCCGCCGGTGCCGAAGGGGCAGCGGTAGTCCTGCGGGAAGGGCAGCCGGGTCACCCGGACGTCCTCGGCGCCGCCGGACGCGGCCAGCGCCCCCGCGGTCATGCCGTGGTAGGCGCCGGTGAAGGCGAGCAGCCCGCTGCGGCCGGTGGCGGCGCGGACCAGGGTGAACGCGGCCTCGACCGCGTCGGTGCCGGCGGGTCCGCAGAACTGGATGCGGGCGTTGTCGGCGAACTCCCGCGGCAGCGTGGCGAACAGCTCCGTGGTGAAGGCGTCCTTGACGGGCGTGGCCAGATCGAGCACGTGCAGCGGCGCGCCGGAGTCGATGACCTTCTTGATCGCTTCCAGGACGACGGGGTGGTTGTGCCCGAGGGCCAGGGTCCCGGCTCCGGACAGGCAGTCGAGATAGCGCCGCCCGTCCGCTCCTTCGATGGTCAGTCCCCGGGCCCGTACCGGCACGATCGGCAGCGAACGCGCATAGGTGCGGGCGGCGGACTCACGCAGCGACTGGCGGCGCAGGATGCCTTCGTGCGGCGCGAGGGGTGGTGCCGGAGCTGGTTCGGTCACGGCCACGGCTGTTGATCCTCCCGCTGTAACAGTTGCGTTGCACGTCAGCACGATTCCGCAAGGACGGACTGCGGGGGTGAACGCTGTCTCCGTGTCCCCCGTACGTACCAACGACGCCGGACGCGGAGGATCACGGGTAAATCCGAAGATCCTTGCGGGCCCGAACCCGGCCCTGCCGCACGCCGTCGGGAACCGCACCGGCATAGTGGGGGACCGTGCCGCAGCCCCGGGACAGCGTTCCGGGCAGCCGTGACTGCCCGGAAAGGCGCCCGGACCGCCGTCCGCCGGAGCCGGACCGGATGCGGTCGAGCAGTACAGAAGTGCCGTACAGAAGCGTTGGGTTACGAAGTCCCAGGGGGATCACCAGATGCGACTCATTCGACCAGGATTCACCGGTCGCCGTGCGGGGAGCGCTCGCCGCACCCGTTCCACCGTGCTCGCCACGGCGGCGACCGCCGCCGTCCTCGCCCTCACCGCGACGGCCTGCGGGCCGGGCGACGAGCAGGCGGCCACCGAGCCGAGCAGCAGTTCCGCGGGCCAGACGTCGGACGGCAAGATCGCCATTCCGGACGATCTGAAGGACCGGCTCAAGGAACACGGGATCGACCTCGACCAGTGGAAGAGCGGCGACTGGAAGAACTGGGACAAGGACAAGTGGCTGCGTGAGGCCAAGGACTACATCAACCCCATCATCGAGGGCCTCTGGGACCCGGACCGGATGCGGGACGCGGACAAGGCGCCCGAGCAGCCGGTCGACAACGACATCTCCGGCGACGAGGGCGTGACGGACCCGACACCCGTCCCCGTCAGGGCCGTTGGCGTGCAGACGCCGTACCACGACAACGCCGCCGAGTCGGGGAAGCTGTTCTTCGACGGCCCCGAGGGTTCGATGGTCTGCTCGGCGACCGTGGTGAAGGACCCGGCGCATCCCGGCAAGTCCAACATGGTGTGGACCGCGGGTCACTGTGTGCACGCGGGCAAGAAGGGCGGCTGGTACCGCAACATCGCCTTCGTGCCGTCGTATAACAACAGCGGGCTGTCGACCGACGAGCTCCGGAACAACCCGCCCAAGGAGAAGGTCGCCCCGTACGGCGTGTGGTGGGGCTCGTGGGCGCAGACCTCCGAGCAGTGGATCGACCAGGGCGCCTCGGTCGGCGGCCTCGGAGCCCCGTACGACTTCGCCGTGCTGCATGTGACGCCGGAGAAGGGGTCCACGGGCAAGTCCCTGGAGGAGACGGTCGGTTCGGCTCTGCCGGTCGAGTTCAACGCCCCGGCGGTGCCCAAGATCGCCGAGATGACGGCCACCGGCTTCCCGGCCGCTCCTCCGTACGACGGCCAGAAGCTCTTCCGCTGCGCGGACAAGCCGGGCCGGCTCTCGCTCACCAGGGACGACCCGACGATGTACCGCATCGGCTGCACGATGACCGGGGGTTCCTCCGGTGGCGGCTGGGTCGCGGCGGGTCAGGACGGCAAGCCCGCACTGGTCTCCAACACCTCCATCGGCCCGGTGACGGCCGGCTGGCTGGCCGGACCCCGCCTCGGCAAGGAAGCCAAGGGCGTCTACGACTCGGTCAGCAAGAAGTACGCGGGACAGTAGAGCCTCGCCACTACCGTCCTGGCACGAACATGTGACGACGCATCAGGGGCCTTCGGCGGAACACCTTCCGCCGAAGGCCCCTGGGCCGCCCGCGGCTCCCGCCGCGCTCCGGGGGCAACCGACCGCCGCCCGGGCCGTCATAGGGTGGTCCCCGCACATCACCGACAGCCGGCCATTCCGGCGCACGGCATGACACGCTCATGCCATTCTGAAGGTTTCAGGGGGAATCTTTTCCATGCGATCCATACGTCCGCTGCTCACCGCGACCGGCCTCGTCGCCGTCCTCGCGCTGACGGCGACGGCCTGCGGTCCCGGCGAGGACCCGGCGGCCGGCAAGCCCGCGGCCACCACGTCCGCCGACGGCAACGGCTTCGGCGGTGGCCTGTCCACCGATCTGGCCGACACCCTGAAGAAGCACGGTGTCGATCTGGACCAGTGGAAGAGCGGCCAGTGGAAGAACTGGGACAAGGACAAGTGGCTGCGTGAGGCCAAGGACTTCGTCAACCCGGTCATCGACGGGCTGTGGAAGCCCGACCGGATGAAGACGGCGAAGGACCCGGCCAAGACGATGTCGGCCGGGGACCTCTCGGGCGCCCAGGGTGTCAGCGACCCGGAGCCCGAACCGGTCACGGCCGCGCGCGAGAAGACGCCGTACCACGACTACGCGGCGCCGGTCGGCAAGGTGTTCTTCGACTCCCCCGAGGGCTCGATGGTCTGCTCGGGCACCGTCGTCAAGGACCCGGAGAGCCCGGGCAGGTCCAACCTGGTGTGGACGGCCGGTCACTGCGTCCACGCCGGAGCGAAGGGCGGCTGGTACCGCAACATCGTCTTCGTGCCCGCCTACAACGATCAGGGCAAGGACGCAGCGTCGCTGAAGAACGCGCAGCCGCAGGAGGTCGCCCCGTACGGCGCCTACTGGGCCGACTGGGCCAGCACCTCCGGCGAGTGGCTGACCGACGGAGGCCCCACCGGCGGCGAGGGCGCCCCGTACGACTACGCGGTGCTGCACGTGAAGCCGGAGCACGGCACCAAGTCCCTCGAGGAGACCGTGGGCAACGCCCTGCCGGTCAACTTCGCGGCCCCCGAGGCCGCGAAGATCAGCGCGATGGGAGCCTGGGGCTACCCCGCCGCACCCCCGTACGACGGTCTGATCATGCACAAGTGCGTCGACCGTCCCGGCCGGCTCTCCATCAGCCCCGCCACCCCCACGATGTACCGCATCGGCTGCACCATGACCGGCGGCTCGTCCGGGGGCGGCTGGTTCAGTGAAGGCAGCGACGGCAAGCTGGCGCTGGTCTCCAACACCTCCATCGGACCGGTGACGGCCGGCTGGCTGGCCGGACCGCACCTCGGCGAGGGCGCCCAGCAGATCTTCACGATGATGAGCGAGAAGTTCGGGTCCAAGTAGCACGCACCCGGAAACGGACGGAGGGCCCGCACCCATGGGGTGCGGGCCCTCCGTCCGTGCTTGCTGCTGCTGCTGCGGCGGCGGTCAGTGCACCGCGGGTACGAACGCGGCGAGGTCCGAAGCGAGCTCCGCGTGCACGCGGGCCTTGAGCAGGGTGCCCTCGGAGGTGTGCTCCTCGGAGATAACCTCGCCCTCGGCGTGCACCCGGGAGACGAGTCCGCCCTGGGTGTAGGGCACGAGTGCCTCGATCTCGACCGACGGCCTCGGCAGCTCGCTGTCGATGAGCGCGAGCAGCTCGTCGATGCCGGCGCCGGTCCGTGCCGACACCGCGATCGCGTGCTTCTCGTTACGCAGCAGCCGCTGGAGAACCAGCGGGTCCGCGGCGTCCGCCTTGTTGATCACCACGATCTCGCGCACGTCGACCGCACCCACCTCGCGGATCACCTCGCGCACAGCGGCGAGCTGCTCCTCCGGCACCGGGTGCGAGCCGTCCACCACGTGCAGGATGAGATCGGACTCGCCGACCTCCTCCATGGTGGAGCGGAACGCCTCGACCAGGTGGTGCGGCAGATGCCGTACGAACCCGACGGTGTCGGCGAGGGTGTAGATCCGCCCGCTCGGCGTCTCGGCCCGGCGCACGGTCGGGTCGAGGGTGGCGAACAGGGCGTTCTCCACCAGCACACCCGCACCGGTCAGCCGGTTGAGCAGCGAGGACTTACCGGCGTTGGTGTAGCCCGCGATGGCGACCGAAGGCACCTTGTTGCGCTTGCGCTCCTGGCGCTTGATCTCGCGGCCGGTCTTCATCTCCGCGATCTCCCGGCGCATCTTCGCCATCTTCTCGCGGATCCGTCGCCGGTCCGTCTCGATCTTGGTCTCACCGGGGCCACGAGTGGCCATGCCGCCACCGCCGCTGGAACCGCCGCCGCCCATCTGACGGGACAGCGACTGGCCCCAGCCGCGCAGGCGCGGCAGCATGTACTGCATCTGTGCCAGCGAGACCTGCGCCTTGCCCTCACGGGACTTGGCGTGCTGGGCGAAGATGTCGAGGATCAGGGCGGTCCTGTCGACCACCTTGACCTTGACGACGTCTTCCAGATGGATCAGCTGGCCGGGGCTGAGCTCACCGTCGCACACGACGGTGTCCGCCCCTGTTTCGAGAACGATGTCGCGCAGTTCGAGCGCCTTGCCGGAACCGATGTAGGTGGCCGGGTCGGGCTTGTCACGACGCTGGAAGACGGCGTCGAGCACCTGGGCTCCGGCCGTCTCGGCGAGTGCCGCAAGCTCGGCGAGCGAGATCTCCGCGTCGTGCACCGTGCCGGAGGTCCAGACACCGACCAGCACGACGCGCTCCAGGCGCAGCTGTCGGTACTCGACCTCGGTGACGTCCTCGAGTTCGGTGGAGAGTCCCGCCACGCGCCGCAGTGCGGCGCGGTCGGAGCGGTCCAGCTGGTCGCCGTCCCGCGCTCCGTCGATCTCGTGGCTCCAGGCGACGTCCTCTTCCATCAGGGCGTCGGCCCGAAGGCTTTCGGTGAGGCTCTCGGTGACATTCTCCGTGGCACTCTGCGCTTCCTGCGCGTCCTGGGGAAGGGAAGAAGAGGAGGTCATTGGATCCTTACGTCGATAGGTATGAGCTACATCAGTCACAACGTGTGACCTCCCGGAATGATTCCCCGGGGATTTCTCCCCGGGATTCTTCGGTCCGGCCACGGTGCGACCCGACCGGTTCTCTCCGGTCAGGCCACGGTGCGACCCGTCGATAGTGGCACGGCGGGTCCCGCCCGTCACGCGGGTTTCCCGCCGCCCACGGGGGCGGTGCTCACCCAGTCCGGGTGGCCCGGCATGGGGGGCGTCTTCCTGCCGTACAGCCAGCCGTCGAAGAACGCGGTCAGATCGCGTCCGGCCACCCGGGACGAGAGGGCGGTGAAGTCGGCCGTGGCGGCGTTGGAGTCACGGTGCTTGCGCACCCAGAGCCGCTCCAGCCGGTCGAAGGCATCGTTGCCGATCTCCTGGCGGAGCGCGTAGAGGACCAGTGCGCTTCCGTCGTACACCACCGGCCGGAACAGGCTGATCTTCTCGCCCGGCGCGGGCGCGGCGGGACGGGCCGGCGGGCCGCCGACGGCACGCCAGCCGTCCGAGCGCCGGTAGGCGTCACGCATCCGGCGCTCCAGCGGCTTGCCTGCGTGCTCCTCGGCGTAGCGCGCCTCGTACCAGCTGGCGTGTCCCTCGTTGAGCCAGAGATCGGACCAGGTCCGCGGGGAGACGCTGTCGCCGAACCACTGGTGGGCCAGCTCGTGGACCATGACCGAGTCGACGTACCACTCGGGAAAGCCGGCGTCGGTGAACAGGCGGCGCTCGAAGAGGGAGAGGGTCTGGGTCTCCAGCTCGAAGCCGGTCTCCGTGTCGGCGACCAGCACGCCGTAGTTCTCGAACGGGTAGCGGCCGACCTGCTGTTCCATCCATTCCAGCTGGCCGGGGGTCTTCTTCAGCCAGCGCTCCAGTTTCTCCCGGTCGGCGGTCGGTACGACGTCGCGCACGGGAAGCCGGTGCGGACCGGTGCGCTCCACGACGGTCGACCGGCCGATGCTGACCTGGGCCAGCTCGGTGGCCATGGGGTGGTCGGTCCGGTAGGTCCAGGTGGTCCGGTCGCCGTGCCGGATTCGCCCGGTCCGCTGACCGTTGGCCACCACGGTCAGCTCCTGCGGGGCGGTGACGTGGAAGGTGAAGTACGCCTTGTCCGCGGGGTGGTCGTTGCCGGGGAAGACCCGGTGCCCGGCGTCGGCCTGATTGGCCATGGCGAGCCCGTCGGCGGTCCGCACCCAGCCGCCGCTGTCCCGCTCGCCCGAGGGGTCGCTGGTGTGGCGGACGGTGATGCGCAGGGGGATTCCCGCGGGGAGGCTGCCGATCGGCTCGATGATCAGGTCCTCGTCCTCGGCCGCGAACTCCGCGCGCAGGCCGTTGACTTCGACGGAGCGGACGGTGCCACGGGCGAAGTCGAGGTTGATCCGGTCCAGCGGCTCGGTCGTCCGCGCGTCGATCGTGGTGACGGCGTCGAGCGGTTCGCTGTTGCGGCCCCCGTAGGTGAGGCCGATGTCGTAGGCGAGTACGTCGTATCCGGGGTTGCCCAGATGCGGGAACAGCGGGTCCCCGATGCCGAGGGGCACCGGTGCGGGCAGGGTGGCGGCGACAAGAGTGGTGGCCGATGCGGTGGCCAGCAGGGCGGCCCGCAGACGGCGGGAGAGGAACGGCATGGACTACGGCTACCAGCGCCACCCCCGCCATACCGGGACGGCGCGCACCGCGCCACCCGAACGGGGACCGCCGTGGCGGAGGGTGCGGCGCGGCGGATCAGATCGCGGCGGCCGGGTGCTGGGCGCGGCTCACGTCGTACACCCCCGGTACGTCGCGCATGGCACGCATCAGCGCGGGCAGTCCGGCCGCGTCGGGGAGTTGCAGGGTGTACGTGTGGCGTACGCGCTGTTCGCTGGGGGGTTCGACGGTGGCGGAGATGACCGCCGCGTCCGCTCCGGCGATCGCCTCGGTGAGGTCCGCGAGGAGGCGGGGCCGCCCGAAGGACTCCGCCACCAGGGTCACTCGGCAGGCGGCGGCGTCGCCCCAGCTCACGGCGACCGGCACCCGGCCGACGGCCTCCATCCCGGCCACGACCGGGCACTCCAGCCGGTGCACCGTGACCACGCCGCCGCGCACCGTGAAGCCGGTTACCTCGTCGGGGGGTACCGGGGTGCAGCAGCCCGCGAGACGCACGGTGGTGTCGGGCCGCTCGACCACGGCGCTCACGGTGCGGCCGGCCGTCCCGGTGGATCCGGACGGCGCCGGCCGGGTGGACCGGTCCGGCTGCGGGCCGGACCGGCGGTTGTCGGGGGCGCTCGCGGCTGCGGATTCCGCGTCCTGCGGGTGGGCGTCGAGCCAGCCGGTGATGGCGATGCGCGCGGTGGGCGTCCGGGCGTGGTCGAGCCAGTCGGGCGAGGGCCCGGACGCGGCGTCCTCGGCCAGGAGCGGCTGGACCGTGTCGCCGTCGCCGAGCACGGTGCTGAGGGTGGCCAGCCGGCCGTTCACCCGGGCCCCGATACAGCTGTGCGCGGCGTCCCCGTACTGCGCGTAGGCGGCGTCGACGCAGGTGGCGCCCGCGGGCAGGCCGAGCGTGCCGCCGTCGGTGCGGAAGACGGTGATCTCGCGGTCCTGGGCGAGGTCGGCGCGCAGGGTGGTCCAGAAGGTGTCGGGGTCGGGGGCGGACTGCTGCCACTGGAGGAGGCGGGAGAGCCAGCCGGGGCGGGTCGGGTCGGCCCGTTCGCCGTCGGCGGGTTCGGCGCCCGGTGCGGTGCCGTCCGCGGACTCGGCGTTCGGCGCCGCGCCGTCCGCGGCGTACGGATTGCCGAGCGCGATCACGCCGGCCTCGGCGACCTTGTGCATGCGGTGCGTACGGATGAGGACCTCGGCGACCTCGCCGTCCGGGCCCACCACCGCGGTGTGCAGCGACTGGTACAGGTTGAACTTGGGTGAGGCGATGAAGTCCTTGAACTCCGAGATCACCGGGGTGAAGCAGGTGTGGAGCTCGCCGAGGACGGCGTAGCAGTCGGCGTCCTCGGCCACGAGCACGAGCAGGCGTCCGAAGTCACTGCCGCGCAGTTCGCCGCGTTTGATCCTGACCCGGTGCACGGAGACGAAGTGGCGTGGCCTGAAAGCCACTTCGGCGGTGATGCCGGCCTCCCGCAGCACCGAGGCGACCTTGTCCGCGACAGCGGTGAGCGGGTCCCCGGTGGCGGTCGCGGCGGAGATCAGGGCGCGGGTGTGTGCGTACTCCTCGGGATGGAGGATGGCGAAGACGAGATCCTCCAGCTCGGTCTTGAGCGCCTGCACACCGAGCCGTTCCGCGAGGGGGATCAGCACGTCCCGGGTGACCTTGGCGATCCTGGCCTGTTTCTCGGGGCGCATCACGCCGAGCGTGCGCATGTTGTGCAACCGGTCGGCGAGCTTGATCGACATCACCCGGACGTCGTCGCCGGTGGCGACGAGCATCTTGCGGAAGGTCTCCGGCTCGGCGGCGGCCCCGTAGTCGACCTTCTCCAGCTTGGTCACGCCGTCGACGAGGTAGCAGACCTCTTCGCCGAACTGCTCCCGCACCTGGTCGAGGGTCACCTCGGTGTCCTCGACCGTGTCATGGAGGAGGGACGCGGTCAGCGTGGTGGTCTCGGCGCCGAGCTCGGCGAGGATGAGGGTGACCGCGAGCGGGTGCGTGATGTACGGCTCGCCGCTCTTGCGCATCTGTCCGCGGTGCGAGCTCTCGGCGAGGACGTAGGCCCGGTGCAGGACGGCGAGGTCGGCGTCGGGGTGGTGGGCGCGGTGCGCCTCGGCGACATGGGCGATGGCGTCCGGCAGCCGGTCCCGGGGGACCGGGCCGAGCAGGGCGACGCGGCCGAGCCTGCGGAGATCGATCCGGGGGCGGCCCCGTCTGCGGACGGGAGTGGCACCTGGATTGGTGGCCTCTGCGCTCATGGGGCACCTCCGGCAACGTCGACCGGCGGTGGGAAGGGGCGGTCGCGCCTCCGGGGCCGGTGCTTGATGCTACCGACCCCACCACGTGGCGGAGTCCCGCTCTCGCCCAGCGTGAAACGGATCACCCATTCGAGCGAAGCTCGAGGGGCCTCTCCTTTGGATCATGCCGGGCTCGCGGGGTCTGGCACGCACATCTGCCGCGTTGTCGTCGGTCGCCAGGGCTCCGCCATGACTCCCTCCTCCGCCTTGCAGCTGCACGCACCAGACCCCGCTCCCTGATCCGGCCTGATCCAAGCGGGAGGCCCTATCCCTTGAGCGTTTCCAGCCATACCGGATCGATCATGCCCTCGGCGACGATTACGGCCGCTCCGGTCATGTCGATCTCGCCGTCCGGGTGCTCGGTGATCACCAGGGTGCCACCCGGCAGATCGACGGTGTACGTGACCGGGGCCCCGGTCTCCGCCGGGTCCGCCGCGTCCCGGCGGGCCGCGGCGACGGCCACCGCGCAGGCGCCGGTGCCGCAGGAGCGGGTCTCGCCCGAGCCGCGCTCGTGGACCCGCATCGCGACATGGCGTGGACCGCGGTCCACGACGAATTCGATGTTGACGCCGTCGGGGTAGACGGCTGCGGGCGCGAAGGCCGGCTCGGTGAACAGGCTTCCGGCGTGCGCGAGGTCGTCGACGAACGCGATGGCGTGCGGATTGCCCATGTTCACGTTGCGGGCGTCCCAGCTGCGGTCGCCCACGGTGACGGTGACCCCGTCGCCGGGGAGCAGGGCCCGGCCCATGGAGACGGTGACGTCGCCGTCCTTGGCCAGGTGCACCTTCTTCACGCCACCACGGGTGGCCACCGCGAGGTCGCCCTCCTCGACGGCTCCCACGTGCTGCAGATAGCGGGCGAAGACCCGCACGCCGTTGCCGCACATCTCGGCGACGGAGCCGTCGGCGTTGCGGTAGTCCATGAACCACTCGGCCTCGCCCGCCATGTCCTGCGCCTCCGGGTGGGCGGCGGACCGCACGACATGGAGCAGGCCGTCACCGCCGATGCCGGCGCGACGGTCGCACAGCCCGGCGACGAGGGACGCCGGCAGGTCGATGGCGTTGTCCGGGTCGGGAACGATCACGAAGTCGTTCTCGGTGCCGTGGCCCTTGAGGAAGGCGATCTGCGAGGTGGTCACAGGACAACTGTACGAGCCCACACCGACAGCGTGGCGAACCGGCCCGCCGCGGGCGGGGACGGCCGCACAGGGAGGTCAGCCCCGCAGTCGTGCCACGCGCCAGACGGCCAGCGCGACCAGGACGGCGCACACCGTCACGTACAGCGCGATCACCCGCCAGTCGGCCCGCTCCCCTGAACTCCGGGACGGCAGTCCCGGCCAGGTGTGTCCGACGCGGCGGGCGGCCATCATGCCCCAGCCCGCGGCGCAGCAGCTGATCAGCAGTCCCAGCATGGCGACCACCGGGCCGCCGTCGCCCACCTCGAAGGCGAGCGGGAAGGCGAACATCAGCGATCCGAGCGCGGCGAGCATGACGATCGGCGCGAGCTGCCAGATACGCATCCGCCGGGCGGGACGCAGCTCCACCTCGACCTCGGGGGTCACGGGGAGCTCATCGGGCCCGTCGGGGCTCAGTCGTCCTGCCTCGTGCTGCGTGTCCGGTGCGTCTTGTTCTGTGTCGCGAGGGCCGGCCTCCATCGCCACGCGCCCTCCCAACTCGGACTCCACTGGTCGATCGATGCTCGATGATGGCACGCCGCAGGTCGCCGAATTGACGGGCAGGGCTTCCCGATGCCATCACGTGATCAGGCTGTAACCGCTCGTTCGACCAACGCCAGCGCGAGGCCGGAGAGTTCCCCGCGGTGCTCCGCGGCACCGTTCAGCCACTGGACGCGCGGATCGCGGCGGAACCAGGAGTCCTGGCGGCGCGCGAAGCGTTTGGTGGCGCGCACGGTTTCGGTGCGCGCCTCGTCCTCGGTGCACTCCCCGGCGAGAGCGGTCAGCACCTGCTGGTAGCCGAGGGCCCGGGAGGCGGTGCGCCCTTCCCGCAGGCCACGTGCCTCCAGGCCGCGTACCTCGTCCACGAGTCCGGCCTCCCACATCCGGTCGACGCGCAGGGTGATGCGCTCGTCGAGTTCGGGGCGCGCCACGTCGACGCCGATTTGGACGGCGTCGTAGACGGGGTCGTCCCCCGGGAGGTTGGCCGTGAAGGGTTTGCCGGTGATCTCGATGACCTCGAGGGCCCGCACGATGCGGCGGCCGTTGCCCGGGAGGATCGCGCGGGCGGCCTCGGGGTCGGCCGCGCGGAGCCGCTCGTGCAGTGCTCCGGAGCCGTGCTCGGCCAGCTCCGCCTCCAGCGCGGCCCGGACGCCGGGGTCCGTACCGGGGAACTCGAGAGCGTCGATGGCGCCCTTCACGTACAGGCCGGAACCGCCCACCAGGACGGGTGTGCGACCCTCGGCGAGCAGCCGGTCGATCTCGGCGCGGGCCAGGCGCTGGTACTCCGCGACGCTCGCGGTCTCGGTGACGTCCCAGATGTCCAGCAACCGGTGGGGGACCGAGCCGCGCTCCTCGAGCGTCAGCTTGGCGGTGCCGATGTCCATCCCCCGGTAGAGCTGCATGGAGTCGGCGTTGACCACCTCGCCCCCGAGCTGCTGGGCGAGGAACACCCCCAGGTCGGACTTTCCGGCTGCGGTGGGACCGACGACGGCGATGACCCGCGGAGCGGGAGCTGGACTTCTCACTGCCACAGTCTCGCAAACCTCGGGGCTGATCCCCGAATGGGCGATGCCGGGCGGTGAGGGTGGCCGCCCGGTCACCCTCCGCCGAGTAAAATGATGCCTACATATGGGTGGTTTCTCATGGTTCCGCCGTTTGTCCTCGTGCACCGCCGATGCCGCGGTCCGGAGTACGGGACGGCGTGGCGGGTAGCGGGACCGGAGAGAACACGCGCACGCAGCCCCCAGCAGAGAAGGTGTCCGATGGGCTTCATGGACAATTTGAAGGCGAAGCTGAGCCCCGCCAAGGACAAGGTGAGCGACCTCGCGCAGCAGCACGGGGACAAGATCGACCAGGGGCTCGACAAGGCCGCGCGGACGGTGGACGCGAAGACCAAGGGCAAGTACAGCGACAAGATCGTGACCGGCACGCAGAAGGCCAAGCAAGCCGTGGACCGGCTCTCCCAGAAGGACGGCGGCACCCCGCCGCCCCCGCCGGGCAGCACGCCGCCCGCCTCCTGACACCGGGCCGCGAAGAACAGCACGACGGCCGTGGAGTGATGCCGCTCCACGGCCGTCGTGCGTTCTTTTCCCGCTCCGAGGGAGAGGGGTGGGGTCAGGACCAGGCCGCGACCATGTACCCCACGCCGTACGGAGCGTCGTCGTACAGCAGCCGCCCGTCCAGCCCGGCTCCCTCGGCCGCCCCCGCGAGCACCTGCCAGGGGGCGCGGCCCGCGGCCTTGAGTTCGTACGCCAGCGCCTCGTCCAGCGCTATCAGCGCGGCCGTGTCCGCGGCACCCAGCGCGCGCGACGCCTCCGCGTCGAATCCGACGGCCCGCTCGTCCAGGTAGCCGGGCGACTTCAGGGTGCGGCAGGCACTGCCGTCGCCCATGACCAGCAGCGCGACGCGGTCCGCCCGGGCGGCCAGCGCCCGCCCCGTCTCCGTACAACGGCCGGTCTCCAGCGGCTCGCCCACGCCCAGCGCCTCGACCGGGGCGCCCGTCCACCCGGTGCGGGCCAGCAGCCACGCGCCGACCGCGAGCGACGGGGGCAGCGGGCGCTCGGCGACGGTGCCCAGGTCCCGCCCCAGCCGTACGCCGAGGTCCACGCCGAACTCACGGAAACCGCCGGTGGCGCCCTCCGGGTGAGTGCCCCGGCCCGCGAGGTCCGCCGGGCCGATCACGACCAGCAGATCGGGCCGGGAGGCCGCGAGTACGCCCAGCGCGTCGGTGCACGCGGCTCTGGCCCCGTCGAGCTCGGGCGCGGCACCGGCGGCGACGTCGGGGACCAGCAGCGGCGGACAGGGGCAGACAGCGGCGGCGACAAGCATGAGGGGCAGCGTACTGGTCGCCCGCCGCGCACCCGGCGGACCCCCGCGGCGGGCAGCCGGTCAGGTCGGCGGACCCCCGCGGCGGGCAGCCGGTCAGGTGCCGGGAGCCGTACCGCCCGTCAGTCGCAGCCGCAGCCCGGGGCCGAGGCGGCGGGCAGCGGTGCCGGGGCGCCGATCCCCGGCAGGCCCAGCATGACGCCGGCGGGCTTGGCGGCCGCGGCGGCGGTGCGCTTCTCCCAGGCGTCCCCCGAGCGGGTCCGCCGCACCCCGAGGGGGGCACCCTCGGCCAGCAGGTGGTGCGGGGCGGCGTAGCTGATCTCGACGGTCACCACATCGCCCGGCCGCACCTCCTGGTCCGGCTTGGTGAAGTGGACCAGGCGGTTGTCGGGTGCGCGGCCGGACAGCCGGTGGGTCGCGCCGTCCTTGCGGCCCTCGCCCTCGGCCACCATGACCTCGAGCGTGCGGCCGACCTGCTTCTTGTTCTCCGACCAGGAGATCTCCTCCTGGAGGACCGACAGGCGCATGTAACGCTCCTGCACGACCTCCTTGGGGATCTGCCCGTCCATGTCGGCGGCGGGGGTTCCGGGGCGCTTGGAGTACTGGAAGGTGAAGGCGTTGGCGAAACGCGCCTGGCGGACCGCGTGCATCGTCTGCTCGAAGTCCTCCTCGGTCTCCCCGGGGAAGCCCACGATGATGTCGGTGGAGATCGCCGCGTCCGGCATCGCGGCCCGCACCGTGTCGATGATGCCGAGGAAGCGTTCCTGCCGGTACGAGCGCCGCATCGCCTTCAGGACCGTGTCCGAGCCCGACTGCATCGGCATGTGCAGTTGCGGCATCACGTTCGGCGTCTCGGCCATGGCCGCGATCACGTCGTCGGTGAAGTCGCGCGGGTGCGGCGAGGTGAAGCGGACCCGCTCCAGGCCCTCGATCCGCCCGCAGGCGCGCAGCAGCTTGGAGAAGGCCTCGCGGTCGCCGATGTCGGAGCCGTACGCGTTGACGTTCTGGCCGAGCAGGGTGATCTCGGAGACGCCCTCGGCGACCAGGGCCTCGATCTCGGCCAGGATGTCACCGGTCCGGCGGTCCTTCTCCTTGCCGCGCAGCGCCGGGACGATGCAGAAGGTGCAGGTGTTGTTGCAGCCGACGGAGATCGAGACCCATGCGGCGTACGCGGACTCACGGCGGGTGGGCAGCGTGGAGGGGAACGCCTCCAGGGACTCGGCGATCTCGATCTGCGCCTCCTCCTGGATCCGGGCGCGCTCCAGCAGCACGGGCAGCTTGCCGATGTTGTGCGTACCGAAGACGACGTCGACCCAGGGGGCGCGCTCGACGATGGTGTCGCGGTCCTTCTGCGCGAGGCAGCCGCCGACCGCGATCTGCATCCCGGGGCGCTTCGTCTTCATCGGGGCGAGGCGGCCGAGGTTTCCGTAGAGCTTGTTGTCGGCGTTCTCCCGCACCGCGCAGGTGTTGAAGACCACCACGTCGGCGTCGCCGTCGGAGCCCTCGGGCGCCCGCACATAGCCGGCGTCCTCCAGCAGCCCCGACAGCCGCTCGGAGTCGTGGACGTTCATCTGGCACCCGTAGGTGCGCACCTCATAGCTTTTTCTGACGTCCACTGCTTCGCTCCGGTTGCCGCTGCTCATGCGACAAGGGTAGGCGCTGTACGGGCGCCTCCCGCCGCGGGCGGCCTCCCGCCACCGCGGACGGGCGGGATATCCGGCGGCGCCCCTGGCCAGGGGCGGGAACCACCTGGCAGGATCGCCGCCATGCTCCCGGCTCTGTCCCGAATCGGCCGGCGTCGCTCGCTGCGGGCGGGCGCCGCCCTCCTCGTCGTGCTCGGACTGCTCCTCTGGTGGCTGCTGCCCCTCGGGAACCCGGCGCCCAACGGGACGCTGACATTCAGCACCGGCGTACGCAGCGGCGTCTACCAGCGCTACGGGGAGCGGCTCGAGGCCGCCCTCGCCAAGGATCTTCCCGAGGTGTCGATACACCTCCAGACCAGCGAGGGCTCACAGCAGAACATCGCCCGGGTGGCGACGGGCAAGGCCGACTTCACCATCGCGACGACCGATGCCGTCGCCACGTACCTCAGGGACCGGGGGCCGGGCGCCGACCGGCTGCGCGGCTGTGTCCGGCTGTACGACGACTACATCCAGCTGGTCGTGAAGCGGGACTCCGACATCCGCAAGGTCGGGGATCTGCGGGGCAAGACGGTGGCGGTCGGGCAGCCGGGGTCGGGGGTGCGGCTGGTCGCCGACCGGCTGATGACGGCCGCGGGCCTGGACCCCGTCGCCGATGTGACGGCCGTGCCCGTGGGCATCGACACGATGCCGAAGCTGCTGGAGGAGGGCCGGCTCGACGCGTTCTTCTGGTCCGGCGGGCTGCCCACGAGTGCGGTGGCCGATCTCTCGGACCGGTTCTCGATCCGGCTGGTTCCGCTGGAGGACCCGCTCATCAAGGAGCTCCAGGCGGCCGGCGGTTCCACCCGCTTCTACCGCTCGGCTGTGATGCCCGCCGACGCCTACCGCAACGCGCAGCAGGGGCAGGCCGTCCCCACGGTGGCGGTCGCCAATGTGCTGGTGACCACCGACCGCACCGACGCGGCGATGACGGAGGCGTTCACCCGGACGGTGATCGACAGCCGGGACCGGATCGGGCGCGAGGTGCACGCCGCGCAGCTGGTGGACCTGCGGACGGCGATCTACACGGATCCGCTGCCGCTGCACGAAGGGGCCAAGCGCTACTACCGCTCGGTCAAGCCCTGACCTCTCGGCCCGGCGGGGCGCCTCCTCAGCCCGGTTGCGCGAGAAGCCTGCGGGCCGCCTCCTCAGCCCTGCGGTCCGTTGCGCGGCACCGTGACCGTCACGCGCAGCCCGTGCGGTTCGTTCCGTGTACAGGCCAGCGACCCGGCGCTCGCGGCGAGGAGCGCCTTGGAGATGGAGAGGCCGAGGCCGGACCCCCGTACGTTCTGATGCTGCGAGCTGCGCCAGAACCGGTCGCCGACGCGCTCCATCTCCTGTTCGGTGAGCCCCGGCCCGCGGTCGGCGACGGCGACCGTGACGCAGGTGCTGTCGGAGGCGACGGTGACCCGGACCTCCTCGTCCTCGGGGGTGAACTTCAGGGCGTTGTCGATGACGGCGTCGAGCGCGCTGGACAGCGCGATGGGATCGGCCCAGGCCGTGACGGCCGGGATGCCGTCCGCGATCAGCCGCACGCCCTTCTCCTCGGCCACCGGCCGCCAGGAGTTGACCCGTTCGGAGCTGAGGGCGCCGATGTCCGTGAGCTGCAGATCGGCGTCGGCGTGCTCGGCGAGCGCCAGGTCGAGAAGGTCGTCGAGGACCTGGCCGAGGCGCTTGCCCTCCGTACGCACCGAGGCGATCTCCTCGTTGCCCTCGGGGAGTTCGAGAGCGAGCAGCTCGATCCGCAGCAGCAGCGCGGCCAGCGGATTGCGCAACTGGTGCGAGGCGTCCGCCACGAAGGCCCGCTGCTGCTCCAGTACGTCCTCGACGTTGTCGGCCATCTCGTTGAACGAACGGGCCAGGCGCCTGAGTTCCGGTGGCCCGCCCGACGCCGCGACCCGCGACCGCATCCGGCCGCTGGCGATGTCGTGGGCGGCGGCGTCCAGCGTCCGCACGGGGAGCAGCACCCAGCCGGTGAGCCGGTTGGCGGCGCCGACGGCCACCAGCATCGCGATCACCTCGCCCGCGGCGATCAGCACCCAGCCGCGCAGGGTGGCGGCGCGCATCTGGCCGGTGGGCGAGTCGATGACGACGACGGCGATCACATCGCCGTCCCGGACGACGGGCGAGGCGACGACCACGCGGCCGTCCTGCCAGGGCCAGACCTGCGGCGGATCGTGGCTGCGGCGGCCGAGCAGCGCCTCCTTGAACGCCTCGCGGCCCTCGCCCTCGACGGGCAGCCGCCAGGACCCCGGCGCCTTGGCCATCGCGGAGTCGTCGCGGTAGAAGACACCGGCCCTGATGCCGTACACGGAGTCGTACGTCGCCAGCTCGCCCTGGAGCGTGCGGCGCCGTTCGTCGTAACCACTGGTGCGCTCGGTGATGAACTGGGCGAGCGCGGCGAAGCGCGCCGTGTCGTCGATGCGGTCGATCACGACGCGCTGCTGCTGGGCCGCCGCCACACTGACGGCCAGCGGGAAGCCGAGCGCGAGCAGAACGGCCGCCATGAGGACGATGAGCAGCGGAAGCAGCCGGGTGCGCAAGGGGAACGTACGCCTTCTACGCGGACGGCGCGACGAGGCGGTAGCCGACCCCGCGCACGGTCTCGATCAGAGCGGGCAGCCGCAGCTTGGAGCGCAGGGAGGCGACGTGCACCTCGAGGGTCCGTCCCGTCCCCTCCCAGCTCGTACGCCACACCTCGCTGATGATCTGCTCGCGGCGGAACACCACGCCGGGCCGCTGGGCCAGCAGCGCGAGCAGGTCGAACTCCTTGCGGGTGAGCTGCACTTCACTGCCGTCGACGCTGACCCGGCGGGTGGGCAGCTCAATGTGGACATGCCCCAGACGCAGCGCGGCGAGGGGGGTGGGCGCGGTGTCCTCGGGGCCCGTCTTGCGCCGGCTGACGGCGTGGATACGGGCGAGGAGCTCGCCGGTGTCGTACGGCTTGGTCACGTAGTCGTCGGCGCCGAGGTTGAGTCCGTGGATCCGTGAGCGGACGTCGGCCCGCGCGGTCACCATGATCACGGGTACGGCACTGCGCTTGCGGATCTTGCCGCAGACCTCGTAGCCGTCCTGGTCGGGCAGGCCGAGGTCGAGGAGCACGACACCGAAGGGTTCCGTGTCGGTGGGGAGGAGCGCCTGCAGGGCCTCCTCGCCGCTGCGGGCGTGCACCACCTTGAAGCCGTGCCGGGCGAGAATCGCGGACAGGGCCGCGGCGACGTGGTTGTCGTCCTCGACGAGCAGCAGTCTCATGGCCCCCCTCTCCGCTCTCCGCAGGTGTGCGGTGACTGTACGGTCGCGTACACCTGTGGTTACTTCCCCGTACCGGGGCGTTTCACGTCAGGGTGTACCAGAGCATCCACCCCGATCCCGGGGGGCCAGTCAAGTGCCCGCCTGTTGCATCCACGTTTCCGTTATGCACCCGGTACGCCCCGGGGGCCGCCGAGGCGTCCCGTTCACGCGGAGTGTCCGGTTGCCGCCGGATCGTTATGCTCAATTTCCGCTCAGATGTAATGACGCTGGTCGCACTGCGTCACTAAGGTCCTTCCCAACCGAGGAGGACGGAGCAAAAAGCCGATGAGCGGAGTTTCAGTGACCAAGGGCGCCGAGGACGCTGCACCCGCGGCCGGCGACCTGGTTGTGCTGAGCAACGTCAACAAGCACTTCGGCGCGCTGCATGTGCTCCAGGACATCGACCTGACGATCGCCCGTGGCGAGGTCGTGGTCGTCATCGGGCCCTCGGGGTCCGGGAAGTCCACGCTGTGCCGCACGATCAACCGCTTGGAGACGATCGACTCGGGCGCGATCTCGATCGACGGAAAGCCGTTGCCCGAGGAGGGCAAGGAGCTGGCGAGACTGCGCGCCGATGTAGGCATGGTCTTCCAGTCGTTCAATCTCTTCGCGCACAAGACGGTGCTCGAGAACGTGACGCTCGGCCAGCTCAAGGTCCGCAAGACGGACAAGAAGACGGCCGAGGACAAGGCGCGTTCGCTGCTCGACCGGGTGGGCGTCGGGACCCAGGCGGACAAGTACCCCTCCCAGCTCTCCGGCGGCCAGCAGCAACGTGTGGCGATCGCCCGGGCGTTGGCGATGGACCCGAAGGTCATGCTCTTCGACGAGCCGACCTCCGCACTCGACCCGGAGATGATCAACGAGGTGCTGGAGGTCATGCAGCAGCTCGCCCGCGACGGCATGACCATGGTCGTCGTCACCCACGAGATGGGCTTCGCGCGTTCCGCGGCGAACCGGGTCGTCTTCATGGCGGACGGGAAGATCGTCGAAGAGGCCGTGCCCGACCAGTTCTTCAGCAACCCGCGCAGTGACCGGGCCAAGGACTTCCTGTCGAAGATCCTTCACCACTGATGGAGCCTTCGCCGCCGGTCACCGGACCGGCCGATCACTCACCTCGCGTCAACTCTAGGGAAATTCACCATGCAGCTTCGTAAGGTCACCGCCGCCTCGGCCGCCGTGCTCGCCCTCGCCCTGACCGCCACCGCCTGTGGTTCCGACGACAAGGGCGACTCCGCCGGGTCGGGCGGCGGCAAGAAGATCACGATCGGCATCAAGATCGACCAGCCGGGTATCGGCCTGAAGACCCCGGACGGCAAGTACACGGGCTTCGACGTCGATGTCGCCACGTACGTCGCCAAGGAACTGGGCTACGAGGCCGGGGACATCACGTTCAAGGAGACGAAGAGCGCCGACCGCGAGACGGCGATCGAGCGCGGCGATGTGAAGTTCATCGCCGCCTCGTACTCGATCAACGACAAGCGCCTCGCGAAGGTCGACTTCGCCGGTCCGTACCTCCTCGCCCACCAGGACATCCTGGTCCGCGCCGACGACACCTCGATCAAGTCGCCCGAGGACCTGAACAACAAGAAGCTCTGCTCGGTCACCGGCTCGACCTCGGCGCAGAACGTCCACGACACGCTGGCCCCGAAGGCGCAGCTCCAGGAGTACGGCGGCTACTCCGAGTGCCTGACCGGCCTGGAGAACAAGGCTGTCGACGCGCTGACCACCGACGACAGCATCCTGGCCGGCTACGCCTCGCAGGACGCCAACAAGGGCAAGTTCAAGCTGGCCGGATTCAAGATGACCAACGAGAACTACGGCATCGGCCTGAAGAAGGGCGACGCCGACCTCAAGAAGAAGATCAACGACGCGCTCACCAAGATGGTCTCCGACGGCTCGTGGAAGAAGGCCGTGGACGCCAACTTCGGTCCGGCGGGCTACAAGAACGAAGACGCCCCGAAGATCGGCAACATCGTCAAGTGAAGCAGGGCTGACCGGGCGCGCCGCCACTGAAGGCGGCGCGCCGTGCCCTCCTACACGCGGAAGCGCGGGAGATCGTGTTCGACTTTCTTGATGGTTACGACCTGCTTGGGGCGTTCTGGGTGACGGTGCAGCTCACCGTCTACTCCGCCCTCGGCTCCCTCATATGGGGAACGCTGCTGGCCGGCATGAAGGTCAGCCCGGTCCCCCTGATGCGCGGCTTCGCGACCGGCTACGTCAATGTGGTCCGGAACATTCCGCTGACCGTGATCATCCTTTTCTCGTCGCTGGGATTGTTCCAGACGATGGGCGTCAGTCTCGGCGCCAGCGACTTCACCGACATCAACTTCCGGCTCGCGGTGCTCGCACTGAGCGCCTACACCGCCGCCTTCGTGTGCGAAGCGCTGCGGTCGGGCATCAACACCGTGCCGGTCGGTCAGGCCGAAGCCGCACGTGCCCTCGGCCTGAGCTTCGGCCAGGTTCTGCGTCTGATCATCCTCCCGCAGGCCTTCCGCTCGGTCGTCAATCCGCTCTCCAACGTGCTGATCGCGCTGACGAAGAACACCACGGTCGCGTCCGCGATCGGGGTGGCGGAGGCCTCGTACCTGATGAAGGGCATGATCGAGAACGAAGCGCAGCTGCTCCTGATCTCGGCCGTCTTCGCCTTCGGCTTCATCGTTCTGACCCTCCCGACCGGCCTCATCCTCGGCTGGGTGAGCAAGAAGGTGGCGGTGAAGCGATGACCTCGGTCCTCTATGACGCCCAGGGGCCGCGCGCCAAGCGGCGGAACATCCTCTACACCGTTCTGTTCGTGCTCGTCGCCGCAGCCGTGGTGTGGTGGGTCTACGACGGCCTCGCCTCCAAGCACCAGCTCGACTGGATCAAGTGGAAGCCCTTCTTCACCAGCCACCAGCCGTGGGAAACGTACATCTGGCCCGGGCTCCAGAACACGCTCAAGGCGGCTTTCTTCGCACTGATCATCGCGCTTCCCCTAGGCGCCCTGTTCGGAATCGGCCGGCTCTCGGACCACCGGTGGATGCGCGCACCGTCCGGTGTGGTCGTGGAGTTCTTCCGGGCCATCCCGGTGCTGATCCTGATGATCATCGCGAATGCCGTGTACTCCGAGTACACGACTATCCCCACCGACACCCGGCCGCTGTACGCCGTGGTCACCGGGCTGGTGCTCTACAACGCCTCGGTGCTCGCCGAGATCGTGCGCGCCGGCATCCTGACCCTCCCGCAGGGGCAGACCGATGCTGCCAAGGCGATCGGTATGCGCAAGGGTCAGACCATGATCTTCGTGCTGTTGCCGCAGGCGGTCACCGCGATGCTCCCCGCGATCGTCAGCCAGCTCGTGGTCATCGTGAAGGACACCGCCCTCGGTGGTGCGGTGATGACGTTTCCCGAGCTGCTGGCGTCGGTCCGGCCGATGGCTGCGAACTACGGGGCGAACACCATCGCGTGCTTCACGATCATCGCCGTCATCTACATCGCCCTGAACTTCTCCCTCACCTCGTTCGCGAGCTGGCTGGAGCGGCGACTTCGGCAACGGAAGAAGAGCGACGGCAAGAAGGGCGCACCGACGACGGTCGGTGAGCCGGTGCTCGTCATGGACTCGGCCTCCACCTGACGGCTCGTCGACAGACGTCCGCGAGGGGCGGTGGCGCATCTGCCACCGCCCCTCGCCGCGTTCCGGTGTCACTTGACGCACGCACCGGCAGTAGGTTGCATACGTTCTGTGATCGCGCCCCGAGCCTCCGCCGCCGCATCTCCTTCGACGCCGCCCCCCGCCTCAGGGGCCGCTCCGGCCTCTTCGCTCTTCTCGTGCGCCTTCTCGTGCGCCTTCTCGCGTCCGACCACGGGAGTTCCGGGGGCCGTGCCGTGGACCCGGTGATCATCGTCGGTGCCGGGCCCGTGGGCCTGGTGCTGTCGCTCGCGCTCGCGGCGCAGGGCGTGCCCTCCGTACTCCTCGACGAGGACCCGGGCAGGGACGAGACGCGCCCGGCCCGCACGGTGGTGCTGCGCGAGGACACCGCGGACCTGGTGGAACGGCTCGGCTGCAAGACGCTCCGGGACGAGGGCCTTCGCTGGTCCGGCTGGCGGTCCATGCGGCGTCGGCTGCTCGTACGGGAGCTGCCGCTCGCCGACGGCGCGCCCGTGGGCGACCTGCCGTCCGCCCCCGTCCACGTACCCCAGCACGCGCTGGTGCGGGGCCTGCGGGACGCGGTGGCCGCGCAGGAACTCGTACAGACGGCGGGGCCCAGCCGGGTCGACACGCTGGAGCAGGACCCGCACGGGGTGACGGTCCACACCCGGGAGCCCGGTTCGACCTGGTGGCGCGGGAGTTTCGTGGTCGGCTGCGACGGGGCGAGGTCCACCGTGCGCAAGCTCCTCGACATCCGCTTCCCCGGGCGTACGGCGGTGGAGCGGCACGCCGTCGCCGCGCTGCGCACCGAGCTGCCCTGGCCGGGCGAGGCCGTGCTGCACCGGCTGCCGCCCTGGCGGACCGGTGGTGCCGAGGTCAGCGCACGGCCGCTGCCGGACGGTGTCTGGCGGCTGGACTGGCTGCTGCCGCCGCGCGGTGAGCTCGTCACGCCGGATGTGCTGGTCACCCGGGTCCGGGACACCCTGGCGGGCTGGTGCGGCGAGACACCTGCGTACGAACTCCTGGACACCGGCGTCCACACGCTCCACCACCGGCTCGCGCGGCGGTGGCGGGTGAAGCGGGCCTTCCTGGCCGGGGACGCCGCGCATCTGCTGGGGGCCCTCGGCACCCAGGGGCTCGACGAGGGGCTGCGGGACGCCGAGAACCTGGCGTGGAAGCTGGCGCTCGCCTGGCATCACGGCGCGTCCGACGTGCTCCTCGACAGCTATCAGGCCGAGCGCCGGGCCGCGGTCGCCTCCCGGCTGCGCGCCGCCGACCAGTCGCTGCCGATACTGCGGGGCGGCGGAGGCCTGCGGACCCTGGTCCCGGGGAGCGCACGGGGGCACGACTCGCTGCTCACCGACGGACATCTGGGCTGCGGCCCCCTCGGTGCGCCCCCGTCCTACTCCCATTCCCCCCTCGCGCCCCCACGCGCCGAGGCGCACACCGCGGTGGGTACGCCCCCGGGTGCGCCGGTCGCCGATGTACGCGTGACCGCGCCGGACGGAACGTCCGTACGGCTCCGGGAGCGGCTGGGGCAGGGGCACCTGCTGGTGGTGCTGGTGGCCCCGGGTACCGGGGTGTGGGACCGGCGGCACTGGATGCGGGCCGGGATCATGCCCCGGCTCGTCGAGACGGTCGACGCCCTGCCGGTGAAGGCCGAGCTGCTGGTCGCCGAGAGCTACCCGGGTGCGTCCGCGCACACCGTCCTCCTGGTCAGGCCGGACGGCCATCTCGTGGAGTCGTTCGGCGGGGTCCGGCCGGCCGAACTCCGGGCGGCGGCGGACGCGGCACGCGGCGGCGCGGTCCTCACCTCCGTACGCTCCGACCACACGGCGGACGTCAACTGACCGACGTCCGCACACGGCCGCCTCGCCTCCGTACGCTCGACGTCGATTGACCGACGCAGGCGCACATGGTGTACTCCGGACCATGACCGACACCGATGTGCGCCTGTGGCGGAGGGTCCATATGGACCTGCTCCGCTATGCGGGCTGCGTGTGTCGCCCGTCCTGCTGAATCGCTTCCTCCTGCTCCGCCGCGCGCTGTGACGTGCGGCAGGGGCATCCACGCGAACTCTCAGGACGGTCCCTGTGTCTGCCTCCTCTTCCCCCTCCCCTGTTCCCGTACGTACGTCCGACCCGTCCGCCCCCGGTCCGACCGCTGCGGAACTGCTCGACTTCGTCCGCCGCACCGCCGCGGACACCGCGCTCATCGCCTCGCTCCCCCTCGATCCCGAGGGCCGGACCTGGATCCGGCTCGACGGCCCCGGCGGCAGCGAGGCCTGGCTGATCGGCTGGCCGCCCGGCACCGGCACCGGCTGGCACGACCACGCGGACTCCATCGGCGCCTTCCTCACCGCGGCCGGCACGCTGAAGGAGCACGCGCTTGCCGCGCGGCTGCCCACCGACGGCTGGAAGACCCTGGAACTGGCCGATGACGTCGACCGGGCGCGGGAGTTGACGGCGGGGCAGGGCAAGGCGTTCGGCCGGCACCACGTCCATGAGGTGCTGAACGAGTCCGCCACGGAACACGCCGTCTCCGTCCACGCGTACTACCCGCCGCTGCCGCGGATCCGGCGCTACAGCCGCACCGGCGCGGTACTCCGCCTCGAGCAGACCGAACGCCCGGAGGACTGGCAGTGAGCGCCACCCGGCACGACAACGGTGACCACCGCCTCGGGATCGACGAACTCCTGGAGCGGGTGCGGGCCGGATACGAGCGGATCGGACCGCGGGAGGCGAAGGCGGCGGCCGAGGAGGGCGCGCTCCTCGTGGACATCCGCTACGCGGAACTGCGGGAACGGGACGGGCTGATTCCGGGGGCCCTGGTCGTCGAGCGCAACGAGCTGGAATGGCGGCTGGACCCGCGGGGAAGCCATCGCGCCGCGGAGGCCGTGAGCCACGGTCTGCGGGTGGTGGTGATCTGCAACGAGGGGTACGCCTCCAGCCTGGCCGCCGAGTCGCTGCACCGGCTCGGGCTGTACCGGGCGACGGACCTGATCGGTGGCTTCCAGGCCTGGCGCGCGGCGGGGCTCCCGGTCGAGGTGTGACCAGGAGCCCGGGGCGTGGGGGCCGTTCGGCCGAGTGCGCCCCGGGCCGTCCGGCCGTTCGTCACCGGCTCGTGACGGCCTCCACCGGGCGGGCCTTCAGGGCCAGCCTGCCGGGCAGTGCCGTCGCGATCAGGGCGAGCAGGGCGGCGGCGCCCACCACGGACGCGTATTCCAGCGGCACCACGATGGGCGCAGCGCCGCCCGTCATCCCGATGCTGAAGGCGGTCAGCACGGCGAGCGCGATTCCGGTGCCGAGGACGGCGGCGACGGCCAGGACCGACAGTGCCTCGATGCGAAGCATCCGCAGCACCTGCCGGCGGGTCGCCCCGGCCAGCCTCAGGAGCGCGAACTCCTTGAGCCGCTCGGAGACCGACATGGCGAGCGTGTTGACGACAGCGATGGCGGTGAACGCGAGGACCAGGCCCATGGCGAGCAGGTTGACCTCGGCGTTCTCCTGCTGACGGTCCGCCTGGAGCCGGTCGGCGGTCGCCGGGGCCAGGACCGCGACACCCGGGAACCTGGCCAGCGCGGCCGTCAGTTCGCTGCGGCTCGCGTCCCCCGCGACCAGGACGGTGGCGGCGAGAGGATTGTCCATGTGCCGGGCGACCGGGTCGTGCGGCAGCGTCACATCACCGAAGCCCAGCCCGCGGCGGTAGACGGCCGCGACCGTGAACGCGGCCGGGGTGCCGTCGCCCAGGTGCAGCTTCAGTTCGCTGCCGGGGCGCAGGCCGAGCCGCTCGGCGGCCAGTTCGCTGATGGCGGCGGAGCGGGGACCGGAGGCGAACGCGGCTATCGACCCGCGCGTCACGTCGGGGTCCCAGGTGCGGGCGAGGCCCGCCGTCGTGACCCCCTGGGCCGGGTATTTGGTGAGCCCGACCCGGACGGTGGTGCGGACCACCTCCGTGGCGGCCGTGACTCCGGGCAGCGCGCGCACGGCCTCGGTGGCGGCCGACGGGACACCGGGCCCTTGCGCACCCAGCACCCAGGCGGCGCGGGTGCCCTCCCGGGCCTGTGCCAGGGCGGCGTGGCCGAGGGTCGGCTGGACGAAGAGAACCGTGCAGGTCATTCCGATGAGCAGGGTGAGCGGGGTGACGACGGAGGCCATCCGGGTGGAGTTCCCGCGGATGTTCGCCGTGGCCAGGACGCCGACGTGTCCGGCCGCGCGCAGCACACCCCTCAGCAGGACGGCGGCCGCCCGGACGATGAGGGGGCCGAGCAGCGACACCGCCGTGGCCAGCACCACGACCGCCAGGAAGGTGACGGGGGTGGAAGCGGCCTCGGTGCGCAGAATGCTCAGTACGGCGACGAGTACTCCGCCACCGATGAGCAGGACCAGTCCGGCGGCGATACGGCCCCGAGCCGGACGGCGGCGCTCGACCGCGGACTCGGCCATGGCCTCGGCGGGGCGGAGGCCGGCGATGCGGCGGCCGGAGATCCGGGCGGCGGCCCAGGCGCCGAGGAGGGTGACGGCGAGGGCGGCACAGGCGGGAAGGGCTCCGGCTGTCCGCTCCAGCGTCGGCGGAACGACGCCCATGTCGATGAATCGACTGTGCAGCCAGGCGGCCAGCGGCAGCCCGGCGAGGGCGCCCAGCACCCCGGCGACGGCCCCCACCACCAGCGCCTCACGGCCGAGCAGGCGGCGGATCTGCCGTGAGGTGGCGGCGATCGTACGCAGCAGTGCCAGCTCACGATGCCGCTGCTGGACGGAGAGCGCGAACGTCCCCACGACCACGAGTACCGCGACCAGGAGCGAGGTGCCGCCCATGGCACCGCCCATGGAGACCAGCTTGACCCGCGCGCCCGCCGCATCCAGGAACTCGACCGGACCTCGTTCGTCTCCCGTCGACACCTGGACGGTGGTGCCCTTGAGCGCTTGCGCGACTCGCTCCTTCAGCCGGGCCGTGTCCGTACCGGCCACGGGCAGCACGCCCAGGGCGGAGACCTGGCCCGGGCGCGCGGCGAGGCGTCCGGCCTCCGCCGTCGAGAAGAACAGTGAGGTCTGCTGCCGGAGTTCACGGTGGCCCTTCGGAGCCGCGATGCCGCTGACACGGTAGGTGCGGGGTGCCTGCGTGGACTGCACGGTGAGCCGGTCCCCGGTCGTCAGGCCGGCCCGCCCGGCGAGACCACGGTCAATCACGACGTCATCGGCCGAGACGGGCGCGTGGCCCTCGGTGAGGGCGAACGGGGTGAGCGGGGCGGACGCCCAGGAGTGTCCGTACGAGGGCGTGCCACCGCCTCCCGTACGCGCGGACCCGACCGTCAACGGCTCGGCCAGGAAAGTCAGTTCGGGGACGACCGCGCGCACGCCCTCCAGGGTGCGGATCCGGTCGGCGGCGGTGGCGGGAAGCCAGGCACGCTCGGCGACCGGCTTGGCCTTGTGCTTGATCTTCGTCTTGCCGTTGCCCTTGTGCTTCACGGTGGTCCGGTGGACGTTCTGGTCGGCGGAGACGAGGAGCGGGGTCGCGCCGTAGCGCTCGGTGGCGATCCGTCCGCGCAGTCCGGTCTCCAGAAGGGTGCCGCAGGCGGTGACGAGGGCGGCGGCGCACATGAGGGCCAGCAGCGCTCCGAGGAAACCCCCTTTGCGGTCGCGGATCGTACGCAGGGCATAGCGCAGCATCATGACGCGTCCGTCTCTCTTCCAGTGTCGCTCGTACGGGTGCCGGGCTTCTGGGCGTCTTCTCCCGCGCCCGGGAAGGCCGGACCCGGAAAGGCCAGCAGTCGGGTGTGGACCGTGCGGGCGCCCGGCGGGGTCTCGGCGGCGGGGCGCTTGTAGCGGTTCATGAGGGCGATGTAGTCCTCGAAGAACTCCTGGAGTTCGGGGAGCGTGAGCCGCAGGGAGCCGCGTGAGTACGCGTGCGCGTCGGCCCACGCGTCGGCTTCCCCGCCGTCCCCCGCGGTCCCGCTCTCGCGCTGGAGCCGCTCGAAGAGTGCGAGGTCCGCGGCGTACGCGTGGCGGTTCAGCTCGTCCATGACGGCCCGCATCCCGGGTGTCCGGCGGGACGGCGGCGGGAACCGGCGGTCGCCGGGAACCGCCCGCCACCATCGCGCCCGGCGCCCACCCGGCCCCTGCGGCACGGTGTCGGCGACGAAGCCGTAGCGGGCGAGTTCGCGCAGGTGGTAGCTGGTGGCTCCGGTGTTCAGGCCCAGGGCGCGGGCGAGGATCGCCGAGGTCGCGGGGCCGTGCAGGGTGAGGTGCTGAAGGATCTGCTGGCGTCGCGGCTGGGCGAGGGCCTTGAGGGCGGCCAGCTCCGTGATCTCGGTGCCGCCGGGCTTGTCTGGCATGCGTCACACACTGCTCTGTGCACAGATGTCTGTGCACTGGAGCGTTCCGGCGTCTTCGCCGGGGGTTTTCCCCCGTACCCGAGCGCTTGCGGCCTCCGGTCGCCGTCGGCCGGCTCCGGGCGGCCCGCTCGTGGTCGGCCCGCTCCGAATCACCGGATTCCGCCGCGACACACCCGTATGGCCTTGCTCCGGTGGAGCGAACCGCGGACCGGACGGACATTCGCCTCAACGGCGAGGGCCACCACGGCGTCGCCGGCACGCCGCCACGGCATCGCTGTGCACCGTCACGGCATCGCTGTGCACCGCTACGACGGGGAGCCCCGCACCCATGCCGACCACCGCCATCGCCCTCACCCTCACGCCCGATGAACTGGACGTCCAGGCCGCTCGCCTCCATGACACGGAGGCCTGGCAGGAAATCGTCAAGGGCTGGGACTGCACCGTCCCCGAACCCCCGAACCCCGTCTCAGCCGGTACGACGCAAGGCCGTCCGGCGTCGCCGGGCGACTGGCGCGATCTGCTGTCCGTGCCGGTGGATCAGCTCATCGCCGACACGGTGCGCGCGCTGCCCGCGCCCCTGCCCCGCGAGCGTCCGCTTCCTGGGCGTATCGGCGCGGTGCTGCCGGACCGCCTCCACGCCTGGCGGCGTATCGGGCAGCCGGAGGTGCGGCCCTCCGTGCATCTCGCCCATGCCCGGCAGATCCTGACCGAATGGGGCTGGCAGAACACCCCGTACCGGCTCCGCAACGCCCGGGGGGCCCGCTGTATCTGTGGCGCCATGCTCACGGCGCACCGCCTGGGCTACGGATCGGCACACACCGTCGACCGGGCCGGCGCCTGGCTGATCTCCGAACTCCGCGCCCAGGGCTGGACGGGACTGATCGGGCCATGGAACCGCTACCCGGGGCGCACCGCCGCGGACGCCCTCGCCCTGATCGACGCCACCATCAGCCGTGCGGCCCGCGCCGGGCAGTAGCGGCTCGACGGAGTAGGGGCACATGCCGGGCGAGGGACGCGAGGCTTGCGCGGCGAGGGGCGCGACGCTCGACCGGGGCACGCGGGCCTGAGCGCCGTTGTGCGGGCCGGGCACGCGGGCCTGTGCGCCGAGCGACGTGGGTGTCGCTGCCGCCGACCCCACCGCCACCGCCACCGCCACCGCCACCGCCACCGCCACCGCCACCGCTCAGAACGGCTCGTCCAGCCCCTCCGTGTCCTCGCCCTCTTCCTCCAGTGCCCGGCGCACTACGCGCAGGGCCATTCCCTCCCCGTACCCCTTGCGTGCGAGCATGCCCGCAAGACGGCGAAGCCGTTTGTCGCGCTCCAGGCCCCGGGTGGACCTGAGCTTGCGTGCGACGAGCTCGCGCGCCGTCTCCTCCTCCTGCTCGGAGTCGAGCCGGCCGACGGCCTCGTCGATCACGGCGGCGTCCACACCCTTGGTCCGCAGCTCACGGACCAGCGCGCGACGGGCCAGACCGCGCCCGTGGTGCCGAGACTCCACCCATGCGTCGGCGAACGCGGCGTCGTCGATCAGCCCGACGTCCTCGAAGCGCGACAGCACTTCTTCGGCCGCCTCGTCCGGGATCTCCCGCTTGTGCAGCGCGTCCGCCAGCTGCTTGCGGGTGCGCGGAGTCCCGGTGAGCAGGCGCAGACATATGTTGCGCGCCTCCTCGACCGGGTCGCGCGGTTCCCCCTTCTCGGCCCTCGACGAGGAGGGGGAACCGCTGTCCCGGGAACGGGAGCGGGAGCGGCGCCCCGCCCCCTCACCGAATCCGGCTCCCGCGCCCGTGCCTCTGCCGCGGCCGGTCCTGACGGCCGGCTCGCGGGAGAGGCCGGACTCGTCGTCGGATCCGGCCGTGTGTCCGGTGGCGAATTCGGGGCCGGGGCCCGCACCGGGGTCGGCGGCGCTGCCCGGCCACTCCGTACGGCGTGTCACGGGCTAGCTCTTGGCCGCCGCCGTCTTGGCCGGCTTGGCCTTGGTGGCCGGAGCGGGCACCGACTTCGCCGCACCGTCGGCCGGAGCGGCCACGCCTGCCGCGTCCGCGCCGGGTTCGGCGACGGAAGCTGCCTCGGCCTCGGGCCGGACCCCGACGCCCAGCTTCGTCAGGATCTTCTTCTCGATCTCGTTGGCGAGATCGGGGTTGTCCTTGAGGAAGTTGCGGGCGTTCTCCTTGCCCTGGCCGAGCTGGTCGCCCTCGTACGTGTACCAGGCGCCGGCCTTGCGGACGAAGCCGTGTTCCACGCCCATGTCGATCAGGCCGCCCTCGCGGCTGATCCCGTGGCCGTAGAGGATGTCGAACTCGGCCTGCTTGAACGGCGGTGCGACCTTGTTCTTGACGACCTTGACGCGGGTGCGGTTGCCGACCGCGTCGGTGCCGTCCTTGAGCGTCTCGATCCGTCGGATGTCGAGGCGCACCGAGGCGTAGAACTTGAGCGCGCGGCCACCGGTGGTGGTCTCCGGCGAGCCGAACATCACACCGATCTTCTCGCGGAGCTGGTTGATGAAGATCGCGGTGGTCTTGGACTGGTTGAGCGCGCTGGTGATCTTCCGCAGCGCCTGGCTCATCAGACGGGCCTGGAGACCCACGTGCGAGTCACCCATCTCGCCCTCGATCTCCGCCCGCGGCACGAGCGCCGCGACGGAGTCGATGACGATCAGGTCGAGGGCGCCCGAGCGGATCAGCATGTCCACGATCTCGAGAGCCTGCTCACCGTTGTCCGGCTGGGACAGGATGAGGTTGTCGATGTCGACACCGAGCCGCTTGGCGTACTCGGGGTCCAGGGCGTGCTCGGCATCGATGAAGGCCACCGTGCCGCCGAGCTTCTGCGCGTTCGCCACGGCGTGCAGCGTCAGCGTCGTCTTACCGGAGGACTCCGGTCCGTACACCTCCACCACACGGCCGCGCGGCAGGCCGCCGACGCCGAGCGCCACGTCGAGCGCGGTGGACCCGGTGGGGATCACCTCGATGGGCTCGTTCGGCCGCTCGCCGAGGCGCATCACCGCACCCTTGCCGAATTGCCGTTCAATCTGTGCGAGTGCGGCGTCCAGCGCCTTCTCGCGGTCGTTTCCTGCCATGGGTTCCACCCGATTTGCTTGAGTCGATCGCTTCACGTCAAAGACGCTAACCCCTGCCACTGACAATGGGCCTCGACGTCCTCCCGGCCTGTGGACAACTCCACGGTCGGGCCCGGGAAAACCCGGCCGGAAACCCCATGAGAATGGATGTTCGATTTTGGTGTCAAGCACACCACGCCGCACCGGCTCGTCCCCAGGATAGCCGCCTAGCAGCAGCCGACCAGGCAGTCAAGATCGTGTGTGCGACACCACATCGGATACCGGCGCACAGAGGCAGCGCGGGCCGGAACGGTCCGCGCCTCAGGAGCGCGGCCGCGGGCCCCGCGGCTCCTCGTCCTCCCCCTGGCCGCCCTCGGCCTCGGGGGCGTGCCAGAGCCGGCGCAACCGCGCGGACACCGGTTCGCCGCGCCGCCACTGATGACGTCCGTGCACCCGGGGGTCGTCCGTGACGTCGTAACGCTTCACGTAGGCGCCGAGGAAGGCCTGCAGGGTGGCGACGGCCGGGATGGCGATCAGCGCGCCGACGGCGCCCATCAGCGCCGTACCGGCGACGACCGAGCCGAAGGCGACCGCCGGGTGGATGTCGACGGTCTTCGAGGTCAGCTTCGGCTGCAGCACGTAGTTCTCGAACTGCTGGTACACGACGACGAAACCGAGGACCCACAGCGCGTACCAGGGGTCGACGGTGAACGCGATCAGCATCGGGAGGGCGCCCGCCAGATACGTACCGATCGTGGGGATGAACTGGGAGACGAGTCCCACCCAGACCGCGAGCGCCGGTGCGTACGGCACTCCCAGGGCCAGCAGCAGGATGTAGTGCGCGATTCCGGAGATGAGCGCCATCAGACCGCGCGAGTAGAGGTAGCCGCCCGTCTTGTCGACCGCGATCTCCCAGGCCCGCAGCACCTCCGCCTGGCGGGAGGGCGGGAGGACGGAGCACAGCGCGCGGCGCAGCCGGGGGCCGTCGGCCGCGAAGTAGAAGGAGAACAGGAAGATCGTCAGCAGCCGGAACAGGCCGCCGAGCACCGTGGCGGACACGTCGAGCACGCCTGTCGCGCTGTTCTGGACGTACTTCTGCAGCCAGTCGGAGTGCAGCAGGCTGTCCTGCACGTCGACGCGGGAGAGGTCCGTACGGAAGTTCTGGTTGACCCAGTTGATCACCGAGTCGAGGTACTTCGGGAAGTCCTCCACCATGTCGACGATCTGGCCCGCGAGCATCGAACCGAGCAGCACGACAAAACCGGCGCCGAAGATCAGCACGACGAGGAAGACCAGGAAGGTGGCGAATCCCCGCCGTATGCCGCGGACCGACATCCGGCTCACCGCGGGCTCGATCGCGAGCGCCACGAAGAAGGCGATCAGCACATTGATCAACAGACCGATGAGCTGATCGAAGGCCCAGCTGCCGAGCCGGAAGCAGGCGTAGAGCGCCAGTGCCAGCACCATGGCACGCGGCAGCCAGCCGGGCATGCGCACGGGCCCTGCGCCGGACGGCGGGGACGGCGGCGCAGTCGGCGGGACGGGCGGGTCGAGGGGCGGCTGGGCCTGAGCGGTCTCGTCTGTCGGTGCCACGGAGCAAGTCTCGCCTACGGATCGGTCAACCGGTCCCGCGCCCCGGAGCCGGTCCGGCCGCCACGCCGCGTCAACATGGCGCCGGGCGGCTGTCACGCCGCGTCAACACGGAGCCGGTCCGCCCGCCACGCCGCGTCAACATGGCGCCGGGCTGCTGTCACGCCGCGTCAACACGGAGCCGGTCCGCCCGCCAACACGGAGCCGGTCTGCCCGCCGCCCCGCGTCAGCATGCGCTTCAGCGCTTGTCCGGCGGGATGCCGACGGCCGTGCACACCGCGCGCCAGACGTCCTTGGTCTCCCACCCCGCGTCCAGTGCCTGCCGCACGGTACGCCCGCCGAGTTCCGCCATCACATGGTCCCGCGCGAAGGAATCGGCGTATGCCGCGCCGAAGTGCTCCGCCATCCGTTCCCAGAAAATCGTCAACCGCATGCCCTCAGTATCCCGCTCCTGAGAGTGCAGCCGGGCCGCCCGGCCTTCCCGCACGCGCTCACCGTCCTACGGTCGGTGCATGGCTGGAACCGGAACAAGTCCCCTCGACCGTGCCGAGCAGTTCATCTGGCTCACGGCCCGCGTCCTCGAACAGCGGCGGTTCGCCCATCACTTCCTGAAGGGAAGTGCGGACGCCGTCGAAACGGCGCTCGCCGCCTTCCTCAACGAGGACGGCGGGTACGGTCACGCGCTCGAACCCGATCTGCGGGGGCCCGTCAGCCAGCCGCTGCACACGGCGCACGCGCTGAGCGTCCTCGACTCCATCGACCGCTGCGGTGGACTCCGGGTGGAACGGATCTGCCGGTTCCTGACCGAGGTGTCCACCAAGGAGGGCGCCTTACCCGCTCTGCTTCCTTCGCAGCGCGGCTACCCGGCCGCGCCGTTCATCCCCATCGTCGACCATCCACCGGCCGAGCTGCTGGTGACCGGGCCCGTCGTCGGACTGCTCCACCGCAATTCGGTGTGGCACGCCTGGCTGTTCCGGGCCACGGACTTCTGCTGGGCGGCCGTCGACGCCCTGGAGGTGTCGCATCCCTACGAGATCGAAGCGGCGGTCGCCTTCCTCGATGGTGCGCCGGACCGCCCGCGGGCCGAGGCCGCGGCCGACCGGCTCGGCCGTCTGGTGCGCGACCAGCGGCTCGTCGCCCTGGATCCGGAGCGGCGCGCGGAGTACCCGGTGGCGCCGGGGTACGCGCCGGGTGAGCAGCACTTTCCGTACGACTACGCCCGCGCGCCCGAATCGCTCGCCCGGCGCTGGTTCACCGATGCGGAGATGGACCGCGCGCTGGACCATCTGGCCGCCGGGCAGCAGGCGGACGGCGGCTGGCCGGTGACCTGGCGGCAGTGGGCCCCGGGAACGGCCCTGGAGGGGCGTCCCCTGGTCACGCTCAGAGCCCTGCGGACGCTGCGGGCGTACGGGCGCGCCCTGGACTGACCACCGCGGCGGCCCGCCGTTGTGTCACCGGCCCTACCCGAGGGCGCGCACACCGGCGGTGACGGCCACGGCGACACCCACGACGACGAGGAAGGGGGCGCGCAGCACGAGGGCGAGAGCCGCGGCGGCGAGACCCGCGCCCCTGGCGTCGAGCACCAGTTGCTGTCCGTCGCCGAAGGCCTGCTGCGCGGTGAGGGCTGCCAGCAGACCCACCGGCATGAGGGCGGCGAGACGCTGCACGAGGGGGCGTTCGAGGGCGCCGGCGGGCACCAGGAGGCCGAGGAGTTTCGCGAGGTAGCAGCCGACGGCGGTCAGCCCGATGGCGATCCAGACGTTCATCGGCCGTCCTCCGAGGTGGTGGTGCGCGGTTCCCCGGCATCCCGGGCCTGCTGCGGGCCGGGCGCCGTTCCCCTGCCGCGCTGCCGGGCCTCCTCCGTGGCCCGTTCCTTGTCCGCCTTGCCGCGTCCCGTCAGGAAGAGGACGACGGGCGCCGCGAGCGCGGAGAGCAGTACCGGCACCCCGGCGGGCAGTACCGGCAGCAGCCCGAGGGCGAGCAGAACGGCGAGCGCGGCGGTGACCCGCTCCGTCGTGTTCTTCAGCATCGGGGCGAGCAGGGCGAGGAAGACGGCAGGGCCCGCCGCGTCCAGCCCCCAGGCCGCGGTGTCGCCGAGCGCCTCGGCGCCCAGCGCACCGGCCAGCGTGGTGAGGTTCCACAGCACGTAGAGGGTGAGCCCGGTGACGGTGAAACCGATGCGCGCGGCCCGCCGGGCCGGCTGGGCCAGGGTCACGGCGGTCGTCTCGTCGATGACCCACTGGGCGGCGAGAGGGCGCAGGGCGCGCGGGAGCGCGAGGAGCTGCGACAGCCGCAGGCCGTAGAAGGAGTTGCGTACGCCGAGGAAGAACGCGCCGGCCGCCGCGGTGTAGGGGTTGCCGCCTGCGGCAAGGGCGCCCACCAGGGCGAACTGGGAGGCGCCGGTGAAGACGAGGAGGCTGAGCGCGCAGGTCTGCAGCAGGCTCAGCCCGGAGCCGGCCGACGTGATGCCGAACGCGAAGCCGGAGAGTCCGACGGCTATGCCGACGCCGAGAGCGTCCCGTACGACGGCCGCGTCGGGCTTGGCCACGGGGGTGACCGCGCTGCCGTCGGGCGGGCCGGCCACGCTCTGAGGGGGTGCTGTCTGTTCTGCCACGCCCGGCACGCTACCGGTCCAGGTCGGGGCCGGTCTTGTACGTTCTTGCGCGTTCGCGCTGGTAGGCGCCGGGTGGCACTCCCACGATCCGGGTGAAGTGACGGTTGAGATGGGGCTGGTCGGTGAAGCCGACCGCGGCGGCTGCCGCGGCGGGCGCGATGCCCGAGTCGAGCATCCGTCGCGCACGCCGGACCCTTGCGTCGGTGAGCCAGGTGTGCGGCGGCATCCCGTACTGCTTCTTGAAGGCCCGGAGCAGGGCGAACGGGCTGGTGCCCAGTTCGGTGGCCAGTGCCTCCAGGGTGGGCGGCGCGGTCATCCTGCTCTCCAGTACGGCGCGGGCGCGCGCCGCGTCCCGCGCACCCGCCGCTCCGACCGGACGGGCGGACAGCGCGCTGCCGTGGCGGGTGAGCAGCCGCGTGACCATGACTCGCAGCACGCTGTCCGCGGCGAGTGCGTTGCCCTCCTCCGCCGCGCGGTGGACCTCCCCGATGAGCCGGGCCGCGCAGGGGTCGGCCACGCTGGTCTCGGTGAAGCCGACGGTGCCGCGCAGGTTCGTCGTGTCCGCCGCGATGTCGTTGATCACACGGGAGGACGGGTAGAGCGTCGCGTACACCCAGCCCTCGGGAACACCGGCCCTGGCGGTGTGCGTCACCTCCGGATTGATCATGACGACGGAGCCCGGTCCCGCGTGGACGGTGCCGCCGGGCAGCTCGACGTCCTCGACGCCCTGGGTGACGGCGCCGAAGACATACCCCTCGTGGCTGTGGCGGGGGAAGGTGTGGCGGACGTAGCGGGCCCGCAGAAGGTCGAGGTCGGGCAGCTCCGCGTACTGCCAGTGCCTCGCCCACTCCACCGGCCCCGTCGCTCCTGTCATGGCTGAATTCTCGCAGCCCGGGGCCGTGGCCGGGTCGGCGCCGCAGGTGCCTCAGCCCTGGCTACGGCCCACTTCCGGGGCCGTTGTCAGTGGCGGGGTGCACGATGGGGACATGACCGGCTCCGCACTCGATTCCTTCTCCCCCGCGACCCGAAGCTGGTTCACGGGGGCCTTCAGCGCGCCCACCGCCGCGCAGGAAGGCGCCTGGCGGGCGATCGGCGAGGGGTCGGACGTCCTGGTCGTCGCGCCGACCGGATCGGGCAAGACCCTGGCCGCCTTTCTCGCCGCCCTCGACCAGCTGACGGCCATCCCGCCGCCCGCCGAGGCGAAGAAGCGCTGCCGAGTGCTGTACGTGTCGCCGCTCAAGGCCCTCGCCGTCGACGTGGAGCGCAATCTCCGCTCGCCCCTGACCGGCATCCGCCAGGAGTCGGTGCGGCTGGGCCTGCCCGAGCCGGAGGTCCGGGTGGGAATCCGCTCCGGCGACACCCCGCCCGCCGAGCGCCGCTCGATGGCCACGCGGCCGCCGGACATCCTGATCACCACGCCCGAGTCCCTCTTCCTGATGCTGACGTCCTCGGCGCGGGAGGCGCTGGCAGGCATCGAAACCGTGATCCTCGACGAGGTGCACGCGGTCGCGGGGACCAAGCGAGGCGCACATCTGGCCGTGTCGCTCGAGCGGCTCGACGAGCTGCTGCCCCGGCCGGCCCGGCGGATCGGTCTGTCGGCCACGGTCCGCCCGGTCGACGAGGTGGCGCGTTTCCTGTCGCCCCAGCGGAAGGTGGAGATCGTCCAGCCGCCCTCCACGAAGCAGTTCGATCTGTCCGTGGTCGTGCCCGTCGAGGATCTCGGAGAGCTCGGCGGCTCCCCCGCCACCGACCAGGACTCCGGTCAGGCGGACAAGCCGTCGATCTGGCCCCATGTGGAGGAGCGGATCGCCGATCTCGTCCAGGCCCACCGCTCCACGATCGTCTTCGCCAACTCCCGCCGTCTAGCCGAGCGGCTCTGCAACCGGCTCAACGAGATCGCGTACGAGCGGGCCACCGGCGAGACGATGCCCGATGCCCACTCCCCCGCCGAGATCATGGCGGAGTCCGGTGCGGCGAAGGGTGCGCCCCCGCTCCTCGCCCGGGCCCACCACGGATCGGTCTCCAAGGAACAGCGCGCCCAGGTGGAGGAGGACCTCAAGGCGGGCCGGCTGCCCGCGGTGGTCGCCACCTCCAGCCTGGAGCTCGGTATCGACATGGGCGCGGTCGACCTGGTGATCCAGGTGGAGTCACCGCCGTCAGTGGCCTCCGGACTGCAGCGGGTCGGCCGCGCCGGACACCAGGTGGGCGCGGTCTCCACCGGGGTCGTCTTCCCGAAGTACCGGGGCGATCTGGTGCAGGCGGCCGTGGTCACCGAGCGGATGCGCACGGGGTCCATCGAGGCCCTGCGGGTCCCGTCCAATCCGCTGGACGTGCTGGCCCAGCAGCTGGTCGCGATGGTCGCCCTGGACAGCTGGCAGGTGGACGACCTGCTGGCGGTGACCCGCCGGGCCGCGCCCTTCGCCTCGCTCCCCGAATCGGCGTTCACCGCCGTGCTCGACATGCTCGCCGGCCGCTATCCGTCCGACGCCTTCGCCGAGCTGCGCCCCCGTGTCGTCTGGGACCGCATCGCCGGTACGGTCACGGGCCGGCCCGGCGCCCAGCGGCTCGCCGTCACCTCCGGCGGCACCATCCCCGACCGTGGGCTCTTCGGGGTCTTCCTGGCGGGCGCCGACCCCAAGAAGGGCGGCGGCCGGGTCGGTGAGCTGGACGAGGAGATGGTGTACGAGTCCCGGGTCGGCGACGTCTTCACCCTGGGCACCACGTCCTGGCGGATCGAGGACATCACCCGCGACCGGGTCCTGGTCTCACCGGCGCCGGGCGTCCCCGGACGGCTGCCGTTCTGGAAGGGCGACCAGTTGGGCCGTCCGCTGGAGCTGGGACGTGCGCTGGGGGCCTTCCTGCGCGAGCTCGGCGGGCTGTCCCCGCAGGACGCCCGGCTACGGCTGCTGGCCGCGGGGCTGGACACCTGGGCCGTGGACAACGTGCTGTCCTACATCGACGAGCAGCGCCGGGCCTGCGGTCATGTGCCGGACGACCGGACCATTCTCGTCGAGCGTTTCCGCGACGAGCTGGGTGACTGGCGCGTCGTCGTGCACTCCCCGTTCGGAGCCCAGGTGCACGCCCCGTGGGCGCTCGCCCTCAGTGCCCGCCTCGCCGAGCGGTACGGGATGGACGCCCAGGTCATGCATGCCGACGACGGCATCGTGCTGCGGCTCCCGGACGCCGACATGATGGGCCTGGACCTCTTCGATTTCGATCCGGCGCAGGACACGGCCCAGGACGCCGGCGCGGCGCCGCTTCCGCCTGCCAACGCCGCCCTCGACAGCGACCAGCCCCCGGTCGGCGCCGCCGATGTGGCCTTCGACCAGGGCGAGATCGCGCAGATCGTCACGGACCAGGTGGGTGGCTCCGCCCTGTTCGCCTCACGGTTCCGCGAGTGCGCGGCCCGCGCACTGCTGCTGCCGCGCCGCAGCCCGGGCAAGCGAACCCCCCTGTGGCAGCAGCGTCAGCGGGCCTCCCAGCTCCTTCAGGTCGCCTCCGAGTTCGGCTCCTTCCCCATCGTTCTCGAAGCGGTCCGCGAATGCCTCCAGGACGTCTTCGACGTCCCCGGGCTGACCGAGGTGATGGGCGACCTCGAAGCCCGCCGGATCCGTCTGGTCGAGGTGACGACCCAGGAGCCGTCCCCGTTCGCCCGCTCGCTCCTGTTCGGATACGTCGCACAGTTCCTGTACGAGGGCGACTCGCCCCTGGCCGAGCGACGGGCCGCCGCGCTCTCCCTCGACTCCCACCTCCTGGCCGAACTGCTGGGCCGCGCCGAGCTGCGCGAGCTGCTCGACGCCGAGGTCCTGACCGAGCTGGAGCAGGAGCTCCAGTGGCTGACCGAGGACCGCCGGATCAAGGACGTCGAAGGGGTCGCTGATCTGCTGCGGGTCCTCGGCCCGCTCACCGACGCGGAGCTGGCCGAACGCGGCGCCGAACCCCCATGGGCGCAGGAGCTGGCGACGGCCCGCCGTGCCATCCGGGTCCGGATCGGCGGCAGCGATCACTGGGCGGCCGTCGAGGACGCGGGCCGGCTGCGCGATGCCCTGGGCACGGCGCTCCCGGTGGGCGTCCCCGAGGCGTTCACCGAACCGGTCAAGGATCCGCTGGGCGACCTCCTCGCCCGCTACGCCCGTACGCACGGCCCGTTCACCTCGACCGCGGCGGCCGCCCGCTTCGGCCTCGGCACCGCCGTCACCGACGGTGCGCTGCAACGGCTCGCGGCCTCAGGCCGGATCGTCCAGGGCGAATTCCATCCCGCCGGCATCGGCCAGGAGTGGTGCGACGCCACCGTGCTGCGGCGACTGCGGCGCCGCTCTCTCGCCGCGCTCCGCCATGAGCTGGAGCCCGTGCCCCCCGCCGCGCTGGCGGGGTTCCTCCCCCAGTGGCAGCATCTCGGCGACCACAGCCTGCGCGGGATCGACGGACTGGCGCGCGCCGTCGAGCAGTTGCAGGGGGCGCCCGTCCCCGCCTCCGCGCTGGAGAAGCTCATCCTCCCCAGCCGTGTCAGCGGCTACTCCCCCGCGCTCCTGGACGAACTCACCACCACGGGCGAGGTCGTCTGGGCCGGTGCGGGCGCCCTGCCCGGCAAGGACGGCTGGCTCTGCCTCTATCCGGCCGACAGCGCACCGCTGCTCCTGCCTCCTCCCCGTCCGCTCGAGCTCAGCGCGCTGCACGAGTCCGTACTGGGCACGCTCAGCGGTGGTTACGGTCTCTTCTTCCGTCAGATCGCCGATCAGGTCCGCGCCACCACCCACCCGGACGCCACCGATCCCCAACTCGCGGACGCCCTCTGGGACCTCGCCTGGTCGGGCCGGCTCACCAACGACACCCTCGCCCCTCTGCGTGCGCTCCTCGGCTCCGGACGCACGGCCGGATCGACCGCACACCGCGCCAAACGCAGCGTTCCGCGCGGCCGGTACGGCTCACTGACTGCTTCGGCCCGCCCGGCCTCGCGCACCGGTCCGCCCACGGTCTCCGGCCGCTGGTCCCTGCTGCCGCCCGCCGAACCCGAGCCCACGCACCGGGCCCACGCCCTGGCCCGCACCCTCCTGGACCGGCACGGCGTGGTGACGCGCGGCGCGGTCCAGGCCGAGGGTGTCGAGGGCGGCTTCTCCGCCGCGTACCGCGTGCTGTCGGCCTTCGAGGACAACGGGCAGGCGCGCCGCGGTTATGTCGTGGAGGGCCTGGGGGCGGCGCAGTTCGCCATGGACGGAGCGGTCGACCGGGTCCGCGCGGCGTCGACCGCCCTCGACCGGAGGGAACCGGGCGCGGATCCCCGGGCGCTGGTCCTCGCCGCAGCTGATCCCGCGAACGCCTACGGAGCGGCGCTGCCGTGGCCAGAGCCGCCGGCCGGGGCCGGTCACAAACCCGGACGCAAGGCGGGTTCCCTCGTGGTTCTGGTCGACGGCGAGCTGACGCTGTACATGGAGCGCGGCGGCAAGACGCTGCTGGCCTGGCCGACCGATCCCGACAACCCCGCACTGCACGCAGCCGCGGCAGCCCTGGCCGCCGCCGCCCGCGCCGGAGCCCTCGGCACGGTCACGGTCGAGCGCACCAACGGGGCCTTGTCCCTGACCTCTCCCCTCGGCCGCGCCCTGGAGTCGGCCGGCTTCCTCGCCACCCCGAGGGGCCTGCGCCTGCGGGCGTGAGCCCACGGGCCACCCCGCACCCCCGTTCCCACCCTCCACAAGCCCCACGCCCGCACCGGCCATCCCGCCGTTCCCACCGCCACAAGCTCCGCACCCGCCATCCCCCGTTCCCACCGGCCACAAGCTCCGCACCCGCCATCCCCCGTTCCCACCGGCCACGAGGTCCGCACCCGCCGTCCCGCCATCCCGCCGCATCATGGACGTATGCCCGAAGGAGATACCGTCCTGCAGACCGCGAAGCGTCTGCACAGCGCGCTGGCCGGTCACGTCCTCACCCGGTCCGATCTGCGCGTCCCACGGTTCGCCACCGCCGATCTCACCGGCCGGACCGTTCTCGACGTCACCGCGCGCGGAAAGCATCTGCTGACCCGTATCGAGGGCGGTCTCACCCTTCACAGCCATCTGCGGATGGACGGCGCCTGGCGCGTCTACGCCCCCGGCGAACGCTGGCGGGGCGGCCCGGCCCACCAGATCCGCGCCGTCCTGGCGAACACCGCGCACACCGCGGTCGGCTACCGCCTCCCCGTGCTGGAACTCCTGCGTACGAGGGACGAGGAGCAGGCGGTCGGCCACCTCGGCCCGGACCTGCTGGGCCCGGACTGGAACGCCGACACCGCGCTGCACCACCTCCTGGCCGACCCCGCCCGCCCGCTCGGCGAGGCGCTCCTCGACCAGCGCAACCTCGCCGGCATCGGCAACGTCTACAAGTGCGAGCTCTGCTTTCTGGCCCGGGCCACCCCCTGGCTCCCCGTCGGCGGACTGCCCGAACCCACGGCTGTTCTCCTGGTCACCACGGCCAAGCAGCTGCTGGAAGCCAACCGCGACCGTCCGATCCGCACCACCACCATCGGCGCCCGCCCCCGAACCCCCGGCGCTCCGGCACTCCGCGCCCGCCGCCCGAGCGAGAACCTCTGGGTCTACGGCCGGAACCACCGCCCCTGCCTGCGCTGCGGGACACCGATCCGCGTGGCGGACCAGGACACCCGCCCCACCTACTGGTGCCCGCACTGTCAAACCGGACCCACCCCGTAGCGGAAAAGCCGAGGGAGCGCCCTAGTTGACGACCCGTCAGGTGCGGTCGTACCGTCCGGTCATGCCTGTCGCCGCGTACGACCTCACCGGACGCACCGCGTTCGTCACCGGCGCCGCCGGCGGCATCGGCCGCGCCTGCGCCGTCCTGCTGGCGGAGGCGGGCGCCACCGTCCACTGCGCCGATCTCGACGAAAAGGGCCTCCTGGGGACCCTCGGTCTGATTGCCGCGGCGGGTGGCGAAGCCCACACCCATCCGCTCGATGTCACCGACCGCAATCAGGTCCGGGCCGCGGTCTCAGCCGCCGGCGATCTGGACATCCTGGCCGCCGTCGCCGGGATCATGCATACGAGCAGCGTCCTGCAGACGACGGACGAAGACCTGGACCGTGTGCTCTCGGTCAACTTCAAGGGAGTTCTGTACGCCTGCCAGGAAGTGGCCCGCACCATGGTCGCGCGCAGCGCTCCGGGCTCGCTGGTGACGATGGCCTCGGGCGCGGTCGACTCCGCGGGCCCCGGCCTGCTCTGCTACAGCGCGGCGAAGGCCGCCGTGGTTCAGCTGACCAAGACGCTGGCGACCGAGCTGGGGCCACACGGCATCCGGGTCAACGCGGTCGCCCCGGGCTGGATCCGCACCCCCATGACCGCCCGCCACGACGCGGAGCAGCAGCACCGGGCGGAGGCCACGATGGCACGCATCACTCCCCTGGGCAGGGTCGGTGAGCCCGATGACGTGGCCCACACCGTGCTGCATCTGGCGTCGGACGCGTCCGCCTTCATGACCGGCCAGATCCTCCGTCCGAACGGCGGCGTCGCCATGCCCTGGTAGCCCGCCACGCCCTGCCGAATCTGCCGAAACTGCCGTCGGACCACGACCGGACGCCCGAACCCCGGGATGACATCCGCCAGGACCACCACGGCCCGGATATCGACGAGCCGGGTATGGATGAGCCGGGCATCGACGGGCCCGACATCGGCGATCCGGATATCAGTGACCACCACGTCCGCCCCGCCTCACGCACACCCCCGACGCACCGCCGGAGCAGACCCGTCCCCGCGTCGAATATCCCCGTCGGCCGGGCGGTCTCGGCCACATGGACGGGCAGGAGGCTGAGCCCCCATCCACCCGCCGCCACCGCCCCCTCGACCGGCCCCGCGTGCGCCGGCTCCAGCACCAGCCGCAGCACCGCCCACCACCACACACCGCCGAGCACGAGCGCCGGCACCCATCGCCGCACCATGGCTGCCTCCTTCGGCCGAACCCGGGGGCTGTCGTTCGGAACATGCCGGGAGTGTGCGGTGCCCCTCCCGATCGGAACGGAAGACGCTAGTCCTGCCCGCTCATCCGGCGGGACAGCGCACCGGCGCATTACCGGCGCTTACGACGCAGTCGCACGCCGTGAGAGGGATCCCGCCACGTCCAGGGCGGAGCCCCCACCGCTTCCGATGGGGGCTCCGCCGACTGCGTTCAGTCCTTGTCGTCGCGGGTGAGGGAGTCCTTGGCACCCTCGGCACGCTCCACGGCACCCTTGGCCTTGCCCTTCGCCTGGTCCGCCTTGCCCTCGGATTCCATGCGCCGGTTGCCGGTCATCTTGCCCATGGCTTCCTTCGCCTTGCCTGCGACCTTGTCCTTCGCGCTTTCGTCAGCCATCACAACTCCTCGCGTCGTGCGGTCCGGCCTCTGCCCGGTTCCGGGACGGCCGGGGAATGGGACCCGGCCAGGTGGGGGACCTGCCGGGTGGGTGGGAGAACCCGCTCAGGCACTCTCCGCCTGGAACATCCACGCGTGCTTTTCGAGGTCGGCGGTCAGCGTGATGAGGATGTCCTGGCTGACGGGGTCGGGGTCGCCCGTCACCTCGATCCGCTCGCGCATCCGGCCGATCACGATCCCCAGGGCGTCGACCAGGGTCCGTACGGCGTCGACGTCCTTCACCCAGCCCTCGGGCACGGAGTCGATGGCCGTGGTCCTCGCGATCGTCCCCGACCGGCCGTCCGGGTTGACGCCCAGCGCGGAGGCCCGCTCGGCCACCGTGTCGGAGTGCTGGCGGGCGGTGTCGACGACCTCGTCGAGCTGAAGATGCACGGACCTGAAGCGAGGCCCCACCACGTTCCAGTGGACCTGCTTGGCCACCAGGGAGAGGTCGACGAGGTCCACCAGGGCGCCCTGGAGCGCACCACCCACGGACTTGAGGTCAGCCTCGGACAGCGGGCTCTTCACGACAGACATCACATCTCCGATCTGGTATCCGTTCCGTTCAGCACCAACCACGATGGCACAAACGAAGCAAAACGGTCATCTGGGGAAAGTCCTCGAAGAGATCGTTCCCCGGTCTCGTCCATGCGCCTGCCCGCTGAGAGCACGCCAACACCCCGCACCCAGCCCTCGCCCGCACCGGAATCAAAGCCGGTGGACCATCCGGTGAAGCGCCCGCCGCACAGCCCGCGGACGCACAGAAGCCCCGGTCCGCCCCCCTGAGGGGGAGGACCGGGGCTCCGGCTTTCACACCGAACCGAGCGGGTCAGGCGGCGACGACATCCACCGCTTCCGCAGGCGCCTTGATGGTCACCCGCCCCGTCGGCACACCCGCCACCGAGGAAACGGAGACGGAATTGAGCATGGGGCGCACCGGTACAGGGACCGGATCGCTGGCTGCTGCCGACTCGGCCAGTTCGGCCAGGGACAGCTCATCGCTCACTTCACGCATGAGCTCGGACATCCGTACATCAAGCGCGTCGCAAATGGCGGAGAGCAGTTCGGAGGATGCCTCCTTCTGCCCCCGCTCCACCTCGGAGAGATAGCCGAGCGAAACTCGGGCGGACGAGGAGACTTCGCGCAGAGTACGGCCTTGGCGCTGGCGCTGCCGACGCAGCACGTCACCAAGCAGGCGACGGAGCAGAATCATCGGTGGCTCCCTCCTCGGACCGCGTAGCCGCATCCTTCACGCCCCACCGTACCGCCTAGCGCTGCGGCCGTGCGGGGAGCGATGTCGTGTTCACTCAGGGCTGCAAACATCAATTCCCCCCGTTCTGTTCCGTATCCTGTGCGCTCGCGTACCCGCCGAGTTCGCCGGAGAGCAGTTCGAGCACGCTCCGTACGCTCTCTCTACGGATGTCCGCCCGTCCGCCGTTCAACCGCAACGCGGTCACATTCCCGGCGCCACAGGGCCCGCAGACTGCGACGAAGACCGTTCCGACCGGCTGGCCGTCCTGGGGTTCAGGGCCGGCGACGCCGGTGGTCGCCACTCCCCAGTCTGCGCCGAGCGCCCGGCGCACGCCTGCCGCCATCTGGCGCGCGACTTCGCCGTCCACTGCCCCCCGCGCCGCCAGAAGCGCCGCGTCCACGCCCAGGACTTCACTCTTGAGGGGGGTCGCGTAAGCCGTCACGGACCCTCGGAAAGCCTGCGAGGCACCGGGTACGGACGTCAGCTCGGCCGCGACCAGGCCGCCGGTCAGCGACTCGGCGACGGCGAGGGTCTCCCCCCGCCCGACGAGCAGCCGCAGCACCCGGGTCGCGGCTGTCACCGCTCGGCCTCCGCGCCCCCGCGGTTCCCGGACACCCGCTCCGGCCCCCTGGCCCCCTCGGACGCCTCAGCGGCCTCGGACGCCTTCTGCGCCGCCAGCCCCTGGCGCCGCAGCACGACGGCCTGCCGCACATAGTCCAGGCCGGTGACGACCGTCAGGACGACGGCGACCGCCATCACCCAGAAGCGCAGCGTGGCCAGCGGTCCGGTCAGCGCCAGGACGTACATTCCGACCGCGGTCCCCTGGGCCAGCGTCTTCATCTTCCCGCCGCGGCTGGCGGGAATCACCCCGTGCCGGATCACCCAGAACCGCATCAGCGTGATGCCGAGTTCCCGGAAGAGGATCACACCCGTGACCCACCAGGGCAGGTCCCCGAGATACGACAGGCAGATCAGGGCAGCGCCCATGATCGCCTTGTCGGCGATCGGGTCGGCGATCTTCCCGAAGTCGGTGACCAGGTTGTACTTGCGGGCCAGATGCCCGTCGAACACATCGGTGATCATCGCGATGGCGAACGCGGCCCAGGCGATGGAACGCCAGGCCGGGTCGTAACCGCCGTCGTGGAGCAGCAGCACGACGAACCCGGGGACCAGGACCAGCCGAGCCATGGTGAGGAGATTGGCGATGTTCCACAGGCTGGCCTGATTGACGGCCGCAGCACCCAGTTTTCCGCCGCGGGCCGGCGTCGCGCCGGAACCACCCGCCGCGGATGCCGGGACTCCGGTCATCTGGCTACCTCCGCAAGTTCACAGCTCTCCGCCACCAGGTCCACGCCTTCGGTGCCCACTACCTTCGCCTCGACCATACGGCCCGGGACGAGTCCTTCGCGTGCGGTGAAGAGCACCTGCCCGTCCGTTTCGGGCGCCTGGTGGGCGGCTCTGCCCACGGCACGCGACTCGTCCTCGGTGGGCTCGACGGACTCGACCAGCACCTGGAGAGACTCGCCGATCCGCTCCTCGGCGCGCTGCGAGGTCAGCTCCTCGGCCAGCTGCGAGATGTGCGCCAGCCGCTCGGCGATCGTGTCGGCGTCCAGCTTGTTCTCGTAGCCGACCGCCTCGGTGCCGTCCTCGTCGGAGTAGCCGAAGACGCCGATGGCGTCGAGGCGCGCGCCGGTGAGGAACCGTTCCAGCTCCGCCAGGTCCGCCTCGGTCTCGCCGGGGAAGCCCACGATGAAGTTGGAGCGCGCACCGGCCTGCGGCGCCTTGCTCCGGATGGTGTGCAGGAGTTCCAGGAAGCTGTCGGTGTCACCGAAGCGCCGCATCGCGCGCAGCACGCCGGGGGCCGAGTGCTGGAAGGACAGGTCGAAGTAGGGCGCGACCTTCGGCGTGGAGGTCAGTACGTCGATCAGCCCGGGCCGCATCTCGGCGGGCTGCAGGTAGCTGACCCGGATGCGTTCGATCCCCTCGACGTCCGCGAGCTCCGGAAGCAGTGTCTCCAGGAGGCGGATGTCACCGAGGTCCTTGCCGTACGAGGTGTTGTTCTCGGAGACCAGCATGACCTCCTTCACGCCCTGCTCGGCCAGCCAGCGCGTCTCGCCCAGGACGTCCGAGGGCCGCCGCGAGATGAAGGAGCCGCGGAAGGACGGGATGGCGCAGAAGGAGCAGCGGCGGTCGCAGCCCGAGGCGAGCTTGACGGAGGCGACGGGGCTGGTGCCCAGCCGGCGGCGCAGGGGCGCGCGGGGACCGGAGACCGGCGCGACGCCTTCCGGCAGATCGGCGGGGGCCGGTGCGGCCTCCTGGGCGTGGCCGGGCAGGGCCACGGAGGCGTCCTGGCGATCGGCGGGGCTGATGGGCAGCAGCTTGCGGCGGTCGCGCGGGGTGTGGGAGGCGTGGATGCCGCCGTTGAGGATGGTCTGGAGGCGGTCGGAGATGTCTGCGTAGTCGTCGAATCCGAGGACTCCGTCGGCCTCCGGCAGGGCCTCGGCGAGGTCCTTGCCGTAGCGCTCGGCCATGCAGCCGACGGCGACGACGGCCTGGGTCCGGCCGTGGTCCTTCAGATCATTGGCTTCGAGCAGGGCATCGACGGAGTCCTTCTTGGCGGCCTCGACGAATCCACAGGTGTTGACCACGGCGACATCGGCATCGGAGGCGTCCTCGACGAGCTCCCAGCCGTCCGCTGCCAAGCGGCCTGCGAGCTCCTCCGAGTCCACCTCGTTACGGGCGCAGCCAAGAGTGACAAGGGCGACGGTACGGCGTTCGGGCATGGGCTCAAGACTACTTTGTCCCGGCACTGGCCCTGCCGTGCAGGGTTCGCCGCTTACAGAGAGTGACCAAGGCGGGGATCGACGAAGCGCTGGGTGCGACAAAGGCGGAGAGCGCCCGGCACGGTGGCCGGGCGCTCTCCGCCCTGTGAACTGCGGGACTGTCGAACTGGGGGACTGTCGAACTGGGGGACTGTCGAACTACCGAACTGCAAGGTCCCGAGGTCAGCCGACCTCGGGGTCGCCCTTGGTGTAGGAGAGCCGCTCGACCTGTCCGGGCTGGAACTGGTCCTCGACCTTCTTGCCATTGACGAAGAGTTCGATCGATCCGGCGTTCCCGAGAACGAGGTCGACGCGCTCCTTGTCCTGGAACGTCTTCGTCTCGCCCTGCTGGAGGGTTCCGTCGAAGAGGGACCGGCCGTTGTGGTCCTTGGCGGAGATCCAGCTCTTGCCCTGGCTCGCGCTGAGCTTGACCGTCACCTTGTCCTGGGGCGCCGCCGCGATGGCACTGTCCGAGGGGGCCGGCTTCGGGTCGACGGGCTTGCTGGAGGCGGGCTTGGGGGTGATCTTGTCGGAGGTCGGGCCTTCGGCGACCTGGCCGGCCGTGGACGGCTCGTCACCGCCCTTGAAGAAGGTGAAGCCGACGAAACCGACGACGGCCACGATGGCCGCGACCATGGCCGCGGTCCAGTTGGGCCGCCGGGGTTCGGAACGGATCCGCTCGGCTTCGAACAGCGGTGCCGCCCCCGTCGGTGAGGGACGGCCGCCGTGGTCGGCGTCGTACTGCGAGACCAGCGGTTCCGGATCGGTGCCTACGGCACGTGCGAGCGTTCGGATATGGCCGCGGGCGTACACGTCGCCGCCGCAGCGGGAGAAGTCGTCCTCCTCGATCGCGTGCACGATGGGGATGCGCACCCGGGTGGACGTGCTGACCTCTTCGACCGTGAGACCTGCGGCGATACGAGCCTGCTGCAGCACTCGACCGATCGAAGGCCGGTCGTCTTCGGGGGAGTTGCCGATGGACACGGGGGCGCCTTTCGAGCGTGAGCCACCTGCTGGGTGTTCAGTCTAGGGGGGGTACGAAAGGGTGGGGCAACCGGGAGGGAGGACTTTGTACGCCATCAGATTCGAACAGAGTCGGATTCGCCGGACGGCCCCGGGAAGGAACATCCTGCCGTCCCTCCCCTCAACTTGACGTACGACCCGGCGAAACGGTTGCCCGCGAAATCCTCACGAACCGGTTTCTCCGCGGATCACTGCCAGCACGCCGTCTAGTTCGTCCGGTTTCACCATGACGTCGCGGGCCTTGGAGCCCTCGCTGGGGCCGACGATGTTCCGCGACTCCATCAGATCCATCAGCCGGCCGGCCTTCGCGAACCCCACGCGCAGCTTGCGCTGGAGCATCGAGGTGGACCCGAACTGGGTGGAGACGACCAGTTCAGCGGCCTGGCAGAGCAGGTCCAGGTCGTCGCCGATGTCCTCGTCGATCTCCTTCTTCTGCTTCGTCCCGACCACCACGTCGTCACGGAAGACGGGCGCCATCTGGTCCTTGCAGTGCTGGACGACCGCAGCGACCTCGTCCTCGGTGACGAAGGCGCCCTGCATACGGGTCGGCTTGTTCGCCCCCATCGGCAGGAACAGCCCGTCACCCTTTCCGATGAGTTTCTCGGCTCCGGGCTGGTCGAGGATGACGCGGCTGTCGGCCAGCGACGAGGTGGCGAAGGCGAGCCGGGAGGGCACGTTCGCCTTGATCAGACCGGTGACGACGTCCACCGAGGGGCGCTGGGTGGCGAGCACCAGATGGATACCGGCTGCGCGGGCCAGCTGGGTGATGCGGACGATCGAGTCCTCGACGTCCCGGGGGGCCACCATCATGAGGTCGGCGAGCTCGTCGACGATCACCAGCAGGTACGGGTACGGCGACAGCTCCCGCTCGCTGCCCTCCGGCGTCTTGAGCTTCCCGGTGCGCACGGCGTGGTTGAAGTCGTCGATGTGCCGGTAGCCGAACGCGGCGAGGTCGTCGTAGCGCAGGTCCATCTCGCGTACGACCCACTGGAGCGCTTCGGCGGCCTTCTTGGGGTTGGTGATGATCGGCGTGATCAGGTGCGGGATGCCCTCGTACGCGGTCAGCTCTACGCGCTTGGGGTCGACGAGCACCATGCGTACGTCCTCCGGCGTCGCCCGCACCATCACCGAGGTGATCAGGCAGTTGATGCAGGAGGACTTACCGGAACCGGTGGCTCCGGCCACCAGGACGTGCGGCATCTTCGCGAGATTGGCCATCTCGTAGCCGCCCTCGACGTTCTTGCCGAGCGCGACCAGCATCGGGTGCTCGTCCTCCGCCGCGTCCGCGAGGCGCAGCACGTCGCCGAGGTTGACCATTTCGCGGTCGGAGTTGGGGATCTCGATGCCGACGGCGGACTTCCCCGGGATCGGGGAGATGATCCGGACGTCGGGGCTGGCGACGGCGTACGCGATGTTCTTGGCGAGCGCCGTGATCCGCTCCACCTTCACGGCCGGCCCGAGCTCCACCTCGTACCGCGTCACCGTGGGGCCGCGGGTGAAGCCGGTGACGGCCGCGTCGACCTTGAACTCGGTGAAGACGTTGGTCAGGGACGCGACGATGGCGTCGTTGGCGGCGCTGCGGGTCTTGCCGGGGCCGCCGCGCTCCAGCAGGTCGAGCGAGGGCAGCGAGTAGGTGATGTCGCCGGAGAGCTGGAGCTGCTCGGCGCGCGGCGGAAGGGGCTGCGACTGCGACCGGTCCGGGACCTGCCTGGTCAGGTCCGGTACGCCTCCGGAGGGCGCCGGGGCCCTCTCCCCCGGCCTCCGCGCCGGCTCCGCCTCCCTGGCGCCGGGCACCGGGGTGCCCGCGCGCTCGCGGTCCGCCGAGACGCCCTGGGTGAGGTCGGCGACGACCGGCGAGGGCGGCATGCCGTTGAGCACGGCCCCGTCGAGCGCGGCGGCCGCCGCGGCCGCGACGTCGACGGCGTCCATGGTCCGGTTCATCGCCGGCTGCACGGAGGGCCTGCGGGGCCTGCGGCGCCGGGAGAGCGCGTCGGTCTCCGCCCGGTCGGGGTCGTACTCCTCCGAGGCCTCGGCGCGGCGGGCGGAGGAGCGGCGGGAGCGGGCGGGCAGCGACTCACGCCACTGCTCGTCGTACCGCTCGTCGTCGTCCTCGTCGAGCGCCTCCGGATCGTGGACCGGCTCGATGATGCCGAGCTTGGAGCCGAGCAGCCGCAGTCGCTGCGGAATCGCGTTCACCGGCGTCGCCGTCACGACCAGCAGCCCGAAGACGGTCAGGAGCAGGAGCAGCGGTACGGCGAGCACCTCGCCCATGGTGAAGATCAGCGGCTTGGAGGCGGCCCAGCCGATGAGGCCGCCCGCGTCCTGCATGGCCTCGGTGCCGTCCTCGCGTCCTGGTGATCCGCACGCGATGTGGACCTGCCCGAGCACCCCGATGACCAGCGCGGAGAGCCCGATGACGATCCGGCCGTTGGCCTCGGGCTTCTCGGGATACAGGATCAGTCGTACGGCGACGCAGCCCAGCAGTATCGGTACGAGAAGGTCGAGCCGGCCGAAGGCTCCGGTGACGAGCATCTCGACGAGGTCGCCGACCGGTCCGCGCAGATTCGACCAGGTGCCGGCGGCGACGATCAGCGCGAGCCCGAGCAGCAGCAGCGCCACGCCGTCCTTGCGGTGAGCGGGGTCGAGGCCCTTGGCGCCGCGCCCTATGCCGCGGAACAGCGCGCCGACGGCGTGGGCGGCTCCGAGCCAGACGGCCCGCACCAGGCGGTACACCCCGCCGGTGGGCGAGGGCGCCGGTTTCGGCGGGGCGGCCTTCTTGGCCACCGCCTTCTTCGCGGGTGCCTTCTTGGCGGGCGCTGTCTTCTTCGCGGCGGTCTTCTTGGCGGGCGCGGCTTTCTTCGCCGGGCCCGAGGGACGGCCGGCGCGCTTCGCGGTGCCCGCCGTGCCCTGGGAACCCTTGCCGGACGTACGTGAGGCCATGGGGCCGAGGTTACCGGTGTCTGCGGCAGTGAACACGTGCGCGTGCCGGTTCACCCGACCGTGTCGCCGTACAGCGGCCGCAAACTGACGCGCCCTCACCGGCCCCCGGAGGCGGAACGCCGACCGGCCGGGAAAGCCCCGACCGTGCCTCAGCCGCCGAACGCTTCCACCCTCCGCACAGTTGACGCCTCACCGGCCCGAAGGGGCCCGGCGGGCAGGCGCCGTACGACCGGCAGCAGCGTTACGAGGAGAGGGCGGCGGGTCCGCCACCTGTGCCGGGCTCCAGCGCGTCCAGCGCCCGGCGCAGCCCGGTCAGCTTTCGTTCGAGGTGAGCGGCGGTGGCCACGGCTCCGGCGTCCGCCGACTCGTCGTCGAGCTGCTTGGAGAGGGCCTCGGCCTGCTCCTCGACCGCCGCGAGCCGTGCGGAGAGCTCGGCGAGCAGTCCGGCGGGTTCCTTCTCGTGGTTCGCGCCCACGTGCCCGCCGCCCTCCAGCTGGAGGCGCAGCAGCGCGGCCTGCTCGCGCAGCTGGCAGTTCTTCATGTACAGCTCGACGAAGACCGAGACCTTGGCGCGCAGCACCCAGGGGTCGAACGGCTTCGAGATGTAGTCCACCGCGCCGGCCGCATAGCCCCGGAAGGTGTGGTGCGGGCCGTGGTTGATCGCGGTGAGGAAGATGATCGGGATGTCCCGGGTCCGCTCCCGCCGCTTGATGTGCGCCGCGGTCTCGAAACCGTCCATGCCCGGCATCTGGACGTCCAGCAGAATCACCGCGAAGTCGTCCGTGAGCAGCGCTTTGAGCGCTTCCTCCCCTGACGATGCCCGGACCAGTGTCTGATCGAGCGCAGAGAGGATGGCCTCCAGCGCCAGCAGATTCTCCGGCCGGTCATCGACCAGGAGGATCTTGGCCTTCTGCACCATGGCCCGTCCTCCTCGCCCCGGAATCGCACCGGGCGCCGCCCCAGGGGACGGCACCCTTACGCCGTCCGTCCTTGTGCCGGTCATGGTAGCCGCACCCCGCCCGTCACCACACCCTGTCACCGCGATGTCACTGTGCACACAGGGAAAACGCGGCGAAGGACCAGAAGGTTCCCCGGATCCGCGTTCCCACACTCCCTCCGACACAGCCAGTTCACACATCGCGATCGATTCGCTCAATCAGGGCTCACCCTCCGATCACTCTGCGCGCATCCACTCCTCCATAACCGACAGAAGATGGTCGGGATCGACCGGCTTGGTGACGTAGTCGGATGCTCCTGACTCGATCGCCTTTTCCCGGTCGCCCTTCATCGCCTTCGCCGTCAGCGCGATGATCGGCAGACCGGCGAACTGCGGCATCCTGCGGATCGCCGAGGTCGTCGCGTAGCCGTCCATCTCCGGCATCATGATGTCCATCAGGACGACCGTCACCTCGTCGTGCTGCTCCAGGACTTCGATCCCCTCGCGCCCGTTCTCCGCGTACAGCACCGACAGGCCGTGCTGTTCCAGCACGCTGGTGAGCGCGAAGACGTTGCGGATGTCGTCGTCGACGATCAGCACCTTCTCGCCGCTGAACCGGAACGTCCTGCGAGCCTCGGGCTCCTGCTGGCCGCCGAGCGTCCACGGTTCCTGCGACGACGGCCGGTCCGCCGAGGAGGCCGGCCCGGGCTGCGGCGCGGGCTGCTGCCCGCCGCCCAGTGCCTTGCGCCGACGCCTCAACAGCCCTGCCGCACCGCTCTGGTCGGGTCCGTTCCCCGGCATCCCCGAAGCTTCCCCGAACGTCTGGAAGCCCTGTCCGGAACCCTGGCCCGCCTCGGGCAGCCGGCCGCTCTCGACCGCCGCACCGTGCACCTCGATGGGCCCCGGGCCGATCTGCGGGTAACCCTGCGGCGGGAGTTCGCTCGGGTGCAGCGGCAGGTACAGCGTGAACGTCGAACCGCGGCCCGGCTCGCTGGCCGCGTGGATCTCCCCGCCCAGCAGCCGCGCGATCTCCCGGCTGATGGAGAGACCGAGGCCGGTGCCGCCGTACTTGCGGCTGGTCGTCCCGTCCGCCTGCTTGAACGCCTCGAAGATCACCAGCATCTTGCTGGAGGCGATCCCGATTCCGGTGTCGGTCACCGAGAAGGCGATCAGATCGGCGTCGGCGTCCCGCAGGGACCCGGCTTCCAGCAACTGCTCACGGATGGCGTCCGGAACCTCCGCACCGGCGTGCCGGATCACCAGCTCGACGGCGCCGCTGTCGGTGAACTTCACCGCGTTGGAGAGCAGGTTGCGCAGCACCTGGAGCAGCCGCTGTTCGTCCGTGTGCAGCGTGGCCGGAAGTTCCGGCGACACCCGTACGGAGAAGTCCAGCCCCTTTTCCGCGGTGAGCGGCCGGAACGTCGCCTCCACGTAGTCGACCAGCTGCACCAGCGCGATCCGGGTCGGACTGACGTCCATCTTGCCCGCCTCGACCTTCGACAGATCGAGGATGTCGTTGATCAGCTGAAGCAGATCGGAACCGGCCCCGTGGATCGTCTCGGCGAATTCCACCTGCTTCGGCGACAGATTGCCCTCGGCGTTGTCCGCGAGGAGCTTGGCCAGAATGAGCAGCGAGTTGAGCGGCGTCCGCAGCTCGTGGGACATGTTCGCCAGGAACTCCGACTTGTACCGCATGGAGACGGCGAGCTGTTCGGCGCGTTCCTCCAGAACCTGGCGCGCCTCCTCGATCTCGGTGTTCTTGACCTCGATGTCGCGGTTCTGCTGGGCCAGCAGCTCGGCCTTCTCCTCCAGTTCGGCGTTGGACGCCTGGAGGGCCTTCTGTCGGTTCTCCAACTCCTGGGACCTGTCGCGCAGTTGCTCGGTGAGCTGCTGCGACTGCTCCAGCAGTTTCTCGGTCGTGGTGTTGACGCTGATCGTGTTGACGCTCGTGGCGATCATCTCGGCCAGCTGGTTGAGGAAGTCCCGCTGGATATGGGTGAACGGCTGGAACGAGGCCAGTTCGATCACGCCCAGCACCTTTCCCTCGAAGAGCACCGGCAGCACGATCACGTGCGCGGGCGGCGCCTCACCGAGACCGGAGGAGATCTTCAGGTACCCCGGTGGCACGTTGTCCACCTGAATCGTCCGCTTCTCCTCGGCCGCCGTGCCGATGAGCGTCTCCCCGGGGCGGAAGGACGTCGGCATGGAGCCCGCCGAATAGCCGTAACTGCCGCGCATGCGGAGCTCGTACGCGCCCTCCTTGTCACCCTCCGCACCCAGCGCGTCGGTGTCCCCGGTCGCCATCGCGAGGAAGAAGGCACCGTGCTGCGCGGAGACGACCGGGGTCAGCTCGCTCATGATCAGCGAGGCCACGTCGTCCAGATCGCGCCGCCCCTGCATCAGACCGGAGATCCGGGCGAGGTTGCCCTTGAGCCAGTCCTGCTCCTTGTTGGTGGCCGTGGTGTCGCGCAGGTTGGCGATCATCGTGTTGATGTTGTCCTGCAGGGCCTGGATCTCGCCCGCCGCGTCCACATCGATCTTGAGATTGAGATCGCCCCGGGTCACCGCGGTGGCCACGGCCGCGATGGCGCGCACCTGACGGGTCAGATTCCCGGCCATCTCGTTCACGGACTCCGTGAGGTCGCGCCACGTACCGTCCACGTCCCGGACCCGCGCCTGGCCGCCCAGCTGCCCCTCGGTGCCCACCTCGCGGGCCACCCGGGTCACCTGGTCGGCGAACGAGGACAGCTGATCGACCATCGTGTTGATGGTGTTCTTCAGCTCCAGGATCTCGCCCCGGGCGTCGATGTCGATCTTCTTGGTGAGATCGCCCTTGGCGATGGCGGTGGTGACGGTGGCGATCTGGCGCACCTGACCGGTCAGATTGGACGCCATCGAGTTCACGGACTCGGTGAGGTCCTTCCACGTACCGGAGACCCCTGGGACGCGCGCCTGGCCGCCCAGCTCGCCCTCCGTGCCCACCTCGCGGGCGACGCGCGTCACCTCGTCGGCGAACGACGACAGGGTCGTCACCATCGTGTTGACGGTGTCGGCCAGTTCGGCGACCTCTCCGCGCGCCTCGACGGTGACTTTCTTCGTCAGGTCGCCGTTGGCCACCGCGGACGAGACCCGGGAGATGTTCCGCACCTGACTGGTCAGGTTGTTGGCCATCAGGTTGACGTTCTCGCTGAGGTCCTTCCAGATGCCCGTGGCACCCCGGACCCGCGCCTGGCCGCCGAGGATGCCCTCGGTGCCCACCTCGCGGGCGACACGCGTCACCTCGTCACCGAAGTTCATCAGCTGGTCGACCATCGTGTTGACGGTCGTGACCAGTTCGAGGATCTCGCCCTTGGCATCGACGGTGATCTTCTTGGAGAGGTCGCCCTTCGCGACCGCGGTGGTGACCTCGGCGATGTTGCGGACCTGAAGGGTCAGGTTGTTCGCCATGCCGTTGACGGACTGGGTGAGGTCCTTCCACGTCCCGGACACGCCCTGCACCTCGGCCTGACCGCCGAGGATGCCTTCCGTGCCCACCTCGCGGGCGACCCGGGTCACCTGCTCCGCGAAGTTCGAGAGCTGGTCGACCATCGTGTTGAGGGTGTTCTTCAGCTCCAGGATCTCGCCGCGCGCGTCCACGTCGATCTTCTGCGACAGGTCACCCCGCGCCACCGCCGTGGCGACCTGCGCGATGTTACGGACCTGAGCGGTGAGGTTCCCGGCCATGCCGTTCACCGAATCGGTCAGATCCCGCCACACACCGGCCACGCCGGGCACCTGCGCCTGACCGCCGAGGCGGCCCTCCGTGCCCACGTCACGCGCCACCCGGGTCACCTGCTCCGCGAAGGCGGACAGCTGGTCGACCATCGTGTTGAGGGTGTTCTTCAGCTCCAGGATCTCGCCGCGCGCGTCCACGTCGATCTTCTGCGACAGGTCACCCCGCGCCAC